>NZ_JANZKP010000001.1 GCF_025642745.1 Cellulomonas sp. RIT-PI-Y
CGTCGGTACCAGGGCGACCGACCTCGACGCCGATGTACCGAAGTCACCGCAGCATCGCCGCCCGCACCGCCGCCGCACCGACCGCACCCGCCGCACCCGAGGAAGGACCCGCCGATGAGCCCCCGTGCCACCGTGGGCATCCCCGTCTACAACGGGGAGAAGTACCTGCCCGCCGCTCTGGCCTCCGTGCGTGAGCAGGACGAGCCGGACATCGAGATCGTCATCTCGGACAACGCCTCCACCGACGGGACCGAGGCGATCTGCCGGGCGGCCGCCGCCGAGGACCCCCGGATCCGCTACCACCGCCAGGGGGTCAACCGGGGCGGGGCGTGGAACTTCAACCACCTGGTCGAGCTGGCGAGCACCCCGTACTTCACCTGGGCCGCCGCCGACGACATCCGACGACCGGAGTTCGTCCGGCGCTGCCTGGAGGTGTTCGCCGCCTCCGACCCGTCGACCGTGCTGGTCTACCCCCGGACCCGGATCATCGACGCCGAGGGCCGGATCACCGAGGACCTGAACGACGCCGACCTGGCTTGCGACGAGCCCACCCCGCACCAGCGGATGCGGCACTTCCTCACCGCACAGGCGGCGCACATCTTCTACGGACTGCACCGGACCGAGGTGCTGCGCAGCACCCGGGGCATCCGGCCGGTGGTCGGCAACGACATGGTGCTGCTGGCCGAGCTCGCCTGCCGTGGGCCCTTCGCCCTGGTGCCGGAGCAGCTGTTCTGGCAGCGGCGGCACGCGGAGCAGTTCTCCGCGCAGGGCCAGGCGCAGGTGGCCTGGCACGCACCCCGGGCATCGGTACGATTCGCCTTCCCGCACACCAAGGTGAGCGTGGAACTGCTGCGCGGCGTCGCGAGCTCCGACCTGCCGCCGGGTGAGCGGCTGCGGTCGCTGGCCACCGTGCCGACGGCCTGGACCGTCCCGCGCTGGCGGGGCCCCGCGGCGGACGTCTGGGCCGCGCTGGGCCTCCGGCCCCGGCACCAGCGGGCGGCCACGTGACGACGCCCCGCCGGCCCGAGCTGCACCTGCTCACCCCCGGCGACCACTTCTCCCCGCGCACCGGCTCCGCGATCCCGACCGTGGTCGACGGACTGTGCGCCGCGCTCGACCTGCCCGCCGCCGAGCGCCCCCGGGTGGCCGTCGCCCGGGGCACCTACCCGGACCGCTATCCGAGCGCCGTCCCGCTGGAGTACGACCTGCCGGCCGCCGGGCGCACGGACCGGTACCTGGACGCCGCCGCGGGACGGCTCGGACTCCCCCGGCCGGGGGTCCGGCGGGGGCTGCGAGCCGCCCTGAGCACCCAGGACCGCCTGGACGACGCGGTGGTGCTGCTGCACAACGCCCCGCAGGCCGTGCCGCTGGTCGACCCGCGGCACACCCCGGTGCTCTACGCGCACAACCTGCTGCTGCGCAGCTACACCCGGTCCGAGGCCGGCCGGGTGCTGGACCGGGCCGCGGCGATCGTCTGCGTCAGCGCCGCCCTGGCCGAGCAGACCGCCGAGCACCTGCCCACCGGACTGCACGACCGGCTGCGCGTGGTGCCGAACGGGGTGGACACCCGGCGGTTCCGTCCCCGCGCGGACCCGGCTCGCGGTGCACGGCTGCGGGTGCTGTTCGTCGGCCGGATGATCCCGGACAAGGGGGCCGACGTGCTGGTCGACGCGGTCACCCGGCTCGGCCGCGAGGACGTGGAGCTGACGGTCGTCGGCAGTGCGAACTTCGACGCGGGGGCCGAACCCGGCGCCTACGAGCGGGAGGTCTCCCGCCGGGCCGCGGTGCTGGGCGGCCGGGTCCGGCTGCTGCCGTTCACCCCCCGGGCCGAGGTGGCCGAGGTGTTCCGCGCGGCCGACGTGCTGGTCGTGCCGTCCCGGTGGGCGGAGCCGTTCGCGCTCACCGTGCTGGAGGGGATGGCCAGCGGGGTGCCCGTGGTGGCCTCGGCGGTCGGCGGCATCCCCGAGGCGATGGGCGGTGCCGGGGTGCCGGTCCCTCCCGGCGATGCGGGCGCACTGGCCGACGCGCTGGCCGCGCTGGCCGACGACGAGGGCTATCGGCAGCGGGTCGGCGCCGAGGGCCGGACCCGCGCGGAGGCCGGCGACTGGCGCAGGGCCAGAGAACGACTCGATCGGGCGGTTTCACCCGCGCCGGTCGGGTGAACGGCTGTCCGTTTTGTCCTGGATGAGGGGTTTGCCCGGCACGATGTCCTCCATGCGCGTCCTGCGGATCTCCCACAGCGCGGTCGTCACGGCGTGGCGACGGCGGGAGCACGCCCTGCGCGCGGACGGCAGCACCGTGCAACTGCTCAGCGCCCGGCGCTGGCCCGAGGGCGGCCGCCCGGTCGACCTGGAGCCGGAGCCCGGCGAGGACGTGATCGGCGTGCGCACGCTGGGCACCCACCCGCAGCTGTTCCTCTACGACCCCCGGCCGATCTGGCGCGCCCTCGGGCGATCGTGGGACGTGATCGACCTGCACGAGGAGCCCTCCGCCCTGGCCACCGCCGAGGTGCTGCTGCTGCGCGCGCTGCGCCGGGTCCGCACCCCCTACGTGCTCTACTCCGCGCAGAACCTGGCCAAGCGGTACCCGGTGCCGTTCCGCTGGTGGGAGCGCCGGGCCCTGCGAGGCGCCGGGGCGGTCAGCGTGTGCAACGCCGAGGCGGCCCGGATCCTGCGCGGCAAGGGCCTGACGGCTCCGGCGCGGGTGATCGGCCTGGGGGTCGAGCTGCCCGGGACCGAGGAGTCCGGCACCGGGACGCCCGGAACTGTCACGCCCGAAGCCGGAACGCCGGGAGCCGGGACGCCGGCAGCTCCGACCACGTCCGGCAGATTCCGGGTCGGCTACGCGGGCCGGTTCCTGGCCCCGCACAAGGGCATCGCCACCCTGATGGACGCGGTGGCCGCCGACCCGGGGCTCGACCTCGTCCTCGCCGGTGACGGCCCGCAGGCCGCCGAGCTCCGCATGCGCGCCGACCGGCCGGACCTCGCGGGCCGGGTCGCGTTCCGGGGCTCGCTGTCCGGCGACGACCTGAACGCGTTCTACCGCTCGCTGGACGTCTTGGCCGTGCCGTCGGTCGCCGCACCGGGTTGGCTGGAGCAGTTCGGCCGGGTCGCGGTGGAGGCGATGGCGCTCGGCGTGCCGGTGGTGGTCTCCGACAGCGGCGCACTGCCCGAGGTGGTCGGCGACGCCGGGCTGGTCGTGCCCCCGGGCGACATGCCGGCACTGACCCGTGCGCTGCGCCGGGTCCGGGACGAGGACGGGCTGGCGGCTCGGCTGACGGCCGACGGCCGGGAACGCGCGCGGCGGTACACCTGGGCGGCGATCGCCGAGGAGTACCGGGAGCTGTACGCGCTGGCGCGGGGGAACGTTCCGGCCCTCGCCGCGTCGACGCCCGCACCCGACCGGGTCCTCGACCCCGAGGTGGTCGTGGTGGCCTACGGCTCCCCCGGCCCGCTCGCCGACGCGCTGGCCCCGCTGGCCGGGCACCTCCCGATCACGGTGGTGGACAACTCCGGCGACCCGGCCGTCCGCGCCGTCGCCCGGGACGCCGGGGTCCGCTACCTCGACCCCGGCGCGAACCTCGGCTTCGGCACCGCGATCAACCGCGCCCTGGCCGACCGGCTGCGCCTGGGCGCCGACATCCTGCTGCTCAACCCGGACGCCCGGATCGATCTGGCCGGCGTCCGCGCGCTGACCGCCCGCCTGCACGCCGGGCCCCGGATCGGCGCGGTGGGACCGGAGCAGGTGGACGACCACGGCGATCCGTCCCGGGTGCGCTGGCCGTTCCCGACCCCGGGCGGCGTGTGGCGGCAGGCGGTGGGCCTGGGCCTGCCGGACACCGACGACGGGTTCGTGATCGGGTCGGTGCTGCTGCTGCGCGCGGCGGCCCTGGCCGAGGTCGGCGGGTTCGACGAGTCCTTCTTCCTCTACTCGGAGGAGACCGACTGGCAGCGCCGCGCGCACGACGCGGGCTGGTCGGTGGCGGTGTCCGACGGCGCACCCGCCCAGCACACCGGCGCCGGCACCAGCACCGACCCGCTGCGCCGGGAGACCTTCTTCCACGGCGCCCAGGAGCGCTACCTGCGCGCCCATCACGGCGCGGTCGGCTGGCAGCTCGCCCGGATCGGCGTGCTGGCGGGCGCGCTGGCCCGGGCGCCCTTCCCCGGCGAGACCGGTCGGTCGGCGCGGGTGCGGCTGCGGCTGTACCTGCGCGGGCCGTTGCGGGCCGAGGCGGCACTGGGCGACCCGCGAGCACCCCGGTCGTCGACGTTGCCCCCGCTGCCGCCCGGCCCGCTCCGGAGTCCCGGGGACCGGCACGGCCGCGGTCCCGACCACACGGATTCCACGCCCGAGCACGAGGGAGCAGGACCCCAGCGCGAGGGAGCACGACCCGACCGCGAAGGCGCGCGACCCGACCGTGAGGGAGCACGGCCCGACCGTGACGACACCGGCCCGGACCGGGAGGACGCCGCGTGAGCCCCGCCCGCCCCTCCGACGCCACGACGACCCCGGTGTCCGACCACGCCGCCACTCCCGTCGAGACCGCCGCGCCCGACGGGACCGCCCCGCGTCCGCGCCGCGACCGCCTCCCCCAGCCCACCGTCCCGATGCGGATCGCCCTGGCCGTGGGACTGGCGATGATCGGCGTCATCCTGGTCCTCACCACCTCGATCACGCCCTGGTACACCCTGGGGCTGGGTGCTGCGCTGCTGGTGGTCGCCCTGACCCTGCGGGAGCCGATCGCTTTGCCGGTGCTGGCCATGCCCGCGCTGCTGCTGGTCAACCGGGTCGGCGGCACGCTGTCGGTCTCGGACTTCGTGCTGTTCGCGGCGTTCTGGCCCGCCCTGCTGTTCGCCCGTCGCCCGCTCAGCCGGCCGATGCGCAACCTGCTCTGGGTCAACGCGTTCTACCAGGCCACCGTGCTGTTCACCGTGATCGCGAACCCGTACGTCGCCAACGCGGTGGAGTGGCTGCACTCCTGGCTGCTGGTCGGCGGCGCGCTGCTGGTCGGCTGGGCGATCGGCGCCGCGGGCCGGGCCCGGACGGCGGTGGCGCTCTACCTGGCCGGCAGCGCCGTGGTGACGGTGGCCGCGCTGGCCCAGTTCGCGATGAACCTCGCCGCCGGCAACACCGGCGCGGTCTACCTGAACGAGCCGTTCCTGATGCACAAGAACTTCATCGGCTGCGTGCTCGCCTTCGCGGCGGTGGTGGTCTACGCCCGGCCGCGCTGGCTGCGGATGAACAACCTGCTCTGCCTGGGCCTGTTCGCGTTCTTCCTGTCCGGGATCCTGGTCTCCCAGTCCCGGCAGGCGCTGATCGGCCTGGCGGTGGCGGTGACCGTGATCGCGCTGCGGCCGGACCCGAGCCGCCGCCGGTCCAAGGTGGTCCTGCTCGCCGTGGCCGCCGCCGCCGTCGTGGTGGCCTTCCTGGTGCAGGACCAGCTGGAGTCCGGCGACCAGTACAACTCGGCCTACCAGAGGCTGATCTGGTTCGGGCAGTCGCTGCGGATCTGGGAGCAGTACCCGGTGTTCGGCGCCGGGCTGCGCTGGTGGTACACCGACCGGTTCTCCGAGCAGTTCCAGCCGCCGAACGCCGAGTTCGAGATGCTGTCCTCCGGCGGACTGGTGGGCCTGATCGGCTTCCTGCTGATGTTCCTGGTCATGCTGGTGATCCTGTGGCGGGTGGACTCCCGGTTCGGCACGCTGGCGTTCGTCCTGGTGCTGATGCGATTCGTCCAGGGGCAGTTCGACCTGTTCTGGGTGGCCGCGCAGGTGTCCATCCCGTTCGTGCTCGCCGGGATCTGCCTGGGAGCGCAGGAGCACGTCCGGCTGCGCCGTCTGGACGAGGACGACCACGACCATCGCGGCTTCGCCCTGACCCCGAGGATCGACCCATGACCGCCCCCGATGTGGTGCACGTGGTGTGCACCGAGGAGTTCGCCGGCGTCGAGCGCTATGTCAGCACCCTGGCCCGGGTGCAGGACCAGCGCGGCGCCCGGGTGCTGGTGTTCGGCGGGGACCCGGCCCGGATGCCGGCCGAGCTGGCCGGGACCGGGGTGGGCTGGCATCCCGCGGCGACCTGGCGGCAGGCCCGGAGCGGTCTGCGCGGGCTCACGCCCGGGGTGGTGCACGCCCACATGACCGCCGCGGAACTGGCCGCCGTGCTGGCCGGTCGGGCGCCCGTCGTCGCGACCCGGCACTTCGCGGAGCGTCGCGGCTCCTCGCTGCCCGCCCGCACGGTCGGCCGGTTCCTGACCGCCCGGATCGCCGCGCAGGTGGCGATCAGCTCCTTCGTGGCCGAGCGGGTCGAGGGGGCGAGCGTGGTCGCGCACCCCGGGGTGCCCGCCGTCCCGGAGTCGGGCGTCGCCCGGGAGCAGGTCGTGCTGATCGCCCAGCGGCTGGAGGCGGAGAAGCGCACTGACCTCGGGCTGCGGATCTGGGCCGCGTCCGGGCTGGGCTCGCGCGGCTGGACGCTGCAGATCGCCGGGACCGGCGCCCTGCGCCCCGAGCTGGAGACGATGGCCCGTCGACTGGGCGTCGGGGACAGCGTGCGGTTCCTGGGCGCCCGCTCCGACGTCGGCGCCCTGTTGAGCCGGGCCGGGATCCTGTTCGCTCCCCGTCCGGACGAGCCCTACGGCCTGTCCGTGGTCGAGGCGATGGCGCACGGCGTGCCGGTGGTGGCGGGGTCCGGCGGCGGTCACACTGAGACGGTCGGCAGCGTGCCCGGCGCCGTCCTGGTGCCCGCGGACGACCTGGCCACGGCCGGCCGGATGCTGGCCGCCCTCGCCGACGATCCGGCCCGGCGCGCGGCCTACGGAGCCGCCCTGCGGGCCGCGCAGCAGGAGCGCTTCGACCTCTCCGGCCACGCCGACGCGGTGGCCGCGGTGTACGCGGAGGTCCGTCGATGAGCCTGCTGACCACGCCGGTGCGCCAGGACCTGGTGGTGATGTCGCTGGAACCGTGGGACGAGGTCTGGCGCCGGAACCAGCACCTGATCGCCGGTCTGCTGCGGGACGACCCCGGACTGCACGTGCTGTTCGTCGAGCCCCCGGTGGACCACGTGCACGACCTACGGCGCGGCGCACCCCTGACCCTCGCCCGGCGGCTGCGTGCCCTCACCGAGCACGACGGTGCTCCCGCGGGCCGGGCCTGGGCCTACCGCCCGACCAAGTGGCTGCCCCGCCGGCTCGCGCCCGGCGCCGACCGTCGCCGGGCCGCACGCGTGGCCCGGGTGGCCCGCCGGCTGGGCATGCCCGACCCGGTGCTCTGGGTGAACGACCCGGACGGCGCCGGGGTGCTGCGCGCCACCGGTTGGCGGTCGCTCTACGACATCACCGACGACTGGCTGCGCGCCGAGCGGGAACCGGCCGAGCATCGGCGGACCCGGGAGAACGAGGACCTGCTGCTCGCCGACTGCGACGAGGTGGTGGTCTGCTCTCCCGCGCTGGCCCGCAGCAAGGGCAGCGACATCGGCCGCGCCGTCACCCTGGTGACCAACGCGGTCGACGTCCCCGCCTACCGCACCCCCGCGGTCCGGCCCGGAGACCTGCCCACCGGGGACTACGCGCTCTACGTCGGCACCCTGCACCCGGACCGCTTGGACGTGGACGCCTGCCTGCGACTGGCCACCGCGCTGCGCGGGGCCGGGGCGCACCTGGTGCTGGTCGGTCCGCCGCTGCTCGACCCCCTGGACCTGACCCGCCTGGAGGCGGCCGGCGCCGTGGTGCTGGGCGCCCGTCCGGCCGCGGTGGTGCCCGCGTATCTGCAGCACGCCGCCGCCCTGGTGGTGCCGCACCGGGTGGACGACTTCACCGACTCGCTGGACCCGATCAAGCTCTACGAGTACCTGGCGGTGAACCGGCCGATCGTGAGCACACCGGTGGCCGGCTTCCGCGACCAGCCCGCCGACCGGGTGGTGACGGCGTCCCCGCAGCAGCTGCCGGAGGCGGTGCTCCGGGTGCTCAGCGCTCCGCCGGCCCCGGGGACACCGGCCGAGGTGCCCACCTGGTCGGACCGGGTGCGGCAGATGCAGCAGGTGCTGACCCGCGTGCGTGCCGCTGCCACACCGCGGTGAGGATCGCGGCGGTCCGCTCGACCGGGTAGTCCCGCCGCACCCCGAACCAGGCCTGCCGGGCACGGGAGGCGGCGGTGTCCGGGTCGGTCAGCGCCCGGGCGATCGCCTCGGTGAGACCGGCGACGTCCCCGGCCGCCACCAGCTCGCCCCGGGGCTCCTCGCCCACCGGGCGCACGATCTCGTCCACGCCGCCGCCCGCCGTGGCCACCACCGGCACACCACGGGCCATCGCCTCCGCCACCACCTGCCCGAACGGCTCCGGGGTCGGTGAGGCGTGCACCATCACGGTCAGCCGGTCCAGCTCGGCACCGGGATCGGCCACCCAGCCGGTGAACTCCACCCGGCCGGACAGCGCGGGCCGCGCGGCGGCGGACCGGACCCGGTCGGCGTACTCCTGCTCGGCGAACAGCGCGTCCCCGATCACCCGGAACCGCAGCGCGGGGAACCGGTCCGCCAGCAGCTCGGCCGCCGCGAGGAACTCCAGCTGGCCCTTGGTGGGACTGATCCGTCCGACGATCCCGACCACGGGCTCCGGCGGCCGGACCCGGTCGATCGGGTCCGGCCCGATCTGCTCCGGCGCCAGACCGGGGTGCGCCAGGGTCCACCGCGGCAGCGGCAGCAGGGTGTCCGCGGTCGCCCGGGAGTTCACCACCACCTCGGCCGCCGCGTGCCGCGCCAGCAGCCGGATCACCCGCGCCACCGGGCCGGGCAGGTAGTCCGTCGCGATCCGGTCGTGCACGTGCCAGACCACCGGTCGGCGTACCAGCCGCCCGGCGAGCAGGCCGATCAGATCCGCCTTGAGCGACGTCGTGTGCACGACGTCCGGCGCCAGGGCGCGCAGCTCCCGGGCCAGCCGGGCCACGAACGGCACCGTGCGCAGCGCGCTCAGCCGTCCGAGCGAGTGCCGGTCCGTGCCCGCGACCCGCGGGTCCAGCGTCAGCACCTGCACCCGCGCGCCCACCGACCGCAGCCGGTCGACCAGCGGGCCGTCCGCGAACAGCAGGACCGTCACATCCACCAGAGCCGGGTCCAACGCCGCGACCGTGCGCAGCAGGGCCAGCTCGGCCCCGCCGGTCTGGGCGGTGTGGTCCAGCACCACCACCCGGACCGGGGTCACGACCGGGCGGCGAAGTAGCTCGCCGGACGGCCGCGACCGCCACGGGGACCGGCGGGCACGGGCTCGGCGGACTCGGTGGTCTCCTCCGCCTCGGACGACGGCTCCTCGTCCTCGGAGTCGTCGGACTCGGGCTTGGCGTGCCCGGCGTGCTTGACGTCCTGCGCACGCTGGGACTGGCCCGCGGTGGTCGCGGAGGCGGTGGACTCCGCGGTGGTGGCGACCCGGTCGGCCGGCGCGGCGGACTCCGCGTCCCCCGCGTCCTCCGAGGTCGAGTCCGGGTCCCGTGCCGGATCGGTGTCCGCGCTCTCCGCACCGGCGAAGGCGTAGCTGGCCTCGTACCCGATCTCCCGACCGGCGGCGCCGTCCAGGCTCAGACCGAGCAGCCGGGCGTTGGCCGCGCGCAGCCGGTCCGAGGACTCCTCGACCGAGCCGATCCGGGTGTGGCCGATGGTCGCGGCCAGCAGCACCCCGTCCGCGTGCCCGCCCAGGATGGTGGCGTCCGCGGCGACCAGCATCGGCGGGGCGTCGATGATCACCACGTCGGCGGCGGCACGGAGCCGGGAGATCAAGCTGCGCACCTGGTCGCTGGCCAGGAAGTCGGCCGGATCGAGCTCGGTGCGCAGGGCGGGGTGCACGGCCAGGTGCGGGGTGGCGGTGGCCTCGGCGCCGGCCGCGGCGACCGCCTCGGAGACCGTGCCCTCCTCGGAGACCGGCAGCAGCGCGTTCAGCCGGGGCTGGCGCAGATCGCCGGAGAGCACCACGACGCTGCGGCCGGACAGCGCCCAGGACGCCGCCAGGTTCGCCGCGACGAAGGACCTCGGGGTCTCCAGGTCGGCGGAGGTCACCACGATCACAGCACTGCCGGACTCGTTCTCCACCGCCGCCTGCAGCGCGGTCCGCAGCTCACGGACCGAACGGGTGTAGGCGGTGGCCTCGCGGGTGGCGACCGGCAGCACCGACTCGGACTCCCAGGTCTTCAGCGCGTCGGTGGTGCCGGACAGGCGGGCCAGCACCGGCGCGGAGGCGGCCCGCCGGGCGGCACCGGCGGTGCGCACCCGGGTGTCCAGACCGCGGCGCAGCACGGCCAGCGCGATGCCGACCAGCAGACCGGCCAGCACGGCGATCGCGTAGACCAGGGAGACCGGCAGGCTGACCAGCTGGGCGCTGACCGCGTTCTGCAGCACACCTGCCGGGTTCGCCAGCACGGTGGCCTGCGCCTGCTGGGCGGCCAGCGTCTGGTACTGCTCCATGCTCGCCGAGTACTGCGCCTCCAGCAGACCGTCCACCGGGTCGTTGCCCGAGGTGCCCGAGGCGGCGGCGCTCGCGGCCCGGGCGCTGGTGATCGCCTTCTGCTGCTCGTCGATGGTCGCGGCCAGCGCGTCCAGTCGCTGCTTGATCCCGGTCAGGTCGTCGTCGAACTGTCCCTGCAACGCGGCCACGTAGGCACTCGCCATCGCGTTGGCGGCGGCGACGGTCGCCTCCGGGTCGGTGCCGGTGACGTCGACCACGACGTTGTTCGGGTTGTCGGCGACGTACTGCGCGCTCGTCCCCCCGGCCAGCGCATCGGCGGTCACGCCCGCACCGAGCTCCTCGGCGGCCGCGGCCGCGACGTCGTCGGAGGTCACCAGGCTGGGGTCGGACTCGATCCGGACCCCGGCGGCGGCCAGCGTCTCGGCGTCGACGATCTGGACGGTGGCCTCGGCCGCGTACTGCGGCTCCTGGCCGGAGACGTAGAACCAGGCGCCGGCGACCGCGGCCACCAACGACACCAGGACCAACCACTTGCCGAACCACACGGTCCGGAGCATCTCCTGCAGGGTCATCGGGTCTCCTCGGTGGGAACGGGGGCCGACGACGCGACGACGGCGGGGACGGAGGGGGTACGGCCGAGCTCGGCGTCGGCCACGGCGCGCAGCCGGGCGACGAACCGGGGCAGGCCGAAGGACTCGGCATGGGCGCGGAGCAGGTCGGCGTCCCAGGCGCGGGCCAGGGCGCGGTCGATCGCGGCGGCGACGTCCTCGGCGGCCGGCGCGTCGAAGAACTCACCGGTGAGCCCGCCCCGGACCGTGTCCAGGTAGCCACCGTCGTGCAGCACCACCGACGGGCGGCCGAAGGCGGCGGCCTCCAGCGGTGACAGGCCGTAGTCCTCGTAGGAGGCGGCGACCAGCGCGGTGCAGTGCCGGTACAGCCAGCGCAGCCGGGCGTCGTCGACCCGGCCGGCCAGCACCACCCGGGGCAGGTCGCCGACCCGCTGCGCCAACGCGGCGCGCTCCGGTCCGTCACCGACGACCACCAGGCGCAGACCCGGGCTGCGGCGCACCGCCTCGACGATCACGTCGACGTTCTTGTACGGCAGCAGTCGGGCGACGCAGAGCAGGAACCCCGGCTCGACGCCCTCGACCGGCAGCTCCGGACCGTCGGGCAGCATGGCCGGCGGCGGCGGCACCACCTCGGCGTCGATGCCGTACACCTCCCGGACCGCGCGGGCGGTCACCGTGGAGTTCGCCAGGTACCGGTCGGCGGTGTGCGCCGCCCGCTGGTCCCAGGCCCGCAGTCGCGGGGTCAGCGCACCGAGGACGCGAGCCGTCGCCCACCGCGTGAGCCCGCCGTCCCGCCCGAGGTACCGGTCACCCTGGTACAGCCACCGGGCCGGAGCGTGGCAGTAGACCACCTTGCGACCGGTCACCGGAAAACCGTGCGCCCAGCCGGTGGAGGAGGCCAGCACCAGCTCGGCGTCGATCGGGGTGCGGGCCACCGCGCCGGCCAGCAGCGGCAGCGCCAGTCGGTGCGAGCGGCGCAGCGGGCCGATCCGGTTCAGCCGGGAGGTCCGCAGGTCCAGCGCGCCGAACTCCGGGAAGGTGCCCGCCGGGTGGTGCAGCGTGGTGTACATCGGCGCACCGGGGAAGGCCTCGGCCATCATCAGCGCCACCCGCTCGGCGCCACCCCGCTGGGTGGCGTAGTCATGGGCGAGCGCGATCTCAGCGGCCGCCATGTCCGCCCACCACCACACCGAGGGTCCGCCACAGGATCATCAGGTCGAAGGCGATCGACCAGTTCTCCACGTAGCGCAGGTCCAGTTTCACCGCCTCCTCCCAGGGGAGGTCGGCACGGCCGCTGATCTGCCACAGCCCGGTCAGTCCCGGCTTCACCAGCAGCCGACGACGGGCGGACTCGCGGTACTGCACCACCTCGTGCGGGAGCGGCGGACGCGGGCCGACCAGCGCCATGTCGCCGCGCACCACGTTGAACAGCTGGGGCAGTTCGTCCAGCGAGTGCCGCCGCAGGAAGTGCCCGATCCGGGTGATCCGCGGGTCGTGGTCCAGCTTGAACAGCGGGCCGTCCGCCTGGTTCGCGTCCTGGAGCTCGGCCAGTCTCTTCTCCGCGTCGACCACCATGCTGCGGAACTTCAGCATGGAGAACTCCCGGCCCTCCTTGCCGACCCGGGTCTGCTTGAACAGCACCGGTCCGGGGCTGGTGACCTTCACCGCGAGCGCGACCACGGCCAGCACCGGGGCGAGCACGAGCAGACCCCCCACCGCCGCCGTGGTGTCGAAGACACGCTTGTAGACGATCCGGGACCGGCGGGACTCCGCGGCGTTCACGTGGATCAGCGACAGCCCGGCGGTCGGCTCCAGGCTGACCCGCGGTCCGAAGACCTCCACGATCCCCGGCGCGACGACGAGCTCGGTCCGGGTCCGCTGCAGCGCCCAGGACAGTCGGCGCAGCGCCTGCCCGGACAGCTCGGAACCGGTCACGATCACCACGTCGAACCGGCCGTCGACCGCCACCTGCACCACGTCGGACACCGTGCCCAGGACCGGGACACCGAGTCCCGGCATCGGGCCGTCGAAGGACGGCACGCAGACCCCGGCGATCTGGTACCCGTGCTGCGGCAGGCCCCGCAGGTCCTGCACCACACCGGTGATCGAGGACGCGTCGCCGACCACGAGGGTCCGCCGCATCGACTCGCCCGCCGCCCGGCGCTTGTGCAGGGATCGGCGTGCCACGTGCCGCGCCGCGATCAGCACCACCACCACCAGCGGCAGCGCGGCGAACACGATGGTGCGCGGCACCTCGACGTCGGCGCCGACCGCGAGCAGGGCCAGACCGGCGGCGCTCAGCACACCGCCGCGGATCACGGCCTCGAACTCCAGATGGCCGTCGCCGATCACCTGACGCTCGTACCCGCGCTCGACGGCGGTCATCGCGACGAACAGCACGCCGATCATCAGGCCCCAGCTGAGCTGGAGCAGGCTCACCCCGTGCAGGAGGAACAGCAGCAGGGTGGGGATGCCGGTCGCCAGCACCAGATCGCGGGCCAGCGTCTCGGCCTGGTAGCTCGCGTGCTGGCTGCGCCAGTCGGAGGCCTCGGTGCCGGGCAACGGCGTGTGGAACGGCTTGTCGGACGCCCAGGACAGACGCGGTCCGCGGGTGGAGCGGCGACGCTCCGCGGCGTCGTCGGCGTGGACCGTGACGCCCTCCGGCGGGGTCTCCACCGCGGTGAACCGGGCGGAGGGGTCAGCGGCGCCGCGCTCGGTGCGCGGTACGTCCTGATCGTCGAGCAGACTCATGGGTCCCCCTGTGCCTCGGTGACGCTCGTGAGGCTATATC
Source organism: Cellulomonas sp. RIT-PI-Y (assembly GCF_025642745.1). GTDB lineage: Bacteria > Actinomycetota > Actinomycetes > Actinomycetales > Cellulomonadaceae > Cellulomonas. Next base: position 13,802 of record NZ_JANZKP010000001.1, read on the forward strand.
AGTGGGTTTGTCCTAGTCCGCCCTATCTGTCCGTTTTCACCCCGTTCGCACCCGTATGGGTGAGTCGGTGTCAGACGCCCTTGGTGTGGAAACGCAGCTGGGCCTTCTCCAGCCCTTCGGTGATCAGGAGTTCGACCGCGTCCGCCGCGTCGTCGAGCAGGAACGGCAGCTCCTTGCGCTCGCTCCCGCCGAAGTCCTTCAGCACGAAGTCAGCCGCGTCCTGACGCCCCGGCGGCCGCCCCACCCCGACCCGCACCCGCAGGTAGTCCTTGGTGCCCAGCGCCTTGGTGGTGTCCCGCAGACCGTTGTGCCCACCCTCACCGCCACCCCGCTTGAGCCGCACCGCACCGAACGGGATGTCCAGCTCGTCGTGGACCATGACCACCCGCTCCGCGGGGATGTCGTAGTACTGCGCCAGCCCGGAGACCGGACCGCCCGAGGTGTTCATGTAGGTGCCCGGCTTCGCCAGCACCGCCCGCGGCCCGGGCGCCCCACCCGGCAGCGTGCCGATCCGGACCTCCGCGGTGGCCGCCTGCGGTCGACGGGACAGCAGCCCGCCGCCCCGGGTGGAGAACGGGGTCGACGCGCGCCGCGCCAGCTCGTCCAGCACCATCTGCCCGACGTTGTGCCGGTTCCCGGCGTACTGCGGTCCGGGGTTGCCCAGCCCGACCACCAGCCAACGGCCCTCGCTCATCGTTCTCCTTCTGGGTGGGTCCGGACATGCCGGACGCCCGGCACCTGCACGGTACCGGGCGTCTCGGCGTGGTCGGCGCGCTCAGCGCACGCCGGTGGAGGTCACTCCGCGGCGGCCTCGGCAGCCTCGGCAGCAGCGGCGTCGGCCTCCTCGTCGGCGGCGGTCGCACGCGGCACGGCGATGGCGACCATGACGATCTCGCCGTCGGTCAGCAGCGCGGTGCCCTGGGGCAGGGTCAGCTGGGCGGCGGTGATCGCGGCACCGGCCTCCAGTCCCTCGATGTCGACCTCCACGTGCTGCGGCAGGTGGGTCGCCTCGGCCTCGAGTTCGACGTTCTGGGTCTCCACGATGTGGATCGTGCCGGGGGCGGACTCACCGACGATGGTGACCGGGACCTCGACCGAGACCTTCTCACCCTTGCGGACGATCAGCAGGTCGACGTGCTCGATGACCTGGCGGACCGGGTCGCGCTGCACGTCCTTGGCGATGGCCAGGGTGTCCTTGCCGTCGAGCTCGATGGTGAACAGGGCGTTGGCCTGCTTCAGCGACATCATGGTGGCGTGGCCCGGCAGGGACACGTGCACCGGGTCGGTCCCGTGGCCGTAGAGCACCGCGGGGATCTGGTTGGCCCGGCGCAGGCGACGGGCGGCGCCCTTGCCGAACTCGGTACGGGTGGTGGCGACGAGCTTGACCTCAGACATGGTGACTCCTGTGCGTACGGGGGTGGCGAAGGCGACGTGGCCTCGACGCGGCACGACAGACGGGCACGCGGAGGCATCCACCCTGTCGATCACGGAGCGGCAGGTCGGGCCCGAAGACCGTTCCCGTCCGACGTCCCTCGCCGAGGCAACTTGCCGATCTTACCCGCTCGGACCCCCGGTGCGGAAACCGACGACGCCCCGCCCTCCGCACGGAGGACGGGGCGCCGGGGAGTCCGCTCAGGCGCGGCCGTCGAACAGCGAGGTCACCGACCCGTCGTCGAAGACCTCCCGGATCGCCCGCCCGAGCAGCGGGGCGATCGACAGCACCGTCAGCTTCGGGAACCGGTGCTCCTCCGGGATCGGCAGCGTGTCGGTGACGATGACCTCCCGAGCACCGCACTGCTGCAGGCGGTCGGCGGCGGGGTCGGAGAGCACACCGTGGGTCGCCGCGACGATGACGTCCTTGGCACCCGCGTCCAGCAGCACCCGGACCGCGCCGGTGATGGTGCCCGCGGTGTCGATCAGGTCGTCGACCAGCACGCAGGTGCGGCCCTCGACGTCGCCGACCACACGGTTCGCCACGGTCTTGTTCGGCTGGTTGATGTCGCGCGACTTGTGCACGAAGGCCAGCGGCCCGCCGCCGAGCTTCTGCGCCCAGAGCTCCGCCACCCGGATCCGGCCGGCGTCCGGGGACACCACGGTGACGTTCTGCACGTCGACCCGGCTCCGCACGTAGTCGGTGAGGATCGGCATCGCCCACAGGTGGTCCACCGGGCCGTCGAAGAAGCCCTGGATCTGCGCGGCGTGCAGGTCGACGCTCATCAGACGGTCGGCACCGGCGGTCTTGAACAGGTCCGCCATCAGCCGGGCCGAGATCGGCTCGCGGCCGCGGTGCTTCTTGTCCTGCCGGGCGTAGCCGTAGAACGGCGCGATCACCGTGATGGTCTTGGCCGACGCCCGCTTGAGCGCGTCCACCATCAACAGGTGCTCCATCACCCACTGGTTGATCGACGCGGCGTGGCTCTGCAGCGCGAACACGTCCGCGCCACGCACCGACTCGGCGAACCGCACGTAGATCTCGCCGTTGGCGAAGTCGTAGGCGGTGGTGGGGAGCAGCTCGGTGTCGAGGCTCTCCGCGACGGCGGTGGCCAGGTCGGGGTGTGCCCGCCCGGAGACCAGGACGAGGCGCTTCTCCTCGGCCTGCTCGATCGACCCAGTCATCGTGCGTTGTCCTCCGTGGCGGTGTCGTGCTGCTTCGGGCTGTGCTGCGGCAGATCCGGCGGTGGCGTCGGCGCCTGGGTGCCGGCGGCCTGACCGGCGCGCTCACGTTCGGCGCGCGCCTGCGGGGACAGACCGGCGTCCGGGTCGACCGCTGCCGCGGCGGCGTCGGCGGCCGGGGTGCCCGCACGGTTGCGCACCACCCAGCCCTCGATGTTGCGCTGCGAGCCCGCGCTGACCGCGAGGGCGCCGGAGGGCACGTCGTGCCGGATGACCGACCCCGCACCGGTGTAGGCGCCGTCGCCGACCGTGACCGGAGCGACGAACATGTTGTCCGAGCCGGTCCGGGCGTAGGAGCCGATGGTCGTTCGGTGCTTGCGCACGCCGTCGTAGTTCACGAACACGCTGGCCGCGCCGATGTTCGTCTCCACACCGATCGTGGCGTCCCCGACGTAGGACAGGTGCGGCACCTTGGACCCGGCACCGATCTCGGCGTTCTTGGTCTCGACGAACGTGCCGATCTTGCCGCGCTCACCGAGCACGGTGCCCGGACGCAGATAGGCGAACGGGCCGACCAGGGCGTCCTCGCCGATCACGGCCAGCGATCCGTGGGTCCGGATGATCGTCGCCCGGTCGTGCACCTCGACGTCGGTCAGCGTGGTGTCCGGCCCGATGGTGGATCCCTCGCCGACGCTGGTCGCGCCGTGCAGCTGGGTGCCCGGCAGCAGGGTGACGTCCCGCGCCAGCTCCACGTCCACGTCGATCCAGGTGGTCGACGGGTCGACGATCGTCACGCCCGCGCGCATCCAGTCGTCCAGGATGCGCCGGTTCAGCTCGGCGCGGAGCACCGCCAGCTGGGCACGGTCGTTCACGCCCTCGACCAGCACCGGGTCGTCGGTGCGCAGCGCGCGGACCCGGCCGCCGTCGGTGCGCGCGATCGCGATCACGTCGGTCAGGTAGACCTCGCCCTGCGCGTTGTCCCGGCCCAGTCGGCCGAAGGCGCCCCGCAGCACGGCCGCGTCGAAGACGTACACCGAGGAGTTGATCTCCTGCACGGCACGCTGTTCGGCCGAGGCGTCCTTCTCCTCCACGATCGACTCGACGTCACCGTCGGCGCCGCGGATGATCCGGCCGTACCCGGTCGGCTCCGGCACCTCCGTGGTGAGCACCGTGACCGCGTTGCCGTCCGCGGCGTGCGCGGCCAGCAGCTCGGCCAGGGTCTCGCCGTCCAGCAGCGGGATGTCGCCGGCGAGGACCACGACCGGCCCCTCGACCAGCACCCCGGCGGCCGACCCGGGCTCGCCCGGACCGTCCTCGCGGGAGGCGGCGTCGGCCTGGGCCGCGGAGTCCAGCACGGAGAGCGCGCACTGCACGGCGCGACCGGTGCCCGGGATCTCGTCCTGGTCGGCGATCAGGACCGCGGAGTCCAGCGAGCGGGCGTGCTCCGCGACCCGGTCACGCTCGTGCCGGACCACGACCGCGGTGCGGACCGGCTCCAGCGACCCGGCCGCGACCAGCGCGTGCCCGAGCATGCTCCGGCCCGCGAGGGTGTGCAGGACCTTGGGGGTGGACGACTTCATCCTTGTGCCCTCGCCTGCGGCGAGGACCACGACCGCAGCGGGGCGGGGGGTGGTCACCTGTGGGTGCTCCCGTCGGTTCTGCCCGCGCGCCGGTGCGGCGAACGGGAGGGGATGGCGTGCGTTCATGCACTCTACCGCCGCTGCGGATGCGCTCCGCGCGGAATGGTCCCGGGCTTCGCCGCGCCCGCCGGGTGCATCCGCGCGACCATGGGCGTCCAGGCCCCGTCCGCCGCGGACGGGGTCCCGAGCGGAGAGCCTGGTCATGGCCGAATCGACGTATCCCACCGTGGTGCAGACCGTCCTGGACACCACCGACCCGCGCGCCCTGGCCGAGTTCTACCGGGAGCTGCTCGGCCTGGACTACCGCCCCGGCGACGAGCCCCCCGCCGCCGGGCAGCCGGATCCGCACGGCGCGGACTGGCTGGTGCTGACCGGCGCCTTCCCGCTCGCGTTCCAGTACGTGCCGGAGCTCCCGGCCACCACCTGGCCCGGCACCGACGTGCCCCAGCAGCTGCATCTGGACATCACCGTCACGGATGCCGACGAGCTGGATCGGCACGGGCAGCGCGCGATCGACCTGGGCGCCCGGCTGCTCCTCGACCGCTCGGACGACCCGCAGGAGGCGCTCCGGGTCTACGCCGATCCGGCCGGCCACCCGTTCTGCCTGTTCGTCGGGTGAGAACGGGACCTTCGACCTCTCGTCCGGGGCGGGCACAGGTGCCAGCACCCGCCCTCCGCCCCCTCGGCCGGATCGAGCGGCGCGGATCGGCTCATCGTCACGGTGACCAGCGCCGATGCTCCCTGGCATGTCGTCACCCCAGCGCGGCCCGCGCGGCATCGTCCCCACCGGGGTCGAACGCGACTTCGGGCCGGAGGAGATCATCGTCTCCAAGACCGACCGGCGCGGAGTCATCACCTACGCGAACGAGGTCTTCGTCCGCGTCGCGGGCTACCCCGAGGACCGGATCCTCGGCAGCCCGCACAACCTGATCCGGCATCCGGACATGCCCCGGGCGGTGTTCCAGCTGATGTGGGACGTGATCGGGTCCGGGAGCGAGCTGTTCGCCTACGTGGTCAACCTGGCGGCGGACGGCGGGCACTACTGGGTGCTCGCCCACGTCACCCCCACCCGGGCCACCGACGGACGGATCGTCGGCTTCCACTCCAACCGGCGCTGGGTGCCGCCCGCCACCCGCCGCACCGTGGCCGACCTGTACCGCGGGATCAGGGCGGCGGAGGCGGCGGTGGCCGGGACCAAGGACGCGGTGGCCGCCGGGACCGCGGCGCTCGCGGTGGAGTTGGAACGACGGGGCACCGGGTACGACGAGCTGGTCTGGTCGCTGGCGGCCGCCGACGAGCGGGCCGGAGCCACCCGATGAGACGGTCCGCGCCCTCGGAGACCCTCGACCCGGATCGGGAGACACGCGCCGCGCTGACGACGATCGCCGACTTCTGCGCCCGGATCGCCGACGGGGACCTGGAGGGACGGCTGCCCGCCCTGCCGGGTCCGCCCGAGGTGGCGCGCGCCCGGGCCGGCCTGAACCGGGTGGCCGATCTGGTCGACGCGTATGTCCGCGAGTCCCAGGCGACCCTGGTCGCCGCCGGTGAGGGCCGGTTCCACCGCCGGTTCCTGCGCCGTGGGATGCCGGGGGCGTTCCGCTCCGGGGCCGCACGCATCGACGCCGCCCGCGCCGCACTGGAGGACGCCGCCACCCGCGATGCGCGGGAGCAGTCCGAGCGGACCGAGCTCGCCGAGCGCCTGGTGCTGGTGGCGGCGGGGGTCGCCGAGGCCGCTCAGGCGCTGGCCGTCTCCGCCGCGTCGCTCTCCGCCTCCGCGGGGGCCGCCGCGGACGCCGCCGACGGGTCGCGTTCCACGGTGCGATCGCTGGAGGCGACGTCGGCCCAGATCCAGGACGCGGTCGGTCTGGTGAAGACGATTGCGGGCCGCACCCGCCTGCTCGCCCTCAACGCCGCCATCGAGGCGGCACGGGCAGGGGACGCCGGGCGGGGATTCGCCGTGGTCGCGGACGAGGTGCGGACCCTGGCGGACGAGTCCGCTGCCCGGTCGGACGACATCGCCGCGCAGGTGACCGCCGCCCTGGGCGCCGCCGCCGACGCGGGACGCACGATCGAGCAGATCGGTGCCCTGGTGGCGGGGATGAACGATCAGGTGAGCGCGGTGACCGCGTCGGCCGGCGGCCGGGACGGGGCCGGACTGGCCGAGATGGCCGAGCGTCTGCGTGGCGAGATCGCCCGGTTCGCCGCTCTGCCCTGACCCGGGTCCCGGTCCGGGGCCACCCGCTCCACGATATGATGAGTTCATCAATTCATCATCTGGAGGTCCGGTGGATCAGCGCCCGCTGAACGAGACCAAGGCGAACCTGTTCAAGGGGCTGTCGCATCCGGTCCGGATCCGGGTGCTGGAACTGCTCGCCGCCGACGACCAGGTGCCGGTGTCCACCCTGATCGAGGAGACCGGTCTGGAGGCGTCCCACCTCTCGCAGCATCTGAGCGTCCTGCGCCGCTACCAGCTGGTCGAGTCCGAACGACGGGGCAGCACCGTCCTCTACCGGCTCCGGTACCCCCAGGTGGCCGATCTGCTGAGCGTCGCCCGCGACCTGCTCACCGCCCTGCTCCAGGACACGCACGACCACCTGACGGCGGCCTCCCGGTCCGACCTGCCCAGCGATCCGTCCAGCGCGGTGCGGCGGTGAGCGCCGCCGGGCGGCTGCGCTCCCTCCTGCCCTCCGCCGCCGACTACGCCGAGGTGCGCAGGTCGTGGCGGCATGATCTGCTCGCCGGGGTGACCGTGGGCGTCGTCGCGCTGCCGCTCGCCCTGGCCTTCGGGGTCAGCTCGGGAGCAGGCGCCGCTGCGGGGCTGGTCACCGCGGTCGTCGCCGGTCTGGTCGCCGCCGTGTTCGGCGGTTCGCACGTCCAGGTGTCCGGACCGACCGGCGCCATGGTCGTCGTCCTCGCCCCGATCGTCGCGCGCTCCGGCGCCGCGGCACTGGGCCTGGTGTGCCTGATCGCGGGCGTGCTGGTCGTCCTCGCGGGCGCACTCCGGCTCGGCCGTGCGGTCGGGATGATCCCGTGGCCGGTGATCGAGGGCTTCACCCTCGGCATCGCCACCATCATCTTCCTGCAGCAGGTCCCGACCGCGATCGGGTCCGCGGACACCGGCTCCGGCGGCAACGCCGCGGTGGTGGCGGGCCGGGCGCTGGCCGACCTGCGCCCGGGCGACGCCGCGTGGCCGATCGCCGCCGTGCTCGCCGTCGCGGCGATCATGGTGCTCGCGCCGCGTGTCCACCGCGGTCTGCCCGGCTCGATCGTCGCGATCGTGGTCGTCACCGTCGTGTCCGTGCTGGCGGGTCTCCCCCTGGCGACCATCGGCGCCCTGCCGCACGGACTGCCCGCCCCCAGCCTTCCGGCCGTGGATCTCGGGGTGCTGGGCGACCTCGCGGTCCCGGCGGCCACGGTGGCCGCTCTCGCGGCGATCGAGTCCCTGCTCTCCGCGCGTGTGGCGGCCGCCCAGACCGGGAGGGGCTTCGACCCGGACCGGGAGCTGGTGGGCCAGGGGCTCGCCTCGATCGCCTCCGGCCTGTTCGGCGGGATGCCTGCCACCGGGGCGATCGCCCGCACCGCGGTGAACCTCCGCTCGGGCGCCCGGACCCGGCTGGCGGCGATCGTGCACGCCGTGGTCCTGCTCGCCGTGATGGGGATCGCCGGGTCGGTCGTCTCCCGCATCCCGCTCGCCGCGCTCGCGGGCGTCCTGATGGTCACGGCGGTCCGGATGGTGTCGGTCCGCACCGCGCGGTCGGTGCTGGGGTCGACCCGCTCGGCCGCCCTGCTGTTCGTGCTCACCGCTGTGATCACCGTCGCGGTCGACCTGATCTACGCGGTGGGGATCGGCATCGCCGTGGCGGCGGTCCTCAGCCTGCGCGCCCTGGCCCGGGCGGCCGGGGTGCATCGCGAGGAGCTCCCGGCACCGGCCCAGGCGGGTGACGCCCGGATCGCCCTGTTCCGGATCGAGGGCGCGCTGTTCTTCGGCGCGGCCGAACGCGTCCTGGAGCGGGTGGCCTCGATCCAGGACGTCTCGGTCGTGGTGCTGCGCCTGTCCCAGGTCCACCACCTCGACGCCACCGGCGCCCAGGCGCTGACCGAGCTGGTCACCGGCCTGGAACGGCGCGGGGTCACCGTGCTGGTCAAGGGCATCCGGCCCGCGCAGCTGCCGCTCACCCGGCGGGTGGGGGTGATCGCGGCCCTGCAGGAGGAGGGGCACCTGTTCGACGAGCTCGACCCGGCGATCGGCCGGGCGCGCGAGCTGGTGCACCGGGAAGGTCTGCCCGAGGTGCCCGCGGCGCACTGAGCCGCGGACGCCCCGGAGGACGACCGGGTGCTCTCGCACCCGCACGAGGCGATCGTCGAACCGGTGGTGCGGTCCTGGTCGCGGTGGATCACGAGGGGACCGTGCTCGGAGTCGTCGCCCTCCTCGCGGCGGGCACCGGCGTGTTCGAACTCGCCAAGATGACCGCCTCCGACGCCGCCCGTGGGCGCGGTGTCGGGCAGGGTGCCCGCGATGGTGTGCGGGCCGACACACCGCTGCCGCCACGGGTCACGCTCAGCGCAGGGCGGCCTCGACGTCATCGAGCACGGCGAGAGCGGCCGACGGCCCGGCGTTGCCGTGCCAGTGCCCGGCATCGACCTGACGTGCGGCTCCGTGGCGCACGGCGTCGAGCGCCCCCCATCCGCACTGCGCGGCAGCAGCCCACGCCTGCTCGGCCGGCTCGACCCGAACCCGGGTGAAGAACAGCAGCTCCGCGTCCACGGTGCCACGCAGGTCGGCGTCGGGGGCGGCGAGGTCCAGCACGGTGCCGTTGTCGTGCCGGGACTGCGACGGCGGACGGTGCGCCCCGATGTCGGTGAGGACCGACCCGCAGAACGACCACGTGCCGTGCGTCTCGAGCCCGGCGGGCCCGAACCGCACGACGGACACGCGAGGTCCGCCGAGCGCCGCCGACCGCGCTCGTAGCGCCCGGACCTGGCGGTCGTACTCGGCGAGCACGTCGCGCGCGCGCTCGGTTCGACCGACGGCCGCGGCGACGAGGAGGAAGTCCTGCTTCCAGTTGAAGCCCTTGCCCTCGGGAAGGATCGTCGGGGCGATCGCGGACAGCTCGTCGTACAGACGCAGACCGGCACCCCGGTAGCTGCCGATGATGAGGTCGGGTTCCAGCCCGGCTAACAGCTCGAGGTCGGGCGCGGTCCGCAGGCCGATGTCGGCCATCCTGCTCAGCTGATCCCGGGCGTCGTCATCGATCCGCCGGGACGTCGCCAGGTACGCGGGGACGTGCTCGCCACTGTTGTTGTGCGTCGAGGCGGTCGGGACCATGCCGAGGCTGACCAGGCTGTCGAGGTTGCCAGTGGAGATCACGGCGACGCGCCAGGGCAAGCGATCGAGCCGGGTGGTGCCGCCGAAGTGCGTGACGGTGCGGGGGAAGTCTCCGTCGGGCGCGTCGGAGCCGAACCCGCCAGGGAGGGCTGCGGGTGCGTGGGTGGTGGTCACGGCGCGGTCCGTTCGGTAGGTGTGCGTCGGCGGGGTCCGGTGAGGGGCAGGACGAGCGGGGTGCCGGTGACGGGGTCCTCGATGACGCGGACATCGAGACCGAACGCGTCGTGCACGACATCGGCGGTGATGACCTCGTCGGGGGCGCCGATCGCCGTGACGGCACCGCCCTTCATGACGATGATCTCGTCGGCGTACCGGCACGCCTGGTTCAGGTCGTGCAACACGGCGACCACCGTCGTCCCCCCGGCCGTGTTGAGTTCGTGGCAGAGCTCGAGCACGTCGACCTGGTGCGCGAGGTCGAGGAAGGTCGTGGGCTCGTCGAGCAGGAGGATCTCGGTCTGCTGGGCGAGGGCCATCGCGATCCACACGCGCTGACGCTGACCGCCGGACAGCGCGGCGACCGGTCGGTCGACGAGATCGTCCAGCCGGGTGCGGTCCAGGGCCGCGTCCACCGCGCGCCGGTCGGCTGCCGACCACTGCCGCAGCATCGTCTGGTGGGGGTACCTGCCGCGTGCCACGAGCTCGCCGACGGTGATGCCGTCGGGGGCGATCGCGGATTGTGGCAGGTACCCCACGCGGGTCGCGAACGACTTCGGCGGGTGCGCGTGGGCATCGACTCCGTCGAGAAGAACGGTCCCGTCCTGTGGCACCAGGACGCGGGCGAGCGCCTTGAGCAGGGTGGACTTCCCGCACGCGTTCGCCCCGACGATCACGGTGAACCCACCCGGCCTGATGGTGAGGTCGAGATCCGCCGTGATCGTCGGTCCGTGCGGGTAGCGCAAGGTGGCCCCTCGCGCCTCGAGGCCCTGCCGAGGACCGGTCGTCGCCGTGCTCATGGGGCCTCAGCTCGCCAGCGTGTCCTCGAGGACGTCCAGGACCCCGCGGGCCGCTGTCGGGCCGACGTTGAGGTAGAAGACGTCGTCGTCGACGGCGACGGCGTGCTCGTCCCCGACGGCCCGGAGGGTCGGCCACAGCGGCAGGTCGGTGAGCTCGGAGAGCTGACCGCCCTGCACCGCGTAGAACAGCCAGTCCGCGTCCGCCTGGTCGATCTGCTCCGCGGAGATGTCGACGGAGGTGTCGTCGGAGAAGGACTGGCTCTCCGGGCGTGCCAGGCCTGCGTCCTCGGCGACCGAGCCGGTGAACGAGGCGATGCCGAACACCCGGGTGCGATCGCCGTTCTTGCGCAGGAACGAGACCGTGGGGTCGCCCTCGACCCGCTCGCCGAACGCGATCGTGTCGGCGTGGTACTCGTCGAGCCAGACCTGCGCTTGCTCGGCGCGCCCGAGCGCGTCGGCGAGAAGCAGGAAGTCCTGCTTCCAGTACAGGCCGGTCCCCTGCGTCGCGACCGTCGGCGCGACGGCCGCGAGGGTGGAGTACAGCGCCTCGGCGTCCTTGCCCGCGTTGTTCATGACGATGAGGTCCGGGGCGATGTTCGCGATCGTCTCGACGTCCGGTGCGAACCGGGAGCCGACGTCGACGACGGCGTCGAGCTCGTCCGCGAGGTCGGGGAACGCGTCGTACAAGTAGGCGGGAATCATCTCCGCGCCGTCGCCGGACGTCGAGCCGGTGGGCACGACGCCGAGCGTGAGCAGCGCATCCGCCTGGCCGGTGGAGATCACGACGATCTTCTGCGGCTCCGCATCGAGGGTCGTCTCGCCCTGGAAGTGCACGACGGTGCGCGGGAACACACCGTCGGCCTCGCCGCTGCCCTTGCCCTCGGGCATGGTGCGCGGGGTCGTGTACCGGATGTCCTGGGTCGCGCCCGTGGCCGCGTCGGTGGCGGTCGGACTGTCCTCCGCGGTGGCGCCGGAACAGGCGGACAGCGCGAGAGTGGCGAGCACGAGGCCGAGGCCGCTCACGACCGGTCGGTTGGAGAATCGCATGTAACTGAGCCTAGGCTAACCTAAGTGAGCACTCAGGCAACCGTCTCGCCACCTGGACGAATCCGCAGGTCGGCGGCACGAATGGCGCTCGTCGTCACTGTCGGGCTCGCAGTCGTCGCTGGCCTGGCCGTGCTCAGCTTGGCGATCGGGTCGCGCGACCTCGGCATCGCGGAGACGTGGCGAGGGCTCGTCCACCGCGACGGGACAGCGGCGTCGATCATCGTCCACGAGCTGCGGCTGCCCCGGACGGTCCTGGCCGTCGTCGTCGGTGCCGCCCTGGCGGTCGCCGGCGTGGTGATGCAGGCGCTCACCCGCAACCCGCTCGCCGAGCCCGGGATCCTCGGAGTCAACGCCGGGGCGTCGTTCGCGGTCGTCCTCGCGATCGCGCTGTTCGGCGTGACCGGCGTCTCGGGGTATCTCTGGTTCGCGTTCGCCGGTGCGGCGGGTGCCGCCGTGCTCGTCTACGCGATGGCGCAGCGTCGGGACGTGCACGCCGGCCCGACGCGACTGGTGCTGGCCGGCGTCGCGCTCGGGGCGAGCCTGAGCGCCGTCACCGGCGTCGTGACCATGTACCGCACGTCGGCGTTCAGCTCGTACCGGTACTGGGTGATCGGCTCGTTCGACGGACGCGACGCCGGGGTGCTGACCTGGGTCGCGCCCTTCCTGCTCGGCGGGCTGGTCCTGGCACTCGGGTCCGCGCACACCCTCAACGCCCTCAGCCTCGGCGACGAGCAGGCAGCGGCTCTGGGCGCCCGCGTCGCGCGGGCCCGCACCGCCGCCTTCGTCGCCATCACCCTGCTGTGCGGCGGCGCGACCGCAGCGGCCGGCCCGATCTCGTTCGTCGGTCTCGTCGTCCCGCACGCCGTGCGGCTGCTCGTCGGGGTCGACCAGCGTCGGGTCCTCGCGTGCTCGCTGGTCGCCGGACCCGCGCTCGTCCTCGCCGCCGACATCGTCGGACGCGTCATCGACCGCCCCGGCGAGATCGAGGTCGGGGTGGTCACGGCATTCGTCGGGGCGCCACTGCTCCTCGCGCTCGTCGTCCGGGGCAGGAACGTCCGGTGAGCGCCCGCGAGGCGCGGGGGGCCGGACCGTGGCGACGCACGGCCGCCGTCCCCCTTCCCGGCGGCCGCCTCCTGGCCCTGCACCGCAGAACCGTCCTCGCGACCGCCGTCCTGCTCGCGGTCACGCTCGCCGTCGCCGTCCTCACCGTCACCACCGGGACCTACGATCTCGACCTGGCCGGTGTCCTGCGTACGCTCACCGGCGGCGGTTCCGGGACGGACCGGTTCATCGTCCTGCACCAGCGCGTGCCACGGGTCGTCGCCGCGGCGGCGGTCGGCACTGCGCTCGGCCTGTCCGGCGCGGTGTTCCAGAGCATGTCGCGCAACCCGCTCGGCAGTCCCGACATCGTCGGATTCACCACCGGCGCCTCGACCGGCGGACTGGTCGTGATTCTGCTGACGGCGAGTCCGACGACGTTCTCCATCGCCGGCGCGACCGTCGTCGGCGGCCTGGCGACCGCCGCGGCCGTCGTCCTGCTCACGGTCCGGCGTGGAGTCGGAGGGGAGCGGCTGATCCTCGCCGGCATCGCCGTGGGTGCGATGCTCAGCTCGCTCAACGACTACCTCATCGCGCGCGCGACCATCGAGTCGGCGGAAGCGGCGAAGGCGTGGCAGTTCGGTTCGCTGAACGCCATCACCTGGTCCCCGGTCGTTCCGCTGGTGGCCGCGGTGGCCGTCCTCGCGCCCGCCACGCTCACGATCGGGCGACAGCTCCACACGCTCGAGCTCGGCGACGAGACCGCCGTCGCGCTCGGCACCCCGGTACGGCGGGTCCGTGTCACCGCACTGACCCTCGGCGTCGCCCTCGCGGCCGTGGCGGTCGCCGCCGCCGGGCCGATCGGGTTCCTCGCCCTCGCCGCTCCACAGCTCGCCCGTCGCGTCGCCGGACGCCCGGGGATCGCCCTCGGCCCGTCCGCCGCGATGGGCGCGTTCCTGCTCGTCGCCGCGGACCTCGGCGCGCAGCGGTTGCTCAGCCCGTTCCAGATCCCGGTCGGGCTCGTCAGCGCGGCGCTGGGCGGGGTGTACCTCCTGTGGTTGCTCGGCTTCTCCCGGGAATGACGCAGGTGAGAACGGCACCGGACGGCACGGCCCCGAGTGGCTCGGACTGTGTGCCGGCTGCGGTCGACGGGTCCGGCACCCGAGCGGCGGTGAGGTCGGTGTACGCCGCGAGGCCGGCATCGGGACCACGGAGGCGGTCCACGCGATCGCGTGGAGCCACGGTGCTGGTCGTGCCGCGACGTACGCCGCCCAGGACGCGGTCACCGCACCCACACCCGAGCGGGCGTGGACCCAGGCTCCGCCCCCAGGATTCGAACCCGGACCTCAAGGCACCAAAGGCCTGTGTGCTGCCATTACACCAGGGCGGACCGCACAGCCGACCCGTGTCGATGTGCGCCCCCAGTCTGCCAGGCCCGCGGCCTTGCCACGCCTGACAAGATGTCGTGATGGCCACAGAGACCCGCCGGGGCACCCGAGCGACCAAGGCGCGGATGACCGCCGCCGAGCGTCGCCAGCAGCTGCTCGACGTCAGTCGCAAGCTGTTCGCCGAGAAGGGCTTCGAGGGGACCTCGGTGGAGGAGATCGCTGCACGGGCGGAGGTGTCCAAGCCGGTCGTCTACGAGCACTTCGGCGGCAAGGAGGGCATCTACGCGGTGGTGGTCGACCGCGAGATCCAGGCGTTGACCGACGCGCTGAACGGCGCACTGGAGAAGGGCCACCACCCCAAGGTGCTGGTCGAACGGTCCGCCCTGGCGCTGCTGGGCTACATCGAGGACAACGAGGACGGCTTCCGGATCCTGGTGCGCGACTCGCCGGTCGCGCAGGCCACCGGGACGTTCTCCAGCCTGATCGGCGACGTGGCGACCCAGGTCGAGCACCTGCTGGCGGACCAGTTCACCAAGCAGCACCTGGACCCGCGGACCGCGCCGATCTACGCGCAGATGCTGGTCGGCATGGTGGCGTTGACCGGCCAGCACTGGCTGGACTCGCGGTCGCTGAAGAAGGCGGACGTGGCGGCGAACCTGGTCAACCTGGCCTGGAACGGACTGGCGGGCCTGGAGCGCCGGCCGCGACTGTCGGAGCAGCACTCCGCCCCCCAGGACCAGGGCTGAAGTAGCCTCCCCACATGCCCGAGGAGCTGCCGGTGGACGAGGTCGACCGGATCGTCGACGCCTGGGCACGGGAGCGCCCGGACCTGGACGTCACCCCGCTGACCGTGCTGTCGCGGGTGACCCGGCTGTCCCGGCACCTGGATCTGGCACGGCGGCGCGCGTTCGCCCTGCACCGGTTGGAGCCGTGGGAGTTCGACGTGCTGTCCGCGCTGCGTCGCGCCGGGGCGCCCTACCGGCTGTCGCCCGGTGCGCTGCTGACCCAGACCCTGGTGACCAGCGGGACGATGACCAACCGGATCGACCGGCTGGCCGCACGCTCGCTGGTCGAGCGCCAGCCGTCCCCGGAGGACCGCCGCGGGGTGCTGGTCAGCCTCACCGAGGACGGACTGTCCCGGGTCGACGCGGCGATGACGAGCCTGCTGGACATCGAGCGGGACCTGCTGGCCGACCTGCCGGAGGACGAGCGCGAGCGGCTGGCCGATCTGCTCCGCACCCTCGTGCTCCCCTTCGACTCCTGACCGTACCCATGCCGACGGCCGGCCGCCCCACCCTCCTGGGACGACCGGCCGTCTTCCGCGTTCAGCCCCTCAGCGCCTCACGCAGCTTCACCCGGCGACCGGTGCGCAGCACCGACCGCTCGTAGATCCGGGCGCCGATCGCGGTGACGCCCCAGGCCGACAGGGCCAGGATCACCAGCGAGAGCAGCGGCTCCCACCAGGCGGCGGTGCCGAGGAACAGCCGGACCGGCATGCCGACCGGGGCGCTGAACGGCACGTAGCTCATCACCGCGAGCACCGTCTCGTTGGAGTTGAAGAAGATCACCAGGAAGTACGGGATCATCACCAGGTACATCACCGGGGTGAGGACCGCACCGGTGTCCTCGGTGCGGGAGACCAGCGACGCCGCGGCGGCGAACATCGCGGCCAGCAGCACGAATCCGACCACGAAGAACAGCACGAACCAGGCCACCGGTGCGCCGATCAGACCGAGGGTGTCGTCCTGGCCGGTCACCACCAGGCCGATCACGGCGACGGCGGCGATCGCGGCGGTCTGCCCGAAGGCCAGGATGCTGTTGCCGATCACCTTCCCGGCCAGCAGCGCCCGCGGCGGCACCGCGGACAGCAGGATCTCCACGATCCGGGACTGCTTCTCCTGCACGGTGTTCTGCGCGATGGTGCTGCCGAAGGTCAGCGAGGCGAACATGAACACCAGACCGAAGCCGAGCGCCACCACGTAGCGCAGCCCCTCACTGGTGGTGGGCTCGTCGAGCAGTTCGACCGGCGGGGCGACCGCGAGCGCCGACACGACCGTGTCCGGGGCGGACTCCTTGGCGACCACCACGACGCCGAGCGGGTTGTCGTCGCCGTCCGGGTCGGGCAGCAGCGCCGCGGACACCTCCTCGTCCTCGACCAGCTGCCGGGCGGCGGCGTCGTCGGCCGCGTCGACCGGATCGATGCCGTCCAACCCGGCGACCAGCTCGGCGGTCGCCGGGACGACGGCCACCTTCGGATCCGAGCCGAACCGGTCACCGAAGACGCTGGACACCACGATCGCCGCCAGGATCAGGACCAGCATGACCACGGTCGAGATGATGAACGCCTTGCTGCGGACCTGGGTGGTGACCTCGCGCTCGGCCACCAGCAGGGTGTGCTGCAGCATCGACGGGTTCGCCGGGCGCTGCTTCGGGGTGGGGGTGCTCATCGGGCGGCCTCCTCGTCGTGACGCACCTCGTCGGTGACGATGTCGCGGAAGATCTCGGCCAGGCGCGGACGCACCGGGCTGAAGGACTGGACCGGCGCGGCGTCCAACGCGGTCCGCAGGACCTGCTGGGCGGTGGCCTCGTCGGCGTCGAACATCGCGTACCCGCCGTCGAACTCCTGGACCCGCACCCCGGAGTGGGTGCGCAGCCAGCCCATGTCACCGCCGGAGGTGATCTCGTACCGGGGCTCGGCGTACCGCTCGCGCAGCTCCTCGCGGCCGCCGGCCGCCCGGATCTGACCGCCGGCGATCACCACGACGTCGTCGCACAGCCGCTCGACCACGTCGAGCTGGTGCGAGCTGAACAGCACCGGGACGCCCTGGGCGGCGTACTCGCTGAGCACGCCGAGCACCACGTCGACCGCCATCGGGTCCAGCCCGGAGAACGGCTCGTCCAGGATCAGCACCTCGGGGTCGTGCACCAGCGCGGCGGCGATCTGCGCGCGCTGCTGGTTGCCGAGCGAGAGATCGTCGACCGGGTCGTTCAGCCGCTCCCCGAGCCCGAGCCGGGTCAGCAGGTCGGTGGCCTTGCCGACCGCGGTGCGCTTGTCGTAGCCGTGCAACCGGGCCAGGTAGCTGATCTGCTCGACGATCTTCATCTTCGGGTACAGCCCGCGCTCCTCCGGCATGTAGCCGAAGCCGCGGCGCTGCTCGTCGCCCAGGGGCCGCCCGTCCAGGGTGATCGTCCCCGAGTCCGCGGCGAGCACTCCGAGGACGATCCGCATGGTGGTGGTCTTGCCGGCGCCGTTGCCGCCGACGAATCCGGTGAGCTTGCCGCGCTGCACGGTGAAGCCCACGTCGTCGAGGACCAGACGGTCACCGAAGGACCGGTGGATGCCGCTCAGCTGGAGCACGCTGAACTCCTGTCGTCGTGGATGAGTGGTGATGAGACGACGGTAGGGGGCCGGGGAGGGGCTGCGCCTCAGGCTGAGGAGTGAACCCGGTGGTCACCCTCGCGGTGGAGCTCCGTCCCGAGGGGGAGGTGGTCCGAGCACTCAACTCCGACCCGGACCGCACTCCATCGCGGCCACGAGCACCACCCCGCTGCGACGACGAGCCCACAGTGGAGGCCGGACGACGACGGAAAGGACAGAGATGAACGCCGCCCCGCACCCCGGCGCGGTCCTGCGCGCGCAGTTCCTGGATCCCCTGGGCATCAGCGCCTACCGTCTGGCGCGTGCGACCGGGCTCTCCCCCACCCACGTCGGACAGATCCTGCGCGGCCGACGCGGGGTGAGCACCCGCGCGGCCCTGCGGCTGTCGAAGGCGCTCGGGCTCCCGGACCGGTTCTGGCTGGACGTCCAGGTCGGCTACGACATCGACCGCGAGCGCGGGTCGCCGTCCTCCGGTCTGGAACAGGTGGAGGTGCTGGTCGGCCGACCGGCCCCGGCGTCCTAGCTGCCCAGCCCGTTCCGGTACGCGAACACCACCGCCTGCACCCGGTCCCGCAGGCCGAGTTTGGTCAGCAGGTTCGACACGTGGGTCTTGACGGTCGCCCGTCCGAGGACCAGCTCGGCGGCGATCTCGTCGTTGCTCAGGCCACGGGCGACCAGGCGCAGCACCTCGGTCTCGCGGTCGGTCAGCTGATCGACCACCACCGGGCACGGCTCCGGACCGGGCTCGTCGGCGGACGGGCCGCCCATCGCGCGGGCGATCACCGAGCGGGTGACCTCCGGGGAGAGCAGCGCGTCCCCGGCGGCGACCGCCCGGACGGCGTCGGCGAGCTGTTCCGGGCGCGAGTTCTTCAACAGGAACCCGGCGGCCCCGGCGGTCAGCGCCTCGACCAGGTAGTCCTCGCGGTTGAAGGTGGTCAGCACCAGGATCGCGCTGTGCAGCGCCGGATCGGACCGGATCTGCCGGGTCGCCTCGATGCCGTCCAGCTCGGGCATCTGCACGTCCATGCAGATCACGTCCGGCCGGAGCTCCCGGGCCAGGTCGACCGCCTCGCGACCGGTGGAGGCCTGACCGACCACGGTCAGGTCCGGCGACGCGTCCAGGATGGTGGCCAGCGCCGCACGCAGCAGCGCCTGGTCGTCCGCCAGCAGGACTCGGATCTCGCTCATCGGTCGTCCCGCTCCCGCATCGTGGCGAGCGGCACCCGCGCCCGCACCAGGTACCCGCCGCGGCCGCGCGGCCCGGCCTCCAGCGATCCGCCGTCGGCGGCCGCACGTTCTCGCATCCCGACCTGGCCGAGTCCGCCACCGCCGACCCTCGCCCGCCGGCTCAGTCCGCCGCCGTCGTCGGTGACCTCCAGCTCCACCGCGTCCTCGGCGTAGCGCAGTCGGACATCGGCCCGGGCGCCCTCCCCGGCGTGCTTGCGGGTGTTGGTCAGCGCCTCCTGCGCGATCCGGTACAGGTTGAGCGACACCAGCGGCGGCAGCGGCCGGACCGCGCCGATCACCTGGAAGGTCGCCCGCACCCCCGCCTCGGTGGACTGCTCGGTCAGGGCGGGCAGCTGTTCCACCGACATGGACGCGACCGCCTGCGCGGAGGCCGCCGGAGCGCCGGCCTCGCGCAGCGTGCCGAGCACGCCCTGCAGCTCCCGGATCGCCTCCCGTGCGGACTCCTCCACCTGCTCCAGCGACGCGGCGGCCCCGGCCGGATCGGCGGCGAGCAGCACCCGCGCGGCCCCGGCCTGCACACCCATCAGCGAGACGTGGTGGGCCACCGCGTCGTGCAGCTCCCGGGCCAGCCGCAACCGTTCCAGCGCGACCGCCTGCTCCTCGACCACGCGCCGCTCGGCGACCAGCTGCTCCCCGCGCCACTCGGTCCGCGCCCGGTCCCGGGCCGCGTTCCACGCGTGGTCGCCGAAGTACCAGGCCCCGGCGAAGTAGAGCAGGTTGGTCAGCACCTGGCTCATCAGGTAGGCGGCCATCGGGGAGAAGGCCCCGGCCCGGGACAGCCCGGGGATCGCCTCCGGGTCGGTCACGGACTGGAAGATCGTCACCAGCAACCACGCGAACATGCCGACGACCACCACGGCCCGGACCCAGAACGCGCGGGCCCGCCGGGGTTCCCAGGCACCGACCGTGTACAGCGCCATGAACAGCGCGATGTTGATGAACAGCGTCTCCGAGACCTGGAGAGTCGCGGTGACCACGAACATCGCGGCGCAGGCCAGCACCACCCAGGACGGCCAGCGGCGGCGGACGGCCAGCGGCAGCACGGTCGCCGCCAGGCAGGCCACCGCCACCGGTCCGGAGGCCGGGTCGTCGTACAGGCCGACCACCTGCCAGAGCGCCAGATCGAGCACCGCACCGATGAACAGCACGATCGCGATCAGGACGTCGGCCCGGAGCTGGTCCGGGGTCGGGGCGGCCCGGCGCCAGCGCGGGTCGTCGGGCGTCGCGTCGGGCAGCGGGTCCGTCATGGTGGGGGCACGCACGCCAGACACCGTAGCGACACCTGAGCGGGGCCTGTGCCGCGGTCCCGCCGGACGAGGACCGCGGCGACCGCGCCCCCGGGTCAGCCGCGCGGGTGCACGCCGATCACCCGGGAGGCCGCCCACACCGGCAGCGGCAGCCCGATCAGCACCACCACCGCGGTCAGCCCGGCCAGCGCGCCACCGTCGATCGTCGGCACCGGGACCCCGGTCAACCCCTGTCCGACGCCCAGCAGCGCGGGCAGGACGCACGCCATCCCTGCCAGCAGCGCCACCACGGTGAGCAGGGCCGACTCGGCGGTGACCATCCCGAGCAGCTGACGCCGGGTCGCGCCGGTCCGGCTCAGCAGGGCGAACTCGGCCCGCCGCGAGCCGACCAGCATCATCAGCGTGTTGGCCGCGGCCACCGCGATGAAGGCCAGCAACGCGAACAGGAGCGCCGCCGACAGCTGCTGCTGCCCCGCCGACTCCGCGCGCACCTGCGCGGCGTACCCCGCCACGTCGGTCACGGTGAGCCCCGACGCCCGTGCCTCGGCCGCCCCGGAGTCCGAGCGCAGCAGCAGCACCCGATCGGTGGGCGACGCGCCGAGCTGCTCCCCCGTGGCGTCGCCGATCAGGTAGTCGCCGAGGCCGAGGCTCCGCTCGTAGGTCGCCACCACGGTCAACGTGCTCTCGACGCCGTCCAGCCGGACACCGATCGCGTCGCCGACCGAGGCCATCCCGCCCAGCGCCGCCTCCCGGCTGACCGCGACGGTGCCCGGCGAGGCCAGGTCGGACAGCGAGCCCGAGCGGACGTCCGGGTCGATCAGGCCGGTGTCCGTCGGCACCGTGCGCAGCGCGGTGGTCTCCCAGTTCAGTCCGTCCAGGAACGGCAGGTCCTCGTCGTCCTGATCCGTCCACACCTGGGCGGTCACCAGCGCCGTGCTGCCGGCGGTGCCCGCCGTCCCGGCCGCCAACCGGTCCAGCACGTCGTCGTCCCCGCGCACCACGAGGTCGGCGTCGATCGCCTCCCGCACCTGGCGCTCCGCCCCGTCCAGCACCGCGACGTTCACCCCGGACTGCACCACGCCCAGCGCGAGCAGCAGCATCAGCGGGACGACCGCCCCGGTCAGCCGCCGGGAGAACCCCCGGGCGTTGGTCAGCGCCAGGGTGCCGACCGCGCCGGACCGGCCGCCGAGCAGGCGCAGACCGCGCCGGGCCACCCAGCCGAGCAGCAGCGGGCCGATCAGTGCGGCCGCGATGATCAGCAGGAACGCGGACACCGTGGCCGCGGCGCTGCCGAGCAACCCCGGCAGGACGAACGGCACCGCCGCCACCACCAGGCCGGACGACGCGAGCACCGCCGCCGTGACGGTCCGGCCCCGGGACAGCCCCGCCGGCTCGGTCGCGGCGGACCGGACCGCTCCGGCAGGACTCAGGCGGGCGCTCTCCCGCCCGGCCAGTCGCGCGGCACCGACCGCGGTCGGGACCAGCAGCGCGAGCGTCGCCAGCACCGGCCAGCCGGAGAACCCCAGGCGGAAGCCCTCCGGCAGCACGCCGCCCCCGGCGAGCGGCCCGCCGAGCAGGGGCGCCAGGACCAGTCCGGACAGCGCACCGAGCGGCGCCGCGACCGCGAACACCAGCAGCACCTCGGCCGACACCATCTGGCGGACCTGCGCGGTGGTGGCGCCGACCGCGCGCAGCAGCGCGAACTCCCGGGCCCGGGGCCGCAGCGCCGCCGCGATGGTGGAGGCGACCACGAACAGCGCGATCAGCACGGCCGTCCCGGCGAAGGACGAGGCCACGGTGACCAGCATCGATCCCGCCTCACCCGCGCGGATGCCACCGGTCAGCCAGGCACCGGTCGCGGTGAGCAGCGCGGCGGCCAGCGCGACCACCACGGCGCTGCCCGCGAACGACGACCGGTGCACGCGCACCGCCGACCGGGCCGAGGTCCACACCGCGCTCATCGGGCCAGCTCCATCATCCGGGCGGTCACCTGGGCCGCGGTGGGGGCGTCCAGGTGCCCGGCCAGCCGGCCGTCCGCCAGGAACACCACGCGGTCGGCCGCGGAGGCGACCTGCGGATCGTGGGTGACCAGCACCAGGGTCTGCCGGAGCGCGGACGCGGTGTCGCGCAGCACGCCGAGCACCTGCGCCCCGGTGTGCGAGTCCAGCGCGCCGGTCGGCTCGTCCGCGAACACCACCGCGGGCCGGGTGATCAGCGCCCGGGCGATCGCCACCCGCTGCGCCTGGCCGCCGGACAGCTCGCCGGGCAGCCGGTCCGCCATCCCGGTCAGCCCGACCGCGGCCATCAGCCAGTCGCGCAGCTCCCGGTCGGGCTCCCGGCCGCCGAGCAGCAGCGGCAGGGCGATGTTCTCGGCCACGGTCAGGTGACCGACCAGGTTGTAGGCCTGGAACACGAAGCCGACCCGCTCCCGGCGCAACCGGGTCACGGCGTCCGGGGACAGCGCGCCCAGATCGGCGTCGCCGATCAGCACCTGACCGCTGGACGGAGTGTCCAGCCCGGCGGCGCAGTTCAGCAGGGTGGACTTGCCGGAGCCCGAGGGGCCCATCACGGCGGTGAACGAGCCCGGGGCCAGGCTCAGGGTGACCCCGGCCAGCGCCTCGATGCTTCCGGTGCCGTTCGGGTAGCTGCGGCGCACCTGCACCAGGCGGACGGCGGGTTCGACGAGGGTGGTGGTCGTCATGGCGGACTCCTCCGGTCGGCGGGAAACGTGTCCCTCGACGCTAGGAATCCGCGGTGCTCCCCCTCCAGCCGCCCCCGGCGGAACTACCGGACCTGCATCCTTCGATGGAGGGGGTCAGTCCTCGGGCACCGTCACGACCCGGTTCTGGTAGGCCCAGACCACCGCCTGCAACCGCGAGCGCACCCCCAGCTTCGGCATCATCCGGGCCAGGTGCGACTTCACGGTGGACACCTCGACCACCAGCTGGGCGGCGATCTCCTCGTTGGACATGCCCTGGGCGAGCAGCAGCAGGATGTCCCGCTCCCGCCCGGTCAGCAGGTCCGCCCCCCGTTGGAGCGAGACCGGCTGGAGCCGACGGCGCTCGGCGAACTCCCGCAGCACCCGGTGGGTGAGCGTCTGGTCCAGCGTGCCCCGGCCGGCGGCCACCTGGCGGACCGCGTGCACGATCGTCTCCGGCTCGGCGTCCTTGAGCAGGAACCCGGCCGCACCCGCCTCCAAGGCGCCGAACACGTAGTCGTCGAGGTCGAAGGTGGTCAGCACCAGCACCGGCACGGCGGGGTCGGCGCCGGCCAGCTCGCGGGCGACGCTGATCCCGTCCCGGCCCGGCATCCGGACGTCGAGGCAGACCACGTCCGGCACCCGCTCCCGGGCGAGGCGCACCGCCTCGTCGCCGTCGGCGGCGGCACCGACCACCTCCAGGTCGGGTTCGGCGCCCAGCAGGGTGGTCAGTCCGGCACGGACCAGCGGTTGGTCGTCGGCGATCAGCACCCGGGTCACGGGGCACCTCCAGGGCATCGGTGGTCGTGGACGGTCGTCGCCCGCGCGTGCGCCCGGACCGGTGCCGGCCCGGTCACGGGTCGCCGGCCGGATCGGTCCGGTCCCGCGGGACGGCGAGCCGCACCTGCCAGCCGCCCTCCACCGTGGCCCCGTGCCGCAGCGTCGCACCGACCAGGGCGGCCCGCTCGGCCATCCCCCGCAGCCCGTGTCCGCCCTCGGAGGCCGGTGCGGGCACACCGGTCGGCGGTCCGTTCCGCACGGTGATCACCAGCACCTCCGGGTCCTGGTCGTCGACCGTCACCTCGCGCTCCGACCCCGGGGCGTGCGCGCGTGCGTTCGACAGCGACTCCTGCACCATCCGGTAGGCGGCCAGCTGGCCGAGCGGGCCGATCCCGGACCCCAGCGGCTCGCCGGTCGGTGACGACAGCACCTGCAGCGTCACGTCCGTGCCGACCAGCTCCGGCACCGAGGCCAGGCTCCAGGCGCTCAGCTCCGCCGGATCGTCCTCCCGGAGCAGCCCGACCAGACGACGCAGATCGGTGAGCACCACCCGGCTCTGCTCCCGCACCTGCCGCAGGCCGTCCCGCGCCGCCACCGGATCGGTGTCGAGCTGCCGGTCGATCGCCGAGGCCATCAGCGCGATCCCGGACAGATGGTGCGCGGCGATGTCGTGCAGCTCCCGGGCCATCGCGGTGCGCTCGGTCGCCACCGCGGTCCGGACCAGGGCGTCCCGCTCCCGGGCGAGGGCCCGCAGCTCACCCGCCTGGGCCGCCCGCACCGCCCGCCGCGATCCGACGATCTGGGCCGGGACGAGCCCGATCGCCACCAGCAGCAACGCCTGGCCGACGGCGGCGAGCAGCAGGAGCGGCGTCGTCCCGGCGTCCAGCGCCGTGGCCGCCGTCAGCAGCGCGACCACGGCGGCCAGCACACCCCACATCCGTCGCCCGCCGACCGTCGCCCGGTAGACCACCACCACCGGTGCCAGGGTGACCAGCCCGGCGGCGCCCGCAGGCCCCGCCAGGGCCAGCAGCACCGGCACGGCGGCGACCACCAGCAGGGCGGGCACCGGCCGGGTGCGCGCCCACAGCACCGGTGCCGCCTGCACGGTCAGCGCCAGCAGCACCGCCCACCAGCTCCCGGACCCGAGGGCGGGGAGCTCCACCGGCTCGGCCGGGTCCATCGCGCTCACCGCGGGCAGGACCAGCAGCCCGGCCACCGCGGCGAGCCAGGTGATCGCGGCGGCCAGCGCGTCGCGGCGGTCCGGGACCGCGCGGTCGGGGCCGGCGTGGAGACTCACGGTCGGCATCGTGCCACGCCGCGGAGGCCCGGGGACCGCGGGGCGTCAGCCCCGCACCGAGGCGCCCCACGAGCGGGCGGGGTCGTGCACCGCCACCGCCAGCGTGGTGTCGGACTGCCCGTAGTAGGCGAACCACCGGCCCCGGAACTGCACCAGCCCCTCGACGAAGGTCACGTTCGACACCAGACCGTTCCGGTCCTCGAAGGTCTGCGGCCGCAGCCAGGGCTCCTGCAGGCGCGCGAGCACCCGGGTGGGCTCGTCCGGGTCGATCGCGATCTGCCCGCAGCGGTAGTCCACGTCGACCCGGCCGTCGTCGTGGACGGTGCGGGTGGCGCCGTTGGTCAGCATCACCAGCAGGCCGTTGTCGGTCAGGACGGGCGAGGTCCCGATCTCGACCAGGTCGGCGTCGAAGGACCCCGGTGTCGGCGCGTACATCGGCTCGGTGTCGGGGGTGCCGGGCGTCCAGTGGATCAGGTCCTCGCTGGTCGCCCAGTACAGCGCTCCCTCGCCGAAGTACATCCACCAGCGTCCCTGCATCGGGAACGGCACGATCACCCCGGCCTTGGACCAGTCGTGCCCGCGGGGGTCGACGGTCGCGAAGGTGTCGAAGCCGTCGAACAGCGGGCCGTGCCGGGTCCAGTGCCGCAGGTCGGTCGAGGTCGCCAGGCAGAGCCGGGCCGCGTGCCGGTCCCAGCCGGTGTAGGTCAGGTAGTACGTGCCGTCGATGCAGACGACGCGCGGGTCCTCGCAGCCGTACCGCTCGTAGTCCTCGACCGGCGACAGGATCGGCTCGGCCTCGCGCTCGAAGGTGAGGCCGTCGTCGCTCCGGGCCAGCCCGATGTGCGACACGATGTCCTCGGCGTGCGCGCGGTAGAGCAGGACCACCTGGTCGTCGACGACCAGCGCGGCCGGGTTGTAGAGGTTGGCGGACTCCCAGCTCCCGCCACGCGGCCGCAGCACGGGGTTGTGCTCGTAGGGGACGAACGGGCCGAGCGGGAAGGCCGCTCCGGTGAAGATGCTGGTGGCGGACATCGATCAACCTTTCACGGCGGAGCCGAGGTCGGACGCGGTGAAGTACCGCTGGAACAGGCAGAACAGGACGACCACCGGGAAGGCCAGCGCGGCCGCCCCGGCGAGGATCGCCCCGTTGGGGTTGGCCGTGGACTGGGCCACGTTGGAGATGTAGTTGGCCAGGGACACCGCGAGCGGCTGCATCGTGGCGTCCTTGGTGATCAGGAACGGCCAGAGGAACTCGTTCCACGGCCCGATGAACGTCACCAGCACCACGGTGGCGAGGGCGGGCCGGACCAGGGGCAGCGCGATCGACCGGAGGATCCGCAGCTCACCGGCCCCGTCGATCCGCGCGGCCTCGAACATCTCCCGGGGCAGCGCCCGGAAGAACTGGGTGAAGATGAACACCGCGGTGGTGTTGATCGCGAACGGCAGGATCATCCCGAGGTAGGTGTCCCCCAGCCCGTAACCCCGGGTGATCTGGACGTACAGCGGGATCATCAGCAGCTGGAACGGCACCATCTGGACCAGCAGCATCAACACCCAGGTGAGCCGGCGGCCGAGGAAGTCCAGCCGGGCGACCGCGTACCCCGCGAGCGTGCCGCACACCACCGTGCCGAGCAGCACGCCCCCGGTGAAGACCAGCGAGTTCAGCAGCGAACCGGCCAGGTCGATCCGGGAGTCGATCCGGGTGAAGTTCTCCGTGGTCCACCCGGAGGTGGGCAGCAGCCGGTCCGGGGTGTTCGTCGGGTTCTCCTGGAAGGCCCCGACCAGCATGAAGAAGAACGGGAAGGCGAACACCAGGGCCATCAGCCCGAGCAGCACGTGGCGCAGCGCGCCCGACCAGCGTCGCATCTCACTTCTCCCGGTTCAGTCGGTTGGCGGCCAGCGACAGCAGGCCGACCACGATGACGAGCAGCATCCCGATCGCCGCCGCGGTGTCCGGGTTCTGCTGCTGGATGCCGCGCTGGTAGATCAGCAGCACCGGCGTCGTGGACGCCCCGTCGGGCCCGCCGCCGTTGGTGAGCAGATAGGGCTCGGTGAACAGGTTGGTGCCGGTGATGATCGCGAGAATCAGCGCCAGCGTGGTGGCGGACCGGACCCCGGGCACCGTCACGTTGAGGAACCGCTGGAACCCGTTCGCCCCGTCGGTCTCGGCCGATTCGTACAGCTCCCGGGGCACGTTCTGCAGCGCCGCGAGGTAGAGCAGCACGTAGAAGCCGAGCTGCTTCCAGGTCACGTACAGCGCGATCGTCGGCATGGCGAGGCCCTTGTTGATCAGCCAGGACGGGTCGGGGGCCAGGGGCCCCAGCACCGCGTTGACCAGACCGCCGGAGGAGAACAGCAGCATCCACACCCCGACCAGGGAGACGCTCGCGGTCAGGTAGGGCACGTAGTACGCCACCCGGTAGACCGAGGCCCAGCGGACACCGGCGTTCAACGCCGACGCCAGCACCAGTGCGAGCACCACCGTCAACGGCACGTTGATCACCAGGAACACGGCGGTGTTGCGGAACGACGCCAGCACCTGCGGATCGGTGAGCACCGTGACGAAGTTGTCCAGCCCCACGAACGGCTTGTCGACCTCGACCCCGGGCGCGGTGAAGAAGTAGTCGTGCACCGAGATGTAGGCCGCGAAGCCGAGCGGATAGGCGAAGATCGCGAGCACGAACACCAGGTAGGGCGCGGCGAACAGCGTGCCGATCGGCTGCCCGCCCCACCACCGGCGCCGGGTCCGGCCCGCCGGGGCGGACGGGTGGGTGCGACCCGTCCGCGCCCCGGTGGTGACGGCGGTCATCTCAGCCACCGACCAGCGCGTCGACCTTGTCGGCCGCAGTCGAGAGGAAGTCGTCGACCGAGGTGCCGCCGAAGATCACCGCGGAGGAGTACGCCTCCCGGAACGCCTGCCAGGCCTCGATCGAGTTCGGGATGCTCGGCACGTCCCCGGTCCGGCCGGCCTGGTCCGCGAAGACCTCGTAGGCCGGGTTCGCGGCGAAGTAGTCCGGGTAGGTCCCGGCCAGGTCCTGGCGCAGCGGCATCTGACCGGTGGCCTCCAGCAGACCACCGTCGTTCTCCTCATTGGTGGAGAACTTCAGGAACTCCCAGGCCGTGCCCTGGTTCTCGCAGGCGGTGAACATCGACACGTTCTTCGAGTCCGCGAAGGTGGTCACGTCCGCCCGCCCGTCGGAGGTCGGGACCGGCATGAAGCCGACGTCGATGGTGTCGCCGTAGGAGGCGATCGCCCACGGACCGGCCAGCTGCATCGCGGTCTGACCGGTGGCCATCGCGTCGTCCGTCGACTCCTCCTTCGGTGCCAGCCCCTCGGAGTAGACGGTCGCCCAGAAGTCCGCCACCGCGTGACCCGCCTCGTCGTCGAAGGTGGCCTTCCCGTCCTCGACCAGCAGGGTGCCGTCGGTCTCGGCCAGGTAGAGCGGGTAGAAGTCGAACCAGGGCTGGTAGAAGTCGTTGGTCGGCGACGGCCAGATCGCGCTGGGGGCGGCGCCGGAGTCGACGATCGCCCGGGCGCCGTCCAGGAACGCGTCGTAGGTCTCCATCCCCGGGTCGTCCGGGTCCAGTCCGGCCTGGGCGAACAGCGCCTTGTTGTACATCACCATCACCGGATTGGACTTCCACGGCAGCTGGTAGGAGCCGCCGTCCGTCTGGTAGACGTCGACGCCGTCCCCGCCACGGTCGGCCAGGTAGTCCGCGCCGTCCGGGAACGAGGCGAGGTCGACCAGGCCGCCCTGGCGCACCCAGCCCGGCACCGCCGCGCTGGAGATGTTGTAGACCAGGCAGGGCGCGGTCCCGGCGGTGATCGCCGCGGTGATCGCCTCCTCGGAGGAAGCACCGGCCGGGATCTCCTGCGCGGTGACCTGCTCGTCCGGGTGGTCGGCGTTCCAGGCGTCGACCACGTCCTGACCCCAGCCGACCTCCTGCTCGTTGTTGGACAGCCAGACCGTGATCGGGCCGGTGGCGTCGTGTGCAGCGGCATCGCCGCCACCAGCGCCGTCGGAGCCGCCGGAACAGGCCACGGTTCCCAGGGCGACGGCCGCGACCAGGGCGGCACTGCGGATGAACCTCATCGGAACTCCTCCTCGAGCTCAGAACGGGGATGGTCGGACGCGGGGGCGTCGGTGCTCCCGCGCAGTCGCAGGACCGTGCAGTCGACGGTCACGGAGGTGGGTGGCTCGCCCGCGATGTCCGCGAGCAGCCGTGAGGTGGCGACCCGGCCACGACGGGCCGGATCGGTGGAGACGGTGGTGAGCGGCGGGCTGAGGTGGGCCGACAGGTGGTCGTCGTCGAAGCCGGCCACCGCGAGCTCGCCGGGGATGCGCACCCCGCGGCTCTGCGCGTAGGACGATCCCGCGATCGCCATCGTGTCGTTCGCGTACAGGATCGCGGTCGGCGGCTCCGGCAGGCTCAGCAGCTCCGCGGTCACCGCGCGTCCGCTGCCCGCGGTGAAGTCGCCCTCCCGCAGCAGCTCCCGGGACCCGACGGCCTGGACGTACGCCCGCGCCCGGGCGTAGGAGTGCACGTAGTCCAGCGGACCGGCGATGTGCGCGATCCGGCGGTGCCCCCGGCCGCGCAGGTACTCGACCAGGTCGCGCACCGGCTCGGCGTCGTCGGTGCGGACGCAGGACAGCGTGGACGGCCCGTCGTAGGCGCCGAGCAGCACCGCGGGCAGCCGGAGCTGGCTCAGGAACGGCACCCGCCAGTCCTCACGGTGCAGGTCGAGCACGATCACGCCGTCCGCGCGGCCGGCGACCATCGCCCGGTAGGCCCGCTCCTCCGCGGCCCTGCTGCCGACCACCTGGAGCACCAGCGCGACCTCGCGTTCGGCGAGCGTCTGCTCGACCCCGGCGATGAACGCGGGGAAGAACGTGTCGGACGCCAGGATCGCCGGATCGCGGCGCAGCACGATGCCGATCGCGTTGGCCCGGCGGATCGCCAGCGCCCGGGCGCTGGAGCTCGGCACCCAGTGCAGCTCCTTCGCCGCCGCGAACACCCGGGTCCGGGTGGCGGCGCTGATCGGCCGGTTCCCGCTGTAGGCGTGCGAGACCGTGGCCTTGGTGACGCCGGCCGCGCGGGCCACGTCGGAGATGGTCGGACGGGTCATCACCACTCCCTCGTGATGGACGAGACGCGAACGTAAAACCGGTTTGACGAACCGGTCAACCGGTTTGACGATCTCGATCCCGGGCCACGGGGACCGGCCCGTACCCTTGTCCGAATGGCCCACCTGCTCGGCGGCGAGAACCTCCGTCTGTCCTTCCCGACCAAGACCGTCTTCGACGGGATCACCGTCGGCCTGAACGAGGGCGACCGGGTCGGCATCGTCGGCCGCAACGGCGACGGCAAGTCCTCCCTGCTGGCCCTGCTCTCCGGCCGGCTGGAACCGCACGGCGGCCGGGTCACGGTGCGCGGCGGCACCCGGATCGGCGTGCTCGACCAGCAGGACACGCTGGACCCGGCCCTGACCGTCGGCCAGGCGATCGTCGGCGACCGGGCCGAGCACGAGTGGGCCGGGGACGCCCGGATCCGGGACGTGGTCGCCGGCATGGCGGGCGACCTGCCCTGGGACAAGAAGATCGGTGAGCTCTCCGGTGGTCAACGCCGCCGGACCGCCCTGGCCGCGCTGCTCGCCGGGGACGACGACGTGCTGTTCCTGGACGAGCCCACCAACCACCTGGACGTGCAGGCGGTGACCTGGCTGGCCGGGCACCTGAACCGCCGCTGGTCGTCGAACGCGGGCGGCCTGCTGGTCGTCACCCACGACCGCTGGTTCCTGGACGAGGTCTGCACCGCCACCTGGGAGGTGCACGACGGCATCGTCGAGCCGTTCGAGGGCGGGTACGCCGCCTACGTCCTGCAGCGGGTGGAACGGGACCGGATGGCGGCCGCCTCCGAGGCCAAGCGACAGAACCTGATGCGCAAGGAGCTGGCCTGGCTGCGGCGCGGCGCCCCGGCCCGGACCGCCAAGCCGAAGTTCCGGATCGACGCCGCGAACGCCCTGATCGCCAACGAGCCCCCGCCCCGCAACACCGTCGAGCTGTCCCGGATGGCCACCTCGCGCCTGGGCAAGGACGTGGTCGACATCGAGGGCGTCAGCGTCAGCTACGGCGACCACCGGGTGCTGGACGACGTCACCTGGCTGATCGCCCCCGGCGAGCGCACCGGCGTCCTGGGGGTGAACGGCGCGGGCAAGTCCACCCTGCTCGGGCTGGTCACCGGCGCGGTGCGGCCCACGACGGGCCGGGTCAAGCGCGGCAAGACGGTCAAGGTCGCCACCCTGACCCAGGAGCTGGCCGAACTGGCCGACGTCGCCGATCAGCGGGTCAACGACGTCATCGCCCGCTACCGCACCACCTACGTCGCGGGCGGCAAGGAGATGTCCCCCGGCCAGCTGCTGGAGCGGCTCGGCTTCACCACCACCCAGTTGCAGACCCCGGTCAAGGACCTCTCCGGTGGTCAGCGCCGTCGGCTCCAGCTGCTGCTCATCCTGCTGGACGAGCCGAACGTGCTGGTGCTGGACGAGCCCTCCAACGACCTGGACACCGACATGCTGGCCGCGATGGAGGATCTGCTGGACACCTGGCCCGGCACCCTGCTGGTCGTCTCGCACGACCGGTACCTGCTGGAGCGGGTCACCGACCAGCAGTACGCGGTGCTGGACGGCCGGTTCCGGCACGTGCCGGGCGGGGTGGACGAGTACCTGCGCCTGCTGTCGGCGGCCCCCGCCCCGGCCGCGCAGGACCGGACCGCCAAGGCGCCCTCCGACGCCGCCGCCACCCGGGCCGCGAAGAAGGAGCTGTCCGCCGTCGAGCGCCGGATGTCCAAGCTGAACGACCAGATCGCGGATCTCGACACCCGGATGCACGCCCACGATCCCGCGGACTACGAGGGGCTGGCCCGGCTCACCCGGGACCGCGCGGCCCGGCAGGACGAGCTGGCCGAGCAGGAGCTGCGCTGGCTTGAGCTGGCGGAGGCGGCCGAGGGCTGACCGAGCCCCCTTGCGTCCGACGCAAAGCGGAGTACGCTCATTTTTGAGCACGATCCGCAACGGTCGGAGGCGATGGGCATGACGGTGGGACGACGCGAACGCGCACGGCTCGACAAGGAGAGCCGGATCTTCGCCGCCGCCAGCGAGCTCTTCGACGCGCACGGCTTCGACCGGGTCACCACCCAGCAGATCGCCGAACAGGCGGACATCGGCGCGGGCACTCTGTTCCGCTACGCCGCCAGCAAGGGCGAGCTGTTCCTCATGGTGTTCAACCAGCGCCTCGCCGCTGCCGTCCGGGCCGGATCGCAGGCCGCGGACCAGGAGACCGACCTCACCGCCGCGGTGTGCGCCCAGGTGGAACCGGTCCTGGTCTGGGCGCACGGCACGGACGACGCCGCCGACTACCAGCGCGAGCTGTTGTTCGGCGACGCCACCGAGCGCTACCGGACCGAGGGCCTGGCGATCGTCGCCGATCTGGAGGACCGGATCGCCCGGCTGCTGCTGGCCCGGCACCCCGGTGACACCCGAGCGGCCCGGCGGGCGGCGCGAACGGTGTTCGCCGTCCTCAACCTGCTGCTGGTCCAGCCGTTCAACTCCCTGCACCCCGACGACGACGCGGCCGGTGAGCTCCGGGCCCAGGTCGCCCAGGTCGTCGCCGGATATCGCCACACCACCCCGGAACACCCCGCCGGTTGACCCACCGACGAGGACGGACCCCCATCATCACCAGGGAAGGAACGTCATGCGTCACACCAACGGCAACTACGAGGCGTTCGCCCGGCCACGCAAGCCGGACGGCGTCGAGCACAAGACCGCACTGTTCGTCGGAGCCGGACTCGCGTCCCTGTCCGGCGCGGCGTTCCTGATCCGTGACGGCCAGATGCCCGGCGACCGGATCACCGTGCTGGAACGACTGGACCTGCCCGGCGGCGCGCTCGACGGGATCAAGGAGCCGAAGAAGGGCTTCGTCATCCGTGGCGGGCGGGAGATGGAGGACCACTTCGAGTGCCTGTGGGACCTGTTCCGCTCGATCCCCTCCCTGGAGGTCGAGAACGCCAGCGTGCTGGACGAGTTCTACTGGCTGAACCGCGACGACCCGAACTTCTCCCTGCAACGCGCCACGGTGGACCGCGGTCGGGACGCCCACACCGACGGCCTCTTCACCCTGAGCGAGAAGGCGCAGAAGGACGTCGTCCGGGTCTTCCTCGCCACCCGGGAGGAGATGGAGGGCAAGCGCATCGACGAGGTGTTCGGCCGCGAGTTCCTGGACAGCAACTTCTGGCTGTACTGGCGCACGATGTTCGCGTTCGAGGAGTGGCACTCCGCGCTGGAGATGAAGCTCTACCTGCACCGGTTCATCCACCACATCGGCGGGCTCCCGGACTTCTCCGCGCTGAAGTTCACCCGGTACAACCAGTACGAGTCCCTGGTCCTGCCGCTGTACACCTGGCTGCTCGACCAGGGCGTGCGCTTCGAGTTCAGCACCGAGGTCACCGACGTGGACTTCGACCTGAGCGCCGACCGCAAGCAGGCGACCGCGGTGCACTGGATCCGGGACGGACAGGACGGCGTGACCGATCTCGGCCCGGACAACCTGCTGTTCCTGACCATCGGCTCGTTGACCGAGAACTCGGACAACGGCGACCACCACACCCCGGCCCGACTGGATGACGGCCCCGCACCCGCCTGGGACCTCTGGCGCCGGATCGCCGCCAAGGACCCGTCCTTCGGCCGCCCGGACGTCTTCGGCTCGCACATCCCGGAGACCGCCTGGGAGTCCGCGACGGTCACCACCGTGGACCCGCGCATCCCGGCCCATATCCAGAGGATCGCCCGGCGGGACCCGTTCAGCGGGACGGTCGTCACCGGCGGCATCGTGACCGCGAAGGACTCGGCCTGGCTGCTGTCCTGGACGGTCAACCGCCAGCCGCACTTCAAGCAGCAGAAGCCCGGCGAGTGCGTGGTGTGGGTCTACAGCCTGTTCATCGACCGTCCCGGCGACTACGTGCGCAAGCCGATGCGGGACTGCACCGGCGAGGAGATCACCCGGGAGTGGCTCTACCACCTCGGTGTCCCGATCGACCAGATCGACGAGCTGGCCGCGACCGGGGCCAAGACCGTTCCGGTGATGATGCCCTACGTCACCTCGTTCTTCATGCCCCGTCACGCCGGCGACCGACCGGACGTGGTCCCCGAGGGCGCGGTCAACTTCGCCTTCATCGGCCAGTTCGCCGAGACCGGCCGGGACTGCATCTTCACCACCGAGTACTCCGTGCGCACCCCGATGGAGGCGGTCTACACCCTGCTCGACATCGAGCGCGGCGTCCCGGAGGTCTTCGCCTCCACCTACGACGTCCGTGCCCTGCTCGCGGCGACCAGCCGCCTGCGGGACGGCGCGGAGGTCGCGGTCCCCGGCGGACGTCTCGGCCGGCGCCTGGTCGACCACCGGATCGACGACAACCAGATCGGCGAGCTGCTGCACGAGTTCCGGCTCCTGCAGTGAGCTCCGGGCTGCTGCCGAGAGCGGATCCGCCCCCGGCAGCAGCCCCTTCTCGCCGCCTCCACCCCGGGCGACGGTGGACCCATGACCGACACCCCCGCCCCGCCGCGGTTCACCGCGGACGCCCGCCGCTCCCTCTACGACCAGCGCGTCCTGGTCCTGGACGGACCGCTCGACGACGACAACGGCACCCTGCTCGCCAGTCAGCTGGTGGCCCTGGCCGCGATCGACCCGGCCGCCGACATCGCCCTGTGGATCCACTCCCCCGGCGGCTCGGTCCCGGCCATGCTCGCGATCCGGGACCTGATGCACCTGGTGCCCTGCGACGTCTCCACCCTGGCACTCGGGATCGCGTACAGCGCCGGACAGTTCCTGCTGTCCTCCGGCACACCCGGCAAGCGGCGCGCCCTGCCGCACGCCCGGGTCCTGATGCACCAGGGATCCGCCGGGATCGGGGGCACCGCGGTCGACGTCGAGCTCCAGGCGGACGACCTGCGCCACACCCGGGACACCGTGCTCGGCCTGATCGCCCAGGACACCGGGCAGCCACGTGACCGGGTGTTCGAGGACAGCCTGCACGACCGCTGGTACACCGCCGCCGAGGCACGCGACTACGGCTTCATCGACACGATCGTGGACGACTTCGCGGCGATCCGCCCGCAGCGCCCGCGCGGTCTGGCCGGGTTCGGGGGTGTGGCATGAGCACCTACACCATCCCGAGCGTGGTCGCCCAGCACCCGCGCGGCGACCGGATCATGGACGTCTACTCCCACCTGCTGACCGAGCGGATCGTCTACCTGGGCACCGCCCTGGACGCCGGGGTCGCGAACGCGCTGATCGCGCAGCTGCTGCACCTGGAGGCGGACGCGCCGGACCGGGACATCCAGCTCTACATCAACTGCGAGGGCGGCGACCCGTCGGCGATGCTCGCGGTCTACGACACGATGCGGTACATCAGGCCGCAGGTGGCGACCAGCTGCGTCGGCCAGGCGGTGGCGGTCGGCGCCGTGCTGCTGGCCGCGGGCGCCCCGGGCAAGCGCGCCGCCCTCCCCCACGCCCGGGTGGTGCTGCACCAACCTGTCGCGCAGGGCCGAGGTGCGATCCCGGACCTGATCCTGGCCGCCGACGAGGTGGTCCGGATCCGGTCGGAGATGGAGGGCATCCTGGCCGAGCACTCCGGTCAGAGCGTGGAGCGGCTGCGGGCCGACACCGACCACGACCGGGTGTTCACCGCCACCGGCGCGCGGGAATACGGGCTGATCGACCAGGTGATCGACCGGCGGTGACCGGTCAGGCGGCCAGCCCGAACGGCGCGAACAGCACTGCGCCCGAGGGCCGGCCGCCCCCGGTCAGCTCCTGGGACACCCCGACCGTGAGGTCGAGCAGCGTCACGCCCAGCGCCCCGGCCACCGCCGCGATCATCTCGCTGGACGGGTCCTTGACCCCGCGCTCCATCTCGGACAGGTACTGCGGCGAGACACCCGCCCGCTCGGCGGTCTCGCCCAGCGTCTCACCCCGCTCGTGCCGCAGCCGGCGCAGCCGCAGGCCGAGCAGCTCGCGCCACAGGGGCTCGCGCCCGCGACGGATCGGGGACACGGGACGCGGGGTGGCGACGGTCATGCCTCACGGTAGGCCGGGGCGACCGGCGGTAGGCCGTCTTCTGCTCAGAGCAGAGCGGTCCCCGCCGGCCGACGTCGTCTCGCTCGGCCCCCCTGACCGCGACGGTGGTGGCCCTCGGCGCGGCCACGGGGCCGGGTGCGTCACGGTCGGCGCGGAGCCGCCTTCCGCTGCTCGCGCACCGCGATGGGCACGAAGGCCGCCCCGACCGCCGCGAAGGCAGCGCACAGAACCCATTGCGAGCCGATCGCGGACGCGATCGCGGCGATGACGAAAGCAACGGCCGCGACGTAGTACAGGGTCACCCGGGACATGTCGTCTCCCTCTTCTTCGATGGAGAAGGTGCGTCGGCAGCCCCTGGACATCATGGGCCGGGGTGGGACCACCGACAACCGGAGCGTCCGGCGGTCGGGGTCGGCCCGGGTGTGCTCGGTCACCCGAGGGGCACGATCAGTCCCTCACAGGCCTGACATCCCGGCCCGCAGCGCGGTCAGCTCGGCCGCGACCGTGTCGCCCCAGTCACCACCGGTGGACGTCCAGCGCGGGAACGCCCGCTGCACCGCGAGGTGGCCGAGCATCGCCGCCAGCGCCGCCGCCCGGTCCGGCACCCCCCGCCCGCGCAGCACGGTCTGGATCGCCTCGGCCAGATGGGTCAGCTTGAGCAGCTCACGCTCCCGGAGTTCGGGATGGGCGTCGATCACGAGCTGCCGGGCCGCCGCCCAGCCGTGCCGCTCGGGGTTGAACAGCTCGGTCGCGGCTCGCAGTCCGGCTTCGACCGCGTCCAGCGGTGCCGCGGCAGGCTCCGCCGCCTCGACCGCCGCGGTGACCACCGTGATCAGGGTCTGCTGGGGGTCGAACAGCACCTCGCGCTTGTCGGCGAAGTGCCGGAAGAACGTGCTCTTGGCCAGCCCGGCCCGTTCGGCGATCTCCGCGGCGGTGGTCTCCGGGTACCCGTGCTCGGTGAACAGCTCGAGCGCCGCTCGTTGCAGCCGGTCGCGCGCGCCGGGTTCCCATCTGGCCATCCCGCCATCCTAGTGATGCGACTCGGTCCCGTCAGGGTCTACAGTGATGGGACCAAGTCTCATCACAGTGGAAGAAGCCCCTCATGCGTCTCCTCGTCACCGGTGCCTCCGGCTGGATCGGCCGGCACGTCGTCCCCGAGCTCCACGCCGCCGGACACCAGGTCGTCGGCCTGGCCCGCTCCACCGCCTCCGCGCAGGCCCTGACCGCGGCGGGCGTCGAGCCCCTCACCGGCGACCTGTCCAACACCGATCTGCTCCGCACCGCCGCGACGGACTCCGACGGCGTCCTCCACCTGGCCTACGGGCACGACTTCAGCCGGTTCGCCGAGGCGATGGCCCAGGACGCCGCCGCCGTCACCGCCTTCGGCGAGGCACTGGCCGGCTCCGGCAAGCCGCTGGTGATCGCCTCCGGCACCCCGGCCGTCCCGGGTGCCCTGGCGACCGAGTCCGACTGGGTCACCGAGGGCATCACCGGCGCTCGCGGCCGGGTCGCCCGCGCGGTGGTCGACCTGGCCGAGCAGGACGTGCGCGGCGTGGTCGTCCGGTTGCCGCGCTCGGTGCACGGCGCGGGCGACTACGGGTTCATCGCCTGGCTGGCCCAGATCGCCGAACAGGCCGGACTCTCCGGCTACCCGGGCGACGGCAGCGCACGCTGGCCGGCGGTGCACGTCACCGACGCGGCGCGCCTGTTCCGGCTGGCCGTCGACGTCGCCGCACCCGGCACGGTGCTGCACGCGGTGGGCGACCAGGGCATCGAGGTCCGGGAGATCGCGTCGGCGCTCGGCGAGCGACTGGGCCTGCCGTCCGGCACTCGCTCCGCGGAGGAGATCGGCTTCCTCGGCGGGATGATGGCGGTCGACCAGCCCGCGTCGGGGGCCGGCACCGAGGCCCTGCTGGACTGGCATCCGACCGGTCCGGGGCTGCTCGCCGACATCGCCGCGGGGCACTACGACCGCTGACCGGCACCTCCACGGGCGGGCCGCGACGGTCCGTCCGTGGAGCGGCGGGCGAACGCGGTCGCGCACGTCACTAGGATCGCCCCATGTCCCACATCCTCAGCGCTGTCGCCTGGCCCTACGCCAACGGCCCGCGTCACATCGGTCATGTCGCCGGATTCGGCGTTCCCTCCGACGTGTTCAGCCGGTACATGCGGATGTCGGGCCACGACGTGCTGATGGTGTCCGGCACCGACGAGCACGGGACGCCGATCCTGGTGCAGGCGGAGCAGGAGGGGGTCACCCCGCAGGAGCTCGCCGACCGGTACAACCGGGTGATCGTCGAGGACCTCACCCAGCTCGGCCTGTCCTACGACCTGTTCACCCGGACCACCACCCGCAACCACTACGCCGTGGTGCAGGAGATGTTCCGGACCGTGCACAAGAACGG
Organism: Cellulomonas sp. RIT-PI-Y; assembly: GCF_025642745.1. GTDB lineage: Bacteria > Actinomycetota > Actinomycetes > Actinomycetales > Cellulomonadaceae > Cellulomonas. The sequence continues at coordinate 52,053 of NZ_JANZKP010000001.1, forward strand.
ATACATGGTCGAGCAGACCACGATGGGCGCGATCAGCCCGTCGACCGGCCGCACCCTGCCGGACCGCTACATCGAGGGCACCTGCCCGATCTGCGGCTACGACGGGGCGCGCGGCGACCAGTGCGACAACTGCGGCAACCAGCTGGACGCCATCGACCTGATCAACCCGAAGAGCCGGATCAACGGCGAGACGCCGAAGTTCATCGAGTCGAACCACTTCTTCCTGGACCTGCCGGCGTTCGTCGACGCGCTCGGCGACTGGCTGCGCAGCCGGACCAACTGGCGACCGAACGTCCTCAAGTTCTCGCTGAACCTGCTGGACGACGTCCGGCCGCGCGCGATGACCCGGGACATCGACTGGGGCATCCCGGTGCCGCTGGAGGGCTGGGAGTCGAACCCCTCCAAGCGGCTGTACGTCTGGTTCGACGCGGTGATCGGCTACCTCTCCGCCTCGATCGAGTGGGCCCGGCGCAGCGGCGACCCGGACGCGTGGCGCCAGTTCTGGACAGACGGTGACGGCGAAGCGGCGCTGTCGTACTACTTCATGGGCAAGGACAACATCACCTTCCACTCCCAGATCTGGCCGGCCGAGCTGCTCGGCTACACCGGGGGCGGGGCGAAGGGCGGTGCCCCGGGTCCGTACGGACAGCTGAACCTGCCCACCGAGGTGGTCTCCAGCGAGTTCCTCACCATGGAGGGCAAGCAGTTCAGCTCCAGCCGCGGCGTGGTGATCTACGTCCGCGACATGCTGTCCCGCTACCAGCCGGACGCGCTGCGCTACTACATCTCCAGCGCCGGGCCGGAGAACCAGGACGCCGACTTCACCTGGGCGGACTTCAAGCGCCGCACCAACGACGAGCTGGTCGCGGGCTGGGGCAACCTGGTGAACCGGACCGCGAGCATGGTGCACAAGAACTTCGGCGCCGTGCCCGAGCCCGGCCGCCGGGAGCCGGTCGACGAGGCGCTGCTGGCCCAGACCACCACCGCGTTCGGCCGGGTCGGGGAGCTGATCGGCAGCCACCGGCACAAGGCCGCGATCGGCGAGGCGATGCGGATGGTCCAGGAGGCCAACCGGTACGTCTCCGAGACTGAGCCGTGGAAGCTGAAGACCGACCCGGACCGGCTGGCTACGGTGCTGCACACCACCACCCAGGCGGTCAGCGACCTGAACACCCTGCTGTCGCCGTTCCTCCCGCACTCGGCCCAGCAGGTGCACGAGGCGCTGGGCGGCACCGGCACGATCTCCCCGCTGCCCCGGATCGACGAGGTCACCGACCTGGACGACCCGAGCCGCCGGTACCCGGTGATCACCGGCGACTACCGCGAGGTCCCCGCCTGGGAGCCGCGCGCGGTCGTCCCCGGCACCCCGGTCGCGAAGCCGAGCCCGGTGTTCACCAAGCTGGACGACGACATGGTCGAGGCCGAGCTCGACCGCCTGCGCCAGGGCTGATGGCCCGCAAGCGCCGGGAACCTGGCTGGCCCGCGTCCCCGGAGCCGCTGCCGAGCCCCGTCCCGGACAACCACACCCACCTGGAGTCGGTGCTGGGGGTCCGGGAGGAGCCCGGTCCGGCGTCCCTGGACGAGCACCTGGACCTGGCCGCGTCGGTCGGTGTCGCCCGGATGGTGCAGGTCGGCTGCGACCTGGACGCGATCGCCTGGACCGACGCCGTGCTGCGGGCCGACGCCGGTGCGGACGTCGTGCCCCCGGTGCCGATGCGCGCGGGGCGTCGCGCGCTGCTCGGCGCCGTCGCGATCCATCCGAACGAGGCCGTGCTGCACGCCGGTGTGCACGAGGTCGCCCCGGACGGGCTCGACCCCGACCCCGGTCCGGCGCACGAGCTCTCCCTGGACGACGCGCTCGCGACGGTCGAGCGCACCGCTCGGGACAACGACCGGGTCCGGGCGATCGGGGAGACCGGTCTGGACTACTTCCGGGCCGGCCCCCGGGGCCGAGCGGTGCAGCGGGAGGCGTTCCGGGCCCACATCGCGCTCGCCAAGGAGCTGGGACTCGCGATGCAGATCCACGACCGGGACGCGCACGACGACGTGGTGGACCTGCTGCGCCGGGACGGCGCCCCGGAGCGCACCGTCTTCCACTGCTTCTCCGGCGGTCCGGCACTGGCCGAGGTCTGCGCCGCGGAGGGCTGGTTCGCGTCCTTCGCCGGGCCGGTGACCTTCGGCGCGAACGACGACCTGCGGGCCGCCCTGCGGGTGCTGCCCCTCGACCGGGTCCTGGTGGAGACCGACGCGCCGTACCTGACCCCGCACCCGCTGCGCGGCCGACCGAACTCCCCGTACCTGGTCCCGTTGACCGTCCGCCGCATCGCGGACGAGCTGGGTCAGGATCTGGACACCCTGTGCCGCACCCTCGCCCGCACCACCGAGCGGGTCTACGGCACCTGGTGACCAGGTGACCGGCACCCTCCACCCGAGCGGGGTCACCCCGCCGCGCCCACCGGGCTTCCCCGTCGGTCACGAATCGGTTACGGTCGTCGACTAGTCGACCCTTCCCGACCCCCTTGGAGCCCTGCGCGTGGCCACCCCCGCCGAGTCCGCCGAACACGCCCGGCTCCGTCCCGCGACGTCGCACCGGACCGAACGCCCCTCCCGCCTGGTGCGGCTGGGCGCGCAGGCGGCGGTGCTCCTGCTGGCGGCGGGCACGACCACCGCGTTCGTCGGCCTGCACAAGACGGTCACGGTCGAGGTCGACGGACAGCCGGTCGAGGTGAACGCCTTCGGCCGCACCGTGGGCCAGGTGCTCGCGAGCGGGGACATCACGGTCGGCGAGCACGACCTCGTCGCCCCGGCCCTCGGCGAGCAGGTCCGGGACGGTGCGGAGATCGTGGTCCGGCACGGGCGGCAGATCGACGTCGAGGTGGACGGCGAGCAGCAGACCGTGTGGACCACCGCCCTGACCGTCGGCGAGGCGGTCGACGAGCTCGGGCTGCGCGACTCCGACACCCTGACCTCGGCCTCGCGGTCCTCCGCAGTGGAGCGGGACGCGGTGCTGCGGGTGTCCACCCAGAAGACCATCCACCTGGCCGTCGACGGTCAGGTGATCGACGGCGTGACCAGTGCCGGGACCGTCCGGGACGCCCTGCGCGACATCGGCCTGGTGCTGAACGAGGACGACCGGGTCTCGGTGCCGCTGGACGCGACCGCCACCGACGGCCTGGTCGTCATGGTCACCCGCGCCGCCACCTCCGGGGAGACGGTCACCGAGGCGATCCCGTTCGAGGAGCAGGAGGTCGAGGACCCCACGCTCGCGAACGGCACCCGCAAGGTCGACACCGCGGGCAAGGCCGGCGTGCGCACCACCACGTACAGCACCGCCGTGATCGGCGGCGCGGTGGTGGAGCGTCAGGTCGTCGCCTCCGCGGTGACCACCGAGCCGGTGACCCAGATCGTCAAGGTCGGGACCATGGAGGTCTCGGCGGACGTCACCGTCACCCCGGGCAGCGCCCAGGAGCTCGGCAAGACGATGGCCGCCGAGCGTGGCTGGGGCGACGACCAGTTCGCCTGCCTGCTCCAGCTCTGGAACAAGGAGAGCGGCTGGCGGATCGACGCGGAGAACACCTCCTCCGGCGCCTACGGCATCCCGCAGGCCCTGCCCGGCTCGAAGATGGCCAGCATCGCCGCCGACTGGCGGACCAACCCGGCGACCCAGATCACCTGGGGCCTGAACTACATCGCCGGGCGGTACTCGACCCCCTGCGGCGCCTGGTCGTCCTTCCAGTCCAAGGGCTGGTACTGAGGTTCCCTAGCTCACAGAGCTGAGATCCGGGCTTGGCAACACATCACGAATAGGTTACGTTTTCACGTCGTTCGTGGCTGCGCCGCGAACATCGGCTTCCAGAACCGGGAGCCGGACAGCCGGATCGGGGATCCGGGACCCATGGGATCGGCAGCACCCTCCGGCTGCCGGCGCCGTCAGGACCGATCCGGTCCCGACGCCGTGGGGCGGCGGGCATCCCGTCGCACTCGAACCCCGTGCCCGGGACCGTCGTCGTCTGGACCCCCGTGACCTCTGCCCCCAGCATGGGTGCGCGCCTGAGCGCCGCCACCACCTCCCTCCGCGACAAGATCGTCCAGAACACCTCCGAGGCCGATCCCGAGAATCCCGAGCAGATCCGCCCGCGCCGGCACCGTGGCCGGGTGATCGCCGCCGCCACCGCCGTGGTCGTCCTGGCCTCCGGCGGAGTCGCCGTCGCCGACGCGCACAAGACCGTCACCCTGGACGTCGACGGGGTCCTCACCACCGTGTCGACCTTCTCCGGCAGCGTCGACGGCCTGCTCGCCGAGCAGGGTCTCGACCTGGGGGCCCGCGACACCGTGAGCCCGGACGGCGCCCTGCAGGACGGGGTCGCCGTCGAGGTCCGGCACGCGCACCAGATCGTGATCAACGCCGACGGCGCCGAGCAGCAGGTGTGGACCACCGCGCTCACCGCCGACGAGGCGCTCACCATGCTGGCCAGCCGTGGCGGCGACGTCCGCCTGGTCGCGAACCGGTCGAACTCCGGCCGCCCCGACCTGTCGCTCGACCTGACCCTGGACGGTCCGGCCGAGGTGCAGGTCGACGGCAGCACCCAGACCGTCGACGACGGCAGCACCACCGTGGCCGAGGCGCTGGACCACCTGGGCGTCGAGCTGCAGCCGCTGGACACGGTCTCCGTGGCCCGTGCGGCGGACGGCACCGTCACCGTCGTGGTGAACCGGGTCGTGGTGCAGGACATCACCACCACCAGCGAGGTCCCGTTCGGCGCGACCGAGCAGGAGGACCCGTCGCTGTACACGGGCACGACCAAGGTGACCACCGCCGGCGTCCCCGGCGTGCGCACCCTGGTCGAGCGCGTGACCACGGTCGACGGTCAGGAGACCGCCCGGGAGTCGCTCTCGGACGAGGTCACCCAGGCCCCGGTCGACCAGGTCACCAACGTGGGCACCAAGACCCGCCCGGTCGTGACCGCCACGCCGAGCACCGCGACCGCCACCCCGGCGGCCGGCGGCGGCGACGCGGCCGGCCTGAACTGGGCCGCGCTGGCCGCCTGCGAGTCGGGCGGCAACGCCTCCATCGTGTCGGCCAACGGCAAGTACCACGGCCTGTACCAGTTCTCCGTGAGCACCTGGCAATCGGTGGGTGGCGCAGGCCTGCCGTCCCAGGCCTCCGCCGAGGAGCAGACCGCACGCGCCCAGGCGCTGTACAACCGCTCCGGTGCCGGCCAGTGGCCGGTCTGCGGCTCGCGCCTGTTCGGCTGAGCAGCCAGTAGGCTCAGGCCCCATGACTGAGAGCAACGGCCCCGTCGCACCCGCGGCGGGGCCGTTGCTCGGTCCGGCGGAGATCCGCGAGCTGGCCGGGCGTGCGGGGGTGCGGCCCACCAAGACCCTGGGCCAGAACTTCGTGCTCGACGGCGGCACGGTCCGCAAGATCGTGCGCGGCGCCGACATCGTCCCCGGCGAGCGGGTGGTCGAGGTCGGACCGGGGCTCGGCTCGCTGACCCTGGGCCTGCTGGAGGCCGGCGCCGACCTGATCGCGGTCGAGATCGACCCGGTGCTGGCCGGTCTGCTGCCGGAGACCGTCCGGCGCCACGTGCCGGATGCCACGGTCTCCACGGTGGACCTCCCGCACGTCGACGCGGAACCGGCCACCCTCACCCTGGTCCGCGGCGACGCCCTGGACGTGCGCGCCCTGCCCGGCCGCCCGCCGACCGCCCTGGTCGCCAACCTGCCGTACAACGTCTCGGTGCCGGTGCTGCTGAGCTTCCTCGAGCACTTCCCCACCCTGGAGCGGGTGCTGGTGATGGTCCAGGCCGAGGTCGCCGACCGGCTGGCCGCGCCGCCCGGCAGCCGCACCTACGGCGTGCCGTCCGCCAAGGCCGCCTGGTACGCCGAAGCCCGCCGCACGGTCACGGTCGGCCGCAGCGTGTTCTGGCCGGTGCCGAACGTCGACTCCGCCCTGGTCCGGATGGACCGCCGCACCCCGCCGCCGACCACCGCCACCCGCGAGCAGGTGTTCGCGGTCGTCGACGCCGCCTTCGCCCAGCGTCGCAAGATGCTCCGCGCCGCCCTCGCACCCCTGGCCGGAGACACGGCGAGCGCCACCGCCGCGATCGAGGCCGCCGGGGTCGACCCGCAGGCCCGCGGCGAGGCCCTGGACATCGCCGCCTTCGCCCGGGTCGCCGAGCGGCTCCCCGCGGAGGCCCTGGTGCACCGCGGCCCCGCTCCGGCCCGACGTCGTCGCTGACGGATCCGCCCTGGGCGGACCCGGCGCAGTGCTGGCACAGTGGGGGCCGTGACCGACCTGCGACTCGCCCGCCGTGAGGTGCGGGTCCGTGCCCCGGGGAAGGTCAACCTCTCGCTGCGGGTCGGCCCCCGCGACCCCGACGGCTACCACCGGCTCGGCACCGTGTTCCAGGCGGTGTCGGTCTACGAGGACGTCGCCGCCCGGGCCGCCGACAGCATCCGGGTCACCGTCGTCGGCCCCTCCTCCGAGCGGGTGCCCACCGGCGAGGACAACCTGGCGCTGCGCGCCGCCCGTCTGCTGGCCGAGCACACCGGCGTCGGCGACGGCGTGCACCTCCGGGTGTCCAAGGCGATCCCGGTCGCCGGGGGGATGGCGGGCGGCTCCGCGGACGCCGCCGCCGCGCTGCTCGCCTGCGACGCGTTCTGGGGCACCGGGCTCCCCCGCGAGGAACTGGTCGAGCTCGCCGCGACCCTCGGTTCCGACGTGCCCTTCCTGCTGAGCGGCCAGACCGCGGTCGGCACCGGTCGTGGCGACCTGCTCACGCCCGCGCTCAGTCGCGGCGAGTACCACTGGGCCTTCGGCATCCGCGAGGCGGGCCTGTCCACCCCCGCGGTCTTCGACGAGTTCGACGCCCTGACCCCGGACCCCCGGGTGCCGGACCTGGACTCCGAGGTCGCGCTGCTCCAGGCCCTGCGCGCCGGGGACGCGGTCGCGGTCGGCGGCCTGCTGCACAACGACCTGCAGGACGCGGCCGTCGAGCTCTGCCCGGAGCTGGTGGAGACCCTGTCGGTCGCCGAGGACGCCGGGGCGCTGGGCGTCGTGGTCTCCGGGTCCGGCCCCACGGTCGCGGCGCTGGGCCGCAGCCGGCAGCATGCGCTCGCCCTGGCGGCGGCGATGACCGCGGCCGGGGTGGTCGACTCGGTGCTGACCGCCTCGGGGCCGGTGCACGGCGCCCGGGTGCTGCCGGGGTCGGACGTCCTGTAGGGGTCACTTCCCGCGTGCTGCCGGGGACGTCCTGGAGGGGCTACCTCCCGCGTGCTGCCAGCGCCGCCGCGTACAGCTCCCGCTTCGGCACCCCCGCGGCCAGCGCCACGTCCGCCACCGCCTCCTTGAGCCGCTCCCCGGCGTCCACCCGGGCCAGCACCTCGGCGACCAGCTCCGCCTCGGACACCTCGACCGGGTCCGACGCCCCGCCGACCACCACCGCGATCTCCCCACGGACCTCGCCGTCACCGGCCCACGCGACCAGCTCGCCGAGCGTGCCGCGCCGGACCTCCTCGTAGGTCTTGGTCAGCTCACGGGCCACGGCCGCGGGCCGGTCCGCACCGAGCGCGGCGCTCAGGTCGGCCAGCATCGCCGCCAGCCGGTGCGGCGCCTCGAAGAACACCATGGTCCGCGGCTCCCGGGCCAGCAGGCCGAACGCCCGGGCCCGCTCGCCCGGCCTGCGGGGCGCGAAGCCATCGAAGCAGAACCGGTCGGTGGGCAGCCCGGACAGCGCCAGGGCGGTCAGCACCGCGCTGGGGCCGGGTGCCGCGGTGACCGGGAGACCGGCCTGCACGGCGGCGGCTACCGCACGGAAGCCGGGGTCGGAGACGGCGGGCATCCCGGCGTCGCTGACCACGAGGACCGTCGATCCGGCGGCGACGGCCGCGAGCAGCTCACCGACGGTGGCCTGCTCGTTGTGCTCGTGGTGGCTGAGCACCCGGCCGCGGACCTCGACCCCCAACCGTCCGGCCAGGGCACGCAGCCGACGGGTGTCCTCCGCGGCGATCACGTCCGCCTCGGCCAGCAGCCGTCGCAGCCGGGGCGAGGCGTCCTCCGCATTGCCGATCGGGGTCGCGGCGAGGATGAGTCGGCCGGGCGTCTGAGGGTCCACCGGTTCAGCCTGCCACGCCTGCAGGAGGTGCCCAGACACTGGCCCTAGCATGACCAGCGTGTCGCCGACCGAGGACCAGCACCGCCCCGACGAGCCGGGTGCCGCCCCATCGCCGTCCGCCGCGGACCCGGCGGCCGATCCCGCGTCGGCCGACGCCCCGGCGTGGACCCCGTTGACGACGCCGGCCCGCCCCGAGGACGACCTCCCCACCGTCGACCGCCTGCGCCTCGATCTGCTGGGCGCCCGTGCCCTGGCCCTGGACGCCACCCGACGGGCCCGCCTCACCGGGTGGCTCTGGCCGCTCGCCGTCACCCTGCTCGCCGGGGTGCTCCGGTTCTGGCGGCTCGGCACCCCGCACGAGCTGGTCTTCGACGAGACCTACTACGTCAAGCAGGGCTGGTCCCTGCTCCGGCTCGGCTACGAGGGCAAGTGGGCCGACGGCGCCGACGAGCTGTTCGCCGCGGGAGACGGGTCCGCGCTGGGCACTGTGGCGGAGTACGTGGTGCACCCGCCGGTCGGCAAGTGGGTGATCGCGCTCGGCCTGCAGCTGGGAGGCGGCATCGACTCCTCGGCCGCCTGGCGCCTGTCCTCCGCGGTGCTGGGCACACTGGCTGTGCTGATGGTGGCGCGGATCGGCCGACGGCTGTTCGGGTCGACCCTGCTCGGCACCCTGGCCGGGCTGCTGATGGCGGTCGACGGCGAGGCGATCGTGCACGCGCGCACCGGGCTGCTGGACAACACGGTGATGTTCTTCGCGCTCGCCGCGTTCGGTGCCCTGCTCCTCGACCGCGACCAGGCCCGGCGACGCCTGGCGGACCGCACCGCGACGCTGATCGACTCCGGCCGCGACCTGGGGTGGGGTCCGGGCCTGGGCCCGCGCTGGTGGCGGGTCGCGGCCGCCGTGCTGCTGGGTCTGTGCATCGGCACCAAGTGGTCCGGCCTGTACTTCCTCGCCGTCTTCGGGCTGCTCACCGTCGCCTGGGACGCCTCCGCGCGACGCACGGTCGGGGTCCGGTCCTGGGCGCTCGCCGCCCTGGTCAAGGACGCGGTCCCGGCCGGTTTCATCATGGTGCTCACCGCAGCGGGCACCTACCTGGGGACCTGGGCCTCCTGGTTCGCCCATCCCGACGCCTATCTGCGGCAGTGGGCCGCCGAGCACCCCGGCGAGGGAGCGACCTGGCTGCCGGACCCGCTGCGCTCGCTGTGGAAGTACCACACCGACATGTGGCACTTCCACACCACCCTGACCAGCGAGCACACCTACGCCGCCCACCCGCTGGGCTGGATCGTCCAGTGGCGCCCGACGTCGTTCTACTACCCGAAGGCGATCTCCGGCCTGAGCGGCGCGGAGGCCGAGGCCGCCTGCGGAGCGGAACGCTGCTCACAGGCGATCACCTCACTGGGCAACCCGGTCATCTGGTGGCTCGGCGCGGTGGCGATCGTGGTCGCGGTGGTCTGGCTGGTCCGGCGCCGGGACTGGCGAGCGGCCGCGGTGCTGTCCGGGATCGTCGCCGGGTGGCTGCCCTGGTTCTCCTACGCCCACCGGACGATCTTCACGTTCTACTCGATCGCGTTCACCCCGTGGGTGGTGCTGACCCTGACGTTCGTGCTCGGACTGCTGATCCGGTCGCCGCATCCGGAGCAGCGACGGCGCGGACTGATCGTGACGGCCGCCGTGGTGACGGTGGTGGTGGCGATCAGCGCCTTCTTCTACCCGATCTGGACCGCGTGGGTGGTGCCGTACGACTTCTGGCACGTGCACATGTGGTTGCGGTCCTGGATCTGACTCAGCGGGGCCACTCCACCGGCTCCGCCGGGTGGAACACGATCCCCCGGGCGCGCCAGTCCCCGGCCTGCGCCGCCACCCGCCCGGCGAAGTCGTCCCAGTCGCGCCGGTCGCCGTCCGTCCACGCGACCTCGGCGACCGCGGCCAGCCGGGGCAGCAGCATCGTGGTCAGGTCGTCCATCGTGCGCAGGGTCTCGGTCCAGACCGCGGCCTCGACGCCGATCACCGCGTCGGCCGGCAGCCCCTCGATCAGGGTGGTCGGCTCCCAGTCGTAGGAGTCGCGCAGCGCGACGTAGCCCGCCCAGTGCAGGCCGAGCGGGAAGCCCTCGTGGTACTGCATGTCCAGGTAGGCCTTCGACCCCGGCGACATCAGCAGCTGCGCTCCGGCCCGGGCGGCCTCGACGAAGGGCGTGACGTCCTCGCGCGGGTCCCAGAACTGGACCACGGTGCCCGGCTCCAGGGGTGTGGTGGCGATCTCCTGCCAGCCGACCACCTTCTTGCCGGTGTCCCGCACCGCCCGGGCGGCCATGTCGATCAACCGCGCGTACTCGGCGGGCTCCATGGTCAGCACCTCGTCGCCGCCGATGTGCAGGTACTCCCCCGGCGTCAGCGCGGCCAGGTCCCGGAACACGTCGCGCAGGAACGGCTCGGTGGCGGGCAGGTCCGCGGCCAGCTTGCTGAAACCGACCTCGATGCCGGTGTAGACGTCCGCGGCCGTGCCGTCCGGGGTGAGCTCCGGGACCGCGTGCAGAGCCGCGTTCACGTGCCCGGGCACGTCCACCTCGGGCACCACCCGGATGCCGCGCACCGCGGCGAACGCGACCAGCTCCCGGTAGTCGCCCCCGGTGAGGAAACCGCCCGGGTCGCCGTCCACCGCGCTCGCGCCGGACAGCTCGGCCAGTTCGGGATGCGAGGGCAGGTCGATCCGCCACCCCTGGTCGTCGGACAGGTGCAGGTGCAGCACGTTCAGCTTGTGGTCGGCCATCAGCTCGACGACCCGGCGCAGCTCGGCCGGGCCGAAGAAGTGCCGGGCGATGTCGACGCTGAGCCCGCGCCAGGCGAACCGCGGTGCGTCCTCGATCCGGCCGGCGGGCAGCTCCGTGCCGGTCTGCGCGAGCACCTGCCGCAGCGTGCTCAGCCCGTGCGCAAGACCGTCGGGGTCCCCGGCCTCGACCAGCACCCCGTCGGCGCCCACCGTCAGGGTGTACGCCTCGGACCTGCCGCCGGGGACCAGCCGGAACCGGATCGCCGCGCCCGCCCCGGGATCCTGGACGGCCCGCAGGCGGTGCCCGGTGACCCGGCTCAGGAGCTCGGTGGCGAGCTCGCCCAGGGCGGTCTCGGCCGGGGTCGGCCCCACGACCACCACGGTGTCCGCGCCGACCACGAACGGGGCGGCGGCGGTCCACTCCGCGGAGCGGGGCAGCGGGACGAGTGCGATCGGTGCGGGCACGACTGGACCTCCTGGGCACGGCGACGTGACGGGACCCTGCGGGCCCAGTCTGCCGGTCCGGCGTGCCGCCACGACGCCGCGACCCGACACGTCCTGCACCGCGCGACCACCGCAGGCTCGCCGAGCCCCTAGCCCTGAGCCCCTAGCCCGCGTTCGCAGCCCGAGCCCGCGCCCGCCCAGCCCGAGCCCGCGCCCGCCCTGCCGCCGAGTGCGGAGAACTTGTCGACGTTTCGGGCGTTATGGGCGACAACTTCGTCGCACTCGACCGGACGCGCGGGCACGGGCTCGGGACGCACGGGTTCGGGCCGCGCAGGCCCGGGACGCACGAGCACGGGACGCACGGGCAAGGGCCGCATGCTCGGTCCGCACGGGTTCGGGCCGCGCAGGCCCGGGACGCACGGGCACGGGCCGTGCGAGCACGGGCCGTACGGCCGGTCAGGCGCGGGCGAGCACTGCCGGGTCGGGGTCTGCGCTCGCGGCGAGCCGGCGCGCGATCACGGCACAGGTCGCCAGCTGCAACTGGTGGAAGACGATCACCGGGAGCGCCACCCCGGCGGCGGCGACCGGGCCGAACAGCACGCTCGCCATCGGCAGCCCGGTGGCCAGGCTCTTCTTGGAGCCGCACATCAGCAACGCGATCCGGTCCGCGCGTTCCAGTCCGAGCCAGCGCCCGCCCGACCAGGTCAGGGTCAGCATCACGGCCAGCAGCACCGCGCACACCGCCACCAGCACGACCAGCACGCCGAGCGTCAGGCCGTCCCACACCCCGGAGCGCTCCGCCTCCGAGACCGAGGAGTAGGCGACCAACAGGATGGTGCCGCGGTCGGTCAGCAGCGTCACGATCTTGTGCGACCTCACCCAGTCCCCGATCAGCGGCTGCACCAGCTGTCCGATCACGAAGGGCAGCAGCAGTTGCAGGAGCGTCGACCCGGCCGATCCGCCCATCGGCCCTCCGGCCCGGGACATGATCAGCCCGACCAGCAGCGGCGTCAGCACGATGCCCAGCACGTTCGACACCGTCGCCCCGCAGATCGCCCCCGCGATGTTGCCGCGCGCGATCGAGGTGAAGACCACCGAGGACTGGATGGTCGACGGGAGCAACGACAGGTACAGCAGACCGGTCTGCAGGTCGCCCGGCAGCACCGACTCCGGCAGCAGCTGCACCGCGAGACCCAGCACCGGGAACAGCAGGTAGGTGGCGGCGAACATCCCGCCCTGCAACCGCCAGTTCCGCAGTCCGGCCCAGACCTCGGAGGTCGACATCCGCGCGCCGTAGAGGAAGAACAGCAGCACCACGGCGACCGTGCTGACCCGGTCCACCCCGGTCGCCACCGCCCCGGTCGCCGGGGCGAGCAGCCCGAGGACGAACACCGCGATGATCATCATCACCAGCGGGTCGACCCACTTCTTGACGGCGGTCCAGGTCCGGCGCCAACGGCCGGTCGGGTGCGGAGCGGTCACCGCGCCATCCTGCCATCGCGCGACCGGCGGCCCGTCACCGTCTCAGGTCGTAGCTCAGGTGCGCGAACTGGCCGTAACGCCGCACGTCCCGCAGCACCAGGCGATCCGGCCCGATCTGGCGCGGCAGCAGCGGCATCCCGCCGGCCAGGGTCGCCGGAGCGTAGGTCAGCTCCAGCCGGTCCAGTTCCCCGACGTCGTCGAACTGCCCGGCCAGGTCACCCCCGCCGATCACCCACACGTCGCGCCCGCCGGCAGCGGCCCGGATCGCCGGCAGGGCGTCCGTCACCGCACCCCGCACGAACCGCACGTCCGCGCCCTCGGGCACCGGCAGGTCGCGCGTGGTGAAGACCACCATCGGGCGATCGCCGTAGTACTCCGGCCACTTCTCCGGATGGGCGAGCAGGTCCTCCTCGCGCAGCACCCACTCGTAGGTGCTCGACCCGCTGACCAGCACCCCGATCCCGGACAGGAAGGCAGCGCGGTCCGGCCCCTCGGAGTCGACCGCGAACAGCCAGGACAGCGAGTGCCGCTCGTCGGCGAGCTGGCCGGTCAGGGTGGTGGCGGTGGAGTAGACGACGCTGGTCATGGACCGGGACGCTACGACCGGCCGCCCACACCGGCTCAGCGCAGGTCGAGGAGGGGCAGCATCCCGCTGATCTCCAGCACCGAACGCACCGTGGGGCGCGCCCCGATCACGGTCAACGGCTCCGCACCCGTCCGCTGCCGGGCCAGCACCAGCGCGCCGATCACCCCGAGCGCGGAGGAGTCCGCGAAGGTCACCTCGGTCATGTCGATCTCGCGCACCCCGTCCAACGCCGCCGCGAGCCGCACCGGGTCGTCGCCGACCCCCAGCAGCGTGCGCAGCCGGGTCACCACCGCGAGGTCCACCTCGCCGGTCATCACCAGCCGGTGCGACTGGGCGTCGTCGGACCGGATCGTGCCGGCCTCGTCACCGGCGGAGAGGGAGGTCATGGAATTCAGTATCACCGATCGGCTCGAGGGAACAACGAAGGCCCGGAACCTCGGTTCCGGGCCTTCGACTGCGGGTGGAGCTAGGGGGATTCGAACCCCCGACCTTCTCATTGCGAACGAGACGCGCTACCAACTGCGCCATAGCCCCGCGAAGCGGTGATCAGCCTAGCACCCGCACGGGGTGCTCCACGACATCGCCCGCCGTCACTCCCCGGCCGCGCGACGGCGGGCCAGGACGGCGTTGAGGTCGATGGACCCGCTGGGCTCCTCGGCCGGTGCGGTCGCCACGGCGGGGGCCGCCGGGTCGGCCGCGCCGTCCACCCGACGCGCGGTGGTCGGCTCGCCCGGGTCGGCGGCCGGGTCGGGAGAGGCCTGCGCGGCGGCGACGTCGGCGGTGGCCCGGGCGGTGGCGGGTTCCGGCGTCGCGGTCGCGGGCGGCGCCTCGGTCGCCTCCCGCGCCCCGGACCCGGCGGACTCGGTGCCGGTGGACCGCTCCGTCGTCCGGGCCGGGCGCACGGCGGTGGACCCCTCGACCTCACCCAGCGGCGCGGGCTCGCGACGGGGGGCACGCGGCTTGGTGGTGTAGGTCGGACGGGGCACGTCCACCGGCGTCCAGGTCGCGTCGGCGTCGGTGACCTTCTTCGTGGAGCTCCGGTCGTCCACCCGGGGCATCGCCTGGGTCGCGTCGATCGAGGCCCGCACCGCGTGGCCCGACGCGCCGACCCGACCCGGTCGCGGGGTCCGCACCACGGGGGTCGCGGCCTCGACGATCCGGCGCTGCCACTCGACCTCGGCCGCGGCGCCCTGCACCACTGCCCGACGACCGAGCACCAGGACGGAGCCGAGCAGCGCCGTGGGGATCAGCGCGACCAGCAGCGGGACCGCGGTGACCGCGCCGACGATCCAGCTGACGACGGTGAGCACGGTGAGCGAGCCGGCCAGGGCCCCCCGGCGACGGGCGGCGGCGCCCCGGCGCGCGGTGGCGGCGGCGTGTGCGGCCTTGAGCTGCGCGACCTTCCGGGCAGCGTCGGCCCCCATGCCCTCCGCCGTGGTGTGCGGTCGGTCCATGTCGCGTCCCTCGTTCCCGATCGGGGCTCCGGTGCCCCGGTTCAACAGGGCGGTCCTCTTCTGTGGCGACCCGCAGTCCGGACGGATCCCCCGGGCCACGTTGTCGGCGCGGAGCCGTCGTCGCGACCCGACCGGGCCGCTGACGGCCAGCACCCGCAACGCCGCCGAGTACCTGTCCTCGGTCCGCGACTCGAGCATCTGTTGCCGGTGCCGCAGCTTGTGCGGCACCAGGTACGCGATCCACAGGGCGATCACCGCGAGGACGGCGGGCCCGGCGAATGCGTACACCCCCTGACGGTAGGTGGACGACACGCCGCTCCGCCGGAGCCCCGGCGGCGTGTCGACGGGGTAATCACACGCGTGTAGTTCAGTCCTGGACCGCCTGCGTGCGCCGCCAGCGGGCCAGCAGGCCGGCGGGCACGTCCTCGGTGGTGAGCGCGAACGTCCGGTGGTCGCACCACGCCCCCTGGATGTGCAGGTACCGCTCGCGCACACCCTCGTCGCGGAAGCCCAGCTTCTGCACCACTCGCAGGGACGGGGCGTTCTCCGGCCGGATGTTGATCTCCACCCGGTGCAGCCCCAGCGGACCGAAGCTGTGATCGGTCGCCATCGCCACCGCGGTCGGGATGATCCCCTGCCCGGCGACGTGCTCGGACACCCAGTAGCCGATCGACGCCGAGTGCAGCGAACCGTAGGTGATGCTGGAGACGGTCAGCTGCCCGACCAGCTCCCCGGCGAACTCCACCGCGAACGGCAACGAGCTGCCCTCCCGCGCTTGCCGGTCCAGTGTCCGCACGAACTGCCCGAAGGTCGGCCGCCGACCGCCCACCGGCACCGGGGACGTCGCGTCCCACCGCACCAGCCAGTTCGCGTTCAGCGCACGCAGCCGCATCCAGGCCACCTCGTCGTGGCGCCGGAGCGGCCGGAGCAGGATCTCGCCCTCACGCAGTTCCACCGGCCAGGTCCGGGACGGCATCACCCCTCCAGCACCAGGCAGGGCACTGACTGCCCGGGCTCGATCGCGGTGTCCTGCTCCCCCACCACTGCCAGTGCGTTCGCCCGTGCCAGGCCCCCGATCGACCACTGCGCCGGGTCGCCCACCGGCGTCATCCGGTAGCCCTCGGTCGGCGATCCGGAGACGGCCACCGGCACGAACTGCCGGACCCCGGCCGGAGAGGCCCAGCCCTGGTCGGCCACCGCCCGCACCGACGGGCGGAACAGGTCGGTGTGCCCGGCCATCGCCCGCAGCGCCGGTCGCACGAACAGCTCGAAGCCCACCATCGACGCCACCGGGTGGCCGGGCAGGGCGAAGAACGGCACCGCCCCGGACCCGCCGCCCACGGTGCCGAAGCCCTGGCGGAAGCCCGGCGTCATCGCCACGTGGTCGAAGCGCACCGTCCCCAGCGGGGCGAGCACGTCGGCCAGGGTGTCCTGCGCGTACTCGGAGAGTCCGCCGGTGGTCACCAGCACGTCCGCCCGGACCAGCTGGTCCTCCAGCGCCTCGCGCAGCAGCGCGCGGTCGTCCGAGACCGCCCCGACCCGCACCGGCGTGCCGCCGATGTCCCGGACCGCCACCTCCAGCGCGTGGCCCGCAGACTCGTAGACCCCGCCGTCCCGTCCGGGCGCTCCCGGCTCGACCAGCTCGGAGCCGATGGACACGATCACCACCCGTGGCGCCGGGTGCACCCGCAGGCGTCGACGACCGAGCGCCGCCGCCACCGCCAACTGCCGGGCTCCGAGCCGGATGCCGCCCGCGAGCGCCACCTGCCCCGCCGCCACGTCCACCGCGGTCGGCCGGATGTTCTCCCCCGGCGCGGGGATCCGGGTCAGGGTCACCCGCACGTCGCCGCGGTCGGTCTGCTCGGAGGCGACCACCGCGTCCGCACCGGCGGGCACCGGACCGCCGGACGCGATCCGTACCGCCTGCCCCGGTGCCAGCCGCAGCACCGACGGCGCCCCGGCCGGGACGTCGTGCACCACGGGCAGCACCGGCGCGGCGTCCGGGTCGGCGCCGTGCAGGTCCGCGGTGGACACCGCGTACCCGTCGCAGGCGGCGAGCGGGGTCGCGGGGACGTCCACCGAGGCGATCAGGTCCTCGGCCAGGATCGTGCCGGAGGCGTCGGTCAGCACCACGTCGAGCGGTGCCACCGGTCCCACCGCGGCGAGCACGGCGGCCAACTGGTCCTGGACGGATCTCATGTCCGCATTCTGCACGCCCCGGTGGGCGTCATCGGGTCAGCCGCGCAGGCCGTCCACGTACTCGACCAGCCAACCGCGGAAGTCCGGGCCCAGATCCTCCCGGTCCACGGCCAGCCGCACGGTCGCCTTCAGGTAGTCCAGACGGTCGCCGGTGTCGTAGCGCCGGCCCCGGAACACCACGCCGTACACACCGCCGCCCTGCTCGGCCGGCAGATTCGCCAGCTCGGCCAGCGCATCGGTCAGCTGGATCTCCCCGCCCCGACCCGGGTCGGTCCGCCGCAGCACGTCGAAGGCGGCCGGGCTGAGCACGTACCGGCCGATGATCGCCAGGTTGCTCGGCGCCTCGTCCACCGGGGGCTTCTCCACCAGCGCGGTCACCCGCACCTGGTCGGGGTCGTCGCCGCCGTCGATCGCCTCCACCTCGGCGACGCCGTACAGCGAGATCTGCGCGGGATCGACCTCGAGCAGGGCGATCACCGAACCGCCGGTGCGCTCCTGCAGCTCGATCATGGTGGGCAGCAACGGGTCACGGGCATCGATCAGGTCGTCGCCGAGCAGGACGGCGAAGGGCTCGTCGCCCACGTGGTCGGCCGCCTGCAGCACGGCATGCCCCAGGCCTTTCGGCTCACCCTGGCGGACGAAGTGCACGTGCCCGAGGTCGGTGGACCTGCGGACCGCGTCCAGCCGGGCCTGGTCGCCCTTCTTCTCCAGCGCGCGCTCGACCTCCGGCGCGGAGTCGAAATGGTCCTCGATGGAGCCCTTGTTCCGGCCGGTGATGATCAGCACGTCGTCCAGACCTGCGGCGGAGGCCTCCTCCACCACGTACTGGATCGCCGGCTGGTCCACCACCGGGAGCATCTCCTTGGGGGTGGCCTTGGTGGCGGGAAGGAATCGGGTGCCGAGTCCGGCTGCGGGAATGACTGCCTTGTGGATCGCCATGTCGGGAGGCTAACGGCACACCATTGGTCCTGCCCGGCCAATCGATTGTTTGCGACACTGGACACATGTGCGCCGCTGCTCAGCCCTATCCGCCCGCCCAGGACGGCGGGGACGTCACGGACACCAAGGACGAGTTCCGCGCGATGCTGCGCGCCGCTCGCCAGGACACCTCGCCCCGTCAACGCGCTCGGGCCGCCACGGCACTGGCCGAGGTCGTCAGCACCCTGCCCGGCCTCGACCAGGCCCGTTGCGTCGCCGCCTACAGCGCCCGCCCGTCCGAGCCGGACACCACCGCCGTCCTGGAGATGCTGTCCGCGCGCGGCATCGAGGTCCTGCTCCCGGTGCTCGGCGCCGGCCTGTCCCGGGAGTGGGCGGCCTACGCCGGTCCCGAAGACCTGGTGCAGCGCGCCCCCGGCCGGCCCCCGGAGCCCGGCACCCCGTCGCTCGGCGCCGAGGGCTTGTCCCGGGCGGACCTGATCCTGGCCCCCGCCCTCGCCGTCGACACCTCCGGAACCCGGCTCGGCCAGGGCGGCGGCTGGTACGACCGTGCCCTGCAACACGCCCGGCCCGGTGTCCCGGTCGTCGCGCTGGTCTTCCCCGAGGAGGTCTACGACGCCGCGACCCGCCCCCTGCCCCGGGAACAGCACGACCGGCCGGTCGACATGGTCGCGACCGCGGAGGGCTGGCGCCCGCTGCCGCACTGATCGCGCTGCTCAACGACACTGGACCGGGTGCGTATCATTGGCACTCGGACGCCGGGAGTGCCAACCCCGGCCAGTTGATCTCCCGGGAGACGAGCAGTGCCGACCTACGCCTATACCTGCACCGAGTGCGGCCACTCCTTCGACATCCACCAGTCGTTCAGCGACGACGCCCTGACCGAGTGCCCGAACTGCGGCGGCAAGCTCCGCAAGCTGTTCTCCAGCGTCGGTGTGGTGTTCAAGGGGTCGGGCTTCTACCGCACCGACTCGCGGTCCGGCTCCACGTCGAGCAGTGCCCCCGCGAAGTCGGGCAGCGGCACCGCGTCGACCGGGGCCGGCGCGTCCGGCTCGGATTCGTCCAGCTCGACGTCGTCCTCCGGCTCCTCGTCGTCCTCCGGCTCGACGTCGAGCGGCACGTCCGCCGGCGGCGGGTCGAGCAGCTCGTCCGCCAGCTCCGCACCCGCGGCGGGCTGAGACCGACCCCGGGATTCCCGGGGCGTCCACCTGTCCACAACCCCTGCGGGACCTCCGTGGTCCCCAGGGGTTGTGCGCTGTCCGGACAGGAGCCGGGCCGTGTCCCTAGCGTCCGGCTCATGCCTCGTCCCCCGCACGACGGAGACCGGAGGAACGACCCGCACGGGTCGCTGCTCCGCAGCCCCCGCGCGCGCCTGCTCCTCTGGCGGCTCCGCCGACCCACCGCCGCCGTCCTGACGGCTGTGGCCGCCGTCCTCACCGTCCAGGCGGTGCGCTCCCCCGGCCCGCCGAACACCCCCGTCCTGGTCGCCGCGCGGGACCTGCCCGCCGGGACCACCCTCGCCGCCGAGGATCTGGACCTGCGCGCCCTGCCGACCGCCGCGCTGCCCGCCGGGAGTTCTGCCGACCGCACCGCGCTGACCGGTGCGCGCACGGCCGTCGCGCTGCCGACCGGGCTGCCCGTGGTCCCGTCCCTGCTCACCGACACGCTCGCCACCGGTCCACCCGGCACCGTGGTCGTCCCGGTCCGGTTCGCCGACGACGCCACCGCCGCCCTGCTCGCCCCCGGTCGCCGGATCGACGTGGTCAGCGCTCCGCTCGGCGCCGCGCCCACCACCGTCGCCACCGGCGCACTGGTGCTCACCGCAGCCGACCCCGGCTCGGACGGCGGCCTGCTCGGCGGGACGGGCGACGGGGCGGGTCCCCTGCTGCTCGCCGTCGATCCGGCCGAGGCCGTGCAGCTCAGCGCCGCGAGCGCATCGTCCGGCCTGTCGGCGATCCTCGTGGAATGATGCGGGCGAGAGCCGCGAGACGATCGGAGCGAGGGGCGATGAGCGACGCAGTGAACAAGGGCCTGCGGGCCGCCGGGGACCGGGCGAAGGGCCTGGGCTCCGTGTTCCAGGGGTTCAAGGACTTCATCTCCCGCGGGAACGCGATCGAGCTGGCCGTCGGCGTCGTCATCGGTGCCGCGTTCGGAAGCGTGGTGACCGCGATCCAGAACGGGCTGATCGCGCCGTTGATCGCCATGATCTTCGGCAAGCCCGACATCTCGAGCCTCTGGGTGATCAGCGGCCGGAACGGCGCGAAGATCGATGTCGGCGTGATCCTGAACGCCGCGCTGCAGTTCCTGATCACCGCCGCGGCGATCTACTTCCTCATCGTGCTGCCGCTGAACAAGCTGGCCGAGCGCCGCAAGAAGGGCGAGGAGGCCGAGCCCGCGCGTCCCTCGGAGGACATCCTGCTGCTGCAGGAGATCCGCGACCTGCTCGCCACCCAGTCCAGCGCTGCCCTGCGCGCCGACACCGACCAGACCCCGCCGCCCGGAACCCCCGAGGCGCCCAGCAGCCCGGGTGGCGCGCACCGCGCCTGACCGAGAGCTGCGGACGCATCACGTCCGCACTGCGGTGGGATGATGGCCGGGTGAGCCCGTCAGCCGATCCCACCCCACCTCAGCCGGCCCCGAGGCGCCACCGCCGCGTCGTCCGGCGCGGCGGCGAGGACCTCGGCCCGGACACCCCCCGGCGTTCAGCCGACGACTCCGACACCGGCTGGGGCGACCGCCCGAGCGAGTCCAACGACGACCGCCTGATCCGGGACGTCCCGCCGCACTGGGGCTGACCGAGCCCGCAACCCCGGTCAGCCGAGCGCGCGCCGGACCGCGGCCGAGACCACCGAGTCGACCCGCGACCCGCGCCGGGTGATGCCCAGTTCCAGCCGGAGCTCCGCGGCGAGCTGGGACGCGGTCCGCTCGTTCCCGTCCGCCAGCATCCAGCCGACCAGCTCGTCCAGCTGGTCGTCGGAGTAGGCGCTGATCGGCAGGCCCGGCCGGACGTCCGGACGCGGGCCCGGGCCGTCGGTCGCCGCGGGCTTCGGGATGACCGGCAGCGAGCCGGTCATCGGCACGGACGCCTCCATCACACCGGGGATGTCCGCCGCGATCAGCGGCAGGGTCCCGGTCCGGGGTCGCGCCGGATCGTCGTCGAGCACCGGGACGGTGCCGGTCCGCGGCCTCGCGGAGTCATCGTCCTGGGACCCGGAACCGGTGACCGGCACCGATCCGGTCACCGGGCGGGCGTCGGTCACCGGGACCGCACCGGTCGCGGGGCGACCTCCGGACGCCTCCGCCGACTGCTCCCCGGTTCCGGAGGTCTCGCCCGGGGCCTCGAAGCCCGGGACCGTCCAGGTCGGCGCGGTCATCGCGGGCGGTTCGCCGTCCCTGGCCCCACCGCCGACCGGCAGCCCGGCGTCGGTGGGCAGGCCGATCACGGCGAGCGCGCCGGTGGCGGTCGGAGCCTCCAGGTCGGTGGCGTGCACCACGGGCACGTCGGGCAGCAGTTGCATGGCGCGCTGCCGGCCGGCCCGGGCACGGTCGACCTCGCGGTCGGCGACGGCGTGCACGGCACGGCGGATCCGGTCGACCTCGGCATCGGGGTCGATGAACGCGGCCACCGACCAGACCCGGACGACGCTCCAGCCGAGCCGTTCCAGCCGCTCGGGCACCTGCCGGTCGCGGACCCGGACACTGGGCTCGCGGACATAGGCCTCGTCGTCGGTGAGCACGGCGACCAGCAGCCGACCGGGCAGGTCCGGGTGGCCGACCGCCATCGGCAGGCGCAGCCCACCCGGCAGGCCGTGGTCCAGCTCGACGACCAGGCCGTGCCGCCACAGCCGCTCGGCCAGATCGACCACCAGGCGGTCGGTCACGGTCGGCTCGTCCTCGACGATCGAGGTCTGGCCGGACTCGATGCCGGCCTCGTCGGCCGGCGCCACGTCGTCCGCGGCACTGTCGTCGGCGGCCTCGGCCGGGGCGAGGTCGACCAGCAGGTCGGCGTCGCCGGCCGCTCGCCGCTCGGCGAACTGCAGGAGGTCGGCGTACAGCTTCGGGCCCTCGCCGCGCAGCCGCTCCCGGTCGAGCTGGTCGGAGGTCAGGCAGCTGACGACGTCGAGCCGGTGCCGGGTGACCCCGAGTGCGGCGAGCAGCAGCCCGTCACCGCCCTCGTCGCTGATCGGCCCGAACCGGTGCAGGACCCGTCCGTGCGGGGTGCGACCGAAGCCGGGCGAGAGCACCACGGCGTCCCGGCGGAGCCCGGCGATCGAGGTCAGATCGGTGACCACGAACGGCTCGGCCCGACCGGCGTCCAGGGCGGCGGCCAGAGCGGGATTCCCCCGGACCTGGGACAGCACCGCCTCGCGGATCTGCGCGGTGTGCAGCGGGGACGCCGTGATCACGGCGAGCGACTCGTCCGCACGGGTGAGGGCGTGCTCGGTGACCAGCTCGACCACCCGGTCGACCTCGGCGCGGGTGCTCTGCACGCTGCCGGAGTCGTCGGGCATGCCGGTGCCGTCGACCTGGTGGAAGCCGACCGCCGCCGCCTCGGAGGGCAACGGCGTGGGGCTGAGCACCCCGGCGTACCCGTGGCCGGCCAGGAACGCGGTCAGGTACGGGTCGCGACGGGAGCCGTCGGCGTGCAGAGCCACCCGGGGCAGCACGGCGGCCAGCTCGGGCACGGCCGAGCCGGAGGCGCAGCGCGGATCGCCGATCACGACGACCTGACGACCACGGGCCAGCGCGGGCAGCAGCACCTCCACCGGCAGGTGGTCGGCGGCGTCCAGGACCACCAGGTCCACGGTGCGGGTGGCGGGCAGCACCTGCGGCACCAGCATGGGCGCGGCGGCCAGCACCGGACGCAGTCGGCGGGCGACGTCGCCGTACCGGCTCATCGCCTCCAGCAGGCCGCCGAACCGGTCCTCGACCAGCTCGCCGAACAGGGCCTCGGTCTGCTCCGGGTGCTGCTCCATCGCGGTGCGGGAATGGCCCGCGGCCCGGGAACGCACCGGACCGGCCAGGGCCTGGATCTGCGCCAGGTCCAACTGCCGGAACTCGGAGACCAACCGGCCGAGCGTGCGGCCGTCGTACCCGGCGAGCGCGGGATCCGCGGTGATGATCTGCTCGAAGACGGTGCTCCACCAGGCGAGCAGCAGCTCCGGTCCGACCAGCCAGGCGGGGACCCGGCGATCCGCCAGGTCGTAGAGCAGCGGCTCCAGGCCCGCGGCCTGCAGATCGCGCACCAGACGGCTGCGCTCGGGCACGGCCGGCAGCGAGTCGGCACCGGCGAGCAGACGGGTCATCCGCTCGGCGACCTGCGCCACCGGGGTCGAGGCCAGTTCCCCGCCCTCGGGCGTCCCGGCGAGCACCGGGGCGAGCGCGTCCAGGTCGGCGCGCAGCCGCTGGTACTCGGCGTCGATCTGCGCCATCCCGGCGGGCAGCTGCGGCCAGCCCCCGGCCGCGCAGTGCCGGCGCCAGACCTCGCGCTGGTGCTGGGCGTTGGCCAGCGCGGCGTGCAGGTCGTCCACGTGGCGACCCGGGCGCAGCAGGTCCTTGGCCTGCTTCTTCAGCCGCCGCCGGAGCCAGTAGCCCATCGGCTGCTCGTGCTCGGTGCGCCAGGCCTTGGTGGCGGTGGCGGCGACCAGGTCCGCGACGCTGCGCTCGAACACGATCGGCTGGAAGTCGTCCAGGGTCCCGCGCACCCCCGCGAGCACGGTGAGCTGCTCACCCCAGCCCTGTGCGGAGGTCGCGGGCGTGAAACCAGTGGCCTCGGCGACCTCGGCGATCCGGCGCTGCAGGAGCGCCAGACCGTCCGGACCGGCCAGTCGGCGCACCCGGTCCAAGGTCTCCTGGGCCTGCTGCGCGGTGTCCAGCGCGGCGCCGTACCAGGGGGTGTCCACCGGCCGGAGCGTGAAGGCGCCCACCTCCGCGGCGGCGCGCAGGGCGTCGGCGAGCTGGGCGCGGCGCTCCGGCCCGAGCTCGCGCGCGACGGCCGGGTCCAGCCGGACAGTGGTGCTCGGCGTCGGGCGGGCGGCGGTCAGGGCGGCCAGCGCCTGGAAGGCGTCGTACGCGGAGACCCCCCAGGGCTCCCGGGCGATGTGCAGCCCGGACAGGTAGTTGCGCAGGCGTTCGCGGTGCGCGACCAGCGACGAGCGCAGACTCACCGTGCGGGCGGCGTCGCCCGGGTCCGCTTCCAGGGTCATCGCGCCGAGCAGTCGCCGGCCGGCGGCGGACCGCCAGCCCGCGTCCGGCGCGATGTCCAGCAGCACGTCGCCGACCCCGAGCCGGTCGAGCCGCTCGGCCAGCGCGATCGCGGCGCGGCGGTGGCCCGGCACGTAGAGCACGGTCCGGCCGGCCGCCGCGGCATCGGCCACCAGCGCGGCCACCGTGCCGGTCACGTCGCTGTCCGCGGGCGCGTCGACGAACACGTGCGCGCCGGTCGCCACCACGTCGAGCACGTGCTGCTGCGCGGGATCGAGGTCGCCGACGCCGCGCTCCGTGGCGGGATCGCGGTCGCCGACCACCGGTGCGGGCAGGTCGACGTGCAGGGCCTCGTCCCCGGCACCCGCCAGGGCGGCGACCAGCTCGTGCCGGTCCAGCCCGGCGGACAGCCGGTCCAGGTCGTCGACCAGCACCTGCCCCGGGTGCACGAAGGTGCCGACCACGATCCGGTCGGTGAGCTGGAAGTCCTCCAGGACGGCCGCGCCCAGCGACCCCAGCCGGTTCAGCGCGTCCTGCGGGTCGAAGCCCGACCCGGTGAACGCACTCCTGGCCAGCGCACCCGGGTCGAGCAGCGCACCCCGTCCGCGCAGGGCACGGGCCAGCACCGGGTTGACCTCCAGCGAGGGCTCCAGGCTGAGCTCGTAGTCGCTCTCGGCGGTGCCGCGGGCGCGCAGGGTCACCGGGCGGAGCAGCACGGGCGCCCGGACGGTGCGCCCGACCGGCGGCTCCTCGTGCTGCGCCGACTCGTTCACCCCGGGCCGGGTGGCGGTGGCCAGCGCGGCGACGTCGTCGGTGGCGGTGTCCGGCGTGGTGCGCTCGGTCCAGCTCGCCAGCCCGATCGCCAGGTAGGTCGGCGCGATGCCGTACTGCTGCGCGTAGGTCGCGGCGCGTGCGGACACGGCCCGGGCCCGGCGACGGGCGGAGCCCAGCGCCGCGTCCTCGCGGACCAGGTTCGACAGCCGGGTGGAGCGCCCGGCGAAGAGCTGCGCGATCCCGGAGGGGTGCGCCACGGTCAGATCCAGCGCGGCGTCGCCGAGCAGACCGACGTCGGCCAGCGTCGACCCGCCCGCGGCCTCCACCAGGGCAGACCTCCAGCCCGCGAGGGACTGCGCCACCAGCTCGGCGGCGGAGGGCTGCGGGGCTTCCTCGACCGGGGCGGGACGGGTCACGTCATCGGCCTCCGGCTGCTGATTGCGGCGCGCGGGGACATTCACCCGCCGAACGCTAACCGCCGGGGCTGCCCGTGAGTCGGCGGCACGCCGCCGCACCGGGTGATCATGCGGAAGTTCCCAGGTGCGAACCGGGACGAAGGGGATGTTTCCGGCGGGACGGAGCGTCACTGCTCGACGTCGGATCGCGGGGGTCTGAGGACAGTGCGCGCCGCGCAGGGGGCAGGCGACGCGCACCGTCTGCCGAGAACTATGACGCGACAGAAGCTGAAGGGTCAACCAGCGTGGTGAGCGTTCACACAGCCTGGTCACAGAGCTCCGGCGTTTCGCCAGGTCGACCCCCGAGCCGGGTGAGCGAGGTCACGTCCACTCGGGTGATGGCGTCGGCGGAGCCCATCAGCCGCAGTGGGCCCCGCCGACAGGAACAGTTCTACGCGACCGGATCGGCCCGATCGGCCCGTCTAGGTGGTCACACGCCTCGACTGAGGGCAGACACCGGTGGGAATGAGTGGTCCGGAGCCGTCGATGGTCAGTCACCGCCGGTCCCTGGGGGCCACCACTCGGTGGTTCAGCCCGCCGCCTCCGCCGCCAACGCCTGCACCAGCAGGCCGACCAACGCCTCCAGCTGCACGTCGGTCGACGACGCCCCGTCCTCCTCGTCCGCCCCGTCCAGCGCACGGGCCGCGAGCGCCGACTTGCTGTCGATCAGCTCGGCGATCGTGGAGTCGATGGTCTGCGCCGCGATGATCCGCCACGCGGTGACCGGCTCGTCCTGACCGATCCGGTGGATCCGGTCGATCGCCTGGGTCTGCTCGGCGTCGGTCCAGGACAGCTCGGCCAGCACCAGGTTGGACGCGACCTGCAGGTTCAGGCCCACACCGGCGGCCATCAGCGAGCACACCACGATCGAGACCTCGGGATCCTCCACGAACGCCTTGACGTTCTTGTCCCGGGTGCGGGTGGTCTGGTCACCGCGGATCGACGCGAACCGGATGCCCCGGTCGGCGAACACCTGCTCGGCGTGATCCATCACGTCCACGTGCCGGGCGAAGAACACCACCTTGCCGACGTTGCGGGCCAGCTGTGCGGCGTAGTCCGCGGCCAGCCCGGCCTTGGCCTGACCGATCCGGCGCACCATCGTGAAGACGTTCTCGCCGCTGGTCTTCGAGCTGGAGTCCTTCAGCTCCCCCGCGGCGACCCGGCGTGCCAGCTCGTGGTCGACCGCCCCGCCCACGCTGGTGTCGCCACGCGCCTCCGATGCCGCCCGGTACCGGCCGACCAGTCGCTCGGCCAGTGCAGCCTCGGCGGCCCGGATCGAGCGTGCTGCCGCGCCGTCGAGCTCCACCGGCAGATCCGCGACCCGGCGGGCCGGGATGTCCGCGACCACGTCGACCTTGCGCCGCCGGACGATGCCCATGTCGATCACGGCCGTCCGCGCGGCCGAGTAGAACCCCGAGTCGGCCGGGTTCAGGCCCGAGTCCTCCAGGGCGGTCATCAGACGGCCCAACGGCTTCTCGTCGTCGATCCAGCCGAGGAACTGCCAGATCGCGCGGAAGTCCTCGATGTCGTTGATCAGCGGGGTGCCGGTCAGCGCCATCAGCAGCGGTCGGGACGCACGGTCCCGGATCCGCTCGGACAGCGCGAGCACGTGCTGCGAGCGCTGCGAGGACTTGTTCTTGATGAAGTGCGCCTCGTCGACGACCATCCCCCGGAAGCCGAAGCTGCCCAGCCAGCCGACGTGCCGGTCCAGGATCTCGTAGTTGACCACCACGACGTCAGCGAAGCCGTCGACCTTGTCCCCGTCGCCGTGCACGACCGTGACCCGCTTCTGCGGCGTCCACAGACCGACCTCGTGCGCCCAGTTGGTCTTGACCACGTTCGGCACCACGACCAGCAGCGGATAGGCGTTCGCGGCCTGCGCGGCGAGCAGCGCCTGCGCGGTCTTGCCGAGCCCCGGCTCGTCGGCGAGCAGGAAGGTGCGGTGCCCTCGGGCGGTCGCCTCGACCACCTGCGCCTGGTGCGGCATCAGCGTGCGGCCGAGCGGCGCGGACACCCATCCCGGCTGCGGCAGCGCCATGCAGGCCGGCTGTCCGGTCGCGGCCCGCTCGAAGGACCGGAACAGCGGCTCCAGCAGCTCCCACCCCGCGAGCCGGCGGGCCTTCCCGGCGGCGCGCTCGGCGGCCGCCTCGAAGTCGGGTGCCAGGAACGGGTTCGCCAGCTGCCGGGCGATCACCGACTGCGGCACCGCACGGGCCGGCGTCACCTGGATCGGCGCGATCGGGTCCTCGGGCTGTGCGGGCTCCGGCTCCTCGGGCACCTCCAGCCCGCCGTCGCGCATCAGCGTCGCCTTGAGCTCGCGCGCGGCATCGGTGACCTTCGCGTCCTCGGCCAGCAGCTGCAGCAGCGTGGTGTCCCGGACCGCGGTCTTGGCCAGCATGGTCGCCACGCCGTCCAGCCGCTTGAGCTGTTCGGTGCGCTTGCCCGCCGACATCGCGGAGTCCGCCATCACGCGCGCCCGCTCCTCACGGACCAGCAGCGCCACCACCTGGAACTTGGTCCGGACGCTCGCCCGGGTCGGCGGTCGCTGCACCGCACGGTCGACATCCCGCGCGACGTCGGCGAGCACCGGGATCAGCCCCTCCTCGGAACGTGCCGGACGTCGTCGCTGGCCACCCGACTGGGTGCGCGCGCGTCCAGATCCGCGCTGGGCTGCTCGGGCCACATCTCCTCCTTCATCCGCACCGGACCACGGTGCGGCCGCCACACGGCGCGTCGCGCTCGACCGGGTCGCCGCTGCCACCCGACCGGGACCGCACGCGGCCCCCTCATCCGTCACGACCACCCGTCGGTCGTGACGCCCTCGTGTGCGCCTGGGCAGATTCGAACTGCCGACACCCGCTTTAGGAGAGCGGTGCTCTATCCCCTGAGCTACAGGCGCGTGGGACCGGCTCCGCGCGCGGTCGACCCTACGCGAGCGCCGGCAGACCGATGACGGACACCGCCGACCCTACGTGAACGCGGGCCCCACGATACAAGCTGAGCCGGTCTCCCGACGATCGCCGATCAGACGGTGGCGCGCGCGTGCGTGAGGACCAGGCCGACCACGTCCTCCGGCGCATCTTCGGGAACCAGGTGCGCGGCCCGGTCGATCGGGGTGAAGCTCGCCGCCCCGAGCCGTCGCGCGAGCTCCCGGCCCTGTCCGAGCGGGATGTGCCGGTCGTGCGCACCCCACACGACGTCCGGGCGGACCGGGAGCCGGTCGAGCCGGTCCTGGATCGCGTCGAGCGGCGCCCTGGTCGACCGGCGGATCTGCTCGTAGAAGCGGTGTGCGCCGTCCGGCCCCCGCCACGGCGCGAGGTACAGGTCCAGCACCTCGTCGGACATCGGGGCCAGCACGCTGTGCTGGAGGAAGGCCGACACCACCGCGTCGTGCATGTAGTCGGGAGCGGGGCGCTGGCCACGCTGCGCGAGTGCCACCGGTGCACCGCGCTGTTCCTCGACGACAAGCGGGGCGCGCCGCGCCGCTTCTGCCGGCCCGGCACCTGCGGCAACCGGGACAAGGTCGAGCGCCATCGCGCGCGTCGCCGGGCCGAGCGGTCCAGGTGAGGCCCGACTGCCACGGCGACGGTCACGCGCCGGTCCTCACACCCCGGACAGCTCCCACGCCGGCTTCCCGAACAGATACCCCTGCCCGTAGGTCACCCCCAGATCCAGCAGGGTCTGCCGCTCGGTCTCCGACTCCACCCCCTCGGCGACCAGCCAGGCGGCGAGCGCCCCGGAGAACTGCTCCACCGACCGCACCAGTGCCTGACGCACCGGGTCGGTGTCGATGTCCCGGATCAGCTCGATGTCGAGCTTGATCGCGGTGGGCCGCAGCCGCAGGACGTGCTTGAGGCTGGCGAACCCGGCGCCCGCGTCGTCGACCACGACGTGCACTCCGGCGTGCTTGAGCCGATCGGTGACCGCGACCAGCGGCTCGTAGTCGGCGACCGGGGCGTGTTCGGTGATCTCGACGCCGACCCGGGGGCCGTGCGGGAGCAGCAGCTCGGCGGCGCGGGGGTCGAGCAGGGCGTCGGCGGACAGGTTGATGCCGAGCCAGGCGTCCTCCGGGATGTGGTCGAGCCGGGACAGGGCGGCCCGGGCGGCGAGCAGCTCCAGGTCGACGCCGTGCCCGCCCGAGGCCGCCGCGGCGAAGGCGGTCGACGGGTTGGGGAACCACTGCTGGTCGAACCGGGCCAGCGCCTCGACCGCGACGACCCCACGGGTGCCCAGCCGGACGATGGGCTGCAGCGCCATCCGGACGTCCTGCCGGTCGATGATCCGCCGGATCTGCTGCACGCGCTCCACCGCCGCGACCGGGTGCGGGAGGCCGAACACGCCGACCCGGTCCTCGACCAGTGCCGCGGCGAGCTTCATCACGTTGACCGCGTCGGCGTCGAGCATCGGGTTCTCGCCGCGGTTGAGGCAGCAGAGCATGCCCACCGGCCGACCGTCGGGACCCCGGAGCGGCGCACCGATGTACGCGCCGATGCCGAGATCGGCGGTGACCGGCAGGTCCCGGGTGACCGGGTGGCGCCGGGCCGCGGGGATGGCCGCGGGCAGTTCGCCGTGGGCCACCCGCAGGCAGTAGGTGTCCGCGAGGTCGCGACTGTCCCCGGCGATCACGTCCATCGGGCCGGTGCGCTCACTGGTCGCGACCACCAGCTGCGTGCCGACGGTGAACGCCGACAGGAACGCGATGTCCATGCCCAGGTGTTCGCGCACCCGGTCCAGGACACGCACGACCTCGGCGGCCTCGTCGATCCGGCCCTCCTCGACCGGGAGATGGGTGTCACCCACGACGTTCATGCAGCGCCCCCTGGTGCGTCGCGTCAGACGGATCACAGTAATCAGCGTCGCGTGGACCGCACTCCGAGCCGCTCGTGCGGAGTAGTGCGAAGATGCCGGGATGGAGAACGCACAGTCCGTGACCCCCGCGAACGCGGCCGGGACCCGGCTCTGGGTCGAGCGCACGGGCACCCGCACCTACACCGGTCGCAACAGCCGCGGCGCGGAGGTGGCGATCGGTCCGGTGGAGGCCGGCGCCGTGTTCACCCCGGGCGAGCTGCTCAAGATCGCGCTGGCCGGGTGTTCCGGCATGAGCTCGGATCACGCGATCGCGCACCGGCTCGGCGACGACGTCGCGGTGACCGTGGAGGTCGAGGGCGCGGGACACCCGACCGAGGACCGGTACCCCGACCTGCACGAGCGACTGGTCGTGGACCTGTCCGGACTGGACGACGCGGCCAAGGAACGCCTGCTGCGGGTGGTGCACCGGGCGGTCGACGAGCACTGCACGGTGGGGCGGACCCTCAAGGCGGGGGCTTCGATCACGCTGGACGTCGTGCCGTCATGAGCCGGCTGCTGGACGCCGCACTCGCCCGCGCGGTGACGCTGCCCTCCGCAGCGGTGCACGCACACGTCGAACAACTCCGGCGCCGGAACCCGCACGTCACCCCGGCCGAGCTGATCGCTCTGCTGGAGAAGGAGTACCTGCTGGTCGTGCAGGGCTCCGGCGGCGCGGTCGGTGCGGCGGCCGCCGCACCGGCTGTCGGGACCGGGCTCGCGCTCACCCTGACCGCGGCGGACGTCGGCACCTTCTTCGCCGCCTCGGCGGCGTTCAGCCTGGCGGTCGCCAGCGTGCACGGGATCGAGGTCCAGGACGCCGATCGGCGCCGCGCCCTGCTGCTGGCCACCATGCTCGGCGAGTCCGGGGCGAAGGCCGTGGTGGAGTCCGGGGCGATGACCGGGCTGCGCGGCGTCCGGGTGGGGCAGGCCCTGCTGACCCGGATGCCCACCGGCACGATCGCCCGGGTGAACAACCGGCTGACCCGGCGCCTGGTCCGGCGGCAACTGGCCAAGCACAGCGGGCTGGCGGCCGGACGACTGGTGCCGTTCGGCATCGGCGCGGTGGTCGGGGTCGCCGGGGCGCGGGGACTGGGCCGGACCGTCATCGACGGCGCACGGGAGGCGTTCGGACCGGCACCGCTGAGTTTCACGGCACCGGTCCGGGTGGTGGAGACCGGCGAGGAGCCGTTGCTGATCGCCACCGAGTGACGCCTACCAGCGGTCGTGCACGTGCGCGCGGATCCGCTGGTCGTAGATCCGCTCCAGGGCGGCCTGCTGCTCACCGGTGAGCGACGGCAGTTCCCCGACCGCGGCGTTCGCCCGGGCCTGCTCGGGTGAACGGGCGCCGGGGATCACCGTGGACACCCCGGGCTGGTCGAGCACCCACCGCAACGCGAACTGCGCGGTGGTCTCGCCCTCGGGCGTGAGCGCGGCGACCTCGCGGGCCGCCTCGACCCCGACGCCGAAGGGCACCCCGGCGAAGGTCTCGCCGACGTCGAACGCCTCCCCGTTCCGGTTGAAGGTCCGGTGATCGGTGGCCGCGAAGGTGGTGTGCTCGTCGTAGCGCCCGGACAGCAGCCCGCTCGCCAGCGGCACCCGGGCGATGATCGCGACCCCGGCCTCGGCCGCGGCGGGCAGCACCCGCTCCAACGGCTTGCGGCGGAACACGTTCACGATGATCTGGACGCTCACGACCCCGGGGCGGGCGATGGCGGTGAGCGCCTCGTCCACGGTCTCGACCGACACGCCGTAGCCCGCGGTACGGCCCTCCTGCACCAGGGTGTCCAGTGCGTCGTAGGTGGCCTCCCGGCCGAGGACCTCGGTCGGCGGGCAGTGCAGCTGCACCAGGTCGAGGGTGTCCAGGCCGAGGTTCTCCCGGGAGCGGTCGGTCCAGCGCCGGAACGCGTCCACCGTATAGGCCTCGGCGGTGTGCGGGTCGGCCCGGCGGCCCATCTTGGTGGCGATGGTCGGACGCGGCGCGGTGTGCTCGGCCAGGAACCGGCCGATCATCCGCTCGCTGCGCCCGTCGCCGTAGACGTCCGCGGTGTCCAGGAACGTCACTCCGGCGTCGACCGCGGCGGCGAGCACCGCCAGCGCGTCCTCCGGGTCGACCTCGCCCCAGTCGGCGCCCAGCTGCCAGCACCCGAGACCGACGGCGCTGGTCACGCGCCCGGCCCTGCCCCACGTCGTTGTCTGCATGACGGGCAGGTTAACCCTCGGCGGGTCGCCGGGGCGGAGCGCATCCTGACCGGCCAGAATCGAGCCGGATCCGTGTACCGTACCGATTCCGCGAGGAGTCCCCGTGTTCAGCCGCAACCGCCGCCACGCACCGACCGCCTGGGTGGAACGCACCCTGCCCCTGCCTCCGCGCCAGGCCTGGGACCTGGTCGCCGATGCCCGGCACCACGCGCGATGGGTGCCCCTGACCCGGGTCGGCCTGGCCCGGGAGGATCCGTCGGCGCCCGCGCCTGGCCCGCTGCCCGGCTGGTCCTGGTGCGACCCGGACGACACCCCGCGCTCCGGCGACCTGGTCGTGGCGGTGTCCGGTCCCGGGGCGCGCCGCGGCGGCCGCGGACTGGTGGACCGCATGCGGATCGAGCGCTACGAGCCGCCGTTGGACGCGGTGCCGGGCACGGCGGTGTTCGTGAAGATCGGACCGCTGCTGGGCGGCACGGCGCGGATCGTGGTGACGACCGAAGGCCCGGAGGAGTCCCGGGTCTGCTGGTCGGAGGCGGTGCACCTGCGCGGCCTGCCGCCGGTGCTCACCGAGTGGCTGGGCGCGATCGGGTTGCACGCGATGCTGACGTGGGCCCTGCGCCGGATTGGGCATGACGCAACGATTCGCCGCTAGCCGCTCATCTCACGCAACAGTTCTCCGCTCGCACGCAAGACTGCTTGCCGAATGTTGCGCCGATCGCCTCGTACCCTCGATCCCAGCCCCAGCGACGTGGCTCCGGTCCACCCGCACCTCCCGAGGAGTCCCATGGCCACCACGCCGCAGTCGAGCCAGCGCCGCTACCTGATGTGCGAGCCCACGCACTACACGGTCTCCTACGAGATCAACCCGTGGATGGACTCCACCCGGCACACCGACCCGGACCTGGCCGTGCGGCAGTGGCGCGTGCTGCGCGACCTCTACGTCGAGCTGGGACACACCGTCGACCTGATCGACCCGATCCCCGGCCTGCCGGACATGGTCTACGCCGCCAACGGCGCCACCGTGGTCGACGGCATCGTCTACTCCGCCAACTTCCGCTACCCGGAGCGCCAGCCCGAGGGCCCCGCCTACGAGAAGTGGTTCGCGGACCACGGCTTCGTCACCCACACCGCCGTCGAGGTCAACGAGGGCGAGGGCGACATCCTGATGGTCGGCGACGTGCTGCTGGCCGGCACCGGCTTCCGCACCGACCGGTCCTCGCACGGCGAGATCGCCCGGGTCACCGGCCGTGAGGTCGTCAGCATGGAGCTGGTCGACCCGCACTACTACCACCTGGACACCGCGCTGACCGTGCTCAGCTCCGACCCGGCCGCGCCGCTGGTCGCGTACTACCCGCCCGCGTTCTCCGACATCTCCCGCGCGGAGCTGGAGCGCCGGTTCCCGGACGCGGTGATCGCCTCCGAGCAGGACGCGGTCTGCCTCGGCCTGAACGCGGTCTCCGACGGCCTGCACGTCGTCGTCGCACCGGGCGCCACCGACCTGGCGGCCCAGCTCACCGAGCGCGGGTTCGAGCCGATCCCGGTCGACACCTCCGAGCTGCTCAAGGGCGGCGGCGGCGCGAAGTGCTGCACGCTGGAGATCCGGACCGCATGACCGACACCCTGGCGCACAACTACCACCCGCTGCCGGTCACCCTGACCAGCGGCGAGGGCGCCTGGGTACGGGACACCGACGGACGGCCCTACCTGGACCTGCTCGCCGGGTACTCCGCGCTCAACTTCGGACACCGGCATCCGGCGCTGTCCGCCGCGGCACACCGTCAGCTCGACCGGCTGACCCTGTCCTCGCGGGCCTTCGACCACGACCTGCTGCGTCCGTTCGCCGATGCGCTCTCCGAGCTGGCCCGGCCCGCGGTCGCCGGCGACGACGCCCCGATGGTCCTGCCGATGAACACGGGGGCGGAGGCGGTCGAGACCGCGATCAAGACCGCGCGCAAGTGGGGACACCGGCGCGGCGTCCCCGAGGACCGGGGCACCATCGTGGTGGCCGCGGGCAACTTCCACGGCCGGACCACCACCATCGTGTCCTTCAGCACCGATCCCGAGGCCCGGGACGGGTTCGGCCCGTTCACCCCCGGCTTCCGGGTGGTGCCCTTCGGCGACGTCGAGGCCCTGCGCGCCGCGGTGGACGACACCACCGTCGCGGTGCTGCTGGAGCCGATCCAGGGCGAGCAGGGCGTGGTGATGCCGCCCGAGGACTACTGGCCACAGGTCCGCGCGCTCTGCGACGCCACCGGCACCCTGCTGATCGCCGACGAGGTGCAGTCCGGGCTCGGTCGCACCGGCACCACCTTCGCGCTGGAGCTGTGGGGGGTGCGTGCCGACCTGGTCTCCCTGGGCAAGGCACTCGGCGGTGGCGTGCTCCCGGTGTCCGCCGTGGTCGGCCGGCCCGACGTGCTGGGCGTGCTCACCGCGGGCACCCACGGCTCGACCTTCGGCGGGAACCCGCTCGCCTGCGCGGTCGGACTCGCGGTGATCGAGCTGCTGGCCACCGGTGAACCGCAGCGCCGCGCGCAGGTGCTCGGCGAACACCTGCACGGTCGCCTGCGCACTCTGGTCCAGGGCGGCCTGCTCACCGCGAGCCGCGGGGTCGGGCTGTGGGCGGGGCTCGACGTCGACCCCGCCTGGGGCACCGGACGACGGCTGTGCGAACGGCTCCTGGACGTCGGCGTGCTGGCCAAGGACACCCACGGGTCGACGATCCGGCTGGCACCACCGCTGGTGATCGAGGCCGAGGACCTGGACCTGGCGCTGGACCGGCTGACCCAGGTGCTGCGCTAGGCCCAGGACGGTCGGGCCGATCGGCTGGACGGTCATCGCCGACCCCGCCCGCCGTCCTCCGGACGTCACGTGCTCAGGAGAAGACCATCGCGGTGTAGAGGATCCCGTTGATCGTCACCGCGCCGATCGCGACCTGGCTGATCCCCTCCTTGAGGATCCAGGCGCGGTGCGGCGGGGAGTCCAGGTAGGCCTGGATCATGTAGCCGTCGCTGACGGGCTCGACCCATCCGACGATGTGGTCGTGGCCGGAGTGCCAGATGCTGCCCGCGGCGGCCATCGCCGCGGCGTGGTCGGCCAGGGAGGACGAGCCGACCACGGTCAGCGTGTTCAACCCGGCGTCGGCCCGGCGCTGGTTCAGCGTGGCGCCCAGGCCACCGATGCCGTAGGACTGCACGCCGGCCGCCCAGGAGGTCCCGGCGGAGGAGGCAGCGGCGGGCGCGGCGGACGAGACGCGCGGGGCGGACACGGTGCGTTGCCGGGCGGCCTCGGCCTCGCGGGCTGCCTGTTCGGCGGCCAGCCGGTCCTGTTCGGCCTGCTGCCAGGCGTCCTCGGCCTGCTGGACGGTCCGTCCGGCCTGGACCGCCACGATCTGGTCGGCGCGGACCGTGGCGGGGCTGGCACCGGAGCCGAGCCTGGCCAGCGAGTCGTCCAGGGTCTGGGCGGCGGCCTGCAACGCGGCGAGGTTCTCCGCACCGGCGTGGTCCGCCGCCACCGCGAGCGTGCGCGCCTGATCGGCTGCGGCCTGTGCCTCGGCCAGCGTCGCGGCGCGCAGGTCGTCGCCGGTCGCCACCATGGCGGCGAGCCGGGTCCGGTCCTGGAAGGCCTGATCGGTCGCGTGGTCCGCCGCCAGCGCCACGGCGCGGTCGTGCGCGGCCTGCCGGAGCGCGAGCTCACCGGCGTCGTGGTCCAGTTTGACCGCGATGCCGGCGACGAGTGCCAGCACCGGCAGGACGGCGCCGAGCGCGATGGCCGGTCGCCGGTCGCGACGGCGGGGCGGGGCGGGCACGGCCCGTCCCGTGGTCACCGTGTTGCCCGGGAGATCGTCCGTACGCAGCCGGGCGCGGGGCTCGGTGCTGGTCATCCGGCTCTCCTCCTCCGACGGGTGTGCCCCTCTCATCGGCACCCGGATGGGTGAACGTAAGGGATCCGCGACCACCGCGCATCACGGAACCGACCCCGCCGCTGCCGGTGGTAGGCCCCGCTCCCCACGGTGGCAGGATGCCGCCATGGAGCACCCGCCCGCCCTGGACGCCATCGACCAGGAGATCCTGCGCGCGCTCGCCGCGGACGCCCGGTCCTCCTACGCCGACCTGGGTGCCACGGTGTCGCTCTCCGCTCCGGCGGTGAAGCGCCGCGTCGACCGGTTGCGGGACCAGGGGGTGATCCGCGGCTTCACCGTGCGGCTGGATCCGGTGGCCCTGGGCTGGCAGACCGAGGCCTTCATCGAGCTCTTCTGCCAGGGCTCGACGTCCCCGGCGACCATGCGGACCGCGGTGGAGAGCTATCCGGAGGTGGTGGCCGCGAGCACGGTGACCGGGGACGTGGATCTGGTCGTGCAGGTCCGCACCCGGGACATGCGGCACCTGGAGCAGGTGGTGGAGCGGTTCGCGGCGGAACCCTTCGTGGTGCGCACCCGGTCGACCGTGGTGCTCTCCGCACTGCTGCGCCGCCCGGACCTGCCCGCCGACTGACCAGGCGATGACCTGGTCGGGCGGGATTCTGGTCGGACGACGGGTCGATCAGGCGGTGGCGGTCGCGCCCTCCCCGGCGGCCGAGGCGTCCTGGCAGCGGTTGGTGACCACCATGACCGGGCAGGCAGCGTGGTGCAGCACCGCCTGGCTGGTGGAGCCGAGCAGCAGTCCGGTGAAACCGCCGCGGCCCCGCGACCCGACCACGAGCAGGTCGGTCGCGGTGGAGAACTCGGTGAGCAGCTCCGCGCCGGTGCCGTCCAGCACGTGCCGCCGGACGTTCACCCCCGGGTAGTCGCCCAGCGCCCGGTCGACGACCACGTTCAGGCCCTCGGTCACGTCCGCGAGCACCTGGGTCTGGTCCACCGCCGCCGGCAGCCAGGCCATCACGCCGGCGCCGGCACCCACCGGCACCCCGGCGACCGCGGTCAGCTCCGCACCCCAGGACACCGACTCCTCGATCGCCTGGCGCAGCGCGAGGTCGGCCTGCGGCGACCCGTCGACCCCGACCACGATCCGGCGCACGGGCCGCACGACCGGAACCGAGTCGTCCACCGGCACGGCACCGCCGCGGCGCGCGTCGCGCAGCGGGACCACCACGGTCGGGCAGTAGGCGTGGGCGGGCAGGGTGCTGGAGACGGTGCCGAGCAGCCGGTCGGCGAACCCGCCCTTGCCGCGGGTGCCGACGACGGCCAGCGAGGCCTCCCGGGACAGCTCGACCAGAACCGCGGCGGCGTCTCCGGTGGCGACGGTGGTGGTCACCTGGAGGCCGTGCTCCGCGACCCGCTGACCCGCCTCCGCCAGCACGGCACGCGCACCCTCCTGGATCGCGGTGTCGTCCAGGGCGGCGTAGCCGCCGTCCAGCGAGGCGGCCGCGAAGGACGGCAGGGTGTACGAACAGACCACGTGCAGTCCTCGACCGCGCACCGTGGCCTCGGCGGCCGCCCAGTCCAGGGCGTGCATGCTCGCCGCCGACCCGTCCACGCCGACCAGGATCTCCGCGTCACGCTTCATGGTTCTCGACCTCCTCGCAGGGACGACCCAAGTGTGCGCCGAGATGGCCTCCGGCGCACCCTCCTCGGGGTGTTCCGTGGAGATTTCTTGACCCGGGCGTGGCGCGAGCGGGCTCACGCCGCCAGATAGGCCGTCCAGGTCGGGTCCTGGGCGAGAGTGCCCCGCAGGAAAGCGGCAGCCCCACGCGGCGGCCGGGGCTGGACGGTGAGCTCCCAGCCGATCTCGTGCAGCAGGTGATCGGCCTTGCGATGGTTGCACCGACGGCAGGCGGCCACCACGTTCTCCCACTCGTGCCGTCCGCCGCGCGAGCGGGGCTGCACGTGGTCGACGGTGTCGGCGCGCAGCCCGCAGTAGGCGCAGCGGTGGTCGTCGCGCTGCAGGACCGTACGCCGGGTCGGGGGTGTCGGGCGCCGGTGCGGGACGTGCACGTACCGGGTGAGGCAGAGCACCGCGGGCAGCAGCACGGCGGCGTGCTCGGAGTGCAGGACCAGGCCGGTGGTCTCCAGGACCACGGCCTTGCCGGACAGCACGAGGGTGACGGCGCGCGGCAGGCTGACCACGCACAGCGGCTCGTGACTGGCATTGAGCAGCAGGGTCCGAGCGGGGGCGGACTGAAGCACGGCGAACTCCTTGCGAGCGAGGGCCCGCCTGGCTGGCGGGTCCGCTGGGGAGACTGCGCGATCAGCGTACGCGCACGCCGTGGGCACGCACCCGGTCATTTTCCCGGTGTCGCCGGGGCGGAGACGACGACGGCCCCCGCACCGTGGGGTGCGGGGGCCGTTCGGGTCGGGCGGGTCAGCCGATCCGGATGAAGACCGGGTCGCTCTGCCAGATCGCACGGAACTGCACGGTCTTGCCCGGACGCGGGGAGTCGATCTGCTGGTTGCCACCGGCGTAGATCGCAATGTGCCCCGGGCTCCAGATCAGGTCGCCGGGCTGGGCCTCGGCGGCGGAGATCACGGTGCCGGCAGCCTTGATCGCGGAGGAGGTCCGCGGGAGGCTGATGCCGAGCTGCGCGTAGACGTAGGACACGAAGCCGGAGCAGTCGAAGCCGTCCGGGGTGGTGCCACCGGAGACGTACGGCGTGCCGACGTAGCGGGCGGCGACCTCGAGCACCGCGTTGCCGGCGACCGACTGCGGCACCGCGGCGGCGGCGACCTCGGTCTCGGCGGTGGCGGTCTCGGTCCGGACCGAGGAACGCGAGGTCGAGGTGACCACGGGCTCCGGCTCGGGCTCCGGCTCCGGCACCACGGCGGTGACGGCGGGGGCCTCGAAGGTCCACGCGGCGTCGGCCGGGGCGGTCACCTGGGGGGCGGTGTCGAGCACGGCCCGCGCCGAGGCGGTCAGGTTCGTGGTGTCGACCGAACCGAGGGCGGTGTCGTTGCTCGACGGCGCGGCGGTGGCCGGCACGGCGATCATCGAGACCATCAGGCCGGACGACGCCGCGACGACGGCGGTGCGGCGGCCGGCGCCGGCGAGGGTGCCGGTCAGCTCGGTCAGGGGGGTGACGGGGCGACGCGCGGAACGGTGCCGGGCGCGTGCAGCAACAGCGGTCACGTACAGCCTCTCCTTGTGCCTACGAGGTGAGCTGTCGGGTTCGGACTGGAGATGTCCGGCCGCGAGAACCGCCCTGACGGACGCTGCTCGCGGCTTCACCCCAAGGACGCACCATGGCGCCCGAAGTTGGTTCCCCCGCCCCTGCCGGCGATGTAGTGGACCCCGGACGATGGCAGGGTTCGGCTGGCCATCCGGGGGCTCGTACAGAGGAGGGTTCCGACGAGCAGGACTGACCGTACCCGACCCCCGCGGCGATTGTCACGTTCCGGTCACGGTCCGTTTCCTCCCCTGTCGCGGAGAGCGTCGGTGCACCCCTGACACGACAGCACCGCGGCGCAGGTCAGGGACCCGCACCGCGGTGCGGCACACGTTCGGGTGAACGTCAGGCCGTGGCGAGGAACACGTGCCGGGCGATGTCGTCGGGCAGGTCCAGCACCGCGTCGGCGCCCGGCGTCCCCAGGGTGATGACCCCACGGCCCCGGGTGGCGGTCACCTCGTGTCCGGGCAGCAGGCCGAGGTCGGCCATCCGCCCGAGCAGCTCGACGTCGGTCTGCAGCGGCTCACCGAGCCGGGACAGCGTGCCGGTGATCGTGCCGTCCGAGCGCTCGATCAGGTGCACCACCGAGTCCACGCCCTCCAGGAAGGTCACCGGGGCGGCGGGCTCGCCGATCTCGGGCAGGCCGGGGATCGGGTTCCCGTAGGGGTCGAAGGTCGGATGGCCGAGCAGATCGGCGAGCCGTTGCTCCACCCGCTCGCTCATCACGTGCTCCCAGCGGCAGGCCTCCTCGTGCACGAACTGCCAGTCGAGCTTGACCACGTCGGTCAGCAGCCGCTCGGCCAGGCGGTGCTTGCGCATCACCTGGGTGGCCTTGTGCGCCCCGGCGTCGGTCAGCTCCAGGTGCCGGTCCCCGGACACGATGACCAGACCGTCCCGCTCCATCCGGGCCACGGTCTGGGAGACCGTCGGCCCGCTGTGGCCGAGACGCTCGGCGATCCGGGCCCGCAGCGGGGTGATGCCCTCCTCGGACAGCTCGTAGATCGTCTTGAGGTACATCTCGGTGGTATCGATCAGGTCACTCACGCCCGTGCCTTCCTGTCATGCCCGCGCTGCGCAGTCGTCCGTCCACAGGCTAGTTGGTCCGTCCAGTGGATGCGGCGGTGTGAGTAGGGTCGGCGTGTGACCGTGCGCCGCGACACCCTCCCGCAGATCCCCGCCGAGCTGCTGCCCCGGGACGGCCGGTTCGGCTCCGGGCCGGCCAAGGTGCGCGACGCGCAGGTGCAGGCGCTGGCGGACGCCGGGCGGACCCTGCTGGGCACGTCGCACCGCCAGGCGCCGGTCAGGACGGTGGTGCACCGGGTGCGGGCCGGGCTCGCGGAGCTGTTCGCCCTGCCGGACGGGTACGAGGTCGTCCTGGGCAACGGGGGCAGCTCGGCGTTCTGGGAGGTCGCCGTGGCCTGCCTGGTGGACCAGCGGTCCGCGCACGCCACCTTCGGCGAGTTCGGGGCGAAGTTCGCCGGTGCGGTGCGGCGTGCCCCGTTCCTGGCCGACCCGGTGGTGACCGAGCTGCCGGTGGGCACCGCGGGCGTGCCGGCCGCCGCCGAGGGCGTGGACGTCTATGCCTGGGCGCAGAACGAGACCTCGACCGGAGCCGTGGCCCCGGTCCGGCGCGCGCACGACTACGACGACGCGCTGGTGCTGGTGGACGCGACCTCGGCGGCCGGGGGGATGGCGGTGGACGTCGCCCACACCGATGCGTACTACTTCGCGCCGCAGAAGTCGTTCGGCGGCGACGGCGGGCTCTGGCTCGCGGCGCTGTCCCCCGCCGCGGTCGAACGTGCGGCGCGGGTCGAGTCCCGGTCCGACCACTGGGTGCCGGAGTTCCTGTCGCTCACCGCGGCGGTGACCAACTCCCGCGCCGACCAGACCCTGAACACCCCGGCGCTGGCGACCCTGGTCCTGCTGGCCGAGCAGATCGACTGGATGCTCGCGAACGGGG
This sequence comes from Cellulomonas sp. RIT-PI-Y, assembly GCF_025642745.1. GTDB lineage: Bacteria > Actinomycetota > Actinomycetes > Actinomycetales > Cellulomonadaceae > Cellulomonas. The sequence continues at coordinate 93,577 of NZ_JANZKP010000001.1, forward strand.
GCCTCGACTGGTGCGCCGCCCGGACCGCGACCTCCGCAGGACACCTGTACAGCTGGGCGGAGGCCCGGGACTGGACCACGCCGTTCGTCCGCGACCCGGAGCACCGCTCCCCCGTGGTGGGCACCATCGACTTCCGTCCGGAGATCGAGGCCGCCACGGTCGCGAAGACCCTGCGGGCACACGGGATCGTGGACGTGGAGCCCTACCGCAAGCTGGGTCGCAACCAGCTGCGGGTGGCGATGTTCCCCGCGGTCGACCCCGAGGACGTGCTGGCCCTGACCGCCTGCATCGACCACGTGGTCGAGCAGCTGGTCTGAGCGTCAGTCCTCGACCCGCGTCCGTCGGCGAGCGAGCAGCCGGACCGCGATCAGCGTGAGCACCCCGGCCCCCAGCAGGAGACCGGCGGCGCGCAGTTCGGGCGAGGGGTCCACGCCGGTGGCCGCGAGGACGCCGGAGCGGAAGGCCGCCCGGTGCGCGGCCTGGGTGACCTCCCTGACCGCGGTGGAGTCCCCCGCGGCGAGCACGCCGCTGCGATAGGTCGGCTGGTCGATCACCGGGGTGGCGGGCAGCGTGGCATCGACCCCGCCGGAGGCGCCCAGGATCAGCTCCGGGTTGGAGCAGCTCGCCGACTCGGGCGGATACACCACGACCTCGGTCGCACTCGGGTTGACCTCGAACAACAGGGTCACGCTGGGCCGCACCCAGTCGTACTCGTCACCCTCGGTGAAACTGCCGTCCGGCTGCCGGGTCCAGCCCGGCCAGTCCACGACCGCCCCGTCCTCGATCACGGTGCCCGGCCACAGCACGCTGCCGGACAGCGGCAGTCCGGTCTCGACCACCTCCGCGCCGGTCGGGTTCTGCCAGGTGATCGTGACGGAGGTGTCCGGGCTGCCCTCCGGCTCGACCGCGTACTGCAGGGTCGGCGCACCACCGACGCAGGCGGACTGCGCCTGTTGCACCAGGAGCTGACACGCCCCGCTGGGCGCGTAGCCGTCGATGGGCTGGGCGCAGGCGGTGGTGTCGACGGCGACGGGATCGGCCGGCGCGGCGGAGGCGGTCTGGACGAAAGCGGGGGCGACCAGCAGCAGCCCCGTGGTGAGCAGTGCGGCGATCATCGAGGTGATCCGACGGTGCGACATGGAGCCCCCTCCTCGTCTCCGGCGGCGTCGCCGGGTTCGCTGATTCAGACAAATCGGACATTTCTCTCACCGACTGTACGCCTCTCCCACGCCGTCACCGCGACGTCGAGCGGGTGAGATGGGTGCTATCGCGCGCAGTCCGCGGTCAGCCGTCCGGGGGCGTCCACGGTCGGCGTGGTGTGCAGGTCGAGGGTCCCCCCGGGGGCGGGGACCTCGATCACGTATTCCTGCGACCCGTCCGGCGCCAGACGCGAGGTCACCGTGTGCACGGTGCGGCCGTCGGTCGAGGCCCGCTCCCCGCCGATCGGACTGCCATCGCGGGTCATGGTCCCCGCCGACCCGTGGCGCGCCGAGTACACCGACAGGTTGGTGGCGATCCAGCCCGCCGGGACGCCGGCACCGCCGTCACCGAGCACCTGCTCCGGATAGTCCGCGATGTCGGCCGGCGGGCGGTACTCCAGCCGGACGGTGATCCGGGCGGTCGGCACCGGCTCCGTGCACCCGGCGATCTCGGCGGAGACCCGCACCTCGAGGTCTGCGCCCAGCTTCCCGGCGGTGGTGTCGTCCAGGAACACGCCGACCGCCGCGCCCTGGTCGGCCCCGGACAGGAAGTCGGCGGCCAGCGGCGTCCCGGCCAGCGCGCGTTGATCCGCCGGGTCCGCGGACCACAGCCGGAACCGGCCGGCGTCCACCTGGTCGGCCAGTGCCCCGGCGGTGGCGGTCAGCGCGGCGGGGTCGCCCATCACCCCGGTCAGGGCAGTGAAGGCCGCCGCAGCGGTGCGGGCGTAGAAGGCGTCACCGTCCCTCGGGTCGCCGTAGGCCAGGTACGCCTCGCGCAGGAGCAGACCGATCAACTCGTCCGGACTCACCTGCCGGCCGTCGACGGTCACCGAGCCGCCGGCGGCGGCCAGCACGGCCGTGAGGGCGACCGGGTCGGTGGCCAGCACCCCGTCGACCCTGTCGCCGACGACCTGCTCCCAGTACGCGGCCGCCAGCTGCGCGGCACGGGGGAAGTCGGGGCTGAGCACCACGTCCTGGATCCACCGGCCGAGCCGATCGCCGTACAGCGCGGTCTCCTGCTCGGTGAGCGGCAGCGCGGGAGTGTCCAGTTCGGGCAGGTCGGCGGTGCCGCGCTGGTCGGTCAGGGTCAGGACGCCGTCCCGGACCGTGAGCACCACCACCGATCCGACGATGCCGCCCTGGGTACGCAGCTCGGCGGGGTTCATCGCCAACAGCAGATACCGACGTTCGCCGCCGGACGCGAGCAGCTCGGGCAGCCGGGCGGCGAGGTCCGCGGCCGTGCGCAGCTGCGTGGGGTCGGCGGCCAGCAGCGGGGACAGCCGGTCGACGCCGGTGCGCACCGGCCCGATCAGCCGCTCCGGATCGACGCCCTCCAGGTCGGAGCGCAGCGCGAGCAGGGTGTCGGACGCCTCGGCGACGGCGGGGGCCGCCGCGACCAGCGCCGAGAGATCGAGGCCCGAGTCCTCGGACCCGGCCGCGTCCCCGTCCGTCGCGGCACTCAGATCGATCAGCGCCTGGGCAGGCGCTCCGGCGAGCTCGTCGGCGGCCCGCGCCACCGCGGCCACCGCTCGCACGTCGTCGCCGAGCCAGGGCAGATGCCCCGAGGCCCGCACGATCGGATCCTCGGTCGCGGACCGGGCCTCGGCGGCGGCGGTCCGGAGCGCGGGCAGCTGCTCGGTCAATACCTCGGTGTCCCCGGCGGGCAGGGCGTCCAGCACCGGCTGCGTCACGTCGGAGAGCCGTTGCAGGGCGCTCGCCGCCTGGGCCACCCGGACGCCCCACCACACCCCGAGCACCAGGACGAGGCCGAGCAGCACCGCCCCGCTCAGCAGCACGCGTCGGCGGAGGGTCATCGGACAATCCTGACATTCCGGACAGCAACCGCGGGGGGTCACCGCACGGATTCACCCGCGCGATCAGGTCGCGCTGGCGTCCGCGATCTCCTGCGCGGCGACCCGGTCCGCACCCCGGCGCGGATAGACCACCTGCAGATGCGGGCGGCTCCGCACCCGGTAGTGCACCTCCACCTGCCAGCGCTTCTTGGCCCACAGGCCCGCGAGCGCGGCGACCAGCAGCGCGGTGATCGACCCGATGCCGATCGACCACCGGGCACCGAACTGCTCGCCTATCCACCCGACGATGGGTGCGCCGATCGGCGTCGCGCCGAGCATCACGATCATGTAGAGCGACATCACCCGGCCCCGGACCGCCGGATCCGTGGACATCTGGATCGTGGTGTTCGCGGCGGTGAGCATCGTCAACGACGCCAGTCCGACCGGGATCGCGGCGATGGCGTACGAGGTGTAGGTCGGCATCAACGCCTGCACCCCGGTCGCGAGGCCGAAGCCGAAGGCCGCACCGATCACCAGCCGGACGCGCGGGCGCTCCCGCCGGGCGGCGAGCAATGCCCCGGCCAGCGACCCGATCGCCATGATCGAACCGAGGATGCCGTACTCCCCCGCGCCCTTGCCGAACTCGGATCGCGCCATCATCGCGCTGGTCATCTGGAAGTTCAGGCCGAAGGTCGACACCACGCCGATCACCACCATGATCACCAGGATGTCCGTGCGGTGCCGGACGTACCGGACGCCCTCCCGGATCTGCCCCTTGGCCCGGGGGGCGGCGGGCATCGGGTAGAGCTGGTCGGTCTTCATCCGGGTCAGCGCCAGGATGGTCGCCGCGAAGGTCGCACCGTTGATCACGAAGGCCCAGCCGGAGCCGAAGGCCGCGATCAGCAACCCGGCCAGGCCGGGACCGATCAGGCGCGCGGCGTTGAACGAGGCGCTGTTCAGGCCGACCGCGTTGGACAGCTTGCCCGCGGGGACCAGCTCGGCGACGAAGGTCTGCCGGACCGGCTGGTCGATCGCGGCGACGCAGCCCAGGGCTAGCGCGAACAGGTACACCTGCCACAGCTGCGCGTGGCCGGACAGCACCAGGGCGCCGAGGCCGAGCGCCAGCGCGCCCTGGGCGATCTGGCTGGCGATCAGCAGCTTGCGCCGGTTGACCCGGTCGGCGAGCAGACCGGCCCACGCGGACAGCAGCAGGGTCGGCGCGAACTGCAGGGCGGTGGTGATGCCGACCGCGAGTCCGGAGTCGTCGGACAGATCGGTCAACACCAACCAGTCCTGGGCGACGCGCTGCATCCAGGTGCCGACGTTGGCGACCAGGGCGCCCGCGAACCAGAGGCGGTAGTTGGGGAATCGGAGGGAGGCGAAGGTGGAGTTCATCGGCGGCTCATCCTGCGGCCGCGATCCGGCGGAGCAGCACGGCTGCCTCGGCCAGCGTCGACCGCTCATCTGCGGTGAGGTTCTTCAGTTGCTGTGCCAGCCAGTCGTCGCGACGGCGGCGGGTCTCGCGCACCTCGGACTCCCCGGCGGCGGTGGGCCGCACCAGCACCAGGCGACCGTCGGTCGGGTGCGGCTCCTTGGTCACGAAGCCGAGCTCGACCAGGGCGTTGACCGTCCGGGTCATGGTGGGCGGCTGGACGTGCTCGCGGTCGGCCAGGGCGCCGGGGGTCATCGGGCCCTCGCGGAGCAGCACCGCCAGCACGGTGAACTGCGCGTCCGGCAGATCGGCGGCACCCCGGCGGTTGCGGATCCGGCGATGGGTGACGCCGATCGCACCGCGCAGCTCACCGGCCAGCGCGCCGGGACGACACTGGGCGGGCGTGGGTTCAGGCACGGTCCTTAGCTTAGGTCATTACCTTCGCTCACGACATGCGAGATCCGTCACGCGACGCACCCCCGGACCGTCCAGCGGTCCGGGGGTGCGCACGAGGGTGGCTCAGGGGCGGCCGAGCGCCCGGTAGGTCCAGCCGGCGTTCCGCCAGCGGGTCGGCTCCAGGACGTTGCGGCCGTCCAGGATGTGCTTCTGCCCGACCAGATCGGCGATCGAGTCCGGGTCCAGCTCGCGGTAGTCATCCCACTCGGTCGCCAGCAGCACCACGTCCGCGTCCCGGACCGCCTCGGCCACCGTGGCGGCGTAGTGCAGCCCCGGCCACGCGGCCCGGGCGTTGTCGATCGCCTGCGGGTCGGTCACCGTGACGTGCGCGCCCTGCAGCTGCATCTGCCCGGCCACGGACAGCGCCGGCGAGTCGCGGATGTCGTCGGAGTTGGGCTTGAAGGCGGCACCCAGCACCGCGATCCGCCGCCCGACGATCGAGCCGCCGCACACCTCACGGGCCAGGTCGACCATCCGGACCCGCCGCCGCATGTTGATCGCGTCGACCTCCTTGAGGAAGGACAGTGCCTGATCCACACCGAGCTCACCGGCCCGGGCCATGAACGCGCGGATGTCCTTGGGCAGGCAGCCGCCGCCGAAGCCCAGTCCGGCGTTGAGGAACTTGCGCCCGATCCGCACGTCGTGGCCGATCGCGTCCGCGAGCCGGGTGACGTCCGCACCGGTCGCCTCGCACAGCTCCGCCATCGCGTTGATGAACGAGATCTTGGTGGCCAGGAAGGAGTTGGCGGCCACCTTGACCAGCTGGGCCGTGGGGTAGTCGGTGATCACCAGCGGGGCGCCCTCGGACAACGGCGCGGCGTAGACCTCGTCCAGGATGCGCGCGGCACGTTCGCCCTCCTCGGTCGGACTGCCGTCGGCATGGGTCGGCAGCCCGTAGACCAGCCGGTCCGGGTGCAGGGTGTCCTGCACCGCGAAGCCCTCACGCAGGAACTCCGGGTTCCAGACCAGCGTGACGCCGGTGCCCTCGAGCCGGGCGGCCAGCTCCTCGGCGGTGCCCACCGGCACGGTCGACTTGCCGACCACCAGGTCGCCCGGGTTCAGGTGCGGGAGCAACGCCTCGAAGGACGACTCCACGTAGGACAGGTCGGCACGGAACTCGCCGTCCTTCTGCGGGGTGCCGACGCACAGGAAGTGCACCGCCGCCCCCGCGACCCGGGACAGCTCCGTCGTGAAGGTCAGCCGCTCGCTGCCGCGCAGGCCGTCCAGCAGCTCCGGCAGGCCCGGCTCGTAGAACGGGGCGGCGCCCGCGGCGAGCCGCTCGACCTTCTTCGCGTCGACGTCGACGCCGACGACGGTGTGACCGAGTGTGGCCATGCTCGCCGCGTGCACGGCGCCCAGGTAGCCGCAGCCGATGACGGAGATGCGCATCACAAGTCCTTCGTGCTGGAGGGGTCCGACGAACCTACCGCCTCGCGGCCGGTCAGAGGCCCAGCAGACCCTTGATCGGCTCGGTGAGGAAGTAGATCGCGAACAGCACGGTGGCGACCCACATCATCGGGTGCACCTTCCGGATCTTGCCCACCGCGATCTTCAGCACCACGAAGGACACCACGCCCGCGCCGATGCCCACGGTGATCGAGTAGGCGAACGGCATCAGGATCACGGTCAGGAACGCCGGGATCGCGACCTCGAAGTTCTTCCAGTCGATCCCGGTGATCTGCTGGAACATCAGGAAGCCCACCACGACCAGCGCCGGGGTGGCGGCCTCCGACGGCACCATCTCGATCAGCGGGGACAGGAAGGTCGCCAGCAGGAAGGCCACGCCGGTGACCACCGAGGCCAGACCGGTGCGCGCGCCGTCGCCGACGCCGGCGGAGGACTCGACGTAGGAGGTGTTGGAGGAGACCGAGCCCGCACCACCGGCGATCGCGGCCACCGAGTCGACGATCAGGATCTGCTTGGTGCGCGGCGGGTTGCCGTTCGTGTCCAGCAGACCGGCCTCACCGCCGACCGCGACCATCGTGCCCATGGTGTCGAAGAAGTCGGCGACCATCAGGGAGAACACCAGCAGGACCACGGCGACGACGCCGATCTTGCTGATCGACCCGAACAGGGAGAACTGGCCCAGCAACGCGAAGTCCGGTGCCGCCACGACGGCGTCCGGCAGGGCGGGCACGTTCAGCGACCAGCCACCGGCGTTGTCCGCGGTCCGCGCTCCCACGTGCGTGATCGCCTCGACGATCACCGCCAGGACCGTGGAGCTGACGATCGCGATCAGGATCGCGCCCTTGACCCGGCGGGTCATCAGGATGACCGCGAGGAAGACGCCCACCAGGAAGACCAGCAGCGGCCAGGCGCCCAGCGACCCGCCGATGCCGAGCTCCACCGGGGTCGACTGGCTGGCGGGGATCCGGACCAGGCCGGCGTTCACCAGACCGACGAACGCGACGAACAGGCCGATCCCCACGCTGATCGCGGTCTTGAGCTCCATCGGCACCGCCTGGAACACCGCCTGCCGGAACCCGGTGAGCACCAGGATCAGGATCAGGATGCCCTCCAGGACCACGATGCCCATCGCGTCGGCCCAGGTCATGTCCGGCAGCGCGGCGATCGAGAACGCCACCGCGGCGTTCAGCCCCAGTCCCGCGGCCAGCGCCAGCGGGAAGTTCGCCACCACACCCATCAGGATCGACATCAGACCGGCCACCAGCGCCGTGGTCGCCGCGACCATCGCCAGGTTCGGGCCGTCGCCGCCGCCGAGGAACTGACCGGTGCCGTCCTGCGCCGTCCCGATGATGAGCGGGTTCAGCACGATGATGTAGCTCATCGCGAAGAAGGTCACCAGACCACCGCGGACCTCGGCCCCGATGGACGAGCCGCGCTCGGTGATCTTGAAGAAGCGGTCGAGCGCGTTGCGCGGCGCCGCGGGCACGCTGGTGCCCGGAGTGGTGGTGGACATGTGAAGAATTCTGGCATGCCCGGTCGGGCGGAAGGTTTCCGTCGTGCGCCCTGGGGGTAACGATCGGCCGGACCCGCGCGCTGGCAAGGGGGTTCTCAACGCGCGGGGCCCGGCCGACCGATCGCCGATCAGGCCCGACGGGATCCGACCGTCTGGCACTGCGATCCGCGGGAGAGTCCCGCCCGGTGGTCTGTCGGCATGTCCTCAGCCTGGACGCCGAACTCGGGGCGCGGAAGAACCCCCGGGGTCGGAAGCACCGTTTTCAGGGGTTTCCGACCCCGGGGGCAGGTAGTCGGACCGCTATCGATGAGTAGCTGAGACGCTATCGATGAGTAGCGTCAGAGGACCAGGACGGAGGCGGTACCCCGGCCGTAACCGGCGACCTCGACCTCCAGGTCGAGCCGGCGGACGTAGGCCAGCACCCAGCGGGCCACGTCGGCCGGCAGCGGTTCCCGCGGGTTGTACACCGTGTCGAGCTTGAGGTGCGGGGCGTCACCGACGTTGAACAGCGCGGCCATCACGTTGAGGATCTCCGCGGAGTTCTCGGACAGCGAGCCGGGCAGCTGCTCCTCGGTCACCGCGGTCTCCGCGGCGGCCTGCGGGACCAGGGCGATCGCCGCCCCCATCCGTGCGGCCAGCGGCAGGTCGAAGAGCACCAGGGCGGACAGCTGCATGGCACGGTCGACGTAGACGCCGACCTGGGCGCCCCCGTTCAGCACCGGGTCGACCATCGGGCCGGCGGTGGTCACCGACACGTCCCGGCCGACCAGGCCCTCCCAGAGCTCCCGCACCTCGAGCGCGGCGGGCAGCGGCGTGGCGTCACTCATGACGGGGTCCCCTCGGGATCGGGAGCGCAGCCGGCGGGGTCGTGCGGGTCCTCATGCGAGCACCGGCTCGATGACCTCGCGGAACGACTCCGGCGTGAACGGCTTGGCGATCAGGAACAGCGCCCCGGCGGCCTCGGCGGTCTCGCGCATCTCCGGCGAGCCCTCAGAGGTGACGAAGCCGAACGGAGTGCCGAAGCCCTCCGCCCGCAGTCGCCGCAGCAGGTCGATGCCGGTCATCTCCGGCATGTTCCAGTCGGACAGCACGACGTCGGGCTCGTCGTCCCGGACCGCCTGCAGGGCCTCGGCCCCGTCGGCGGCCTCACGGACCTCCCAGTCGTACCCGGCCTGGCGCAGCGTGCGGATCACGATCTGCCGCATGACGCGGCTGTCGTCGGCGATGAGCACGCGGATCATGGCGGTCACATCCTTCCGTTTGGTGAGTGGATGACGTGCGAGAGGGGTTCAGAACAACCAGACGACGACGGCCAGCGGGTGACCGCGCCAGTCCAGGGCGAGCTCGTGCACCGGGGCGCCGGCAGGTGCGGGCGGCACCGCGGCGGCGACCTGGGGCAGCGTCAGGGTCCCCTGGCTCGGGAGCAGGGCCTTGACGTTCCCGCCGACCACGTTGGCGACCTCGCCGAAGGCGTCCACCAGATCGGCCGGGGTCACCTCCTCGCCGGGCTCCATGCGCAGCAGCGCACGGGCCAGGTCGTGGGCGGCGGCGGTCTCGCAGATCACGGCGGCGCGACCGGCGAGCTCGCCGTGCACGTCCACCCAGGCGGCCAGCGGGTCGACCGGGGCGGGCAGCTCGCCCTCCCACGGCCGGAGGTAGCCGGGCTCCGGGTCGATCATGGCGCCGAAGACCTCATGGGTGATGGCGTAGACCTGATCGGTCTCGACGGCGATGCTCATACCGGTTCCTCCAGCGGGAGCAGCCCGAGCAGGTCGAGCTTGTCCCGGATCGCGTCGGGGGTGAAGGGCTTGATCAGGTACTCGTGCGCGCCCGCGGCCAGGGCCCGGACGATCTGGCCGTGCTCGCTCTCGGTGGTGACCATCATCAGCGTGATGGACCGCCACTCCTGGCGCGAGCGGACCTGGGTGACGAACGTCAGTCCGTCCATCACCGGCATGTTCCAGTCGATGCAGGCCAGGTCGACCTGGTCGCCCGATTCCAGGACGTCCAGAGCCTCCTGCCCGTCACCCGCCTGGACGGTGCTGAAGCCCAGCTCCTCCAGGGTGTGCGCGACGATGCGGCGCATGGTCCGCGAGTCGTCGATGACCAGGGCTCTCATCGGCTCACTCCTTGGTTCACAGTGGCAGGGGGAAAAGTCGGTGCCGGACGACTCACGCCGAAGGTGGGCGCGGTCGCCGTCGTACGAGGGGTGGGCAGGGCGGCGGTCCCGCCGTGCACCGGTCGGTAGACCGAGCCCCGGGCGACCGGGACCCGCTCCCAGTCGCCGTCCACCCCGATGGTGGTCTCCGCCGCGCCGAGCACGAGGAATCCGCCCGGACGCAGGACCCGGTGCACCCGGCCGAGGATCGCCCGCTTGGTGGCCAGGTCGAAGTAGATGAGCACGTTGCGCAGGAACACCAGGTCGAAGGGTCCCAGCGGCGGAGCGTCCAGCAGGTTGTGCCGCTGGAACGTGATGGTGCGCCGCAGCTCCTCGGCGATCTGCCAGTCCGCACCCGAGCGGCGGAAGTGCCGGACGAGCATGGGGGCGGGCAGGCCGCGGTTGACCTCGAGCTGCGAGTACCGCCCCTCCTTGGCCTGGTTCAGCACCTGGTCGGACAGGTCGGTGGCCACGATCTCGGTGCGGGTGGACGGACCGAGGATCTCGGCCAGCGTCATCGCGATCGAGTACGGTTCCTGGCCGGTGGAGCAGGCCGCGGACCACACCCGCAGCCGGTCCAGCACCGGACGTTCGGCACGCAGCGCGGGCAGCATGTGCGTCCGCAGCGCGCTGAACGGGGTGGAGTCACGGAACCAGGAGGTCTCGTTGGTGGTCAGCGCCTCGACGACGGCGACCAGGTCCGGCTCACGGCGGCCGGTGCGCACGGAGGTGACGTAGGCGTCCACCCCGGAGTGCCCGCCCTCGCGGGCCAGCGGGAGCAGCCGGCTCTCGACCAGGTACTCCTTGCCCGGTTCCAGCTGGATGGCGCTGCGCCGTCGGACCAGGTCCGCGACGAAGTCGAAGGTCTCGCGGGTCAGGCTCATGACCGGCCTCCGCTCGGGACGGCGGTGCCGCTGCGCGCGAGCACCGATTCGATGGCCGGCGCGACCTCGCCGACCGGCAGGATTCTGTGGGCCAGGCCCGCGGTGGCGACCGCTCCCGGCATGCCCCACACGACACTGGTCGGCTCGTCCTGGACCAGGACGGTGCCACCGGCACTGACCACGTCCTCGCAGCCGGTCCGGCCGTCGGCGCCCATGCCGGTCAGGACCACCGCGAGCACCTTCCCGCCGAACTCCTTGACCGCGGACCGGAAGAGCACGTCCACCGAGGGCCGGCAGAAGTTCACCGGCGGGCCGTCGGTGATCGCGACCCGCAGCGTGCCCGCCGAGCGGCGCAGCTCCAGGTGGTGATCGCCGGGGGCGACGTAGACCGTGCCGGGCGTGAGCACGTCGCCGTCGGCGGCCTCGACCACGGTGGCCGGACCGAGCCGGTCCAGCCGGGCGGCCAGCTGACGGGTGAACACCGGAGGCATGTGCTGCACGAGCAGCACCGGCACCGGCGGCGGCGCGGACAGGTTGCTCAGCACCTTGGACAGCGCCTCGGGACCACCGGTCGACGACCCGACGATCAGCGCCTGCACCGGATGCACCGGCGGCATCGGCCGGGTGGCGACCGGTCCACGGGCGGCCGGGCGGAGCGGCGGAGCGGCCTGGGTGGGCACGCTCGCGCGGATCTCGGGTCGAGCGGTGGCCGGTGTGCCGGTGCCGTGCGGCACCAGGGCCTTGATCTTGGGAATCAGCTGACTGGCGACCTGGGCCAGCGACTCCTGCACACTGCCCACGTTCGCAGGCTTGGTGACGTAGTCGGTGGCCCCGGCGACCAGGGCGTCCAGGGTGGCGGACGCCCCGCGCTCGGTCAGCGTGGAGAACATGATGATCGGCATGGTGTGCCGACCGCGACGCAGCGCGCGCACCGCCTCGATGCCGTTCATCTCCGGCATCTCGATGTCCATCGTCACCAGGTCGGGACCGAGCTGGTCGACCTTCGACAGGGCGATCTTGCCGTTCGAGGCGAACCCGACCACCTCGATGTCGGGATCGCGGGAGAGCGAGTCGGTGACCAGCCGGCGCACGACGACCGAGTCGTCCACCACCAGCACCCTGATCCGGGTCACGAGCATCCTCTTCTCTCTCACCACCGGCCGTCCCTGGCCGACATCTCCCCATCGGTCGGGGGGCAGGGGTTCTGAGCGACCGCGGGGTGCGGGTGCGGGTGAGGTGTGAGCCGGCGATGCAGGCGAATGGCGCGACGGGGCCCGTGAGGGCACTGTGATGTTCCCCGGCGCAGTGCAGGACGGAGGATCATGACGGACCCGGTGATCGACACCGCCGCTGTGGCGCGGATCGGGACGGCGGTGCACGGCCGGGACAGCCTCGACGCCGCCGCCCTCGACGTCTCGATCATCCGAGCCGTCCCGGTCACGCCCACCCGTGCCGAGACCTACGCGATCGATGCCCTCCTCGACGACGACGCCGAGCGCAGCCGCACCCCTCTCGGCGCCCTGCTCACCGGCGTCGCGGCCGGGTCCCTGCGCCCCGCCGGACTGCTCGCCGCGCTCCTGGCACCGCCCGTCGCCGGCCGGCGACGGATCGACTCCCTGCTCGAGGCCCACCGCACCGTGGACCCCGGCCCGGTCCGGGACCTGTCCTCCCTGCTCCTCCGGGCCGCGGACAGCACGCAGGTGCGGACTCTGGCCGACCGGTTCCGGTTCGTCGAACCCCGGTTCCTGGACGGGGACCGGATCGACACGGCGTCCGACCCGGTGCGGTTCACCCTGACCGAGGTGCGCGAGCGGGGGATCGCGCAGGGCCGGGCCGACGACTGCTGGCTGCTGGCCGGGATCGGGGCGACCGCAGCGGTGGACGTCGAGTCGGTGCGCGGGAACATCACGGTGCACGCCAACGGGACGTACACGGTGACGGTGTACAGGAACCGGAAGCCGGTACGGGTGACGGTCACCGGGTGGGTGCCGAGGAACGAGCACGGCCGTGCGGTGTACGCCGGACGACGCTCCGGCGGTGGGCGTGCGCCCAGCTGGTTGTCGATCTACGAGAAGGCGGCGGCACAGGTCCTCGGTGACGGGAGCTACGCCGGTCTCACCGCCGGGCGACCGTCCACCGGTATCTCCGCCGTCACCGGCCGACCCACCGACTTCCTCTCCACCAGCCCCCTGCCGTTCACCGGGAGCCGGACCCTCGCACGCGTCCAGCAGGCGTTGGACGACCGGCAGCCCGTCTCGGCCCTGACGACCTGGCGGATCACCGACGACTCGATCTCGTCCTGGCACGTCTACTACGTCGCCGGGATCCGGGGCGACCGGATCGTCGTGCAGAACCCGTGGGGCAGGGGCGGTTCCGGAACCGACGCGAACGTGGCCGGGACGCTGCTCCTCACCGAGGACGAGTTCGACCGCACGTTCGCCTGGGCCAGCGCGGGGCGGAGCCGACCCGGACGCCGCGGCCTTCGACGCCGGCGGGCCCGGTCCTGAGAACGCCGCACGCCCCACGCCCGCGGCGGCGGCCGGGGCGTGAGGTGTGGGGCGTGGGGTCAGAACCGGAACCGCGCGACCCGCTCGTGCAGTTCCGAGGACAGGCCCGCCAGTTCGGTGATCTGCTCGGAGACCTGGTCCAGACCGGCCACCGAGCGGGTCGCGGCACCCGCGACCCCGGTGATCGCCCCGGCGATCTCCCCCGAGCCGGTGGCGGCCTCGGTGGCGGAGCGGGACATCTCCGTGGTGGTCGCGGTCTGCTCCTCCACCGCGCTGGCGATGGTCAGCTGGTAGTCGTTGATCCCCGCGATCGTCTGGGTGATCTCCCCGATCGCGATCACGGCGGCCCGGGTCTCGTCCTGGATGGCGTCCACCCGGCGGGCGATGTCCTCGGTCGCCTTGGCGGTCTCCTGGGCCAGTTCCTTGACCTCACCGGCGACGACCGCGAAGCCCTTGCCCGCCTCCCCCGCACGCGCCGCCTCGATCGTCGCGTTCAGGGCCAGCAGGTTGGTCTGCTCCGCGATGCTGGTGATCACCTTCACCACGTTGCCGATCTCCTGGCTGGACTCGCCGAGCCGGGTGACCTGCTCGTTGGTGGCGGCGGCGACCTCGGTGGCCTGACCGGCGACCTTGGCCGCCTGCGAGGCGTTCTGCGCGATCTCCCGGATCGACGCGCCCATCTGCTCGGCGCCCGCGGCCACGCTCTGCACATTGCGCGAGACCTGCTCGGCGGCACTGGCGACCACCCCGGCCTGCTGACTGGTCTGGCTGGTGCCGTCCACCGCCTCGCCGCTGGCCGAGGTCAGGTGGTCGGCGGTGCGCTGCACGGAGGCCGCGGCCTGCTCCACCTGGGTCAGCGCGGTGCGCAACGATCCCTGCGCGGCGGACAGCGCGTCCGCCATCGCCCCGGTCTCGTCCCGCCAGACCACCGGGGCCTCGACGGTCAGGTCGCCGTCGGCCATCGCCTCCAGCGAGTGCTGCACGGTCCGCACCGCCCCGGTGATCCGCCGGGTGACCAGCACGGCCAGCAGCCCGGACAGCCCGGCGCCGACCACGAACGCGACCGCCAGGATCATGATGGTGCGGTCCACCTCGGCCTGGGACCGGACCAGGATCTGCTCCACCTGGGCGTCGATCTGGCCCTGCGCCAGCGCCAGCGCCCGTCCCGCCCACTCCGGGTCGGCGGACACGTCCCCGGCCAGCGCGACCGCGACCGCGTCGATGTCCCCGGCCTGGACCAGCGGCATCACGGTGCCGTCCCGGTAGGCCAGCCAGGCGTCCCAGCGGGTGACGAAGTCGCTCCACTGCTGGGTGTCCGACTCGGGGTACCCGCTGATCAGCTCGATCTGGGCGGCGACGTCCTGGTCGTTCCACTCCGAGGAGGTGAGCAGTTGCTCGCGCAGGCTGTCGTCGGTGGCCTCCGCGGCCCGGTGCACCAGCAGATGGCTGCGGGCCTGCCCGGTGCGCAGCTCCGCCATCGCGGTCTGCAGGTCACCGGTCAGCCCGGACATCTCCTCCAGGTTCTGCCCGGCGCGGTACAGCGCCAGCGCCCCGGTGCCGCCCACGGCCGCGAAGGTGCCGCCCAGCACCAGCAGCGTCACCGCGATCTTCACCGCGACCGGCCGGTCCCAGAACCACGCGTTGCGACGGGACATCAGCTCAGCTCCTGTGCGGTGTAGGTGCCGCCGTCGACCAGGACGGCGCGGTAGTTCTGCTCGGTGACCACCTGCGGGGCCAGCAGGTACGACGGCACGACGATCACGCCGTTGTCGTAGGAGGTGGTGTCGTTCACCTCGGGCTCGGTGCCGCTGAGCAGCGCGTGCACCATCTGCACGGTCACCTCGGCCAGCTGGCGGGTGTCCTTGAAGATGGTCGCGTACTGCTCGCCCGCGGCCACCGACTTGGCGGAGGCCAGCTCGGCGTCCTGCCCGGTCACCACCGGCTGCGGCAGCCCGGCCTGGTCCACCGCCTCCAGGATCGCGATCGAGATGCCGTCGTAGGGCGAGAGCACGCCGTCCAACCGGGCACCGGCGGTGTAGCGCGGCAGCAGCTCGGCCATCCGGGCAGTGGCGTTCTTCGGGTCCCAGCGCTCGGTGGCGATCTGGTCGAAGGCGGTCTCACCGGAGCCGACCACCAGCACACCGGAGTCCAGGTACGGCTGCAGCACCTGCATCGCGCCGTCGTAGAACACGGTGGCGTTGTTGTCGTCCGCGGACCCGGCGAACAGCTCGATGGTGAACGGGCCGCTCGCGCCGGTCGGCTCACCGGCGGCGTCCAGCACACCGAGTCCCTGCAACAGGGTGGTGGCCTGCTGCACGCCGACCCGGGCGTTGTCGAAGCTGGCGTAGTAGTCCACGTCGCCGGACTCGCGGATCAGCCGGTCGTAGGCGATCACCGGGATGTCGGCGGCGGCCGCGTCGGCCAGCACGTCCTTCAGCGCGACGCCGTCGATCGAACCGACCACCAGTGCGTCCGCGCCCTCGGCGATCATCTCCTGCAGCTGCTCGACCTGGGTGGGCACGTCGTCCTCGGCGTACCGCAGGTCCACATCGTAGGCCAGCGCCTCGAGCTGGGACTGCACGTTGTCCCCGTCCGCGATCCAGCGCTCCGAGGCGGTGGTCGGCATCGCGACCCCCACCAGCGGGCGATCGCCGTCATCGGCACCCGCGGCCGTGCACGCGGACAGACCGGCGGTCCCGATCAGGCCCACGACCGCCACCGCGGCCGACCGACGCCATCTCTGCGGCATCCGTTGACTCCCTCGTCGTCGGGCACTCCCCTGGCGCCCCTCGCACCGCCCATCGGACGGCGACCCGGGCCTGTGAGCGTTCACCCGCTGTTTCCCCTGAATGCGCCGACGGCCCCGCACCCGTGGGGGGTGCGGGGCCGTCGGCGACCGTGCTCAGTAGCTGAAGCGGGACACCCGTCCGCGCAGGTCCTCGGACAGCCGAGCCAGCTCGTCGATGGCCGAGCCCATCTGGCCCAGGGTCTGGCTGGAGGAGTTGGCGGCCGACGCGACGCCGGTGATGTTGTTGGCGATCTCGCCCGAGCCGGTCGCGGCCTCCGCCACCGACCGGGACATCTCCGTGGTCGTCGCGGTCTGCTCCTCCACCGCCGAGGCGATCGTCAACTGATAGTCATTGATCGAGGCGATGATCGTCGAGATCTCCCCGATCGCCACCACCGCACCCGAGGTATCCGCCTGGATCGCCTCCACCCGCCGCGCGATGTCCTCGGTCGCCTTCGCCGTCTCCTGCGCCAGCTCCTTGACCTCACCGGCCACCACGGCAAAACCCTTACCGGCCTCCCCCGCACGCGCCGCCTCGATCGTCGCGTTCAACGCCAACAGATTCGTCTGCTCCGCGATCGACGTGATCACCTTCACCACATTGCCGATCTCCACCGAGGACTCCCCCAGCTTCGCGACCTGATCATTCGTCACCGACGCCGCATCCGTGGCCTGACCCGCCACCTTCGCCGCCTGCGACGCGTTCTGCGCGATCTCCCGGATACTCGCCCCCATCTGCTCCGCACCCGCAGCCACCGTCTGCACGTTGCGCGACACCTGCTCCGCAGCGGCAGCCACCACACCAGCCTGCGCCGACGTCTGGTCCGACCCCGCCACCACCTGCGAGGACGCCGCCGACAACTCCTCCGCGGCAGCGGCCACCGTCTGAGCGGTCTCCACCACCCCGGAGACCAGCGCGCGCAGCGACTCCTGGGTCCGGGCGAGGTCCACGGCGAGCCGGCCGATCTCGTCCTGGCCGGTCACGTCCGCCGGCACCGTCAGGTCGCCGTCACCCGCGGCGGACAGACTGGTCGACACGCGGTGCAGACGACGCACCAGCGACCGCGCAACGGCCATGGCCACGGCGAAGGCCGCGAGCGCACCGACCAGGCCCACCGCGATCACGATCCAGTGGGACCGCGCGGCGACCGCGTCGGTGGAGGACGCCAGCTCCGCGGCCTGCTCCCCCTGACCGTCCGACTCCGCCTGCATGGCGTCCATCACCGCGGTGGTCAGCGGGCGCACCATGTCGTTGAAGTAGGTCGCGAAGCCGTCCGCGTCGCCCGCGTCGGCCAACGGGAACAGCTCGTCCTCCGCTGCCGCGTAGTAGTCGTCGAGCGCGGCCACGATTGCGTCCACGCCGGCCGGGTCCGCCGCGTTCGGGCGGTACTCGTCCAGCAGCGCGGTCAGGTCGGCCTGCCGCTCGGTGAGCTCGTCGCGCAGGGTCTGGCGGGTCTCGGCGTCGGCGATGCCGTACTGGATGACCCGGGCCCGGTCGCCCTGGTAGGAGCGCTGGATCTCGGCCAGGGTCTGCAGCGGCTGCACGTTCGCGGTGTACATCGCGGCGGCGTCCGCGCGGAGCGTCCCGAGGGCGCCGAGGGCCACCACGGCGAGCACGGCGGTCGCGACGAACATGACCGCGACCGCGGTGAGGATCTTGACCAGAACCGGCCGGTCGGCCCAGATCCGTCGCTGCGTGCTGCTCATCTGCTGTGTCCCCTCCATGGAACCGGAATGTCGAATCCCCCTATCGACCGGGGGCCAGCACCGCGGAGAGATACCGGGAAGCGAGTTCCGGGTGAAGCGGAGGGCAGGTCAACGCCGCGGCGACTCCCGCCAGGCCAGGGTCGCCAGGGTGATCGCGACCGCGTCCTCGACCAGCGCACCCCGCCAGTCCGGTCCGCGTCGTGCCGCCCGGCTGCGCCAGGCGGCGCCGCCCCAGGTCCCCACCGTGGACGCGGCGGCCGCGATCAGGGCCGCCGACCACACCGGCCGCCTGGCCCGGCGTGCCAGCACCACCGCACCCGTCGCGGCCGACACCGCACGGCCGGAGGGACCCGGAGGATCCAGCCTGCTGGGGGTGGACGGCAGCTTGTCGCCAGTGAGCTCGCCCACCACGCCGAGCACCGCCGGCCAGCGGGTGAGGCGTCCGGCTCCCGAGCTCAGCACCGGTCCGGCGACGCCCAGACTGGCCCGGCTGCCCGCCGCCACCCCGAGTGCGGCGGACCGCAGCAGCACCGATCCGGTGCCGGTGCGGTGACGGGAGCCGTGGCCGTGCCGGGGAGCGCTCATCCGACGACGCTCCCGCCGACGGCGCCGATCGGCAACCGCTGGCGGGAGCGCCGGGAGCTCAGTCGAAGGACAGCGCGGAGTCGGCCACCGCGATCACGCCCCAGGTCCCCCCGTCGTCCCCGGTGAACTCGTAGGCCGGGGCCAGCAGCACCGACCCGTCCGACTGGGTGACCTGGCTCAGGCCGAGCCGGGCCTCGGTGATCGTCACCCGCTGCACCGGCCAGTCGATCGGGCTGCCCGGCTGGACGGTCGGCGGGGTCGTCGACGCCTCGGCCGGCGCGGCGCTGCTGGACACACCGTCCTCGCGCACCGCCGCACCGTCTGCGGTCGCCAGCGGCATCACGCCGGAGTACCCGGAGCCGAACCGCGGGTCCGCCATCCGCTGCACCCCGCTGGCCGCACCGATCACGTCGTACTCGCCGAGCTCGACCAGCGGCGCCAGCTGTCCGTTCAGGCTCTGCAGGCCGTCCGCGACCACGGTGGCGCTCCACTGCAGACCGGTGGCCTGGCCGTCGACCACCCGCTCGGCGGTCACGTAGGTGCTCGGCCCGTCGTAGCTCTCCGGCTCGGCGAACTGGAAGTCCGCCGGGTCCACGCCGACCGCGGTCATCGCGTCCCGCAGCGCGGCCAGCGCGTCGTCGCCGGAGGGCGCGGTCCCGTCCTGCGGCTCGCACGGCGCGACCGGATCGATCGACATCTCACCCGCGTCGTCCGCGGAGCCGCTCTCGGCCGCCGGCGTCGCCGTGCAGTTCCACGGGTCGCGGCTCGGGTCGTAGTAGCTCACCGACGCGGTGCCGTCGGAGTAGATCGACACCGACGGGCCGGTGCCGTCCTGGGCGCCGATCAGCCAGCTGCCGTCCTGCTGCACCGGGTCACCGGCCACCCCCAGCGCGGTCGCCACCCGGGACACTGTGTCGGCGCTGTAGACCGCCTGCGCGTCGAGGCCCCAGGCCCGGGCGCTGTCCGCGTCGTCACCCAGCGTGTCGGCGGCGGTGAACACCACCCGGCCGGGCGACCACATCCGCAGGTCCGACGTCCCCGGAGCGGCGTCCGCCGCGAGCGACTCGTTCGCCCCGGTCCGCTGCTCCAGCGAGATCGCCGGGGCCGCCGCCGTGACGGCCGGGTCGCTGCCCCGTCCGGCCCAGAAGCCCGCACCACCGACCACGGCCACCCCCGTCACCGCCGCCGCGACCTGCAACCAGCGAGCCGGGCGGCGGCGCAGGGGCCGGACCACCGCGTCCTCCCCCGGTTCCCCGGGCGCGGCGGTCCTGCGGTCGACCTCGTGCCGGAGTGCGTCCCGGTCGAGCTCCGCGCCCGCCGCCGGGTCCGATGCCCGCAGCCGGGCGAACGCCTCGTCCTGTCCGTGTTCCTGGTCCACCGGTGCCTCCTGGGTCGAACGGGTGCCCGTGCACCCTCTGCCCCGTGTATGTGCTGAGGGCCCACGGTCTTGCAGGGACGACGATCAGTCCTGGGCCGCCCACGCCTCGCGCAGCCGGGACCGGGCCCGGGACAGCGCGGCGTCCGCGCCCCCGCGCCCGATCCCGAGCACCGCGGCCAGGTCCTCGCCGGCCAGTCCCTCCCACGCGGCGAGCAGGAGCACCTCCCGGTCACGCGGGGCGAGCACCGCGAGCGCCCGGCGCACCTGGTCGTCCCGCACCGTGTGCAGCGCGGGGTCGTCCGGGTCCGGCTGGTCGGGGAGCTCGGCCACCGGCACCGGCCGGCCCTTGCGCCGGTGGTTCGCCAGCTCGAAGCCCGCCGTCCGGTACAGCCACGGCAGTTCGGCCCCGCTCGGCACGTCGGCCCGGCGACGCCATGCCACCGTCAGCACCTCGGCGGTCAGGTCCTCCGCCTCCGGCCCCGCCCCGCGACGCAGCAGGTAACGGTGCACCGCATCGGCATGCGCCTGGAAGAGGGCGGTGAACCAGTCCTCCGCCTCGGACGACGGCATGGTCCGCACCTCGGCACGGTCGCTCACGGGTCACCTCCGGATCGGCGGCACGTCGCGGTCGACGGCCGGGCAGGGAATCGCCTCTGTGTTCCCTGTGTCGGCACTGCCGCCGATCTTGCACGCCTCAGTCGGATCCGCGCGACGGACCCACCGGACTGATGCCGAGCTCGTGCACCAGGAGCAGGAAGGCACGGCCGTACGGGGTGTCGGCGGTCTCGGCCCGCACCCGCTCCCAGTCGATCTGCTCCCGCAGCGCGCGGGCGATGGCGAGCATCCGGGTGTAGTCGCAGTAGTGCTCGCCCAGGACCCGCATCTTGGCCGACAGGATGTCGGTGGCCTCCAGCACGGGCATCCGCACCGCCAGCACCTCGATCTCGTCCGCACGGTCCAGCAGGCTCGGTCCGATCGGCTCGCCGACCATCCGGAACAGCACGTCGACCATCGCCCCGTGGTGGAACGCCTTGAACAGCCAGTTCTCCGCGGGCTCCCGGATCTCCAACCCGGCTGCGGCGATCGCCTCGCGGGCCCGGTCGGCGTCCGCCTCGGCCACCGCGAAGTCCGCGTCGTGACTCGGCTCCGGCGCCCCGCGCGCCCATGCGGCGTACCCGCCCACCAGCGCGAAGGCGATACCCGCCTCGCTCAGCGCGACCGCGGTCAGACGGAGCGCGTCCTGGAGCGCGGTGCGCTCGTCCGGCGGGCTGTCGACGTCCGGACCGCCGGGCGCGGCGAGCGCCCCGGCCCGGACCGTGCTGTCGAGGTCGCCGGCGAGGGACCGGGTCGGCTGCGTGTCGGCCATCCCCCGGGTCTACACGACGCCGCGCGAAGTCGCAGTCCGGCGGGAACAATCGCCCGGATGAGACTCGCGACCTTCAACATCCTGCACGGACGCGGACTGAGCGACGGCCGCGTCGACCTGGACCGGTTCGGGGCGGCGGTGGCCGGACTCGACGCCGACGTGGTGGCCCTGCAGGAGGTGGACCGCGACCAGCCTCGATCGCACCAGGCCGATCTGACCGCGGTGGCGGCCGAGGCGATGGGGGCCGAGCACCACCGGTTCGTGGCCACCCTGCACGGCCACCCCGGGACATGGTCCGCCGCGACCGGCGCCGACCAGCCCGAGATCGCCGCGTACGGCATCGCCCTGCTCAGCCGGCTTCCGGTCCGGAGCTGGAAGGTGCTGGCGCTGCCGACCCTGCCCACCCGGGTGCCGATGGTGCACCGCGGCTCGCGGCGACCGTCCCTGGTGCGCGACGAGCAGCGCGCGGCCCTGGCCGCCGAGGTGGAGACCGCTGAGGGGCCGCTCACGGTGGTCGCCACCCATCTGACCTTCATCCCGGGCTGGAACGCGCTGCAGCTGCGACGCCTGGTGCGGGTCTGCCGACCGCTGACCCGGCCGCTGGCGGTGACCGGGGACCTGAACCTGGAGGGCACGGCACCGGCGCGGATCAGCCGGTGGCGCAGCGCGGGCCGGGCCCTGACCTTCCCGGTGGAGGTCCCCGACCGCCAGATCGATCACGTGCTGCTGGACGGGGCGGTCCGGCCGACCGGCGATCCGATGGCCGTGGACACCGGGATGTCCGACCACCGGGCGCTGGTGGTGGATCTGACGGTGGGCTGAGGACGGCCGGTCAGTCCGCGTCGAGGTCGACCAGGAACCAGACCGTCTTGCCGTCGTGGTCGTCGTGGTCGACCCCCCAGGTGCGCGAGAGCGCCTCCACCAGGGCCATGCCCCGACCGCTGAGTGCGGTGGGCTCGGGGTGCCGGACCACCGGCGTCGCGGGGCTCTCGTCGGTGACCGAGACCAGGATGCCGCGCTCGTCGATCCGCAGGCTCACCCGGATCCGGCCGTGCTCCGGGCCGTGGACGACCGCATTGGCCACCACCTCGCCGGTGAGCAGCTCGATCACCTGGTTCGCCGCCCCGTGCACACCCGAGGCCGCGACCCGGTGCATCACCCAGTGCCGCGCCGCACGCGGTGCCGTGCGCCGGGCGTCGAGCACCAGGTCGTCGTGTTCGGCCCGGGCGTCGGCGCGGCGCGCGGCCGGTGCCGATCGGAGGTCCCTGACTTCGCCCACCCGAGTACTCTGCCCGAACCCGCGCCCCTCCGCCGCGCGAACCGACCCGTCCGGCCCACATCCCGGCCGATCCGGGGGTCGCGGACGCCTGGATGTCGGTGGCCTGCGGCAGGATGCGGACATGCCGGACTACGTCGCCCACCTGACCGTCTCCGAGGTCCCTGATGACGAGACACGCGCCGGGATGGCCGACGCCCTCGGCGCGCTGCGCGACGACGCACCGCCCGGGTTCGTCGGCCCCGCGGTGGTGGTCTTCGACCTCCGTGGTGAGGCACCCGACCAGGTGACGGCCGAACGGGTGGCCCGGTCGCACGCCGCGGAGGTCCTGGACGGCTGGCCGCACGAGGTCGAGGTCGAGGTGCTCGGCGGCTGAGCCACCGTCAGGCGGTGTAGCGCGCACCCCAGCCGTGGGTCCTCGCCACCCAGTCCTCGCCGGGCATCAGGATCCACAGGATCGGGTAGACCAGGAACGGGCTCCCCGGCAGGATGATCAGGGCGATCAGGAACAGCCAGCGCATCGGCCACGGGTCGATCCCGAACCGGCTCGCCAGACCGGCGCACACCCCGCCGATCACCCGGCCACCCTGGTGCCGCACCAGGCCGTTGCGCCACATGGACTCGTAGATGCCGGTCATCTCGTCGTTCTCCTCCGTGTCGTCGCCCGATCCGGGCCCGGGTCCAGCCTGGCGGCCCGCATCCGCCCCGGGCATCGGGGACCAGCCCTGACCGGACCCTGATCCGTCCCTGATCACCCCCCGGGCCGCACCGGACCTCCACACCCACGGGGCACACTCGTTCTCAGGTCCGTCCCAGCCGGGCCGATCAGACTGGCGAGTCCCCGACCGGAAGACGCGTATGAGCCCCGACCACCCGATCGTGCTGGTGCACGGCACCCGCACCTCCTCACGGATCTGGGACGACCAGGTCCGGGCCCTGACCGAGGGCGGGCACACCCCGGTGGCGATCGACCTGCCCGGACACGGCAGCCGCTCCGGCGAGCGCTTCACCTTCGACGGAGGGCTGGCCGCGATCGACGCGGCGGTCGCGTCGTGCGACGCCCCGCCGCTGCTGGTCGGGCTGTCCCTGGGCGGCTACATGTCCCTGGCCTACGCCGCACGGCACGAGGACCGGCTCGCCGGGGTGGTCCTGGCCGGGTGCTCCACCGAGATCAAGGGGAAGCCGCTGCGCACCTACCGGCGGCTGTCCACCCGCGCGGTGCGCCTGTTCAGCCGCCGGGAGACCACCTGGCACGTCGTGGGCGACATGCTCGGCGCACTGCACGGGTACTCCCCGCTGGCCGACCTGCGGGGACTCGGGCTGCCGGTCTGGCTGGTGAACGGGGCGCGCGACCCGCTGCGCTTCGGGGCCCGCCGCTACCTGAGCGCCCGGCCGGGCAGTCGTCAGTGGGTCGTCCCCGGGGCCGGGCACGACGTCAACAGCCATGCGCCGGTCGTGTTCAACCGGATCCTGATGCACGTGCTGCGGGAGCTGACCCCGCCCTTCGCCCGCGCCTGAGACACCTGCCACATCAGGCAGTCGGCTGTGCCACGATGACGACGCCACGATTCCGTCACTCGGGAGACCCGATGAAGCGCAGCACCGACCGCATCCTCACCAGCCACGCCGGCAGCCTGCCGCGGCTGGACGACCTGACCGCCGCGCACGCGGCCGCCGAGGCGGGCGAGCAGTCCGAGGTGGCGCAGGTGCTCACCGACGCGGTGGGCGAGACGGTCCGGATCCAGCAGGAGATCGGCATCGCGGTCCCCGGCGACGGCGAGCTCGGCAAGGCCTCCAGCTCCCCGATCGACTACGGGGCCTGGTGGTCCTACTGCTTCCAGCGCCTCGGCGGTCTGGAGCTGCGCGAGGGCTACAGCTGGATCACGCGCGACGTGCAGTCCGGCCCAGGCGACGTGCGCACCACCGGCTTCGGCCACCGTCGCGACCGGGGTCGCTTCGAGCAGGCCTACGACGACCCGACCTCGGGCATCTTCACCGGGGGCGCCCCGAAGCCGTACCCGACCGCGGTCGCCCCGGTGACCTACACCGGTCAGGACGCGATCGCCGCGGACATCCGCAACTTCCGGGCCGGCCTGGACGCGAACGGCTACTCCGAGGGCTTCCTCACCTCGATCGCCCCGGGCAGCGTGGTCCGGATCGACAACGACTTCTACGGCACCGACGAGGAGTTCGTCTGGGCCTGCGCCGACGCGATGCGCGAGGAGTACCAGGCGATCATCGACGCCGGCCTGATCCTGCAGATCGACGACCCGTCGCTGGCCGAGAACTGGGACCAGATCACTCCCGAGCCCTCGGTCGAGGACTACCAGGCGTTCAGCCGCCTGCGGGTGGAGGCGCTGAACCACGCCCTGCGCGGCCTGCCGGAGGACCGGATCCGCTACCACCTGTGCTGGGGATCCTGGCACGGCCCGCACACCACCGACCTGCCGATGAAGGACATCGTCGAGCTGATGCTCGAGGTCAACGCCGGGGCCTACTCCTTCGAGGCCGGGAACGTCCGGCACGAGCACGAGTGGAAGGTCTGGCAGGACGTCACGCTGCCCGAGGGCAAGCTGATCCTGCCCGGCGTCGTCTCGCACGCGACCAACGTGGTCGAGCACCCCGAGCTGGTCGCGGACCGGATCGAGCGGTTCGCGACCCTGGTCGGCCGGGAGAACGTCATCGCCGCCACCGACTGCGGTCTGGGCGGCCGGATCCACCCGCAGATCGCCTGGGCGAAGCTGCGCACCCTCGTCGAGGGCGCCGAACTCGCCACCCAGCGCCTCTGGGCCTGACTCCCTCACAACGCCGAGAAGCCAATCTCCGTCGGCCGCCGGGCGGTATGGGCGACAGAGATTGGCTTCTCGGTGAGGGGAGCGGCGATCAGCCGGTGTTCTGGAGGCCGGCGGCTACGCCGTTGACGGTCAGCAGCAGCAGTCGCTTGTTGTCCTCGACCTGGTCGTCGGACTCCCCGGTGCGCAGTGCGCGCAGCGCCCGGATCTGGAGCAGGGACAGCGCGTCGACGTACGGGCTGCGCAGCTGCACCGCACGACCCAGGATCCGGCGCCGGGACAGGATGGACTCCGAGCCGGTGATCGCCATCACCCAGCGCCGGGTCAGTGCCATCTCCTCCAGCACCAGACCGGCCAGGTCCTCCCGGTCGCCCAGCGCCAGGTAGCGCTCGGCCAGCCGCTCGTCCGTCTTGGCCAGCGACATCTCGACGTTGTCGACCATCGTGGTGAACAGCGGCCACTCGGCGTACGCGGCCTGCAGCTCGTCCAGGTCGCCGACCTGGTCCAGCGCGGTGCCCAGCCCGAACCACCCGGCCAGGTTGGTGCGCGCCTGCGACCAGGAGAACACCCACGGGATCGCCCGCAGGTCGTCCAGCGACTCCACCGACAGGCCGCGACGGGCCGGGCGGGAACCGATCGGCAGCAGACCGATCTCCTCCAGCGGGGTCACCTGGGCGAACCACTGCGGGAAGCCCTCGGCGCGCACCAGCTGGTAGAACCGGGTCCGCGAGGTGCCGTCCATCGCCGCGGCCAGACCGGCGAACCGCTCGGTGGCGGCCGCGTTCCGCTGCTCGGTCGAGGGCGCGCTGGCCAGCAGGGTCGCCGCGGCGACCTGCTCGATGTGCCGCGCGCCGATCGTCGGGTTGCCGTACCGGGCGAAGATGACCTCGCCCTGCTCGGTGAGCTTGAACCGGCCGTCGACCGAGCCCGGGGGCTGGGCCAGCACCGCGCGGTTCGCCGGGCCGCCACCACGGCCGAGGGCGCCACCGCGGCCGTGGAACAGGGTCAGGCTCAGATCGTGCTTCTGGCCCCACTGCGCGATCCGGCTCTGCGCGACGTCCAGCGCCAGGGTCGCCGCCACCGGGCCGACGTCCTTGGAGGAGTCCGAGTAGCCGAGCATGACCTCCACGTGCCGGCCGTTCGCGGCCAGCCGGGCCTGCACCTGCGGCAGGGTCAGCATCGACTCGAGGATGTCCACCGACGCCTCCAGGTCGGCGAACGTCTCGAACAGCGGGATGGCGTCGATCACCGGCCGGGTCTCCGGGTCCGGGAACACGATCTCGGCCAGCTGGTACACGGCCTCCAGGTGCTCCGGCGCCTGGGTGAAGGACACGATGTACCGCCGGGCGGCCGCCACGCCGTACCGCCGCTGCACCGCACCGAGCGCGCGGTAGGTGTCCAGCACCTCCAGCGTCCGGGGCTGCAGCTCGCCCTCCAGGCCGTTCTCCGCGATGTCCGCCAGGGCGGCCGCGTGCACCTGGGAGTGCTGACGCACCTCCAGCTCGGCCAGGTGGAAGCCGAAGGTCTGCACCTGCCAGATCAGTCGCTGCAGGTCGCCGTAGGCCGCGCGGGTGGCCCCGGCGGCGACCAGCGACTGCTGCACCACGTCCAGGTCCTCCAGCAACGCCTCGGGCCCGGCGTAGGACAGGTCGGCGTCCCGGCGCCGGGTGGCGGCGATCCGCTCGGCGATCATCCGCAGCGCACGGCGGTGCGGCTGGTGCCGGACCTCGTTGGCGGCCTTGGCGGCGGCGTCCTCGGACAGGTCCCGCTGCTTCTGCCACAGCGCGGTCAGGTCCGCGGAGGCGGGGGTCCCGGTGTCGTCCAGGGTCAGCTTGGCCGAGATCTTCCGCGCGGAGTCCTCCAGCGCGGTGAGCACGTGCTCGTTGGCCAGCGCGGCGGCCGCCCGGGTCACCTCGGCGGTGACGTTCGGGTTGCCGTCCCGGTCGCCGCCGATCCACGAGCCCAGGCGGACGAACGGCCGGACCAGCGGCGCGGTGCGTCCCGCGTCCTCACCGGTCAGCCAGTCGTCCAGTCGCCGGTAGACCGTCGGGTAGGTCTCGAACAGCGTGGTGTCGAAGATGTTCATCACCGTGCGGACCTCGTCCAGCACCGTGGGCTTCTGCGCACGCAGCGGGGAGGTCCGCCACAGGGCGTCGATCTCCTCCAGCACGCGGCGGTCGTTCTCCGCACGGGAGGTGCCGCCGGCGGCCAGCGCGTCCCGCTCGGCGAGCAGGTCGGAGAGCCGCCGGATCGACCGGGACACCGAACGACGACGGGCCTCGGTGGGGTGCGCGGTCAGCACCGGGCGGAACTCCAGTTCCTGCAACCGGTGCAGGGCCTCCTCCCGGCCGACCTCCTGCGCCAGGGCGTCGATGGCCGCGGGCAGCGAGTCGTCCTGCATCAGCTCACCGGCGGGCAGCTCGGCCTCGCGGTCGCGCAGCACCCGCACCCGGTGGTGCTCCTCGGCCAGGTTCGCCAGGTGGAAGTAGCAGGTGAAGGCGCGCGCGACCTGCTGCGCACGCTCCATGCTGAAGGACGCGACGAGCTCTTCGGCCTCGGCCAGCGCGGCCTGGTCCTGCTCGTCGTGGGCCCGGATGGTCAGTGCACGCACACGCTCGACGTCGTCGAACAGGTCGTCCCCGCCGGACTCCCGGATGACGCGGCCGAGGAACTCGCCGAGCATGCGGACGTCGTTGCGGAGCGGGTCCGGAACCTCGTGCCGTGCCAGGCCGCTGCGGGCCTCGCGGGAGATCTGGGGGTCGCTCACACGGTCAAGAGTAGGTCAACGTCCCGTGAGCCGGACCGCGCAGTCCACTCTGCGGTCATCGGGGCCCACGACCGTGGCATGCACGGATGCGCCACCGGGCGACACACGTCCGGCACGGGAGTCTAGGCTCGGTCCCAGTGCCCGAGGCCGGTCGCCACCGGTTCGAGCCCGTCCCCGAGCCCGGGTGCCGCATCCGGGCAGAAATGAGGTGTGGTGAACGCGAAGGCTCCCCTGGCCCAGCAGGTCGGTTGGTCCGAGCTCGATCGCAAGGCCGTCGACACCGTGCGTGTCCTGGCCGCCGACGCGGTGGAGAAGGTCGGCAACGGCCACCCGGGCACCGCGATCAGCCTGGCTCCCGCGGCCTACCTGCTCTACCAGAACGTCATGCGCCACAACCCGGCCGACGCGCACTGGCTGGGCCGTGACCGCTTCATCCTGTCCGCGGGGCACTCCTCGCTGACCCAGTACATCCAGCTCTACCTGTCCGGGTACGGCCTGGAGCTGTCCGACCTCGAGGCGCTGCGCACCTGGGGGTCCAAGACCCCGGGCCACCCCGAGTACAAGCACACGAACGGCGTGGAGATCACCACCGGGCCGCTCGGCCAGGGCCTGTCCTCCGCCGTCGGCTTCGCGATGGCGGCCCGCCGCGAGCGCGGCCTGCTCGACCCGGAGGCCGCCCCGGGCACCAGCCCGTTCGACCACTTCGTCTACGTGATCGCCTCCGACGGTGACCTGCAGGAGGGCGTCAGCTCCGAGGCCTCGTCCGTGGCCGGCACCCAGAAGCTCGGCAACCTGATCGCGCTGTGGGACGACAACCACATCTCGATCGAGGGCGACACCGAGATCGCGTTCACCGAGGACGTCGTCAAGCGCTACGAGGCCTACGGCTGGCATGTGCAGTTCGTGGACTGGACCGAGGGCGGCGAGTACACGGAGAACGTGGACGCGCTGTACGCCGCGATCGAGGAGGCCAAGAAGGTCACCGACCGGCCGTCCTTCATCGGGCTGCGCACCATCATCGCCTGGCCGTCCCCGACCAAGCAGAACACCCACGGCTCGCACGGCTCCAAGCTGGGCACCGACGAGGTCCGCGGCCTGAAGGAGGTCCTCGGCTTCGACGCGGAGAAGTCCTTCGACGTCGACCCCGAGGTCATCGCGCACACCCGCAAGGCGATCGACCGGGGCAACGCGGCCCAGGCCGAGTGGGAGAAGTCCTACCAGGCCTGGCGCACCGCCAACCCGGACCGGGCCGCCCTGCTCGACCGCCTGGTCGCGCACGAGCTCCCCGCCGACTGGGCCGACCAGCTGCCGGTGTTCGAGGCGGGGAAGTCGGTCGCGACCCGGGCCGCCTCCGGCGAGGTGCTGTCCGCGCTGGCCTCGGTGCTGCCCGAGCTGTGGGGCGGCTCCGCCGACCTCGCGGGCTCGAACAACACCACCATGAAGGGCGAGCCGTCCTTCCTCCCGGCCGAGCGGTCCACCCACGAGTTCGCGGGCGACGAGTACGGCCGCACGCTGCACTTCGGCATCCGCGAGCACGGTATGGGCGCGATCCTGTCCGGCATCGCGCTGCACGGCCTCACCCGGCCCTACGGCGGCACCTTCTTCACCTTCTCCGACTACATGCGCGGCGCGGTCCGCCTGGCGTCGCTGATGGGCGTCCCGACGATCTACGTCTGGACCCACGACTCGATCGGTCTGGGCGAGGACGGTCCGACTCACCAGCCGGTGGAGCACCTGACCGCGCTGCGGGCGATCCCGGGTCTGGCCATCGTGCGCCCCGCCGACGCCAACGAGACCGCCCAGGCGTGGAAGGCCACCCTGGAACGGAACGACGGCCCGGTCGGCCTGGTGCTGACCCGGCAGAACGTGCCGACCTTCCCGCGCGGCGAGCAGGGCTTCGCCTCCGCCGACGGGGTGGCCAAGGGGGCCTACGTGCTGATCGAGGCCTCCTCCGGCACGCCGGACGTGATCCTGATCGGCACCGGCTCCGAGGTGCAGCTGGCCGTCGAGGCCCGCGAGCAGCTCGAGGCCGCGGGCATCGCCACCCGCGTGGTGTCGGCGCCGAGCCTGGAGTGGTTCGCCGAGCAGGACGAGGCCTACCGCGAGTCGGTGCTGCCGGCGTCCGTGCGGGCCCGGGTCTCGGTCGAGGCCGGCATCGCCCTGTCCTGGTACCGGATCCTCGGCGACGCCGGTCGTGCCGTCTCCCTGGAGCACTACGGCGCCTCCGCCGACTACGAGACGCTGTACCGCGAGTTCGGCATCACCGCCGAGGCCGTGGTCTCCGCCGCGAGAGAGTCGTTGGCCGCCGCGGCCGACGACGCCACCCCCTCGAACGAGGCTTCCGCCCCGACCGAGTCGGGCACCGGCGACCAGCAGTGAGCTGAACCGATGGCCGGGACGCGCGCGAGCGGGCCCCGGCCATCGGCCTGTTCCGGGACGAACGTCCCCGGCAGGCCGCGGCGGACCGGGGTTCCCTGAACCGATGCGCCAGACGCCCGTGTACTACTACTCCTCCGCCAGCGGCCTGGTGCGGACCTTCGCCGAGCGCCTGGGCCGACCGGTGTTCAACCTGGCCGAGCGGGAGCACCGGCTCAGCGAGGCCGACGGCCCGTGGGTGCTGCTCACGCCGTCGTACAAGACCGGGAACGAGAACAACGACACCATCCCGGAGGCGGTGCGCCGCTTCCTGCGCAACCCGGTGAACCGGCGCCGGATGGTCGCCGTGATGGGCTCGGGCAACCGGAACTTCGGTCGGCACTACCAGATGGCCTGCCGGCAGATCGCGGCGAGGTCCGGCCGTCCGGTGCTGTTCGAGTTCGAGATCGCCGGCACCCGGTGGGACGTCGAGGAGTGCCGGCGGCTGCTGGCCGACCTGGACGCCGCGCTCGCCACGGAGCACGGCGTCCAGGCGTCCTGATCCGCTACTGGATGTTCACGTCGATCACGTTGTAGAACGCGTTCGCGGTGTTGTCGACCACCCAGACCGCGTAGATCACGTGGTATCCGGTGCGGTCGGCGGGGATCGTGAAGGTGTGGGTCTGCCCCTGGACCGGCAGCGACCCGTCGTACGGGACGGTCTTGATCAGCTCCAGCGAGGAGCGGCTCAGCGGGGCGTTCTGGTTCCAGCCCTGCTTGGTGATGTAGTACTCCCACTTGGTCGTGGCGTGCAGCGCGGTGTAGTTCCAGGCGACCGAGACCGTCCGGTTGGTGACCTGGTTCTTCACCCAGCGGGTCGAGCTCTGCTGGTCCAGCTCCGAGAACCGGGTGTTGCCGCCGGACGCGAGCGTCCCGTCCGCCGGTCCCTGCGCCGGGAAGCCCTTGGGACCCTCGATGCTCTGCGGCTCGTACTGCACCGCCCCCAGCCCGGTGTTGCCCGGCATGGCCGCCCGGGCGATCAGCTGCGAGTTGCTGCCGCCGATGTACCCGTGCGACTGCGCGGCCGGTGCCGCGAGCAGACCGAGCACCGCGGTGACCGCGAGGGCCCCTGAGATCCGGGACAGCTTCTGACGTCGATTCATCATTCCCCCTGAATGGTGACGGGCGGGCGACCTCCGGCCCCGGCCCCTGTGCGATCCGCCCCGTTGCGGGCCGCGCGGAGTGACCGTAGTCACATTCCACCGCGGCCTGGCGAGGGGTCGCCCGCCCTCGTCGCGCCTGGCACACATCGGGCGGCGACGGCCGCGCGGTCCTACCGTGGCGCCATGACGCCCACCGCCTCCCCCGCGACGGAGCTCGAGGTCCGCGGCCGCACCGTCCGGGTGAGCAATCCGCAGAAGGTGGTCTTCGCCGAACGCGGCTTCACCAAGCTGGACGTGGTCGAGTACCTGCTCGCGGTCGGCGACGGGATCCTGGGCGCGCTGCTGCACCGCCCGACCACCCTCGAGCGCTGGCCCAAGGGGGTCTTCCCCGGCGCCATGCTCTCCACCCGCGCGGACAACCGCGGCGACGCGTTCTTCCAGAAGCGCGTGCCCCCGGGCGCACCGGACTATGTGCAGACCGCCCGGATCGCCTTCCCCTCCGGTCGCACCGCCGACGAGGTCAGCCCCACCGAGCTGGCAGTGGTGATCTGGGCCGCCAATCTGGGCACCCTGACCTTCCACCCCTGGCCGGTCACCGCCGACGACGTCGAGGCCCCGGACCAGCTGCGGATCGACCTGGACCCCCAGCCCGGCACCGACTTCTCCGACGCCGCCCGGGTCGCCCCGCACGTGCGGGAGATCCTGGCCGAGCACGGCCTGACCGGGTATCCCAAGACCTCCGGCGGCCGAGGCATCCACGTGTTCGCGCCGATCGCACCGCGGTGGACCTTCACCCAGTGCCGCCGGGCCGCGATCGCCGTCGGCCGTGAACTGGAACGCCGGCTGCCCGGGCAGGTCACCACCAAGTGGTGGAAGGAGGAACGCGGCCCGAGCATCTTCGTCGACTACAACCAGATGGCACGGGACCGCACCATCGCCTCCGCCTACTCGATCCGGCCCCACCCGCGCGCCACCGTCTCCACCCCGCTGCGCTGGGACGAGGTCGCGGACGTGCGGCCCGACGACTTCGACCTGCGGACCGTCCCCGCCCGGTTCGCGGAGGTCGGCGACCTGTTCGCGCCGCTCGCCGCCGACGCTCCGGAGCGGGGATCGCTGGACGGCCTGCTCGCGCTGGCCGACCAGGACGAACGCGATCACGGGCTGGGCGACCTGCCGTACCCGCCGGAGTACCCCAAGATGCCGGGCGAGCCGAAGCGGGTGCAGCCGAGCAAGGACCGGGACCGGACGTAGCCCGGCCCGGGGGTCCGGCGACGGCCGCCATCGCCGCCGAGGAGCTCGCCCGCCAGGTGCGGGTCCATGTCGCGCTCGGCACCGCCGCCGCGCTCGGCTGGACCGAGGAGTCGCTGACCGCCGACCTGCAAGCTCGGCTGGTGCTGGGACCGGAACCCGCACACCTGGCTGGGCGCCGCCTCCGCGGGGCTCAGGACCCGGTCGCGACCGGCCGCTCCGGGTCGCAGCGCGTGTCACCGCCGGCTGGAGCCGCGTGAAACGCCTGACCCGCCACACGCCCTTGCAGCTGAAGATGAGGATTCTGATATCCGAGGGGTGAGTCTTGTGTCGTTCACAGGCTGCACGTAGTGTCAGCCGTGAGCCCTCAGCCGCGCCATCGGGTGATGACCGTTCCACGCTCGCGTGGAACGCGCGTGAAGGGCACGACATGTTCGCTAGAAGACTCTTCGCCTGCCGCTCGGTCGCCACCGTCGTCCTGGCCACCGCCTTGACTCTCGGCGGCGGAGTGACCATGACGAGCGCCTCCTCGACCCAGGTCGACCTTCACGATTCCGGTTCGACAGCGGACGCGCCTGATGATGCAGATTCACCCACGACCGACTCGTCAGCTGCGGGCATCGGTACCGATCTCCCGGATCAGGATCCTGGTATGCGCGACCTGGAGCGCACATCTCACGACCTGCGGCAGGGGACCGATCCCGCGGAGCCAGCTCCCTCGGCGCCCTCGGACCCGCCAACAGCCGAGCCCCAGGTCACCCCTCGCATCTCACCTCGAGCTGCGACCTGGACCGTGTACTCCGTGACGGACAAGAAGACCACCTCCGGCTACACCGACTACAGCCAACGACTCGGGAACTGCAAAGCGATCCGATCAGGGACGACCTGCACGATCAGCGTCAGCAAGGCCGCCACTCGCACCGTGGGACTGGCACTGGGCGCCAGCCGTTCGACGATCACCGCCGGCCTGAACATCTCCAACGCGTCCACGGTGTCGATGTCCGTGTCATGTTCGTCCCCTCGACTTCGGGCGGGCCAGACGTACCGGGCGTGGCCGATGGGAAACCGGTATTCGTACAGGGTGTGGAAGACCTACTCCAACACCGCGGGTGTTGTCACCGTGACGAAGTCGACCACTCAGTACGCGTTCAGCCCCGCCCAGAACTCCATCACGTGCGGGTGAACTTCTCTCCCCCGCTGGGCGCAGCTCTGCTCGCAACAGCCATCGCCGGTCCGCTCACAGCGTGCGCCGCACGCACCGTCGGAGAGCCCCTGTCCTTCTATCGTGGCAAAACATTGGACAACGTGGCGGCGGTGGTCGACGAAGGATTCTTGTACGCCGTGCAGGACGATTCGGTGCTCGTGGGGGCTGAGCCCACATTTGACGAGGCACAATGGGGAGCTTCGGCATGGACCGTCCTCGCCGTGTGCGCGGATGCCGAGACGCTCGAGGAATCGAGTCGTGCCGAATTGATCGTCGTTCCGACAGCAGGTCTCAATCCAGCGGAGCGTCGGGCCATCGAGTCCGGCACCTTCCATGACCAGCAACCGTCCTGCGACATGCACTCCTCGGCTGAACCGTCATGACACGAGCGTGGTGCTGCGGACGAGTGCCCGTGACGATCGCGGCCACCAGGGTTCATGGCCCGGGGCCCGCGGGGCTCAGGACCCGGTGGCGACCGGCCGCTCCGGGTCGCTCGACCACTGCGACCAGCTGCCCGGGTAGAGCACCGGCGTGTACCCGGCCATCGTGAGCGCGGCGGCCTGGTGCGCGGCGGTGACGCCCGACCCGCAGTAGACGGCGACTCGTCCGTCCGCGGGCGCTCCGAGCGCGGCGAATCGCCGGGTGAGGTCGTCCGCGGGCAGGAAGGCCCCGGTGCCGTCGACGTTCTCCGCCGTGGGGGCGCTGACCGCGCCGGGGATGTGGCCCGCGCGCGGGTCGACCGGCTCGACCTCGCCCCGGAAGCGCTCGGCGGCGCGGGCGTCCAGCAGCAGGCCGTCGGCGGGCCAGGCGGCGACCCCGTCCGCGTCCAGGGTGGGCAGCTGCCCACCGGTCAGCTCGACGTCACCGAGCGGTGGGTGCACCTCGGTCTGATCCAGGTCACCCCCCGCGGCGGTCCAGGCGGCGAGCCCGCCGTCGAGGATCCGCACCTCGGCGACCCCGGCCCAGCGCAGCAGCCACCAGGCGCGGGCCACCGACATCGACCCGGAGTCGTCGTAGACCACGACCCGCTCGTCCTGGCGCAGGCCCCAGGTGCGGGCAGCGCGCTGCAACGCGTCCGGATCGGGCAGCGGGTGCCGACCGCCGGCGGGGGTGGGCGGCGCGGCCAGCTCGGTGTCCAGGTCGACGTAGACCGCCCCGGGCAGGTGACCGGCACGGTAGCCGTCGACCCCGGGCGGGCCGCCCAGCTGCCAGCGGACGTCCAGCAGTCGGGGCGGACGGTCGGCGGCCAGCTCGTCGGCCAGCGCGGTGGCGGAGACGATCACCTCAGGCATGACGGCACGGTAGCCCGGTCCTGGGCGGCCGTCATCGGCTGCACCGCGCTCAGCCCGGCAGCACTGGGATCCAGCGCGTGCCCTCCCGGCGGGTGACCACCGACCGCGGCACGGCTGCCAAGCCCGTGACCTCGCCGACCACCCGTCCGGCGACCTGGAAGGCTCCGGCGTCGTCGTCGGCCAGGTAGCGCACGGTGATCCGGGGCTCCCCGGCCACCACCGCGAGGTCGCGCGCCTCGACCCGGGTCAGCTCCGCGGCGGCGTCCGCGGCGGCGGGCAGCACGTGCTCCGGGCGGACTCCGGGGAGCAGACGGCCGACGACCAGGATGACGCGGTAGGAGGGCATCCGGACAGCCTGGCATGAGCACCCGCCCGCGATCACTAGGCTGGCCCGCGATGATCACTCGTGCCGAAGGTGCCTACCTGGGCGCCGTCCGGGCGTTCCAGAACCCGATGCTCGATCTGCTGCACAAGCGGCATGCCCCGCTCATCGTCTCGTTGCTGTCGCTGGTGTTCACCGCGGAGCGGCCGACGGTGCCGGTGGATGACGCGCACACCGAGATCGCGGACGCCCTGGACCAGCTGCGTGCCTCCGGGTACGGCGACGACCTGCCCAGCGGCAACGCCCGCGACCTGTGCCGGCAGTGGGCCGACGCGGGCTGGCTGGTGCGCCAGGTGCTGGAGGACGACGTCGAGGTCTACCAGGTGTCCGCGCACGCGGTGGGAGCACTGGAGGTCGCCGGCCGCGCCGGGGGCACCCGCGCCCGGGTGTCGCAGTCCCGGGTGCGCACCCTGCTGGACGCGGTCGACCGGCTGGCACAGCACGCGGACCCGGACGTGCTGGTCGCGATGGCCCGGCTGGACGCGGAGATCGCGGAGAAGAAAGCGGAGCTGGACCGGATCCAGCGCACCGGCACCGTCGAGCAGGTCGGCGAGGAGACCCTGCTCGAGGAGGCGGAGAACCTGCTCCACCTGGTCCGCGAGCTGCCCGGTGACTTCGCGCGGGTGGCCGAGTCGATCAAGGCCATGCAGCGCGACGTGGTCACCGCCCTGCGCCAGGACGAGCGGCCCACCGGCGACGTGCTGCGCGAGTACCTGGAACGCGGCGAGCACGTGATGGAGTCGACCGTCGAGGGGCGGGCGTTCGCCGGCGCGTTGCGGCTGATCGGCGACCCGCGGCGGCTGGACGAGCTGTCGGCCCAGCTGGACGTGGTGCTGCGGCACCGGTTCACCCGTCTGCTGCCCGCCCAGCAGCGCACCGAGTTGAGCGAGATCGGCCGCCGGATCGAACAGGGCCTGGAGCAGGTGTTCGCCACCCAGCGCGAGGCCTCGTCGGTGATCACCACCCAGGTCCGCCACCACGACCCACTGCGCGACCGGCAGGTCGACGACCTGCTGCGGGACGTGATGACCGGGATGCAGGCCTGGATGCCGGACTCCCGTCGCGGCCAGGCGGTCGACCCGCTGCGCCGCCTGCCGGTGGCCGAGGTGGACCACCTGCGCCAGACCCCCGGCGACCTGCGCCCGCCGCAGCCGCCGGACGCGCTCACGGAGTGGGACGACGACGCGGCCGAGGAGGTCTCGCACGCCGAGGCCCGGGCCTGGGGCGGTCCGCACTACGCCGAACTGGGCGCGTACCTGACCGACTGGCTGGGCACGCACCGGGACCTGGAAGGCACCGCGCTCGCGGACGCCTTCTCCGCCGCTCCGCCGCACCTGCGCCGACCGGTGGACCTGCTGGGTCTGCTGGAGATCGCCGAGCAGTTCCGCAGCACCGAGACCGACACCATCGCCTACGTCGAGGCCGTGCGCCCCGATGGCACCCCGCGCCGCTTCGCCTTCGAGGGCGTGACCGTGCGGCTGGAGGACGAGCATGACTGACACCGACGCCTTCATCGACACCGTCTCCATGGAGGAGGACCCGGGCGAGCTGTTCGCCGGCGACTCCGGCACCCTGGACGCCGACGTGCGCCGGGTGCTGGTCCGCCTGCTGCAGCGCCGGTTCCTGCTCGCGGAGAAGAACGCCGCGCAGTGGAAGACCCTGCTGGCCAACCAGCAGGTGATCGAGTCCCGGCTGCACGACTTGTTCGTGCACCTGGTGGTCGACCACGACCGCGGCATCGCCTACAAGCGCCAGGTCCGCTCCGACGAGCTGGACGTCCCGGTGCTGCTCCGCGACGAGGCGTACACCCGCGCCGAGACCCTGGTCCTGGTGCACCTGCGCACCGTGTTCCAGCGTGAGCGCGGCGCCGGGGAGACCTCGGTCCGGGTCGACGTGGAGGAGATCGAGCAGACCGCGCTGACCTACTTCGACCCGACGCTCACCAACCTGGCGACCCGGCAGCGGGAGATCCGCGCCGCGGTGGCCCGGCTGGCGAAGGACGGTCTGATCGAGGAGGTGTCCGAAGGGCGCTACCGGATCACCCCGCTGGTCGAGGTGGTGCTGAGCAACGAGCGCCTGGTCGAGCTGCGCGAGTGGCTGCGCACCCCCGGAGCGGAGGTGGTCGTCGAGGAGGACGCGCCGGAGCCCGACCCCGAGCCCGCACCGGTGGCGCAGACCCCGGAACTCCCGCAGGAGAACGACTTGTTCGAGGAGACGGACCGATGACGATGGTGGACACGCTCTTCGGTCTGATCCCCGCGGCCTCGACCGGCCAGCAGTGGGTGGCCCGCGACCTGCAGCTGGTCAACTGGGGTGGCTACGACGGTCACCACCGGGTGCTGCTGGCGCCGACCGCCACCCTGCTGTCCGGTGGCTCCGGCTCCGGCAAGTCCACCCTGATGGACGCCTACATCGCGCTGCTCATGCCGCACACCACCCCGTTCAACGGGGCGTCGAACGGCGGGGTCGTCGGCCGCCCGCGCGGCAAGGACCAGCGCAACATCCTGTCCTACTCCCGCGGCAAGCTGGACGAGTCCCGCACCGACGAGGGCACCCGGGAGCGGGTGCTGCGCGGCGACGGCAAGGACACCTGGTCGGCGATCGCCATGACCTGGGCCGATCAGGGCGGCCGGGTGTTCACCGCGGTGCGCGCCTGGTACGTGCCGTCCGCCGCCCGGCACCTGGAGGAGGTCACCGCGGTGCGCGCCACCGTGGACGACGCCTTCGACCTGACCGCCCTGGAGACCGCCGCCGCCGAACGACTGGCCCGGCCCGCGGTGACCGGGACCGGTCTGACGGCCTACGACACCGACCGCGAGTTCACCGCCCGGCTCTGGTCCACCCTGGGCATCGGCGCCACCGGCGACGGCAGCCGCGCGGTGGGGCTGCTCGGCCGGATCCAGGCCGGGCAGCAGATCACCACGGTCGACGCCCTCTACAAGGCGATGGTGCTGGAGGAGCCGAGCACCTTCGCCACCGCGGATGCCGTGGTCGAGCAGTTCGACAAGCTGACCGGCACCCGTGACCAGATGATCACCGCCCGCCAGCAGGTCAAGGCCCTGGAGCCGATCCGCGAGCTGCGCAGCCGGATCGAGGGCGCCGCCGACCGGCTGCGTGTGATCGAGCAGCTCGGCGACGTGGACGCCCCGAACTCCCCCGCCGCGCTGTGGCGGCACGAGCAGCGGCTCGGCCTGCTGCGCGACGTCGAGCACGACCTGCAGCAGCGGCACCGCGGCGCCCAGCGCCAGGTGACCGAGACCACCGCCCGGGTGGAGGCCGCGCGCGCCGAGCTGGACGGGGTCAAGGAGACGCTGTGGAGCTCCGGCGGCGACCGGCTCGCCACCGCCCAGCGCGAGCACCGCACGGCCGAGGAGCGCCTGGCCCGGGTCACCGTCGCCCGCACCCGGATCGCCCAGATCGTCCGCGACGGACTGGACCACGACCTGCGGGCCAGGGCCGACTTCGACCGGCTGGTCGCCCAGGCCCGGGCCGCGCTCGCCGACGGGGACGCCAAGGCCGCCGCCCGTCGCGCGCTCGGCGACGCGATGACCGAGAAGAAGGACGCCGCGATCGAGCTGGCCCGGCTCCGGTCGGACCGGGTCGCCGCCACCTCGCACAAGGGCGCGATCCCGAGCGACCTGCTGCACGCCCGCGCCGCCCTGGCCGAGGCCGCCGGGATGACCCCGGAGCAGCTGCCGTTCGTCGCCGAGCTGATCGAGGTCCGCGCCGAGCACGAGCCGTGGCGGGAGTCGTTCAACCTCGCTCTCGGCGGCTTCGCGACCCAGCTGCTGCTGGACATGGCCGACCTGCGCCGGTTCCGGGACGCCATTGACGGCGTGCAGCTCGGCCGCCGCCTGCGGTTCGAGGGCGTGCCGACCGACATCCGCACCGAGGTCGCCCTCGACCCGCGCACCCTGCCCGGCCGCCTGGACTTCCGCTCCGGGCCGTTCACCGGCTGGCTGCGCACCGAGCTGGCCAACCGGTTCGTCTACGTCTGCGTCGACACCACCGGCGAGCTCTCCCAGCACCGCAAGGCGCTGACCCGCGCGGGGCAGACGTCGGACGGCGCGCGCGGTGCCCACGGTGGCGGCGGCCGGGCCAACCTGCTCGGCTTCAGCAACACCCGTCGGCTGGCGCAGCTGGACCGGGAGATCGAGTCCGCCCAGCGCCGGCTGTTGCTGGCCGAGCAGGGTGTCGAGTCCGCCGACGCCGGACTGGATCAGCAGGACGCCGAGCTGGAGGCCTTCCGCGCGATCGACGCGACCAGCTGGGACGACATCGACACCGGCACCGCCGAGTCGGACCGGGACCGTTGGCAGCAGGTGATCGAGGACGTCACCGCGGGCAATCCCGAGGTGACCCGGCTCCAGGGCCGCGCCACCGAGCTGGAGGCGTCGATCCGGGCGCTCAGCGACCAGCTCGGCCGGGCCAAGGGTGACGCCGAACAGATCGCCGAGGTCTGGTCCGCGGTCAGCGACGACGTCGACGTGGCCCAGCGCGCCCTGGACGACGCCCTGGATGCCGAGCTCACCGTCGCCGACGACCAGCGCGACTACCTGGACGCCCTGCTCGGCAGCCCCGACGACCAGCCGCCCGCCACTCCGCGGGCCGCCCTGGACGCCTTCGACGCCCGCTCCGCCCGCGCCACCGAGCTGCTGCGCACCGACCGGCAGTCCGCCGAGCAGGAGATCGGCACCGCCCGGGACACCCTGGCCCGCACCTTCGAGACCTTCGTCGAGCGCTGGCCGGACCCGAACCTCGGCACCGACCCGGACGGCGCCTTCGCCGACTTCGACCGGATCCTCACCGAGCTGGAGGCCTCCGGGCTGCACGAGCTGGAGGCGGACTGGCGCAAGAGCCTGCTCCGGCTGTCCGGCAACGACCTCACCGACCTGTACAACGCGCTGTCCCGTTCGGTCCGGGAGATCAAGGAGCGGATCCGCCCGGTCAACGACATCCTCGCCGCCCTGCCGTTCGCCGACGACGACCACCGGCTGCGGATCGACGCCCGGGACACCCAGTCCACCGTCGTCGCCCGGTTCCGCAAGGAGCTGCGCGACCTGCGCGACGAGCTCGCCACGGAGGCCACCGACGACGAGCGGGAGCGCCGGTACACCCGGATGTCCCGCGTCATCGACCGTATCCGCCGCACCGCACCGGACTTCGCCGACCTGGTCGACGTCCGGCGCCACGTCCGGCTCTCCGCGGAGAAGGTCGACCTGGCGGGCGAGCACGTCGCGCTCTACGACCACATCGGCGAGAAGTCCGGCGGTGAGTCGCAGGAGCTGGTCGCGTTCATCGTCGGCGCCGCGCTGCGCTACCAGCTCGGCGACGCCGGGGCGGACCGTCCGCGCTACGCCCCGGTGTTCCTGGACGAGGCGCTGATCAAGGCGGACGCCCGGTTCACCGGCCGGGCGATCGGCGCCTGGCGCGGGCTCGGCTTCCAGCTGGTGATCGGTGCGCCGAACGACAAGTTCAGCGCGCTGGAGCCGCACGTCGACCTGGAGTACGTGGTGATCAAGGACGCGGCAGGACGGTCGCGGACCAAGGCGGTCGTAGGGGTGCCCGACCCGGCCTGACCCACCAGAGCACTCAGTCGGCCCACATCCCGCGCCTATTTCCGACCGGGCACCACCCAGATCCCGGTCGGCGGCGGCGAGCCGCTCCTACCGTCACCGTCATGCAGACCTTCCTCACCCGTCGCGGGCGGACCACGGCCGTCGCCGCGAGCGCGGCCGCCCTCCTGCTCACCGCGTGCTCCTCCGGTTCGACCACCGCCGACGACCCGAGCCCGACGCCGGTCGTCGGGCTCGACGCGATCTACGCCCAGGACCTCGACTGGACCGACTGCGGCGACCTCGAGTGCGCCGACGTCGTCGTGCCGATGGACTGGAACGAGCCCGACGGCGACACGATCGCGATCGCGGTCAACCGGCGTGCCGCCACCGGGGAGCGGATCGGTTCGCTGCTGGTCAACCCCGGCGGGCCGGGCGCCTCGGGCCTGGACCTGGTCGAGAACTTCAGCCTGTACGGCTTCGGGGCGGCGATCGGCGAGCAGTACGACATCATCGGCTTCGACCCGCGCGGGGTCGGCGAGTCCGAACCGGTGACCTGCCTCGACGACGACGCGCTGGACGCCTACTTCGCGAGCGACACCACCGACGACGAGGCCGGCTACGCCGAGTCCGTCGCCCAGGCCGCCGCGTTCAACCAGGCGTGCCTGGACGCCACCGGTCCGTTCCTCCAGCACGTCGGGACGATCCAGGCCGCGAAGGACATGGACGTGCTGCGCGCCGTGCTGGGCGAGGACTCCCTGGACTACCTCGGGTTCTCCTACGGCACGTTCCTCGGCACCACCTACGCCGCGCTCTTCCCGGAGCGGGTCGGCCGGATGGTGCTGGACGGAGCGGTCGACCCGGGCGTCAGCGCCATCGAGGACGCGAAGGTGCAGGCGGCCGGGTTCGAGAACGCGATGCGCGCCTACGTGGCGGACTGCCTCGCCGGTTCCACCTGCCCGTTGACCGGCACCGTCGACGACGGAGTCGCGCAGATCGTCGGTCTGCTCGACTCCCTGGCGGCCGCTCCGCTGCCCACCGGCGACGACGACCGACCGCTGACCGCGGCGCTGGGATTCCTCGGCTTGATCCAGCCGCTGTACGCGCAGGAGGTCTGGCCGTACCTGACCATGTCGCTGGACGCCGCGATCAACGAGGGCGACGGCAGCATGCTCCTGTACTGGGCGGACTACTACCTCGACCGCGGCGAGGACGGTCACTACACCAGCAACGCGAACTCGGCGATCGTGGCCGTCAACTGCGCCGACTCCGGCCCCACCGAGCTGACCTACGCCGAGTACCAGGCACAGGTCGCCGACATCGCGACCGTGGCGCCCACCATGGCCGCGTTCTTCGCCGGACCGACCTGCCCGTCCTGGCCGGTGGCCGCCGAGGGCACGCTCGACGACTACAGCGCCGCCGGGTCCGCCCCGATCCTGGTCGTCGGCACCACCAACGACCCCGCCACCCCGTATGTCTGGGCGCAGGGGCTGACCGCCACCCTGGAGTCCGCCACCCTGCTCACCTACCAGGGCGAGGGCCACACCGCCTACGGATCGTCGAACTCCTGCGTCCTCGACGCCGTCGACGCCTACCTGATCGACGGCACCGTGCCCGCCGAGGGCACCACCTGCTGAGACCGGTCACCCGGCGGGGACGGTGCCGTCACATCCGGACGGCACCGTCCCCGCCGATCGTCCAGTCCGGGTTGTGCGCGACCTCCCACACGTAGCCGTCGGGGTCCGCGAACGCCCCCGACGTCCCGCCCCACTCCGCGCGCTCCGCGGGCCGCACCAGACTGCCGCCCGCCGCCACCGCCGCCTCCAGCACCGGCGCCACGTCCTCCGGCGCCCGCACGTTGTACGCCAGCTCCACGCCCGGCGCTCCGCGCCCCTGCACGCCGGTCCAGAGCGCGAACACCATCCCGCCCGCCTGGAAGAACGCCACCTCCGTGTCCGGCCGCTCCGGCGCGGGCCAGCCGAGCGCCCGGTAGAACGCGACCGCGCGATCCAGGTCGTCGACGCCGAGGGTGACCAGGCTGATCCGGGGCTCCATCATGGACACCTTCCTACCGCCGAGCGCCCGCCGACGCCTCATCCCGGGCATTGCGGCCCCGACACCTCGGGCACACCCGCATCCCGGCGATCCGGTCCCGCTCCCGCGGGGTCATCTCCTCGGGGTCCAGCACCCGGTCACCGCACAGCCCTCGCCCGTCCAGACCCGCCACGATGTGCGCCCAGTGCGAGGGGAACCGGTAGCTGTACACCCGCCCGGGGATGGTCAGCTCGTGGTCGTCGGTGGTGGGCAGGTCCTCCCGCCGGGCGATCTCGGTGTCGACCCCGATGTACCCCGCCTTGTCCGCCGCACCCTGGCCCGAGCCGATCCGGGTCCGGTCGCAGGCGTGCAGCACCACGTAGGGCTGATCCGCGGGCGCGTCGATCAGACCGCCGTGGATCACACCCCGGCTGCCGTGGAAGTACCAGCGCTCGTGCTCGGGAACGTGCGGGTCGGTGAGCTCGACGGCGGTGAAGCGGCGGGTCCGGGTGTCGTGGCAGTCGACCACGACCGTCGCGGCGTCGCAGCGGGGGCAGGGCTCGGAACGCATGGGGACATCATCCCGCCCGATCGCCCGCGACGGTCAGAGCCCGGTGGTGCTGACCCCGTACTCGGCCTGCTCCGGCGTGAACTGCTCGCCGTACTCGCTGGTCAGCTGCTCCAGCAGCCCCTGCCGGGAGAACGCGCTGTACTCCAGGTAGGACGCCGCCGCCTCGGCCGCCTCGGCGTTCCAGTCGACCCCGCCCTCGGCCTCCAGCCGGGCGACCGCGAACTCCGCGTCCTCGGGCGGGTAACCCTCGCCGTACTCACTGGTCAGCTGGTCGATCAGACCAGCACGGGAGAACGCGGTGTAGCTGAGGTACGACTGCGCTGCCCGGTAGGCGTTCTGCTGCGACAGCGTGCCCTTCGCCGCTTCTGCTGCCGCGGCTGCCGCCTCGGCTTCCGCCTGGGCGGCGGCCTCCGCAGCCTCCTGAGCGGCGTGGTCGACGACCGTCAGCATCACCTGCGTCCCGGGCTCGACCTCGACGCCACTGGAGGGTGACTGCGATTCGACCTCGCCCGCGTCGCCGATGGTGTCGGAGGTCAGCCCGACCGCCTCCAGGGCGGCCACGGCATCGGC
Organism: Cellulomonas sp. RIT-PI-Y; assembly: GCF_025642745.1. GTDB lineage: Bacteria > Actinomycetota > Actinomycetes > Actinomycetales > Cellulomonadaceae > Cellulomonas. Next base: position 137,959 of record NZ_JANZKP010000001.1, read on the forward strand.
CAGGGACATCCCACCGACGTCGGGGACCTCGATCCGGTCGGACGCGGACTCCTCGGCAACCGTGCTCGCAGCGGGAGTGCCCCCCGGTGCTGCCTCGTCGCCGGAGTCACCCAGCCCCGCCACCGCGCCGAACACGACCAGGAACACGACGACACCGGCGGTGACCAGCACCCAGGTGCGCCGGAACCACGGCTTCTTCGCGGCCGGATCCTCCTGCACCGCCAGGGCCGGAGTCGGCCCCTGCGAGGGGACGGAGGAAGACGGCGCGGTCGAACCCTGCGCCGCCTGCGTGACCTGGGCGCGAGCCGGACCCGGGGACGGCGCAGGCGGGCCACCGTTCGGGAGCGGGCGGGAGTGCTCGGTCCAGCGCGTCCCGTCCCACCACCGGAGCTGAGCGGGCGTCTGCGGATCCGGGTACCAGCCGGGCGTGGGTGTGCTCACTCGCGCACGCTAGACACACCCGAGAGGCTCCCGTGGCCCGATCGGCCTCAGCACGCGACGATCACCCGAACGCCACACGACGGACCCTGCGGACGCCGCCGCACCCCGTCCCTCCCCGTGGTGAGGAAACGGCCTCTCCCGCCGCGACCCGTCGCTCGAGCCCCCCGCGTGATGGAGCAGCCGCGTTGACCGTTCGAACTCTCAGCGCGCCGGGTCGCGCCTCGTCGCGCCGTCGTGACGGGCATCCCCAAAGGAAATTGTCGTTCGAACAGGTGTACGAACACAGTGGATGCGTCAGGCCGGCTCGACCGGCCCCACCTCACAACACGAAGGAGGTACGCGTGGCCAACTCGGAGAACGGCTGGCCGCTGGTCGTCGAGGCACAGCTCGAACCGCTCGCATGGCTGCCGAACAACGCCCGTCTGCTGGCAGGACCTGTCGCTCAGGTCCTCGGCTATGTCGCACGGCAGTTCGCAGCCCGGGTCGAACCCATCACGTCGACCAGCTCGTTCCGTCCCAAGGCCACGATCGGCTCGGGTAGCACCTACTCCAACCATGCCTCGGGCACCGCGCTCGACATGAACGGGGGCCGTCACCCGCAGGGCTCGAAGGACACCTTCACCGACCCGCAGGTCGGTGCCATCCGGCAGATCCTCGCCGAGTGCTCCGGCGTCCTGCGGTGGGGTGGCGACTACGCCATGCCCATCACCGACGAGATGCACTTCGAGATCCGACCTGGCGCCACCGCGGCTCAGGTCGCGGCGGCCGCCGCCGCACTCACCACCAACACACCCAACCCGGAGGAAGACATGCCCCTGAACGACGCCGACAAGTCCTGGATGACCGGCGAGGTCCACCGCGTGGTCCTGGAGATCCTGCGCGCACCCGAGTTCCAGCTCAACGACATCCCGGCGCGAGTCCTGGCTGCCAAGGTCTCCGACGACACCGGAACTCTCGCGCAGACCGTGCGTGACGCCCGCCAGATCGCGCGCCGGACCGAAATCGCCGTGCAGAACCTGTCGAGCTGACACCGGTCTACCGACAGGCCCCGCTCTCCTCCGGGAGAGCGGGGCCCGACCTGCGGCCCTACGGAAGCGGAGCCGAGTTCGTGACGGTCCGATCGAGTCACAGCTGCGCTCGGGGATGTGTGGGCCGGTGGCGAGACGGTGGCGAGACGGCGGGTACGGGTGTCATGGCGATCGACCACGACCGTCGCGGCGGGGGCAGGCTCGGAGCGCATGGGATCGTCCGGTCGGTTCCGCACCACCGCAGACCACAGCGCCCCGTCCTCCGCGGAGGACGGGGCGCCGTGGTCGTGCTCGTTCAGCTGGCGGGTCGGGCCACCGATGGCATGAGCCCGTAGGTCCGGACGGTGGTGAGACGGACCGGGTTGCCGGCGCTGGGCGCTTCGATCATCTTGCCGTCACCGATGTAGAGAGCCACGTGATAGATCTGGGACGGGTCCGAGGTGTTCGACGACCAGGCGAGGATGTCGCCGGGCTGCGCCTGGGAGAACGGCACCTTGGGCAAGCTGGTGTACTGATCGCGCGAGACCCGCTTGATGGACACCCCCGCTGCGGCCCAGGACTGTTGCGTCAGACCGGAGCAGTCGAACGCGTTGGGACCGACGCCCCCCCACAGGTACGGCTTGCCGATCTGCGCGGTCGCGAAGTTGATCGCCAGGCTCGCCTTCGACGGGGCGGGAGCCGCCGGCGGCGTCGGCGGCTGATAACCGGGATAGGTGTAGGTCTGCCAGGTCCACTCCGAAGCGCTCGTGTACAGCACCATGTTGCCGTCGTTCTGGACCCGCAACGATCCTGCACCCCGGCCGCTGGTGCCGCTCTGCCACTTCGCGACGTTGGCAGCGGTGTAGAGGACGAGATTGCCGTCGTTCTGGACGGTGGCACGATTGGCACCGGAACCGTTCGTGCCGGACTGCCACATCGAGCCGGAAGGCCCGTAGAGAACGAAGTTCCCATCCGTCTGCATGACCGCCTCGAAGACACCGTTGGGCGATTGCAGGCGCTGCCCGGCTGCGAGCGCTGTGCCGGATTCGAGACGTGAGGGGTAGTACTTCGTCCCCGACTGCCAGACCGACTTCGGCGCGGACGTGTACAGGACGAAGTTGCCATCGTCCTGGAGCTGGGCGAACGCGGCACCGGTTCCGTAGGTCTGCGACTCCCACAGCGCGACACCACCAGCGGTGTAGACGACGAAGTTCCCGTCACTCTGCATCACCGCATAGGCACCCGGGTTGCCGTTGCTGTTGGTGTGCCAGCGAGCCTCGTTCCCGGGGGCGTACAGCACCAGGTTCCCGTCGCTCTGCATCACCAGGGTGAGCTTCCCGCTGGTCGAGGTCAGCTGCTGGCCCGCCGTGAGCCGTTCCCCCACGTTCAACCGGTTGCTCCCCGCCGCGGCATCGGCGTCCACCGACGTGGAGACCAGCATCCCCACCGACAGAACCGCAGCGAGCAGCAAGGCGAGAAGAGCTCGAGTTCGGTGACGCGGCGACCCCTGCACGATTTCAGACACACATCCTCCTCGGTCAGCCGATGCCCGCTCGACGTCGGCTCGATCAATGTGGCAGCTGAACGCCAGCCGCGTGGAGGGTTTGTGTCGGCAGAGTCGATTCGCGCGGAGGTTCACGACAGCGGACCCGCACCGCTCGGATCTGTCCAGGGACAAAGGGCCTCGGCTGCGGCGCACCCACGACGAAGGCCCGGGATCGCGATGATCCCGGGCCTTCCGTGTGAGCCGCCTGCGGGAATCGAACCCGCGACCTTCTCATTACGAGTGAGACGCTCTGCCGACTGAGCTAAGGCGGCACCGTCCCGGAGGACGAGCGGGCCCACTCTACCTGGCGCGACCGCGCTGCTCCAAAGCGTCAGCAGCGCGTCCCGGCTGCGGGCACCGTCCCGTCCACCAGGTAGGCGTCGACCGCGTCCAGGATGCAGGAGTTGGAGCGGCCGTAGGCGGTGTGGCCCTCGCCCTCGTAGGTGAGCAGGGTGGCGGAGTCGCCGAGCGTCGCGGTGAGCGACTCGGCCCAGGCGTAGGGGGTGGCCGGGTCGTTGGTGGTGCCGATGACGACGATCGGGGCCGCGTCGGTGGCGATGTAGGAGTCCAGGCCACCGGCCTCGGGGACCGGCCAGTTGGCGCAGAGCACCCCGCCGTAGCCGAAGAAGCTGCCGACGGTGGGGGCGGCGGCCTCGATCTCGGCGGCGTCGGCACGCATCTGGGCGATGTCCGTGGTGCCGCGGTCGTCGGCGCAGCCGATCGCCCAGAACGCGACGGTGGAGTTGGTGGTGTACGTGCCGCTGGCGTCGCGGTCGTAGTACAGGTCGGCGAGCTGGAGCAGCACGGAGCCGTCGCCGGACTGGATCGCGTCCCGCAGGCCCATGGTCAGGTAGGTCCAGCTGGACTCGTCGTAGAGCGGGAGCGCGATGCCGCTGAACGCGAGGGCGCCGGTCAGGTCACGATCGGCGTCCTGGGTGGGCAGCGGGGAGGCGGTGACCTGGTCGAGCAGGGCGCGGATCTGGGCGAGGCCCTCGTCGGCGGTGCCGGTGAGCGGGCAGCTCGCGGCGGCCTGGCAGTCGGTGACGTAGGCGCGCAGCGCCCCTTCGAACCCGACGGCCTGTCCGAGCGACAGCTCCTGCGAGGTCAGGGTGGGGTCGACCGCGCCGTCGAGCACCAGCCGGCCGACCTGCTGCGGGAACAGGGCGGCGTAGGTGGCGCCGAGCTGGGTGCCGTAGGAGTAGCCGACGTAGTTCAGGGTGTCGTCGCCGACCACGGCCCGGATCACGTCCATGTCCTTGGCGGCGCTGACCGTGTCGACGTGCTCCAGCAGGGGTCCGGTGCCGTCCAGGCAGCCCTCGCCGAGCGCGGTGTAGGCGGCCTCGGCGTCGGCGACGCCCTGATCGGTGGCGAAGTCGTAGTCGGCGGAGACCAAGGCGTCCATCTCGCTGTCGGAGACGCAGGAGATGGCGGTGGACTGCCCGACGCCGCGCGGGTCGAAGCCGATCAGGTCGTAGCTCGCGACCACGTCGTCGCCGAACCGGCCGAGCGCGATCGAGGACAGCGCGTCGATGCCGGATCCGCCCGGGCCGCCGGGGTTGATCAGCAGCGAGCCGAGCCGGCCGCCGGTGGCGGCGTGCCGGTTGACAGCGATGTCGATGGTGTCGCCGCCCGGGTCGGACCAGTCGAGCGGGACGGTCACCATCGCGCACTCGAGGTCGCCGCAGCTGGACCAGTCGACGTCCTGGCCGTAGATCGCCTCGGCACCGTCGGGGACGGTGGTGGGCAGGACGGCGGAGGCGGTCGGGTCGGAGTCGGAATCGGAGCCCGCACCGCACGCGGCCAGCGCCAGAGCGGCGACGGAGGCGAGGGCGAGAGTCCGGAGGGCCTGGGGTCGCACTGAGGTCACCGGGTCACCGTAGCCGGTGGATCAGACCCGCTGGGGTCGCAGGCCGATCATCATGGCCTCCACTGCGAGCAGCGGGGAGACGTTGCCGGCGAGCCGTTCGCGGGCCTCGGAGACCGCGTCCATCCGGTGCAGGCTCTGTTCCGGCGTGCTGCTGCGGGCCAGGTCGCGGACCGCCTCCTCCTGCGCGCCGTTGACCAGATCCACCCGGGCGCCGAGCTGGACGACCAGCACGTCCCGGTAGAGCGAGAGCAGGTCGACCATCGCGCGGTCGAGGACGTCGCGCTGGGCGCGGGTGGCCCGGCGCTTCTGCTCCTCCTCCAACTGCCGGAGCTGCCCGCGCAGCGCGGGCGGGATGGCGGTCAGTCCCTCGGCGCCCAACGAGCGGAGCAGGGCGGTGCGTTCGGCGGCGTCCCGCTCCTCGGTGGCGGCCTTCGCGTCGGCCTGCGCGGTCTCGACCAGATCGGCGGCGGCCAGCACGGCGTCGCCGACGCCACGGACGCGGGACGCGAGGCGCAGGACCTGGCCGCGGCGGGCGCGGGCCTCGGGGTCGCGGGCCAGCCGACGGGCGACGCCGACGTGGCTCTGCGCGGCCTTGGCGGCGGTGAGGGCGACGGCCGGGTCGATGCCGTCCCGGCGGACCAGCAGGTCGGCGACCGCCTGCACCGGGGGCACCCGCAATGCCACCGCACGGGACCGGGAGCGGATGGTGACCAGCACGTCCTGCGGGCTCGGGGCGCACAGCAGCCAGACGGTCCGCGGCGGCGGCTCCTCGATCGCCTTGAGCAGGACGTTCCCGGAGGTCTCGTTCAACCGGTCGGCGTCCTCGATCACGATCACCCGCCAGCGCCCCTGGGACGGGCTGCGCTGGGCCAGCTCGACCAGCGGTCGCACGGTGTCGGCGCGGATCACCACCCCCTCGGTCGCCACGAAGGTGACGTCCGGGTGGGTGCCCGCCAGCACCTGCGCACAGCCGGGGCTGCGCGGGTCGGCGCTCGGATCCTGCAGGGCGGCGGCGAAGGCACGGGCCGCGTTCGACCGACCGGAGCCGGGCGGACCGGTGAGCAGCCAGGCGTGCGTCATCCGGGTCGGGTCCTCGGCGGCGGCGCGCAGCACGTCGACCGCGGGTTCCTGCCCGACGACGTCGTCCCAGACCGTGGTCATGCCGCCACCCCGCGTGCGGCCAGCAGGGCGGCGACCCGGGTCCGGATGTCCGCGGCCACCTCCTCGGGTCCGCGGGCGGCGTCGAGCACCAGCCAGCGGTCCGGGTCGGCGGAGGCCCGGGACAGGAAGGCCGCACGGGTCCGGCGGTGGAAGTCGTCGCCCGCGCTCTCCAACCGGTCCGGACCACGGTCGCGGTCGGAGAGCCGGGACAACCCCACCGCGGGGTCCAGGTCCAGCAGCACCGTCAACGCGGGCAGCAGACCGGAGGTGGCCCAGAGCGAGAGGTCCTCCACCTCCTGCGCGCCCAGGTCCCGGCCGGTGCCCTGGTAGGCGACCGAGGAGTCCAGGTAGCGGTCGGTGATGACCACGCCGCCGGCGTCGAGCGCCGGGCGGACCAGGGAGGCGACGTGGTGGGCGCGATCGGCGGCATAGATCAGTGCCTCGGTCCGCGGGTCCATGTGATCGCCGTGCAGCACGGCCTCGCGCAGGATCCGGCCCAGGTCGGTACCGCCGGGCTCGCGGGTCAGCACCACCGGCAGGCCCAGACCGCGCAGCCAGTCACCGAGCAGCCGGGACTGGGTCGACTTGCCGACGCCGTCCCCGCCCTCGAGCGAGAGGAACAGGCCGCCGGGCACGGTCGTGGAGGTCGAGGTCACGGGCCCCAGGGTATCGACCCGGTCGGACAGCGGATCCCGCACCCGGCGTCCCGCACCCGGTCGTCCGCCTGTGGGTGCCAGGCGCTCGCCGCCCACCGCGAGACGCCGCGTGAGGTCGTGCACTGCACGACAGACTCGGGAGACCGCTCCGCTCTCCGGCTCGCGCACCGGTCGATCGGCGTGCGACGCGCGCAGAACGCGACCGGGCCCTGGTCCGCGGCAGGCGCGCTGGCTACGGTCGGGCCATGCGCCCCGAGCAGCGTCGCCGACCAGAGCGACCCCTCCGATGACCGGAGTCGACGGCCCCGCGCGCAACGAGTCGCTCTCGGTCCGCCGCTGCCTGCACCTGTTGGAGCACGTCCGGCGGCACGCGACCGCGGAGCGCGGGGTCCCGGTGCTGGACCTGGCCGAGGCGATCGGAGTGCATCGGTCCACCGCCGCCCGGCTGCTCGCCCCGCTGATCGACGAGGGGCTGCTGCACCGGGACACCGCGGGCCGGTACCGGCTGGGTCTGGGCGCGCTCCGGCTGGGTCAGTCGTACCTGGGGGCGATCGACCTCCCCGCGCTCGCCGAGCCCGCGCTGCACCACCTGGCCGAGCGGACCGGCGGGGTGTGCGTGCTGGCCGTGCCGGAGCGCGACGGACTGAGACTGGAGCTGAGCACCGGTCGCGGTCGCGGGCCGCTGACCCCGGGCGCGCTGGTCCCGAGCTACTGCACCGCCTGGGGCAAGGCCGTGCTGTCGGTGGCCCCGGCGGCCTGGATCGACCGGGCGATCGCCACCGGGCTGCGGCCGCTGACCCCCCGCACCATCACCGACCCGACCGAGTTGCGCGGCGAGCTGGACCGCACCCGGCAGCGCGGCTTCGCCCTGGACGACCGGGAGCACGACCCGCACCTGCGCGCGGTCGCCGCCCCGGTGCTCAGCCACACCGGCATGGTGGTCGCCGCGGTCGGCGTCGCGCTCGACCACCATCGGATGCCGCCGGTCGCGCTCCGAGAGAACGCCCGTGCCACCGCCGAGGTGGCCCGGTCCCTGTCCGGTGCGATGGGCTGGTCCCCCGCACCTCGACCCACCACCCGGGAAGCCTGAGATGACCGTGCCCGAGCTCGTCCCCGCCCCGATCCGTCTGACCCGGACCGACGGCGGCTGGTCGCTGCCCGAGCGGTTGTCGGTCGCCGTCGACCCCGCGCTGTCGGCCGCCCGGCCGCTGCTCGTCGACCTGCTCGGTGTCCGGCTGGGGCGGGAGCTGGTCCCGGTGGCCGCCGCCGGTGCGTCCGACATCGCTCTCCGGCACACCGAGGAGCTCGCACCCGAGCACTACCGGCTGCGGGTCGACGGCTCCGTGCTGATCGAGTCGAGCGGCCCGGACGGCGCCCGGCACGCCTTGCGCACCCTGCAGCAGATCGTCGGTCCGGCCGCGTTCCGTGCCCTGCCGATCCGCGACGCGCCGGTGGTCCTGCCCGGGGTCGTGGTCGAGGACGGACCGCGATTCGGCCACCGCGGGGTGCTGCTGGACGTGGCGCGGCACTTCATGCCGAAGGACGGCGTGCTGCGGTTCATCGACCTGATCTCCGCGCACAAGCTGAACGTGCTGCACCTGCACCTGACCGACGACCAGGGCTGGCGGATCCAGATCCGGGCGTATCCGCGCCTGACCGAGGTCGGCGCCTGGCGCGCCGAGTCGCAGATCGGCTCGTCCCGCTCGTCGCGCTACGACGCGACACCGCACGGCGGCTTCTACACCCAGGACGACCTGCGGGAGATCGTGGCCTTCGCCCGCACCCGGGGCGTCACCGTCGTGCCGGAGATCGACATGCCGGGTCACTCCCAGGCGGCGATGGTCGCCTATCCCGAACTCGCCGCACTGCCCGAGCAGGCGGCGACCTGGCCGGTCTGGACCCGCTGGGGGCTGAACCCGCACGTGCTCGGCACCTCGGACCGGGTGCTCGACTTCTACCGGACGGTGCTGGACGAGGTGCTGGACCTCTTCGACTCCCCGCTGATCTGCCTGGGCGGCGACGAGGTGCCGGTGGACGAGTGGACCGCCGACCCGGACAGCGTCCGCCGGGCGGAGGAACTGGGCATGACCGGCGTCGAGGAGCTGCTGCCCTGGTTCATCGGCCGGCTCGCCGACCACCTGCGCACCCGCGGACGCCGGGCCACCGCCTGGGACGAGGTCGGCGGGTCCCGGTTGCCCACCGACGTGGCGATCAACTCCTGGCGCGGCTACCGCGGCGGGATCGACGCCCTGCGGGACGGGCACGACGTGGTGGTCTGCCCCGAGCACGAGGTCTATCTCGACCACCGTGCCGCCCCCGGCCTGGACGAGCCCGCCCCGGTCGGCACCGTGCACACCCTGGAGGACGTGTACCGGTTCGAGCCGGTCACCGACCAGGTGGCGGAGGCCGCCGCCGAGCCCGGCGCGGGCACGGTGCTCGGCGCGCAGGCCCAGCTGTGGAGCGAGCAGCTCGACTCCCCGCGCCGGGTGGACTACGCCGCGTTCCCGCGGCTGGCCGCGTTCGCCGAGGTCGTGTGGTCCCCGCGGGAGGCCCGCGACTGGCCCGGGTTCGACCGGCGGCTGCGCGGCGCGCACCTGGACCGGCTGGACGCGGCGGGGGTGGAGTACCGGCCGCTGGCCGGTCCGCACCCGTGGCAGCGGCGGCCGGACGTGCCGGGATGGCCGCTGCGGTTCGACGAGCTGGGCCGGCTGGTGCACGCCGAGGACGGGGCGGGCTGAGGACCGGGGCCCCCGCGCTCAGAACAGGGTGGTCAGCACCTCGACCACCCGCTGCCGATCGTCGATCACCGGCACCGCCCGCCACTTGTCGAAGCTGGTGCACGGATGCGACAGCCCGAGCTCGACCACGTCGCCGACCGCCAGCTCCGTCGCACCCTCGGCGGATTCCAGGTACGCGTGCTGGTCGTTGGTCCGGGTCAGCGTCCAGCCCCCCAACTCCCCCGGCACCCCGTCCCGGTGCACCCGCAACGGGATCGGCAGCCCCTCGTCGTAGGGAAGGTCGCGCTTGCCGGCGCCGAGGATGGCCAGCCCCGGCTCCGGCCTCGAGGTGACCTGCGCCCAGACCCGCAGCGCCGGTCGCAGCTCACCCGGGATCCGGGTGAACGGGGTGCGCTCGGCGTAGATGCCGTGGTCGTGGGTGACGGTCGAGCCGCTGCGCAGCAGCACGGTGGCGCCGGGCATCCCGCCCAGCACCTCGGCGACCAGGTCGAACCACGCCGACCCGCCCGCCGAGACGATCACGTCGCCGTCGATCAGCTCGCCGACCGCGGTGCCCGCCTCCCGCAGCAGGCCCAGGAACGCGCGGACCTCGGTGGCCCCCGGCAGTCCGCCCTCGTAGGCGGTGACCCCGGCCAGCCTCAGGCCCTCGGTGGTGTGCACCCGGCGGGCGAGGTCGAGCAGGGCGGGCAGATCGCGGGCACCCGTGCGACCGGCGGGGTGGCCGAGCTCGATCAGCACCGGCACCGGGCGGTCGGGATCCGCCGCCGCGAGCGCCGCGATCCCGGCCTCGGAATCGACCTGGAGCAGCACCTCGGCCTCGGTCCGCGCGATCCACCGCAGGGCGCTGGGGTCCAACACCTCGTTGGCGATCAGGATCCGGTCCACCCCGGCGGCGTGCGCGGCCATCGCCTGGTTCGCGCTGGCCAGGGTGATCCCCCACGCTCCCGCGTCCAGCTGCCGGCGGTAGAGCGCGGGCGCCATCGACGTCTTGCCGTGCGGGGCCAGGCGCAGGCCGTGCTCGGCGGCGAACGCCGCCATGGTGGCGATGTTGTGGTCGACGGCGGCGGTGTCCACGGTGAGCACCGGCCAGCTCAGAGAGCCGTCGAAGAGGTGGTGCTCACCGGCGAGCCAGTCCGCGGTCGACACGGGCTCGGGCTGCCAGAAGCCCTTGGTCCAGGGGCCGATGGTGTCCGTCATGCCTCGACCCTAGGCACGCCGGCCCGGTGTGGCACCGGGCCGGCGTCCCAGGACGCGCAGGGCACTCACTCCCCGGGGTACCGCAGCCCGATCTGCTCCCGGATCGTGTCCATCGTCGTCATGACCTCCAGCGTCTGCTGCCAGGTGATCCGGGGGCTCTCGGTCGCGCCCTCGGCGATCCGACGCGCGACCTCGGCGGCCTCGAACTGGAGCCCGTGCGGGGTCGGCCGGTCGAAGGTCCAGACCCGGCCGTCCCGCCGGGTGACGGTGAACCGGCTGGGAGCGTAGAACGAGCCCTCGACGGTGATGGTGCCGTCCGTGCCGGTGATCGCGGCGGTGGTCGGGGTCTTGGCCCAGAGCGTGGTGGACAGGGTGGCCTGGGTGCGGTCGCCGTAGTCGAGGACGATGCCGATCTGGCCGTCGACGCCGGTGTCGGTGAGCTGGCCGACCGCGTGCACGGACCGCGGGGCGCCGAGCAGGTCGTGGGCGAAGCTGACCGGGTAGACGCCCAGGTCGAGCAGGGCGCCACCGGCGAGCTCGGGGGCGAACAGGCGGCTGCTCGGGTCGAGCGGGAACGCCTGGCCGTGGTCGGCGAACACGGAGACGACCTCGCCGATCTCGCCCGAGTCGATCACCTGGTGCAGCGCCTGGACGTGCGGCAGGAACCGGGTCCACATCGCCTCCATCACGAACACCCCGGCGGCCCGGGCGGCGTCCAGCACCTCACGGGCCTCGACGGCGTTGCGGGTGAAGGCCTTCTCGACCAGGACGTGCTTGCCCGCGGCGATGGCCAGCAGGGCGTGCTCGCGGTGCTCGGAGTGCGGGGTGGCGACGTAGACCACGTCCACCTGGGGGTCGTCGACCAGGGCGTCGTAGCTGCCGTGCACGGTCTCGACCCCGTGCGCGGCGGCCCAGCGGGCGGCCTTGTCCTGGTTGCGGGATCCGACGGCCACGGCACGGGACTCGGTCTCCGCGTGCAGGGCGTCGGTGAAGTGTCCGGCGATGTTCCCGGCACCGAGGATGCCCCAGCGGAGGGCGGGCGCGGTGCGCGGCTCTGCGATCAGCGTCATGGTCCGACCCTAGACCCGCGCGGGAGGCCGTTCCCGTTCCGGTGGTGGGCGAGGTGGCGGGCTGACCTGGGGCCCAGGTCCCTGTCCCCGTCGACGCGGTCCTCCCTAGGGTGGAGGGGTCGGCGGTGAACGGTCCCCGCGGGACGCGCGGGGCACCGTCGGCGCGAACCGAAGGAGGCCACTGTGTCCATGACCGACGTGTCCACCGTCCACCCGATCCGGACCGTCATCTCGCCCGGCCGCTACGCCCAGGGCCGCGGCGCCCTGGCCCGGCTCGGCGAGCTGACCGCGCCGATCGGCCGCACTCCCCTGGTGGTCTCCGACGATGTGGTCTGGGGATTCGTCGGGGAGCAGATCACCGCCTCCTTCGCCGGGGCCGGTCTCCCGCTGACCCGGGACGGCTTCGGGGTCTACGCCACCGCCAAGGCCGTCGACTCGATCGCGGCCCGGATCGCCGAGGTCGGCGCCGACGTGGTGGTCGGCGTCGGCGGCGGGTCGGTGATCGACGCGGTCAAGGCCGCCGGTCACCTCGCCGGGGTCCGCTGGGTGTCCGTGCCCACGGTCGCCTCGACCGACGCCCCCTGCTCGGCGCTGTCGGTGATCTACTCCGAGGAGGGCGCCTTCGAGGAGTACCGGTTCTTCCCGCACAACCCGGACCTGGTGCTGGTGGACAGCCAGCTGGTGGCGAACGCCCCGGTGAGGTTCCTGGTGGCCGGGGTCGGCGACGCGCTGGCGACCTGGATCGAGGCCCGGGCGGTGGCGAGGACCGACGCCACCACGATGGCGGGCGGGCTGCCGACCATGACCGGCACCGCGCTGGCCCGGCTGTCCTGGGACGTCCTGTGGGAGAACGCGCTGCCCGCGATCGCCGCGGTGCGGGACCACCTGGTGACGCCCGCGGTGGAGAAGGTGATCGAGGCGAACACCCTGCTGTCCGGTCTGGGATTCGAGTCCGGCGGCCTCGCCGCGGCGCACGCCATCCACAACGGCCTGACCGCCGCGCCGCAGACCCACGGCCTGACCCACGGCCAGAAGGTCAACATCGGCTCGGTCACCCAGTTGGTGCTGGAAGGCGCACCCACCCCGGAGGTGCGCGACTTCATCGAGTTCACGACGCGGGTCGGGTTGCCCAACACGCTGACCGAGATCGGTCTGACCACCGACGACGTGGACGACCTCACCCGGGTGGCCGAGGCCGCCACGGCGGAGGGCGAGACGATCCACGCCATGCCGTTCACCGTCCGGGTGCCGGAGCTGGTGGACGCGTTGCGGTCGATCGAGGGCCTCAGCCGCCAGGTCCGCGCGGAGGCCGGTCTCCCGGAGCCCGTCCCGCACACCGCGCACTGAGCACCTCGGCCCGCCCTCCCGGTCAGGTGGGGAGGGCGGGCCTACGGTGAACGGGTGAGCAGCGACCTGGTCCGACCCGCCGACGCCCTGTGGTGGCAGGTGTACCCGCTGGGGTTCACCGGCTCCGAGCCGACGGCCACCCCCGCCGTGCGGCACCGAATCCCCCGGATCACCGCCTGGCTGGACTACCTGGTCGGCACCGGGCTGAACGGGCTCGCCCTGGGCCCGGTCTTCGCCTCCGGCACGCACGGCTACGACACCGTCGACCACCTGCGGATCGACCCCCGGCTCGGTGACCGGGCGGACTTCGACGCGCTGATCGCCGCCGCCCACGACCGCGGGATCCGCGTGCTGCTGGACGGGGTGTTCAACCACGTCGGCGTCGAGCACCCGGCGTTCCGGACCGTGCTGGCCGGTGGGCCGGAGCACCCGGACAACGACCTGTTCCGGATCGACTGGTCCGGACCGGAGCCGGCCTGGGACTGCTTCGAGGGCCACCGGCAGCTGGTCACCCTGAACCACGACTCCGAGCGGGTGGTCGACTGGGTCGCCGACGTGATGACGCACTGGCTGGACGCCGGGGCGGACGGCTGGCGACTGGACGCGGCCTACGCCGTGCCGACGGCCTTCTGGGCGCGGGTGGTCGAGCGGGTCCGGGCCCGGCACCCGCGGGCCTACCTGGTGGGCGAGGTGATCCACGGCGACTACACCGGGTTCGTCACGGAGTCGGGGGTGGACAGCGTCACCCAGTACGAGCTGTGGAAGGCCACCTGGAGCTCGATCGTCGACCACAACTGGCACGAGCTGGTGTGGACGCTCGGCCGGCACGACGAGTTCGTGACGCACTTCCGGCCGTGGACGTTCGTCGGGAACCACGACGTGACCCGGATCGTGTCCCGGGTCGGGGACGCCCGCACCGCCGGCCACGCGCTGGTGCTGCTGGCCACGCTGGCCGGGACCCCGGCGGTCTACTACGGCGACGAGCAGGCGCTGACCGGTCTCAAGGAGGAACGGGTCGGCGGGGACGACGCCGTCCGGCCTGAGTACCCCGAGACGCCCGACCGCGTCCCCGGCTCCGGGCTCGCTCCGGACGGTGCCGAGCTGCGTCGGCTGCACCAGGCCCTGTTCGGGCTGCGCCAGCGGCACCCGTGGCTGGCGGCGGCGCGCACCGAGGTGCTGAACGTGACCGGGGAGCTGCTGGTGTACCGCCAGCACGGCCCGACGGGTGAGTCGTTGACGGTGGCGCTGAACCTCGGTGAGGCGACCGAGACCGACCTGGGTGGCGGTGCGATCGAGGTGCTGGCGATCTCCGCGGCGGGCGACCGGGCGGGGCAAGGGGATCCGCACACCGCCCGGGCCGAGGGGTCGCGGATCACGGTCCCGGCCCGTGGGTGGTTGATCGCGCAGCACCCCTGACCGGGCACGCCGGTCACCCGGTGGCGTGCCCCGAGGTCCCCCACCCCGGACCGGCTTCCAGGTGGCCGCCCCGGCGCGCGACGCGGGAGTCGTCGCGCGCCGGGACCGGGTCAGCGCAGGTCGGTGACCGGCGCGGGGTCCATGTCGTCGAAGGACTGGTTCTCCCCCGCCATCGCCCACACGAAGGAGTACGCGGCGGTGCCGACCCCGGAGTGGATGGACCAGGACGGGGAGATGATCGCCTGCCGGTCCGCGACCACCAGGTGCCGGGTCTCGGTGCGCTCGCCGAGCAGGTGGATCACCCGGCCGTCCTCCGGCAGATCGATGTACAGGTAGCACTCGGTCCGGCGGTCGTGGGTGTGCGCGGGCATCGTGTTCCACATCGACCCGGGGTGCAGCTCGGTCACGCCCATCACGATCTGGCAGGACCGGATCCCGCCGGCGTGGATGTACTGGTTCAGCGACCGCCGGTTGCTGGTGAGCTGGTCGCCGAGCTCACGCACCGTGCCCTCGCCCTTGAGCACCAGCTGGTTCGGATACGTGGTGTGGGCCGGGGCGCTGAACAGGTAGAACTGCGCCCCGTCGCCGGCGAAGACCACGTCCCGGGTCCCGCGCCCCAGGTAGAGGCAGGCGCCGTTCGGCAGCTCATAGGCCTCGCCGTCGGCGGTGACCGTGCCGGTCCCGCCGACATTGACGATCCCGAGCTCGCGGTTCTCCAGGAAGTACTCGGCGCGCAGTTCGTCGAAGGTCGGCAACGGCAGGTCGCCGCCCGCGGGTGTGGCACCGCCGAGCACGATCCGGTCGTGGTGGGTGTAGGTCGCCGTGACCCGGCCCTCGACGAACAGGTCCTCGACCAGGAACCGCTCGCGCAGCTGCGCGGTGTCGGCGGACGGGATCTGCTCCGGGCTGGTGGCGTAACGCTGGTCCATCGATCTCTCCAAGGTGTGTCGGGGCGCGCGGGTCAGCGCACCAGCCAGCCGCCGTCGACCGGGATGATCGCGCCGTTGAGGTAGTCGGATGCAGCCGAGGCCAGGAACACGAACGGCCCCTGCAGGTCGGCGGCGGTGCCCCAGCGACCGGCCGGGATCCGGTCCACGATCGACGTCGACCGGGACTCGTCCGAGCGGATCGGGGCGGTGTTGTCGGTGGCCATGTACCCGGGGGCCACCGCGTTGACGTTGATGCCGCGCGCGGCCAGCTCGTTCGCGAAGGACTTGGTGATCCCGGCGACCGCGTGCTTGGACGCGGCGTAGCCCGGCACCAGGATCCCGCCCTGGAAGGAGAGCATCGAGCAGATGTTGATGATCTTGCCGCTGCCCTGCTCGACATAGCGCCGGGCGGCGGACTGGGACAGGTGGAACACCGCGTCCAGGTTGATCGCCAGCACGTCGTCCCAGTCGGCCGCCGGGTGCTCCAGCAGCGGGGCCCGGCGGATGATCCCGGCGTTGTTCACCAGGATGTCGATCCGACCGAGGTGGTCCACCACGGACTGGACCGCCGCGTCCAGCCGGCCCGGGTCGGCCGTGATCAGGTCCAGCTCGATCCGGTGCACGCGGCGACCGAGCTGCTCGATCAGCGCGGCGGTCTCGGTGGCCTCGGAGCGGTCCAGCAGGGCGATGTCGGCGCCCGCCTCGGCCAGGGCGAGCGCGGCCCCCTGGCCCAGGCCACGGCCGGATCCGGTCACCAGGGCGACCTTGCCGTCCAGTCGGAACGAATCGAGAATCATGCGTTCTCCTCCTCTTCAGATGAACGTGGTGGTGAGTGCGCCCAGCCCGGTGACCCGGACGGTGACGACGTCGCCGGAGGTCAGGGACCGGTGGGCGGCCTGGGCGGGCCCGGTGCGGGCCGGGGTGCCGGTGGAGATCACGTCGCCCGGTTCGAGGGTGATCACCTGGGACAGGTAGTGGACGAGGAACGCCACGCCGAAGACCATCGCGTCGGTGGTCGACCGGACGGTGACCTCGCCGTTGCGCTCCACCTCGACCGACCGGCCGCGCAGGTCGCCGCACTCGTCCGAGGTGACCAGCCACGGTCCCAGCGGGCCGAAGCCGTCCACGCTCTTGCCCAGGGCCCACTGGTTCGTGCGGGACTGCCAGTCCCGGTCCGAGACATCGTTGAACAGGGTGTAGCCGCCGACGTGGCCCAGGGCGTCCGCCTCGGACACCCGGTGCGCCCACCGTCCGATCACGACGGCGATCTCGCCCTCGTAGTCGACGTCCGGCGTGGTGGGCCACAGGGTGACCGGGTCGTCGGGACCGCAGATCACATTGGGTGTCTTGACGAAGACGTTCGGGTGGTCGGGGTCGTCCGAGGTCTCCAGGTGGCCGCGGTAGTTGTAGCCGAGGCAGAGGATCTTCCCCGGCCGGACCGGCGGGCCCAGGCGCACCGAGTCCAGACCGGGCAGTCCGTCCGGATCGGCGGCCGACACCAGGGCCCGGACCTCGGTGAGCAGCCGGTCGTCGCTCAGCAGGGCCTCCACCCCGCGGCCGCCGGTCCGATCGGCCAGGTCGAGCACCCGGTCGGTGCCGTCCGACGCCCGGAGGACCGCACCGGGCCGGTCACCGCCGTGCTGCCGGAGGGTCACGAGTCTCATCGCTGTCCCCCGCTCAGTAGTACGTCCGCAGGTACTCGGCGAGGCAGAGGATCGCCATCGCCTGCCCGTACGGCATCGAGGTGCACGGGATGTTCCGGTAGAAGTCCAGGTCGGAGCCCATGCCGGTGCCGAAGGAGACCTGCTGCAGCTCCCCGTCGGCGGAGATGTTCGCGATGATCGCGCGCACGGCCCGCTCGGCGGTGGCGGTGTACCGACGGTCCAGGTAGCCCTTGCGGACCGCCTTGAGCACCCCGTAGGCGATCCCCGCCGTGGCCGACGCCTCCAGGTACGACTCCGGGTCGTCCAACAGGGTGTGCCAGAGCCCGGACTCGTCCTGCAGCTCGGCGAGGGCGGAGACCTGGGCGTCCAGCACCTCCAGCAGGAAGCGCCGGGTCGGGTCGTCCGCGGGCAGGTCGACCAGTTCCAGGAAGTCCGGGATCACCATGGTCAGCCAGGAGTTGCCGCGGGCCCAGCGCGCCCGGGCGAAGTTGTGCTGCCCGTCGAAGGTCCAGCCGTGGAACCAGAGCCCGGTCTCCCGGTCCATCAGGTAGGCCACGTGCGTGAGGAACTGGAAGGTCGCCTCCCGCACGTACTGCGGCCGGTCCAGCAGCAGACCGATCTTGGTCAGCGGCAGCACCGTCATCATCAGGGTGTCGTCCCAGAGCTGGTGGTGGTTCTCCTCCGCCAGCGTGAGGTGCTGCATCCCCCCGTGCGGGGTGCGCGGCATCTCCCGCATCGCCCACTCCGCCCAGGAGTCCAGCCAGGGCAGCAGGGTGCAGTCGCCCTCCTTCTCGTACAGGCTGGCCAGGGTGAGGAACGGCGCCATCGTGTTGACGTTCTTGGTGGTGCCCTCGGCCAGCCGGGCGGCGAACCAGGAGTCCACGATGTCCCGCATCCGCCGGTCGGCGGTCTGGTCGTAGTACTGCCAGATCCCGTACAGCCCGATGCCGTGGGTCCATTCCCAGCCGGCCCAGCCCTTGGTGTCGATCACCCGGCCGTCGTCCAGCCGGAGCAGGAACTCCCCCGTCTCGTCGGTGATGTTCACCAGGTTCTCGGTGAGCCGGCAGACCAGTTCCCGGATCCCGGCCCGGTCGATGAACCGCTCCGGCGCCCGCAGCAGCGCGCTGTGCTTCACCGGCCAGACCGGCTGGGCGTGCACGTCCGTCATCGCGTTCCCCCTCAGGCCCACGGCGAGTCGATGTCGAACTCGCGGGCGACGCTGGTGATCTCCTCGCGGGTCAGCCCCTCGGCCTGCCGTCCGGCGACCAGGTCCATGTACTCGTACTTCGCGCCGGTCTCGGCGTACTCCATCCGGTCGACCGCGCGGAGCACCGACAGGTCGGAGCGCGACATGGTGCCGTGCTTGGACCACAGGACGATCTCCGCCTGGCGCAGACCGGCGACGTTCGCGGCCTGCATGCCGTCCGAACCGGGGATCATGAAGTCCAGGACCTCGATGCCCTGGGACAGGGACACGATCGACTCCGGCTCCCAGCGCAGGATCGCCGCGTTCATCGCCTTGGTGTCCCGGTAGGCCGGGATGTGCGACAGGTAGGTCAGGTGCGGCGGCTGCGCGTGCACGACCGCCTGGAAGTCGATGCCACGACGGGCGACCTGGTCCTGGTGCACGGCCAGGTGGGAGTTGAACTCCGACGTGAGGCGCTCGAACGCCCGGCGCTCCGAGGTGAACAGGGTCGCGGTGGTGCCGCCCTCGTGCACTCGCACCGCGCCCACCGCCGCCTCGGGGTCGGCCGCGATCTGCCGCAGCCGGCGACCCGATCCGGTGGACAGCACGATCTGGCCGGCCAGGGCGGGGGCGGGCAGCGGCAGGGCGATCTCCTCGGTGACCGGGAATCGTGCGGTGAGCACCGCGTCGTCCCAGTCCCAGCCGACGTAGACCGAGAGGTTCCCGGCCCCGGCCTCGGCGGCGTCGATCTCGCAGATGCGGGCGCCTGCCTCGCCCATCGCGTGCAGCAGGTCGTCCAGGGACGGACGAGTGGTCTGGGACATCAGAGGCTTCCTTCGCGGTGGACGGGGACGAGTCCCCGCAGACGGTCCTCGGCCTGCTGCCAGGTCGACTCGGTGCCGTCGTGCTGGTGTCCGCCGGGGTTCCAGCGGACCGGATCGGTGGAGGCGCGGACCACGGCGCGCGCGGCGGGCAGTCCGCCGTCGAGCGCGCCGACGGCGAGCGCCTGGGTGAGCAGATTGCCGATGGCGGTGGCCTCGGCCGGGCCGGCGATCACCGGGAGGCCGGTCGCCGCGGCGGTCAGGCGGCACAGCAGGTCGTTGCGGGAGCCGCCGCCGACCACGTGCACCACCTCGACCGGGTGGTCGGCGAGCGCGGACAGGTGCCGGATCGCCCGGCGGTACCCCAGGGCGAGCGAGTCCAGGACGCACCGGATCACCTCCGCGGGCTCGATCGGCTCCGGCTGCCCGGTGCGGCGGGCGGCGGCACGGATCCGGGCGGGCATGTCCCCGGGCGGCACGAACGCGGGATCGTCCACGTCGACCACGGTGCGCAGGCCGGGCACCTGGTCCGCCTCGCGGATCAGCGCGGCCAGGTCCTGCGGGTGACCCGCCTGCGCCCAGGTGCGCAGCGACTCCGCCACCAGCCACAGCCCGCCGACGTTGCACAGGTGGCGGACGGTCCCGGCGACACCGAGCTCGTTGCCGACGTTGGCGACCCGGGCGAGGTCGGTCAGCACCGGGGCGTCCAGCTCGATCCCGACCAGGGACCAGGTGCCCGAGGAGATCCACGCGGCCGGTCGCTCGTCCATCGGGACCGCGACCACCGCGGAGGCGGTGTCGTGCGACCCCACCGCGACGTGCAGCGCACCGGGCAGGCCCAGGTCGGCCGCCAGCTCCGCGCGCACCTCGCCCAGCACCGTGCCCGGCTCGACCAGCGGCGCCAACCGGCCCCGGACGTCCCCGGCCGCGGACCGGCGCAGGGCGTCCAGCACGACCGGGCTCCACCGCCGGGTGGTCGGGTCGAGCATGCCGGTGGTGGAGGCGTTGGTGACCTCGGTGACCTCGGCGCCGGACAGCCAGAACCCGAGCAGGTCCGGGACCATCAACAGCCGGTCCGCCGCAGCCCAGGCCGCGGATCCCGCCTCCGCGAGGAGCTGGTACATCGTGGTGAACGGCTGATGCTGGGTCCCGGTGGCCCGGTAGTGCGTCGCGGGGTCCAGGGTCCGAGCGAACGCCTCCGGCATGCCGGCGGTGCGGGTGTCCCGGTAGTGCACCGGGTCGCCCAGCAGCACGCGGTCGGCGTCCAGCAGCCCGTAGTCGACCGCCCAGGTGTCGATGCCGACCGACCGCACCGGTCCGTGCTCGCGGGCGGCCAGTCGGAGTCCGTCCTGGACCCCGGCCCACAGCGAGAGCAGGTCCCAGTGCAGGCGGGTGCCCGTCCGCACGGGTGTCCGGACC
Source organism: Cellulomonas sp. RIT-PI-Y (assembly GCF_025642745.1). Classification (GTDB taxonomy): domain Bacteria; phylum Actinomycetota; class Actinomycetes; order Actinomycetales; family Cellulomonadaceae; genus Cellulomonas. The sequence goes on from NZ_JANZKP010000001.1 coordinate 158,424, forward strand.
GGCCGGTTGGCGAAGCGGCCCGTCTCGCGGGTGAGCAGCCGACCGCCGTCCAGACGTCCGGCGATCACCCGCCCGCTGGACGCGCCGAGGTCGACCGCGACGAGGGCACCGAGTGGCGAGCTCATCGCCTCACGCGCCCCACCCGGACGGGGTGCCGCCGACCCGCTCGACGGCGATCCGGTCCCCGTAGCCGGAGGCGGTGTAGGCCGCCATCGGGTCCCGGGGCAGACCGCGTGACTCGCGCCAGTCGGCCAGTGCCGGTCGCACGTCGGTGTAGAAGGCGTCCATGTAGAGGCCGTTGGCGGCGAGCACGTCGCCGGAGTCCTGCGCCGCCCGCAGCGCCCCCTGGTCGATCAGCAGCGCCCGGGCGGTCATCTCCTGCACGTTCAGCACCGAACGGATCTGACCGGGGATCTTGTCCTCGATGTTGTGGCACTGGTCCAACATGAACGCGACCGGGCTGTCGGTGGCCAGACCGCCGCCGCGCACCACCTCGGCCAGGATGCGGAACAGCTGGAACGGGTCCGCCGCCCCGACGATCAGGTCGTCGTCGGCGTAGAACCGCGAGTTGAAGTCGAAGGAGCCGAGCCGCCCGAGCCGGAGCAGCTGGGCGACGATGAACTCGATGTTCGTGCTCGGCGCGTGGTGCCCGGTGTCCAGGCACACCATCGCCCGCTCGCCGAGTGCGGTCACGTGCGCGTAGGACGTGCCCCAGTCCGGCACGTCCATCGTGTAGAAGAACGGCTCGAAGATCTTGTACTCCAGGACCAGGCGCTGCTCCGGGCCCAGCCGGTCGTAGATCACCCGCAGCGAGTCGGCCAGCCGGTCCTGCCGACCGCGGATGTCGCCCTGCCCGGGATAGTTCGTGCCGTCCGGCAGCCAGATCTTCAGGTCCCGCGACCCGGTGGCGTCCATGACGTCGATGCAGGCCAGGTGGTGGTCGATCGCCTTGCGCCGGACGGTCGGGTCGACGTGGGTCAGGGAGCCGAACTTGTAGTCGTCGTCCTGGAAGGTGTTGGAGTTCACCGTGCCGAGCCGCACTCCCAGGTCCTCGGCATCGGCCGCCAGAGCGGCGAAGTCGTCCACCAGGTCCCACGGGATGTGCAGCGCGACGGTCGGGGCCAGCCCGGTCAGCCGGTGCACCTGAGCGGCGTCGGCCAGCTTCTCCCGGATCGTCCGCGGGGTGCCGGGGGTGCCGTAGACCTTGAAGCGGGTGCCGGCGTTGCCGAACGCCCAGGACGGGAGCTCGACCGCCTGCCGTGCCAGGGTGGTGAGCATCGCGTCGTCGAACATCGTGGTCTCCTTGGTGAATCGTTTCACTCGCACTCTAACGCACCTCGGCCGCGGCGAGCTGGTCCTCCAGGTGGAAGACCTCGGGCACGTAGGCGAAGCCCTCGTCCGGCGCACCCTCCGCGTCGAACAGCGCGGACATCTCGCACTGCCACCGGGCGTTGACCTCCGTGGCGGCGACCCTGGCCTGCGCCAGCTCCCGGTCGTCCGCCTCGAAGAAGCCGATCAGCAGACCGTCCTCGCGCAGGAACAGCGAGTAGTTCCGCCAGCCCGCGTCCCGGAGCGCGATCAGCAGCTCGGGCCACACCGCGGCGTGGCGCTCCCGGTAGCGGTCGAGGTGCCGCGGGTCGACCTGGGAGGTGAAGCAGTAGCGCGTCATCGGTTGAATCTCTTCATTCGGCGACCGCCACCCGGCGGCCGGGACCCCTGCCCCCGGCCGCCGGATGGCGATCAGACAGGGGCGGAGTCGCGCTGCTCCGCGGCGGCGACGGGGGCGGTGCCGTCCAGCTCGGACAGCGAGGTGCCCTTGGTCTCCCGGCTGAGCAGGGCGGCGCCGGCCGCGACCAGGCAGACCGCGAAGGTGATCGCACCGACCAGCAGCGGCACGTTGGTCGCTCCCGGCGGGGCCACCCCGGTGATGATCATCGGGAAGAACGACGCGAGGGCCAGACCGATGTTCTGCGAGACCGCGAAGCCGGTGACCCGGATCCGCATCGGGAACTGCTCCTGGAAGAACGTCGCGAAGGTGGCGTTCCACATCTGGAAGAACACGCTCTGCACGATCACGACCGTGACGAACACCAGCACCATGTGGTGCTGCTCGATGGTCCAGAGGTAGACACCCGCCAGGGCGCCGCCGCCCAGGCCGCCGACGACCATGAAGGTCCGACGGCCGATCCGGTCGGACAGCGCGCCGAACACCGGGATGGTGCCGATCGCGACCAGGTTCGCGGTCAGGGTCACCCAGAGGAACTCGCCGGTGGAGAAGCCGTTGCCGTAGCCCTCCTGCGTGGCGAAGGACGCGCCGAACACCAGGGTGGCGGTGCCGATCACATTGGTCAGCGTCATCAGGATGCAGCGGACCGTGAGCCACGGGTAGCGCGTGATCAGCTCGACGAACGGGAACCGGCGCTTGGCGGCGTCGTCCTGCGCCGCGAACGCCGGCGGCTCCTCGACCTTGCGCCGGATGATGTACCCGGCCAGGATCACGAACGCGCTGAGCAGGAACGGGACCCGCCAGCCCCAGCTGTGGAAGGCGTCGTCGTCCAGCAGGATCGACAGCGGCAGCATGATGCCGATGGCCAGGATCGAGCCGACCTGGGTGCCCTGCAGGCTGAACGAGGCGAAGAAGCCACGGCGCTCGTCGGGCGAGTGCTCCACGATCATCGCGCTCGCCCCGCCGAGCTCCCCCGCGACCGCGAAGCCCTGCACCACCCGGAGCAGGACCAGCAGGACCGGCGACAGCATGCCGACCTGGGCGTAGGTGGGCAGCAGGCCGATCGCGAAGGTCGAGATGCCCATCAGGATCATCGCGAACACCAGCACGTTCTTCCGGCCGCGCCGGTCGCCCCAGGCGCCGAGCACGACCGCACCCACCGGGCGCAGCACGTAGCCGATCGCGTACGTGGCCAGCGACAGCATGATGGCGATCGTGGCGTTCCCCGAGGGGAAGAAGATCGTCGGGAAGACCAGCGCCGCCGCCTGCGTGTACAGCGAGTAGTCGTAGTACTCCAGCGCGCTGCCGATCCAGCCGCTCATCGCGGCGCGCTTCGGGTCTCGCTTCCCGGTCAGCGCGTCCGCGGTCGTGGTGCTGCTCATGCTCATCTCTTTCGTCAACGGTGACGAGGTGCCGGCACTGGCCCCTCCGAAATGTGCTGCCGGGAGCACCGTATTGGAACGATTCATTTTGCGCCATAGGACCTTGGTCGTGGATCGCGATCCCCGCGACGAGGACCTTCGCCCCGGTCCGCACCACCCGTCGGCTGGTGGACTGGATCGAACGTTTCACAACCCCGACGACCCGGAGGATCCTCATGACCGTGCAGCGGATGATCTGGAACCAGACCGCCTACTTCGGCGCCGGAGCGGTGGAGGTGATCCCGGAGGAGCTCACCCGGCGCGGCTTCACCACGGCCTTCGTGGTGTCCGACGCCGTGCTGGTCGAGACCGGCGTCACCGGGCGGGTCACCGACCTGCTGGACGCCGCGGGCATCGCCTACCAGGTGTACAGCGACGTGCTCCCGAACCCCCCGATCGAGAACGTGCAGGCCGGGGTCGCGGCGTTCCGGGCCGCCGGTGCCGACGTGCTGATCGGGGTGGGCGGCGGCTCACCGCAGGACACCTGCAAGGCGATCGGCATCATCGTCGCCAACCCGGAGTTCGAGGACGTGCGCTCCCTGGAGGGCGTGGCCCCGACCACCCGGCCGAGCATCCCGATCATCGCGGTCCCCACCACCGCCGGGACCGCGTCGGAGACCACGATCAACTACGTCATCACCGACACCGAACGGCAGCGGAAGTTCGTCTGCGTCGACCCGCACGACATCCCGGTGCTCGCGGTGGTCGACCCGGAGATGATGGCGAGCGCGCCCCGATCGCTGAAGGTCGCCACCGGCCTGGACGCCCTCACGCACGCGATCGAGGGCTACACCACCGCCGGCGCGTGGGAGCTGTCCGACCTGTTCCACCTCAAGGCGATCCGGACCATCGCGACCTCACTGCGCCACGCCGCCGACGGCGACGCGGCGGCCATGGAGCGGATGGCGCTGGGCCAGTACGTCGCGGGGATGGGCTACTCCAACGTCGGCCTCGGCCTGGTGCACGCCATGGCGCACCCGCTCGGCGCGTTCTACTCCGCGCCGCACGGGGTGGCCAACGGCATCCTGCTCGCACCGGTGATGGCGTTCAACGCCGCGCACACCGGGGAGAAGCTCCGGGACGTGGCCGCCGCGTTCGGGGTCGAGGACGCCGCCACCCTGCCGCTGGACCGGGCCCGAGCCGCCGCCGTCGATGCGGTCGCCGCCCTGACCCGAGACCTGGGCAACCCGACCTCGATCACTGCCGTCGGGGCCACCGAGGCGGACGTCCCGGCGCTGGCCAAGGCCGCCTTCGACGACGTCTGCGCCGGCGGCAACCCCCGCCCCGCGACCGTCACCGACATCGAGGACCTGTTCCGCTCCCTGCTCTGACCCCCACCCGTCCGCGACCCCTGTGCCATCGGTGCGCCGCTGCCGTCGGTGAGCCGTACCCGCCGGCCAGCCACGCGCGCCGGTACGCCGCCGCCACCGGTGATCCGTGCCGAGGTCGGCGCCCCAGGTCACGGGGACGGGGGCGGACCTCAGGCCGGGACGCTGGTCGCCCGGACCACGAGCTCCGGCCGGAAGACCTCGCGCTCGCGCACCGGCTCCCCCGCCTCGGTCCGGCCCAGCAGGATGTCGGCGGCCCGGAACCCCAGCCGGTGCGCGGGCTGCCGCACCGACGTCAACGGGGTGGCCAGCTCGGCCGCGACCTCGATGTCGTCGTAGCCCACGATCGCGATGCTGCCGATCAGCTCCGGTCGGCGACGCCGGATCTCGCGCTGGACGCCGATCGCGACCAGGTCGTTGACGCAGAACACCGCTCGCGGTGTCCGGTCCGAGGCCAGCAGTGGCGCGATCGCGTCCGCCCCGCCGCCCGCGTCCAGGGTGTCGATCAGCACCTCCCGGATCACCGCGGCCGGGTCGAGTCCGCGCCGCTCGACCGCCCGCTGCAGACCGGTCAACCGGTCCCGGCACGGGCGGAGGGTGTGCGGCCCGTTGAGCATCACGATCTCCCGGTGGCCCAGCTCCAACAGGTGCTCGCCCGCCAGCCGGCCGCCCTCGACGTCATCCACCGCCACCGAGGACAGCGCCGACGTCGGCGAGGTCATGTCCAGCAGCACGGTGTTCATACCGCGCGACGCCAGGGTCAGCAGCGGGCCGAGGTCGTCGCCGGTGGGCACCACCAGCAGACCGGACACCCCGTGCTCGACGAACAGGCGCAGGTAGCGCGCCTCCCGCTCCGGGTCGTCGTCCGAGCTGGCCAGCATGAGCGTGTGGTCCGCCGCGCCCAGCCGGTCCTCGATCCCGCGGGCCACCTCGGTGAAGAACGGGTTGCGGATGTCCAGCACGATCGCGCCGACCGTGGTGATCGTGCCGGCCCGCAGCTGCCGCGCCGAGGCGTTCGGCACGAAGGACAGCTGCCGGATCGCCTCCTGCACCCGCTCCCGGGTCGCCGGGGCCACCCGCTCCGGCCGGTTCAGCACGTTCGACACGGTGCCGACCGAGACGCCCGCCAGACGCGCGACATCACCGATCGAGCTCCGGCGGGTGGCGGCTGACACGCGGGCCTCTGGTTCTGCGGTCGTGTGGTGCGGGACGGTGCTACTTCTTCGCGGCGGCCTTGCGGGTGGTGGTCTTGCGCGCGGCGGGCTTCTTCTTCGGCGCCTGGGCCCGCTTGTCCGCCAGCAGCTCGATCGCCTGCTCGCGGGTGATCGTCTCCGGGGTGACGTCCCGGGGCAGGGTGCGGTTGGTGGTGCCGTCGGTGACGTACGCGCCGAACCGCCCGTCCTTGACCACGATCGGCTTCTCCGAGGTCGGGTCGTCGCCGAGCTCACGCAGCGGCGGCGTGGCGGTGGCGCCCCGGCCGCGCTTGGGCTGGGCGTAGATCGCCAGCGCCTCCTCCAGCGTGGTGCTGAAGATGGCGTCCTCCGACGGCAGGGTGCGCGAGTCGGTGCCCTTCTTCAGGTACGGGCCGTAGCGGCCGTTCTGCGCGGTGATCTCGGTGCCGGTCTCCGGGTCGGCGCCGACCACGCGCGGCAGGCTGAGCAGCTTGAGCGCGTCGTCCAGGGTCACCGTGTTCAGGGACATCGACGAGAACAACGAGCCGGTGCGCGGCTTGGGCTGCGCGGCGAGCGCCTTCTTCCTGGCGGCCGCGGACAGCCCCGGGTCCAGCTCGGGCTCGGGCAGCAGCTCCGTGACGTACGGACCGAACCGGCCGTTCTTGGCGACGATGGTGGTGCCGGTCGACGGGTCGGTGCCGAGCACCAGGTCGCCCTCCGGCTCGGCCTCCAGCAGCTCCCGGGCCTTGGCGGCGGTGAGCTCGTCCGGGGCCATGTCGTCGGGGACCGAGGCGCGCTTGGGGTTCCCGTCCGGGCCGGGCTCGCCCTGGTTGTCCTCGATGTAGGGGCCGTAGCGACCGACCCGCAGGGTGAGGCCGTCGCCGAGGTCGATGGAGTTGACCTCGCGGGCGTCGATCTCGCCGAGGTTGGCGACCAGCTCGCGCAGGCCGTCACCGTCGACACCGTCCGCCGCGGCGTTCCCGAAGTAGAACCGGGTCAGCCAGTCCACCCGGTCCTCGGTCCCGGCGGCGATGGCGTCCAGGTCCTGCTCCATCCCGGCGGTGAAGTCGTAGTCCACCAGCCGGTCGAAGTTCTCCTCCAGCAGCCGGGTAACCGCGAACGCCAGCCAGGTCGGCACCAGCGCCTGACCACGGTTGGTCACGTAGCCCCGGTCCTGGATCACCGAGATGGTGGCGGCGTAGGTCGACGGACGGCCGATCCCGCGCTCCTCCAGCGCCTTGACCAGGCTGGCCTCGGTGAAGCGCGGCGGCGGGGAGGTGCGGTGGCCGTCCGCGGTCAGGTCCGAGGCGGCCAGCGGGTCGCCCTCGGACATCCGCGGCAGCCGGGTCTCCTCCTTGCCCGCGGCGTCCTTGCCCTCGTAGCGCTCGACGTCGCGACCCTCCTCGTAGGCGGCCAGGAAGCCGCGGAAGGTGATCACGGTGCCGGAGGCGGAGAACTGGGCCTCGGTGGCCGCGCCGGTCGACGGCGCGGGCACGGTGGCGCCCAGCCGGACGGTGGTGGTCTGCACCTTGGCGTCGGCCATCTGGGAGGCGACGGTGCGCTTCCAGATCAGCTCGTACAGCCGGAACTGGTCGCCGGACAGCTCGCGCGCGACCTGCGCCGGGGTGCGGAAGTTGTCACCGGCGGGCCGGATCGCCTCGTGCGCCTCCTGGGCGCCCTTGGACTTGGCCGCGTACATCCGCGGCTTGTCCGCGACGTGGTCCGCGCCGTACAGCTCCGCGGCCTGCCGACGGGCGGCGTCGATCGCCTGGGTGCTCAGCACCGGCGAGTCGGTCCGCATGTAGGTGATGTAGCCGTTCTCGTACAGGCTCTGCGCGGTGCGCATGGTCTGCCGGGACGCCATCCGCAGCTTGCGCGAGGCCTCCTGCTGCAGGGTCGAGGTGGTGAACGGCGCGGCCGGGCGACGAGTGCTGGGCTTGGACTCCAGCGAGCGCACCGCGAAGTCCGCACCGTCCAGCGCGGAGACCCACGCGGTCGCGGCGGCCTCGTCCAGGTGGATCGTCGAGCCGGTGCCCTTGAGCACGCCGTCGTCGCCGAAATCGCGGCCGGTGGCCACCCGCTGATCGCCGATCCGGGTCAGCCGGGCGTCGAAGGAAGGCTCGTCGGCGGACTCGACCGCGAAGGTGCCGGTGAGGTCCCAGTAGTCGGCGGCGACGAAGGCCATCCGCTCCCGCTCGCGCTCGACCACCAGCCGGGTCGCGACCGACTGCACGCGACCGGCGGAGAGTCCCTGGCGGACCTTGCGCCACAGCACCGGGCTGACCTCGTAGCCGTACAGCCGGTCCAGGATGCGCCGGGTCTCCTGGGCGTCGACCAGGCGCACGTCCAGCTCGCGGGTGTTCTCCAGCGCCCGGGTGATCGCCTCGCGGGTGATCTCGTGGAAGACCATCCGCTTGACCGGCACCTTGGGCTTGAGCTCCTGCAGCAGGTGCCAGGCGATGGCCTCGCCCTCGCGGTCCTCATCGGTGGCGAGGTAGAGCTCGTCGGAGTCCTTGAGCTTCCGCTTGAGCTCGGCGACCTTCTTCTTCTTGTCCGCGTCGACCACGTAGTACGGCTCGAACCCGTTGTCCACGTCGACGGCGAACTTGCCGAAGGGTCCCTTCTTCATCTCCGCGGGCAGCTCGGAGGGCTGCGGCAGGTCACGGATGTGCCCGACGCTGGCCTCGACGTCGTAGTCGTCGCCGAGGTACCCGGCGATCGTGCGCGCCTTGGCGGGCGACTCCACGATGACCAGCTTGCGACCTGCGGACATGAACTTCCTGCTTCCTCGGTGAGACGACAACGGGGGAACTCTACGACGGACCGTCCCGCAGCCCGGCGGCCACCGCGGATCGGCGCAGCGCGACCAGGACGGCGAACGACAGGGCGGCCACCGCCACGATGCCCAGTGCGCCACCACCGTAGGCGGTCAGCAGCGAAGCGCGGTCGGCGAGCGGGTCGGCGGCGTGCCAGGTGCTCACCAGACCGAGGGCGCCGGTGATGCCGGCCCCGAGCGAGATGAGCAGGAGCAGCACGATGGCCACCCGGTCGCCGGTGCGGCCCACGGGATGGCGGGACACGACCGGCACCGCGGCGGTCGGGGTCACCCGGTGCTCGCGGACGCCCACGGCGGGGACCAGGCAGGCCAGCGCACCCCAGACCAGCACCACCAGCAGCGCCGCCACGACGTCGGAGGGCCGGTGCCACTGGCCGACCAGGGTGGAGATCCCGGTCGCCCCGGCATAGCCCGCGCCGAGCACGGCCACCCAGGGCCGGGCCCGCGGCGGGACCACCAGCAGCACCGCCACCGCCACGGACGCCGCCGCGGTGGTGTGCCCGCTGGGCAGCGTGTTGAAGTCCGGGCCGTGTCCCCAGTCCGGGCGGTCCCAGACCAGCTTCTTGAGCACCTGGGTGCTGATGTTCGCGCCGCCCAGCACCACGGTGGCCGCGATGGCCAGCGACCACCGCCGCCGGATCAGCGCGATCGTCCCGCAGGCCAGCACGGCCGCCACGATGAAACCGACCGACACCACGTCCAGCACCGGCTCGGCGACCTGCCACAGCGTGGTCTGGCCGATGTGCGCACCCTCCAGGGCCGCCTGGTCGACCGACTGACCGTGCTCGGTCCCGACGAACAACCGCCAGCACCCGACCACACCCGACGCCGCGACCAGCACCACCAGCACGGTCCACGCCACCGCCGCACCGGAGCGCCGGGCACCGGGCACCCGCGCGGGAGCGGGCGGCAGCGGGGCGTGGACGGAGGTCATGGCGCTCACCGTAGGCGACGGCGGGGACGGCAGCCGATTCACCGGGGCCCCGCACACCGAACGTGCACGGAACCCCTGGGGTGCGCACAGGACCGCCGCGCGTCACTCTGAGAGCACACGGCCACATCGTGGTGGCCACCGTCCGGGGAGGTTCCGGCCATGGCCGATCTCGGCAACCCGTTCAGCGGGTACTCGGTGGACGACATCGACGCGGCACAGCGGTTCTACGGGCAGACGCTCGGTCTGGAGACGCGCCCGGTGAACGGGCTGCTCTGGCTCCGGCTCGGCACCGGCGCCGACGTGCTGCTCTATCCCAAGGGCGACGCCCATGTGCCGGCGTCCTTCACCGTGCTGAACTTCCGGGTGGCGGACGTCCCCGGCACGGTGGCGGAGCTGCGCGGGCGGGGCGTCGAGTTCGAGCGCTACGAGGGCACGCCGACCCAGACCGACGAGGACGGGGTGTTCCGCGGCGGCGGTCCGCTGATCGCCTGGTTCACCGACCCGGCCGGCAACGTGCTGTCGATCGTGGCCGACGACTGAGGACCCACAGGGTTCTCACAGGCTCACGTCAGGACCGGTTCAGCCAGCGGACGCACAGTGAACTCATGACCGCCTCCACACTCACCCGCGAAGCCCTGACCCGTCCGGACGGCCAGCCCGTCCGCGCCCTCGTCGTCGACGACGAGGCCACACTCGCCGAGCTGCTGTCCACCGCCCTGCGCTACGAGGGCTGGCAGGTGGAGCACGCGCTCACCGGCCAGACCGCGATCAAGCAGGCCAAGCACCTCGACCCCGACGTGATCCTGCTCGACGTCATGCTCCCCGACCTGTCCGGTCTGGAGGTGCTGCGCCGGATCCGCGCCACCCACCCGACGGTGCCGGTGCTGTTCCTCACCGCCAAGGACGCGGTCGAGGACCGGATCGCCGGGCTCACCGCCGGGGGCGACGACTACGTCACCAAGCCGTTCAGCCTGGAGGAGGTCGTGGCCCGGCTGCGTGCCCTGCTGCGCCGGACCGGCGCGGTCAACCAGCGCGAGGAGGCCGTCCTGACCGTCGGCGACCTGGTGATGGACGAGGACTCGCACGAGGTCACCCGTGGCGGCGAGGACATCCGGCTGACCGCCACCGAGTTCGAGCTGCTGCGCTACTTCATGCGCAACCCCAAGCGGGTGCTGTCCAAGGCGCAGATCCTGGACCGGGTCTGGCAGTACGACTTCGGCGGGCAGGCGAACATCGTCGAGCTGTACGTGTCCTACCTGCGTCGCAAGATCGACAAGGGCCGCGAGCCGATGCTGCACACCCTGCGCGGCGTGGGCTACGTGCTCAAGCCCGCCGCGTGAGCGTCGCCGCCGCCCGCCCGCGCACCCGCTGGACGCTGCGCCGCCGTCTGGTCGCCGTGGTGCTGGTGCTGCTGGCCTCGGTGGCGGCGGTCATGGGCGTGGTGTCCACCCTGGCACTGCGCAGCTCGCTGATCGGGCAGATCGACCAGCGGCTGGAGTCCGCCAGCCAGCGCGCGGAGCAGGCGCCGGAGCGGTTCCGGGACGGGATGCCCACGGACGCACCGACCGCCGGTGACTCGTCCGGGACCGAGCCCACCCCGCCGACCACCGGCACCGACGTGCCGCCCGCGCTCGGCCTGCCCGGCCAGGACGTCGGCACCGTGAACGTCTACCAGCTGAACGGCCAGACACTGTCCGGCTACCTCGACGACGACGGCGTGAGCCAGCAGCTCACCGACGAGCAGCTCGACGTGCTGCTCGGCCTGACCCCCAGCGGCGCGATGGTCACCGTGGAGCTGCCGGAGCTCGGCAGCTACCGCGTGGTGTCCACCACGAACGACGACGGTGATCTGTCGATCACCGCCCTGCCGCTGTCCGGTGCCACCTCGACGGTCGACAAGTTCCTGGCGGTGGAGATCGCGGTCGCGGCGATCGGCCTGCTGGTCGGCGCCTGGCTGGCCACCGTGCTGGTCCGGCGCGAGCTGCGCCCGTTGGACCGGGTGGCGGCCACCGCGACCCGGGTCGCCCAGATGCCCCTGGCCCGCGGCGAGGTGGAGATCGCCGAGCGGGTGCCGGAGCAGGACACCGACCCGGGCACCGAGGTGGGCCAGGTCGGCTCCGCCCTCAACCAGATGCTCGGGCACGTGGAGTCCGCTCTGACGGCCCGGCACGAGTCGGAGACCCAGGTCCGCCGGTTCGTCGCCGACGCCTCGCACGAGCTGCGCACTCCGCTCGCCTCGATCCGGGGCTACGCCGAGCTGGTGCAGCGCCTGCCCGAGGACCTGCCGGAGGACGCGCTGCGCGCCATGGGCCGGGTGGAGTCGGAGGCGCGGCGGATGACGACCCTGGTCGAGGACATGCTGCTGCTGGCCCGCCTGGACGCCGGCCGCGATCTGGACCTGCAGGAGGTCGACCTGGCCGGGCTCGCCGTGGACGCGGTCGCCGACGCGCACGTCGCCGGGCCGGACCACGACTGGCGGCTGGACCTGGGCGAGGAGGACGACGAGCCGCCCGCACCGGTGATCGGCGACGAGCACCGGCTGCGTCAGGTGCTGCTCAACCTGCTGTCCAACGCCCGGGTGCACACCCCCGCCGGCACCCGGGTGGTGGTGTCCGTGCGCGAGGAGGGCTCCGAGGTCGTGCTGCGGGTGCGCGACGACGGGCCGGGCATCCCCGAGCCGCTGCTGTCCCGCCTGTTCCTGCGCTTCGCCCGGGGCGACGAGTCCCGCAACCGCGCCGCCGGCTCGACCGGGCTGGGCCTGGCCATCGTGCGCGCGGTCGTCACGGCGCACGGCGGCACGATCGTCGCGGACGGCACCCCGGGTGCGACCACGTTCACGGTCCGGCTGCCGCGCGCGGACCCGGTGGCCTGAGACCGGGGCGACCGGAGGAGCGGTCGGGGTCCGGACGGGTCCCCCTGCCGTCCGGACCCCGACCCGACGGCTCCGCTCAGGCGGAGGCGTCCGTCAGCGCCTGGACCTGGGCGCCGCTGAGCTCCAGGGTCGCGGCCGCGATCAGGTCGGGCAGCTGCTCGGTCGTGCGCGCGCTGGCGATCGGGGCGGCGATCCCGGGCTGGGCCCGCAACCAGGCCAGCGCGACGGTGGTGACCGACGCACCGGTCTCGGCGGCGACCCGGTCCAGCGCGGACAGCACGTTCCGGCCCCGGTCGTCCAGGTACCGGCCCGCACCGCCCGCGCGCTGGGAGTCGACGGTGGCGCCGTCCCGGTACTTGCCGGTGAGGAACCCGCTGGCCAGCGACCAGTACGGCAGCACCGCCAGGTCCTCCGCGACCGCGAGGTCCTGCAGGGGGCCCTCGTACTCGTCCCGGTGCACCAGGTTGTAGTGCGGCTGGAGCGCCACGAACCGGGCCACCCCGAGCTCGTCCGCGATCGCCAGGGCCTTGGCCAGCCGGTCGGCGGTGAAGTTCGACGCGGCGACGTAGCGGGCCTTGCCCTGGGCGACGACCTCGCCGAGCGCGGCGACCGTCTCCTCCAGCGGGGTGTCCTGGTCGTCGATGTGCGCGTAGTACAGGTCGACGTGGTCGGTGCCGAGCCGGCGCAGCGAGCCGTCGATCGCGGCCTGCACCGCGGCACGGGAGGTCCCCGGCTGCGCGGCGGCCTGGCCGACCTTGGTCGCGATCACGACGTCGTCGCGGTTGCCGCGTGCGGCGACCCACTCGCCGATGATCGTCTCCGACTCACCGCCGGAGTTGCCCTCCACCCACTGCGAGTAGACGTCGGCGGTGTCGATGAAGCTGCCGCCCGCCGCCGCGAACGCGTCCAGCACGGCGAACGACTGGTCCCGGTCCGCGGTCCAGCCGAAGACGTTGCCGCCCAGGTTGAGCGGCAGGACGTCCAGGTCGGTGGTGCCGATGCGGGTCATGATCCTCCTCGACGCCGGGCCCCGTGGGTCGGCGTCCCTCGATCGTCGGGTCGTCTGGTGCCCGGTCGGTGCGATCGGGTCACTCCGGCACAACCCGTCGGTCCGCGCTCCTCTTCCCTCACAGGCGGTGCCCAGTCCCTGCTCACGTCGGTCGGAGATCACCGGCCGACGCTCGATCGCATGGACACCTCACCCGTCACACCCCCGGTGCTGGACCTGGTGATCCCGGTCTACAACGAGGCGCGGGGGCTGGAGCACGCGGTCCGGACCGTGCGCGCCTTCCTCGATTCCCGGTTCCCCTACCCCGCGCGGCTCACGGTCGCCGACAACGCGTCCACCGACGGCACCCTCGCCGTGGCACGGCGCCTCGCGGCCGAGCTGCCCGGGGTCCGGGTGCTCCATCTCGACGCGAAAGGCCGAGGGCGCGCGCTGCACACCGCCTGGCTCGGGTCGGATGCGCAGGTGCTCGCCTACATGGACGTCGACCTGTCCACCGACCTGGCCGCTCTCCTCCCGTTGGTCGCCCCGCTGATCTCCGGGCACTCCCACCTGGCGATCGGCACCCGGCTGGCCCGGGGCTCCCGCGTGGTACGAGGTCCCAAGCGGGAGGTGATCTCCCGCGGGTACAACCTGATGCTGCGCGGCGCCCTGGCCGCACGGTTCTCCGACGCCCAGTGCGGGTTCAAGGCGATCCGCTCCGACGCCGCGCACGAGCTGCTGCCCCTGGTCGCCGACACCGGCTGGTTCTTCGACACCGAGCTGCTGGTGCTGGCCGAGAAGGCCGGGCTCCGGATCCACGAGGTGCCGGTGGACTGGGTGGACGACCCGGACTCCCGGGTCGACATCGTGGCCACCGCCCTGGCCGACCTGCGCGGCACGATCCGGATCGGCCGCGATCTGCTCGCCGGACGGCTGCCCCTGGCCGAGGTCGCGGAGCATCTGCCCCGGCCCTCGCGGAGCTCCGCACCACCGGGACGTCCGTTGCTGCACCAGCTGCTCCGGTTCGCGCTGATCGGCGTGGCGAGCACGCTCGCCTACGTGCTGCTGTACCTGGTGCTCGCGGGCCCGTTCGGCGCTCAGCTGGCCAACGTCACCGCCCTGCTGGTCACCGCGGTGGCCAACACCGCGGCGAACCGGCGGCTCACCTTCGGCCTGCGCGGTCCGGACCGGCTCGCCCGGCAGCACGGCCAGGGGCTGCTGGTCTTCGGCGTCGCCTGGTCGCTCACCGCGGGCTCGTTGGCGGTGCTGCACCAGACCGCGCCGGGCGCCTCCCGCGCGGTCGAGCTGTCCGTCCTGGTCGCGGCCAATCTGGGTGCCACCGTGCTGCGCTTCCTGCTGCTGCGCGCCTGGGTGTTCCGCGGGAGCTCGTCCCGCGCGACCGCGACCCCCACCACGCCCACCGTCCCCGCCGCGTCGCGACCGGATCGACCGGGACGGCCGCCCGCCCCGTACCGCGCCGACGCCGCCCGGACCACCACGACCTCCGTCCCCGGGGAGCACCGATGAGCATCACCCACCGTCCGACCACCGGACCGGACCCGGTCCCGACGATCAGCGACCCGGCGCCCGCCGCGGCGCGCGTGCCGCACGCCGCGCGCACCGGCCACCTCTCCCCGCGCTGGCGACAGCGGCCCGGGTGGGAGAAGGGCGCCGTCGTCGCCCTCCTGGCGGTCACCGCGGGTCTGTACCTGTGGGACCTGTCGTCCTCCGGCTGGGCGAACTCCTTCTACTCGGCGGCCGTCCAGGCGGGGTCCACCTCGTGGCGCGCCTTCCTGTACGGCGCGTCGGACGCCGCCGCCTCGATCACGGTGGACAAGCCGCCCGCGTCGCTGTGGGTGATGGCGCTGTCGGTCCGGATCTTCGGGCTGTCGTCCTGGTCGATCCTGGTCCCGCAGGCGCTGATGGGCGTGGCGACGGTCGGCGTGCTCTACAGCTCGGTCCGCCGCCGGTTCTCCGCGGGGGCCGCCCTGATCGCCGGGACGGTGCTCGCCCTGACCCCGGTCGCGGCGCTGATGTTCCGGTTCAACAACCCGGACGCCCTGCTCGTGCTGCTGCTCACCCTGTCGGTGGCCGCCGCGCTGCGGGCGATCGAGGGCCCACGCACCACCCGGTGGATGGTGCTGGCCGGAGCGCTGGTCGGACTGGCGTTCCTGACCAAGCAGTTGCAGGCGTTCCTGGTCCTGCCCGGCATCGCCCTCGCGTTCCTGTGGGCTGCGCCGGTCACGATCGGCCGCCGGATCCGCGACGGCCTGCTCGCCGTGCTGGCGATGGTGATCGCGGGCGGATGGTGGGTCGCCCTGGTCGAGCTGGTGCCCGAGTCCTGGCGGCCGTACATCGGCGGGTCCCAGGACAATTCCTTCCTGGAGCTGACCTTCGGCTACAACGGCCTGGGCCGGATCACCGGCGATGAGACCGGTTCGGTCGGCGGCGGCGGAGGCGGGTGGGGCTCCACCGGCCTCGGCCGGTTGTTCGGCGGGGAGGTCGGCGGGCAGATCGCCTGGTTGCTGCCCGCTGCCCTGGTGGTCGCGGTCGCCGTGCTGTGGCTGCTCCGCCGTCTGCCCCGGACCGACAGCGGCCGGGCGATGGTCGTCATCTGGCTCGGCTGGCTGGTGGTCACCGCGGTGACCTTCTCCTTCATGGCCGGGATCTTCCACGCCTACTACACGGTGGCTCTCGCTCCCGCCGTGGCGGCGCTGGTCGGCATCGGCGCGGCCGAGCTCTGGCGGCATCGGCGGTTGAGCTGGGCGGTTCCGCTGGTGGCAGCGGTGACCGTCGGCACCGGCGGATGGGCGTGGGTGCTGCTGGGCCGCAGCGCCGACTGGTTCGGCTGGCTGCGCTGGGTGGTGCTGGTGACGAGCGTGCTCGCCGCGGGTGCCCTGCTCGCCGGCCGTCTCCTCCGTCCGGCGCACCGGGGCCGCCTCCTGCTGCGCACCGGGGCCGGTCTGGCCCTGCTGGCCGGGCTCGCGGGCCCGACCGCCTACACGCTGCAGACCGTCTCCACCGGCCACACCGGCTCGATCGTCACCGCGGGGCCGAGCGTCAGCACCGGGTCGGGCGGCCCGGGCGGCGCTCCCGGCGGCACCGGCGGCGGCCCGGGCGGGAACGGCGGCGGCGCTCCGGGTGCCGGGTCACCGGGCGGGACCGGCGCCCAGAACGGCGGCGGTCAGAACGGCGGCGGCACCGGCGGACCGGGCGGCTCCACCTCCTCGAACGGAACGACCGGCGGCAACGGCACCGGAATGCCGTCGGTGCCGGGTGGTGCCACCGGTGGTTCGACCGGCGGACAGGGCGGCACGGGCGGCATGGGCGGGCTGCTCGGCGGGACCGAGGTCAGCGACGAGGTCGCCGAGCTGCTGCTCACCGACGCGGACGAGTACACCTGGGCCGCCGCCACCGTCGGGTCCCAGAATGCCGCGTCGTACCAGCTCGCGATCGAGGAGTCGGTGATGCCGATCGGTGGCTTCAACGGCTCGGACCCCTCGCCCACGCTGGCGGAGTTCCAGGCGCTGGTCGCCGACGGCCGGATCCACTACTTCATCGCGGGCGACTCGATCGGCCAGTCGTCGAGCGGTTCCGACGCCGCCGGGGAGATCACGTCCTGGGTGGAGGAGAACTACACCGCCCAGGACGTCGACGGGACGACCGTGTACGACCTCAGCGGCGACTGAGCCCGCGATCAGACCGGGTAGGCGGCGAAAGCGTTGCTCACGTCGGCGACCGGGGCGGTCAGCACGAACACCGCGGTGCCGTTGTTCCACACCGCGGTGCCGGTGCCGTCGCCCCGGTCGACGACCGTCACGACGCCGGTGTCCGTCCCGGCCACCGTGACCGGTCCGGTGCTCAGCACCTCACCGGTCACGGCGGTCGCGAGCGCGGCCTGCTGCGCGGTGGCCTCCTCGGCGGTCGCCCACTGGCCGGAGTGCACCGTCAGCTGGTCACCGGCCTCGTCGGCGTAGGTGTCGAGGTACGACTCCAGCGCCCCGGCACCGGTCCACTCCGCGTCGTCCGCCGTGGCGGTCAGGGCGTACTGCAGCACGGTGGCGGGCAGGTCCGCGGCGAAGGCGGTGGTGGCGGTCCGGTCGATCGCCGTCAGCGCACTGGTCGGCGACGGCGCCTGGACCACCTGCTGCTCGGCGGCCGGCTGATCCCGGTTCATCAGGTACCAGGCGGCCGCACCGGCACCTCCCAGCACCAGGACACCGACGACGATCAGGGTGATCCACAGGCCGCGACGGCTGCGACGGGTGTCGGACACGGGTTCCTCCGAGTGGTCGACTGCCCCGGACGCGGGCGGTTCGGGAGCCGAGGCGTGCCCGGTCGGCACGAGCTGCGGCCGGGTGGGATCGGGCTGCCCGGCCGGCGTCGACGGCGTCGCGATCGCGCGCGGTGCGGCGGCCGGCACCACCGGCTGGGCACCGGTGACCGGCTTCCAGGGCGCGTCCGCGGCCGCGACGACCTGCGTCGCACCGGTGATCGGGTGCCAGGCGGGCTGCGGGGTCGGCGTGGGCGGTGCCGGGACGGCCGACGAGGGGTCCGGCCCGGCGACGGTCTGATCGAAGCTGACGGCGGGCGGCACGGCGGAGGACCCGGTGGCGACCGGAGCGGCATCGACGGAGGAGCCGGTGGCCGCCGGAGCGGCATCGGCGACGGTGGCACGGCTTCCGGCCGTGCGACGCGGCAGGACGGAGCCGGAGAGCCGGGTCGCGGGCGCGGCTGCGGTCGGAGCATCGGATGCGGTCGGAGCTACGGCTGCGGTCGGAGCGTCGGCGCCGACGGCGGACGGGGCGGGCGCGTTCGAGGGTGCCACTGGTCGGGTCGTGGGGGTCGGCGGCGCGGCCGGTGTCGACGCCGGCGCACCGGCGACGGGCTTCGGCACCACCGGGATCGCCGCCGTGCTCACCGGCGGCTTGCCGCGCAGCGAGCGCCGACTCGGCACCACGGGCAGCGGATGCGTGCCGGTCACCGGCGCGGGTTCGGCCGGGGCGGAGGCGTCCGACATCGTGGTGGACGTACCGGGCTGCCATCCCGCCGGCGCACTGCCGAAGGCGGACGGCACCGCGGGCGGCGGGGTCGCGGCCGGAGTCGCGGGGTCGGCGGACCGCTGCCCGTCGGTGTCGACGGTCTGGTCCGACCGGGTGTCGCGCTCAGTCATTGGTGTCTCCCCGCATGATCCCGGGCAGCCTAGTCGTCGCGCCTTCACCCTTCCGGGTTATCGGGGCGTCGTCGTGTCGTCCGGGTGCCCTGCTCAGGCCACCAGATCGCGCCGCCGCAGACCCCACACCCCACCGCCGACCAGCGCCACCGCGGCCGCTCCGCACACCAGGACCGGGGTCCAGGCCATCGGGTCACCGGGCAACGAGGGCATCAGGCGCAGCACGGACAGCGCGTCCGCGCCGTCGGGCAGCAGGCCGGCCAGCAGACCGGTGAGCGCCACGTATCCGAGGTAGGCCCACCCGACGGCGAGCCACCGGGGTGCCGCGCCCACGAGCAGAGCGGTCAGACCGGTGAGCAACCACACCACCGGCAGGTTCACCAGCGCCGCCGCGGTCAGGTGCGGGATCTGGCCGGGGTCGTCGAGGGTGCCCGCGGCGGCCAGCCCCATCGAGAGCCCGCCGGTGACGAGCACCAGCGCGGAGCCGAGCACGGGCACCGCGAGCTGAGGCAGCAGCCACCGCACCCGGGCCACCGGTCCGGCGAGGACGTGTCCGGCCCGGCCGATCAGCTCCTCGCCGTGCAACGCCGCGGTGCCCGAGACCCCGGCCGCGGCCGCCAGGCAGGTGGCCAGCACGAGGTACCGGGCGAAGACCGGGTCGGTCGCCGGACCGCTGCCGCCGGCGGACAGGATCCGCGCCAGGTCCGGCTGCTCGGCCACGAAGTCGAGCACCTGCCGGGCGAGCACCCCGACCAGCGCACACAGGGCGGCCGCGCCGAGCGTCCAGGCCAGCACCGACCCGCCCTGTCGACGCACCGTCACGGCGAACAGCCCGCGCAGCCGGGGTGAGGCGGTGGAGCGCCCGGGTCGATCCGGCACCAGGGCGGACCCGAGGTCACGCCGGGCGGCGACCCGGCCGGCGATCCCGGCGCAGCACAGCGCGGCCGCCGGGAGCAGCAGCAGCGGCCACCACCGTTCGCCGACCCAGGCCCGCGCGGCCTGCGCCCACCCGAACGGGCTGAGCCAGCTGAGCACGCTGCCGGACTCCGGGGCGCGCACGTCGCCGACTGCGCGGAGCAGGTAGCCGACGCCGACCAGCGCCGCGGCCGACGCGGAGGCGGTCCTGGCCCGGGCGGTGAGCTGTGCGGCGCCCGCCCCCAGCGCGCCGAACACCAGTCCGACCCCGGCCGCTCCGGCGCCGAAGGCCAGTGCACCGGGCAGCGGCAAGCCCCCGGCGATCAGCACCACCACCAGCCCTGCGCCGATCACCACGTCCGCGATCAGCACCACGGTCAGCGCCGCGGGCACCGGTGCGGCGCGTCCGACCGGGGCGGCCCGGACCAACTCCATCGATCCGGACTCCTCGGCCCCGCGCAACTGCCGCACGGCCAGGAACGCGGACATCAGGGCGACCGGCAGTGCCACCCAGCCGAGCAGCTCATTGGCCACCATCGCGCCGAGGGTATAGTCGTCCAGGCCGTAGCCCGGTCCGGCCAGGGCGGTGGCAGCGGGCGACCGGATCAGCTCGGCCCGGGCGGCCCGGGCCGCAGCGGTCCCGAAGACCTGCGACTCCGAACTCACCGAACCGGCCGTGATCAGCCAGACCGCGAGCGCCCAGACCGCGAGGCGCACCCGCTCGGCCCGCAGCCCGGCCCGCGCCAGCTGCCAGGCGCCGGTCATCGCACGCCGCCGTACTCGCGCAGGAACAGGTCCTCCAGCGTCGGCGGGTGGGCGGTCAGCGCGTGGACCCGGTGCCGGCCGAGCGACTCCAGCAGGTCGGGCAGCCGGTCGCCGTCGACCTGGAACCGGACCCGGGCGCCGTCCCGGTCGACGTCGTGCACCCCGTCGGTCGCGTCGAGCTCGCCGACCAGGGCGGTCGCCGCGTCGTCGTCCGCCACCTGCAGGCGGACGGAGGTGCGGGTGCGGCCCCGGAGCTCGTCCAGGGTGCCGGAGCGGACCTGCCGACCGCCGCGGACGATCGTCACCCGGTCACAGAGCGCCTCCACCTCGGCCAGGATGTGACTGGACAGCAGCACGGTCCGGCCCTGCGCGGCGACCTGACGGATGCACTCGGTGAACACGGCCTCCATCAGCGGGTCGAGGCCGCTGGTCGGCTCGTCGAGCAGCAGCAGCTCGGTGTCGGCGGCCAGGGCGGCGACCAGGGCGACCTTCTGCCGGTTGCCCTTGGAGTAGGCGCGCATCCGCACGGTCGGGTCCAGCTCGAAGAGTTCGGTCAGCTCCCGTCGCCGGACGGGGTCGACCCCGCCGCGCAGTCGTCCGAGCAGGTCGATCGCCTCGCCGCCGGTCAGGCTGGGCCACAACGCGACCTCGCCCGGCACGTAGGCCAGTCGCCGGTGCAGCGCGACCGCGTCCCGCCACGGATCGCCGCCCAGCAGCTCGGTCCGTCCGGCGTCCGCACGGATCTGTCCGAGCAGCACCCGGATGCTGGTCGACTTCCCCGCACCGTTCGGTCCGAGGAACCCGTGCACCTCCCCGGTCGCGACCTCCAGGTCGAGGCCGTCCAGCGCGGTGCGCCGTCCGAACCGCTTGACCACGCCGGACATCACGATGCTGCTGGTCATCGGTCCTCCTGCTGGGCGAGGTAGGCGTCGAGCATCCCGGTGTCGGTGAGCATCGCCTCGGTGTAGAGCTCCAGGGCGGGCAGCACGGCCCACCGGGCCAGCTCCGCGAAGGCCGCGACCGGCTCCAGCGTCGGCGAGGGCGCACGTCCCGCCTCGGCCTCGATCAGGGTCAGCTGCAGCAGACCGACACTCTGGGCGACCGCGTACCGGGCACGCAGCTCGGGGTCGCGGGACGGACGCACGGTGCCGGCCCGTTCGCCGGCGGCCAGGTACTCCCGGGTGGCCTCGACCATGTGGTCGACGAACCGGCCGGCCAGGGCGCCCCCGACCGCCAGGCTGCGCACCACGTAGCCGAAGACCGGGCCGTACCGGGTGAGGTCACCGAGCTCGGCCATCACCTCGCTCGGGGTGTCGACGGTCAGCGACTGCTCCTTGCGGTGCCGGATCCGGGCCAGCGCCTCGTCGTCGCAGGCCGCCCGCAGCCCGTCCTTGGAGCCGAAGTGGTGGATCACCAGCGCCGGGCTGACCCCCGCGTCCTCGGCGATCGCCCGTACGCCGACGCCGAACCCGTCCCGGGCGAAGCACAGCATTGCGGCGTCCCGGATCCGGGCCCGGGCGGTGAGGTCGTCTGCTGAACGCATGTACAGCAGACTAAACAGTTGTTCAGTCAGCCACCAGTGCGGGTCGCCCGGACGGCCTCCATCAGGTCCGCCGCCTGCGCCACCGTCATGCCGGCGGGCGCCTGACCCGGCTCGATCGATCCCGCCGGGACCACCGCGTGGGTGAAGCCCAGCCGGGCCGCCTCGGACAGCCGGCGCACCGTCCCGGTCACCGGCCGGATCTCCCCCGCCAGCCCGACCTCGCCGATCGCGACCAGCCGCGGCGGCAGCGGCACGTTCTCCCGGGAGCTCACCGTCGCCAGCGCCAGCGCGAGGTCCGCGGCGGGCTCGACCACCCGCGCACCGCCGACGCTGGACACGTACACGTCCTGGTCGGCGACCTTGAGCCCGGCCCGCCGCTGCAGCACGGCCAGCACCATCGCCAGTCGCGACCCGTCGACGCCGCTGGTGGTCCGTCGCGGGTTGGACAGCATGCTCGGGGCCACCAGCGACTGGACCTCGGTGGCCAGCGGCCGCCGCCCCTCGAGCGTGACCGTGACGCAGGTGCCCGGCACGTGATGGCGCTCGTTGGACACGAACAGCCCGGAGGGGTCCGCCAGCCCGACGATCCCGCTCTCGTTCAGGTCGAAGCAGCCGACCTCGTCCGTCGGGCCGAACCGGTTCTTGGTCGCCCGCAGCAGGCGGAGCCGGGAGTGCCGGTCACCCTCGAACTGGCAGACCACGTCCACCAGGTGCTCCAGGGTGCGCGGGCCCGCCACCGAGCCGTCCTTGGTCACGTGGCCGACCAGCACCACCGACAGGTTGCGCTGCTTGGCGGCGGCGATCAGCGACCCCGCGACCTCCCGGACCTGGGCCACCCCGCCCGGCGACCCCTCGACCTCCGCGGAGGCGACGGTCTGCACCGAGTCGAGGACCAGCAGGTCCGGCCCGGACTGCTCGATGTGCCCCAGGATGGTGGACAGGTCGGTCTCCGCGGTCAGCAGCAGCCGATCGGCCAGCGCACCGATCCGCTCCGCCCGCAGCCGGACCTGACCGGCCGACTCCTCGCCGGTCACGTAGAGCACGGTGCGCCCCTCGGACTCCGCGACCCGGCTGGCCACGTCGAGCAGCAGGGTCGACTTGCCCACCCCGGGCTCCCCCGCGAGCAGCACCACCGCGCCGGGCACCAGGCCACCGCCGAGCACGCGGTCCAGCTCGTCCACCCCGGTCGGGCGCGAACGGCTGGTCTCGACGTCGATCTGCGCGATCGGCCGGGCGGCACCCCGTGGCGGAGTGCTCGCCACGGTCCGCGGCGCGGCACCCCCCGCACCGCCGTCCTCGGTCACGCTGCCCCAGGTCTGGCACTCGCCGCACCGGCCCACCCACTTGCTGGTGGTCCAGCCGCACTCCGAGCAGCGGTAACCGGCCCGGGGCGTCCGGGCCGCGCGGGAGGAACGAGAGGTGCTGGTGCTCACGCGGCCACGCTAACCGCGACCGCCCACACGCCGGGCGGCTCACCCACCGCGGAACCGGCCCGACCCGTAGGATCGCGGCGTGCCCACCTTCCCGGCGGACGATCTGCTCCGCTCCACCCTGGCCGCCGTCGCCCCCGGCACCGAACTGCGCGACGGCCTGGAGCGCATCCTGCGCGGCCGCACCGGCGCGCTGATCGTCCTCGGCCACGACGCCACCGTGGAGAGCATCTGTTCCGGCGGGTTCGAGCTGGACGTCGAGTTCTCCGCCACCCGGCTGCGCGAGCTGGCCAAGATGGACGGCGCGATCGTGATGGACCCCGACCGGGGCCGGATCCTGCGCGCGGCCGTGCAGCTGCTGCCGGACGCCTCGATCAGCACCTCCGAGTCCGGGACCCGGCACCGCACCGCGGAGCGGGTCGCCAAGCAGACCGGCCTGCCGGTGATCTCGGTGTCCGCGTCGATGCGGATCATCGCGCTCTACGTCGAGGGCCAGCGGCACGTGCTGGAGGACGCCGACGCCATCCTGGCCCGCGCCAACCAGGCGCTGGCCACCCTGGAGCGCTACAAGTCCCGCCTGGACGAGGTCGCCGGCACCCTGTCCGCACTGGAGATCGAGGACCTGGTCACCGTGCGCGACGTCTGCGTCGTGGTGCAGCGGCTGGAGATGGTCCGCCGGATCTCGGAGGAGATCGCGGGCTACGTGGTCGAGCTCGGCACCGACGGCCGGCTGCTGTCCCTCCAGCTGGACGAGCTCACCGGCGGGGTCGGGTCGGACGCCGACCTGGTGGTCCGCGACTACGTCGACACCGCGCGCCGGACCCAGGAGCAGGTGCAGACCGCGCTCGCCGCCCTGGACTCGACCGAGCTGCTCGACCTCTCCGCGATGGCCCGGGTGCTCGGCCTCCCCAGCGCGGTCGAGGTGCTGGACTCCGCGGTCGCCCCGCGCGGCTACCGTCTGCTGTCCAAGGTGCCCCGGCTGCCCGCCGCGATCGTGGACCGCCTGGTCGGCCACTTCAACGGCCTGCAGAAGCTGCTCGCGGCGAGCATCGACGATCTGATGGCGGTGGACGGCGTCGGCGAACAGCGGGCCCGCGCCGTGCGCGAGGGGCTGTCCCGGCTGGCCGAGTCCAGCATCCTGGAGCGCTACGTCTGACGGAATGCCCGCGCGCCGCCCCTGGTTGCGCGAAGCATGAAGGCAGTCAGCTACGACCGCTTCGGCGGCGCCGAGGTCATGCAGGTCACCGAACAGCCCGAGCCGCACGTCGGCCCGGACTCCGTGCTGGTGAAGGTGGTGGCCGCCGGGATCAACCCGGTCGACTACAAGGTCCGTGAGGGGTACCTCCAGGGGATCATCGACACCCGCTTCCCGGCGATCCCGGCCTGGGACGTCGCCGGCGTGGTGGTGAAGGCCGGACTGGACACGCCGGAGTTCGCCGAGGGCGACGAGATCCTGGCCTACGCCCGCAAGGACACCGTCCAGGACGGCACCCTGGCCGAGTACGTGCAGGTCCCGGTGCGCACCGCCGCCCGCAAGCCCGCCGGACTCGACTTCGACCGGGCCGCCGCGCTGCCGCTCGCCGGTCTGACGGCGCTGCAGAGCCTGCGCCGCTCCGGCGTGACCAGCGGCGACACCGTCCTGGTGCACGCCGCGGCCGGTGGCGTCGGGTCGATCGCCGTCCAGCTGGCCGTGCGGGCCGGCGCTCACGTGATCGGCACCGCCTCCGAGCGCAACCACGACTACCTGCGGGCACTGGGGGCCGAGCCGGTGAACTACGGCGACGGGCTGGTCGCCGCGGTCCGTGCCCTGGCGCCCGAGGGCGTGGACGTGATCCTGGACTACGTCGGCGGACCGGCGATGGACGCCACCGATCAGCTGCGCCGCCCGGGCGGGGCCGTCGTGTCGATCGCCGACCCGCGCGCCCGCACCGAGTTCGGCGGTGACTACGTGTGGGTCCGCCCCGACTCCGACGACCTGGCCGAGCTCGCGCAGCTCGCGGCCGACGGCGACCTGCGGATCGAGTTGTCCGCGAGCTACCCGCTGGAGCGCGCCGCGGAGGCCTACGACGAGCTCGCCGGGGGCCACACCCGCGGCAAGATCGTGGTCACGCCCTGATCAGCCGAGCGTGAAGACCACCGGGTCGGTGCTCACGCCGTCCAGGGTGAGCACCGCCTGGTAGGTCCCGGCGCCCGGCGCGGGCAGCCCGGTGGAGCAGGCCTCGTCCGATCGGGTACGGTCCCACTGCGTCTGTCGCTGGTCGGCCTGCCCCGCACCGAGCAGCAGCTGCAGCGCCTCACCCCCGCCGCAGTCGGTGCTGGCCCAGATCCGGTCGGTGCCGGAGGTGACCACGATCTGCCGCTGCGCGTCCCCGGCGTCCAGCAGGCACGGGGTGGTCCCGGAGTTGGTCATGGTCGCGGTGAACAGCGGCGCCGCGCCCTCCGGATAGGTCGTCGCGTCCGCGCTGAGCTGGATGGTCAGGTTCGCCGGGTCGCAGGCGACCGCCCCCGCGTCCGGTTCCTCGGTCTGCGTGCTCTCGCTCGGTGCCGGGTCCGCGGCGGGCTCGGCGGGACCACCGCCGGTGAGGGCCCGCACGATCACGACCACCAGGACGACGACCACGACCAGTGCGAGCAGCACCACCGCTCGCCGTCGCCAGTAGACAGCCGCCGGTTCCGGCCCGGTCGGGCGCAGCACGCTCATGGTCGACTCCTCCCCGTCCGCCTGCCGAACACCGTAGCCAGCACGCCGGGCCGCGCCGGGTGCGGCACGCCGGATGTGAGGATGTCCCCCGTGCCTGCCGCCGCCAGCCCCGACCTCGAGCCGGTCCCCGCCGAGGAGATCGCGGAGATCCGCGATCTCACCGTCGACTGGTTCGTCGGCCACGCCCGCGACCTGCCCTGGCGAGCGGAGGACCGCACCCCCTACGGCGTCCTGGTCAGCGAGGTCATGCTGCAGCAGACCCCGGTGGTCCGGGTGGAACCGGCCTGGCGCGCCTGGATGACCCGCTGGCCCACCCCCGCCGACCTGGCGGCGGCCGCCCCCGCGGACGTGCTGCGCGCCTGGGACCGGCTCGGCTACCCCCGCCGGGCGCTGCGCCTGCGCGACTGCGCCCGGGCCGTCGTCGAGCGGCACGGCGGCGAGCTGCCCACCGACGACACCGAGCTGCGCGCCCTGCCCGGGATCGGCGAGTACACCGCCGCCGCGGTCCGGGCCTTCGCCCACGGACTGCGTTCCACCGTGCTCGACACCAACGTCCGCCGGGTGCTGGCCCGGGTCGCCGAGGGGATCGCCTTGCCTGCGCCCGCCCTGACCGCCGCCGAGCGCCGCCTGGCCGGGGCCTTCGTGCCCGGCGACGACGCGGCGGCCGCACGCTGGGCGGCGGCCTCGATGGAGCTGGGCGCACTGGTGTGCACCGCCCGGTCACCGCGCTGTGAGGCCTGCCCGGTCCGCGGCCTGTGCGCCTGGCGTGCCGCCGGGTTCCCGGCCGACGCGCACGCCGGCCGCCGCCGGACCCAGGCCTGGGCGGGAACCGACCGTCAGGTGCGCGGCCGGATCATGGCGCTGCTCCGCGAGGCCCTGGAACCCGCACCGGCCTTCGCGATCGCGGCCGTGTGGTCGGACGACGTGCAGCGTGAGCGGTGCCTCGCGTCACTGCTCGCGGACGGCCTGGTGGAACAGGTGGGGTCGGACGAGGAGCCGGCGTACCGGTTGCCGAGCTGACACCCGGGTCAGCGGTGCGCGGCGAGCTCCAGCAGCACCACCCCCACGCCGAGCACCCCCTCGGCCCCCAGCACCACCAGTCGCTGGACCAGGGTCAGCCGCAGTCGGCGCGCGGCCGCCCAGCCGATGACCACCAGCGTCACGACCAGCGCGATCGTCGAGGCCCGCAGCGCGGCACCCACCGACCAGATGCCCGCCGTCGCCATCGCGAGGTACAGCAGCGGGAGGACCACCGGGAGCAGCCCGCTGCGGGTCACCGACAGCATGTGCCGGAGCTCGTCCCGGTCCGGCAGCGCCTGATGCACCACCACGTGCGACACCAGATCCGCCACCAGGACGGCCAGCAGCGTCCCACCCACCGTGATGGCCAGCGTCCTGGTCGCGGCGCCGGGGCTCTCCAGGTGATCGCGCAGGGCGATCACCACGGCGAGCGCCGCGAACGTGACGTAGACGCGCTCCTTCAGCCGTTCCGCCCGGCGCCCGACCTCCTCCGTGCTCGGCGCGGCGTCCGCCGTCACCCGCGGTCCAGCTCGACCAGCATCCGGGTGTTGCCCAGGGTGTTCGGCTTCACGCGCGCCAGGTCCAGGAACTCGGCCACGCCGTCGTCCTGCGAGCGCAGCAGCTCGGCGTACACCTGCTGGTCGACCGGGGTGCCGTCGATCGGCGACCAGCCGTGTCCCGCGAAGAAGTCGACCTCGAAGGTCAGGCAGAACAGCCGGCGCAGACCGAGGCCGCGCGCCCGCTCGGTCAGCGCGTCCAGCAGCAGATGGCCGACCCCGCGCTTGCGCCAGTCGCCGGCGACCGCGAGCGTGCGGATCTCGGCCAGGTCCTCCCACATGACGTGCAGCGCGCCGCAGCCGATCAGGGTGCCGTCCGGCGCCTCGGCCACCAGGAACTCCTGCACGGCCTCGTAGTAGCCGACCCACTCCTTGGCCAGCAGGATGCGCTCGTCCGCGTAGGGCTGGACCAGCGCGCCGATCCGTCGCACGTCCGCGGGCAGGGCGGGGCGGATCCGGATCGGGGTGTCATCGCGCGAGGTCACGGACCCAACCTACGACCGGCCGCGCCTCCCGCACGTCGCGCGTCCCGGACAGCGAGACTCCGGCGCCGCGCCGGGATCAGACCAGGTCCAGCAGCCGGGCCGCGGTGCGCTCGTCGACGACCAGGTCCGTGACCGTCCCCGCACGCAGGGCCGCGAGCAGCGGCACCGCCTTGGTGTCCCCCGCGACCGCGCACAGCCGGCGCGGGATCCGCCGCAGCTGCTCGGGCGTCGGACCGGTGGCCCGGGCGTTCAACGGGACGTCCTGCCAGGAGCCGTCCGCACGCAGGAAGACGGTGCACACGTCCCCGACCACGCCCTGGTCGTGCAGCAGGTCGACGTCACTGGAGTCCAGATACCCGGCCGAGTACACGTGCGAGGGCAGCGACCCGGTGACCGAGCCCACCGAGAACAGCGCGATGTCCGCCCGGGCCTGCTCGTCCAGCACCCGGCGGACCGACCGCTCCCGCCACATCGACTGCTTGCTCTCCGGGTAGTCGAAGAACGCCGGGACCGGGAAGTGGTGCACCGCGGCCCCGTAGGCCGCGCCGAAGGACGCGATCAGGTCGCTGGCGTACTCGATGCCGGAGGTGCGGGTGTTCGCCGCCCCGTTGAGCTGCACCACCACCGACCCGCGGGTGGCCTTGGGCTGCAGCCGGCGGCTGATCGCGGCCAGCGTGGTGCCCCAGGCGACGCCCAGGATCATGTCCGAGTCGAACCAGCTGGACAGCAGCCGGGCCGCGGTCCTCGCGACCTGGTCGAGGCGTTCGATCTCCTCGGCGGTGTCCGGGACCGGCACCACGTAGGTCTCGATGCCGAAGGCGGCGGAGATCGACCGTCCCAGACCGGGGCCGCGGGTGGTCGACGGCCGGAGCGTGATCTCGACCAGGCCGCTCTCCCGCGCCTGCTTGAGCAGTCGCGACACCGTGGAGCGCGAGGTGCCCAGGTGCCGGGCGATGACCTCCATCTTCACGTCCTGGAGGTAGTACATCGACGCCGCGCGCAGCACGTCCTGGTCCCGGTCGGCCATTCACCCTCCTTGGTGACTGCACGTTCGTGCACAGCAGTTGCGCGTCTGTTCGCGGACCCTGACGATAGCCCCAGGCAGGACCGAAGTCCCAGCCGTGCGAGCAGCCGCGCACGACCGGGACGAGCGGCCGACGGCGACGCATCGGAGAGAGACACCCATGAGGACGGCAGCACTGACCCCCCAGCTGCGCGAGGACGCCCTGGCGACCCTGCGTTCCACCTCGGAGGGGGGTCCCGAACTCGACGTGCTGGTGATCGGCGGCGGTGTCACCGGTGCCGGCATCGCGCTGGACGCGGTCACCCGTGGCCTGTCCACCGCGGTCATCGACGCGCAGGACTGGGCGTCGGGCACGTCGAGCCGCTCGAGCAAGCTGGTGCACGGTGGCCTGCGCTACCTGCAGATGCTCGACTTCCACCTGGTCCGCGAGGCGCTGACCGAGCGCGATCTGCTGATCAACACCCTGGCTCCGCACCTGGTGAAGCCGGTGTCCTTCCTCTACCCGCTGGAGCACCGGGTCTGGGAGCGTGCCTACGTCGGCGCCGGTGTCGCGCTGTACGACACCCTGGCGAGCGTGTCCGGCCGCGAGCGGGCGATGCCGATCCACCGGCACCTGACCCGCCAGGGCATGGAGAAGCTGTTCCCCGACCTGCGCCACGACGCCGCGGTCGGTGCGGTCCGGTACTGGGACGCCGCCGTCGACGACGCCCGGCTGGTGTCCACCCTGGTGCGCACCGCGGTGAGCTACGGCGCGCACGCGGCCTCCCGCACCCAGGTCGTCCGCCTCACCACCACCCCCGGCGGCGCGGTCACGGGTGCCGAGCTGGTGGACCTGGAGACCGGTGAGCAGTTCACCGTCCGGGCCCGGCACGTCATCAACGCCACCGGCGTCTGGACCGAGAAGACCGAGGGCCTGGCCGGGACCGAGGGCGGCCTGCGGGTGCTGGCGTCCAAGGGCATCCACATCGTCGTGCCCCGGGACCGGATCGCCGGGAACACCGGCCTGATCCTGCAGACCGAGAAGTCGGTGCTGTTCGTGATCCCGTGGTCCCGCTATTGGGTGATCGGCACCACGGACACCCCGTGGGAGCAGGAGCTCACCCACCCCGTCGCCACCAGCGCGGACATCGACTACGTGATCGACCACGCCAACGCGGTGCTGGCCCGGCCGCTGACCCGCGAGGACGTCATCGGCACCTGGGCCGGCCTGCGGCCGCTGCTGCAGCCGGGCACCAAGGAGGGCACCTCCTCCGCCAAGGTCTCCCGCGAGCACACGGTCGCCTCGCCGACCCCGGGCCTGACCGTGATCGCGGGCGGCAAGCTCACCACCTACCGGGTGATGGCCAAGGACGCGGTCGACTTCGCGATCGGCTCCCGCGCGACCACGCTGCCGTCGATCACGGACCGGGTGCCGCTGGTCGGCGCCGAGGGCCTGGAGGTCGTGCAGCGGCAGTCCCGCGACACCGCCAAGCGCTACGGCTGGGACCGCGGCCGGATGGACCACCTGCTGCACCGCTACGGGTCGCTGGTCCACGAGCTGATCGACCTGATCGAGGCCGAGCCGGAGCTGGCCGAGCCGCTGGAGAACGCCCCCGCGTACATCGGGGCCGAGGTCGTCTACGCCGCCACCCACGAGGGCGTGCTGCACCTGGACGACGTGCTGATGCACCGCACCCGCCTGAACTACGAGCAGGCGGACAAGGGTGTGGGCGCGCTGGAGGAGATCGCCGACCTGATCGGTCCGCGACTCGGCTGGGACGCCGCCACCCGCGAGAAGGAGATCGCCGCCTACCGGTCCCGTGCCGAGGCGGAGTTCGCCGCTGCCCAGCAGCCGGACGACGCCGCGGCCGAGGTGGCCCGGTTGCAGGCGGATGACCTCGCCCCGATGGTCCCGCTCCAGGGCGGCGACCGGGTCGAGGGCGGGACCAAGCCGGGTTCCTCCCCCGAGACCCGTGCCGCCTCGGGCCCGGCCGGTACATGATCTGAGTGTTCGACCCCGGTCCGTCGGGAGAGCCTTCCCGGCGGACCGGATCCCCTGTAGACAACGACGTCCAGAAAGAGGTCGACTGTGGAGTCCATCTCGATGGGACAGGTCTTCCTGTCCGAATTCCTCGGCACCGCCGTGCTGCTGCTGCTCGGTGCCGGCGTGGTGGCGAATGTCATCCTGCCCAAGACCAAGGGCTTCGCCGGCGGCACCCTGATGATCAACTTCGGCTGGGGCCTCGCGGTCTTCGCCGGTGTGTACGTGGCGTTCAAGTCCGGCGCGCACCTGAACCCCGCGGTCACGCTGGGCATCTGGGCGGCCGGGAAGGACGAGTTCGCCCCGGGCGTCGAGGTGTCCGCCGCCAACGGTTTCCTCTACATCACGGCCCAGATGGCCGGTGCTGCGCTCGGTGCCGCGCTGGCGTACCTCGCCTACAAGAAGCACTTCGACGAGGACGCCGATCCCGCCGTGAAGCTCGGCGTGTTCTCCACCGGTCCGGAGCTGCGCTCCTACGGCTGGAACTTCGTCACCGAGGTCATCGCGACCTTCGTGCTGGTGTTCTGGGTGGTCGTCAGCGGCAACACCCCGGCCCAGATCGGCCCGCTCGGCGTGGCGCTGGTCGTGGTCGGCATCGGCGCCAGCCTCGGTGGCCCGACCGGCTACGCCATCAACCCTGCCCGTGACCTCGGGCCGCGTATCGCGCACGCCCTGCTGCCGATCAAGGGCAAGGGCTCCTCCGACTGGTCGTACGCCTGGGTGCCGGTGCTCGGCCCGGCAGTCGGCGGCATCCTCGGCGGTCTGCTGGCCGCCGGCCTGGGCTGGGTCGCCTGACCCTCCGCACCTCGCACGCGGGTCGGGCCGCGACGACGTCGCCCGACCCGCGTGATCCCCCTGCAGCGCCGCGGACCCCGCTCCGCACCTCCAGACAAAGGAAGTGACATGTCCTCCACGTTCGTCATGGCCATCGACCAGGGCACCACCTCGTCCCGGGCGATCATCTTCGACCACAGCGGCCAGATCGTGTCGGTCGGCCAGACCGAGCACCAGCAGATCTTCCCGCGGGCCGGCTGGGTCGAGCACGACCCGAACGAGATCTGGACCAACGTCCGCGAGGTCGTCGGCCTGGCGCTCACCCGCGCCAACAAGACCTACACCGACCTGGCCGCGATCGGCATCACCAACCAGCGCGAGACCGCGGTGGTCTGGGACCGCACCACCGGTCAGCCGGTCTACAACGCGATCGTCTGGCAGGACACCCGCACCCAGAAGATCTGCGACGACCTGGCCGCGCTCGGCGGCGGCGCCGAACGCTACAAGGAGCGCACCGGCCTGCCGCTGGCGACCTACTTCTCCGGCCCGAAGATCCGCTGGATCCTGGACAACGTCGAGGGTGCGCGGGAGAAGGCCGAGCGCGGCGAGCTGGCCTTCGGCAACACCGACTCCTGGGTGCTGTGGAACATGACCGGCGGGGTCGAGGGCGGCATCCACGTCACCGACGTCACCAACGCCTCGCGCACCCTGCTGATGAACGTCGACGACCTCACCTGGAACGAGGAGATCGCGGCGGAGATGGGCATCCCGCTGTCCATGCTGCCGGAGATCCGCTCCTCCTCCGAGGTCTACGGCGAGGGCCGCAAGGGCGGTCTGGTCCCGGGCGTGCCGATCGCGGGCATCCTGGGCGACCAGCAGGCCGCGACCTTCGGCCAGGCCTGCTTCGAGGTCGGCAACGCCAAGAACACCTACGGCACCGGCAACTTCATGCTGCTGAACACCGGCACCGAGCCGGTGGCCTCCAAGAACGGCCTGCTCACCACCGTCGCCTACAAGATCGGCGACGCCCCGCAGGTGTACGCGCTGGAGGGCTCGATCGCGGTCACCGGATCGCTGGTGCAGTGGCTGCGCGACAACCTGGGCATGTTCATGGACGCCCCGGACATCGAGTACCTGGCCAACAAGGTCGACGACAACGGCGGCGCGTACTTCGTGCCGGCGTTCTCCGGCCTGTTCGCCCCGTACTGGCGCTCCGACGCCCGCGGCGCCCTGGTCGGCCTGACCCGGTTCGTGAATCGCAACCACATCGCCCGCGCCGCGCTGGAGGCCACCGCCTTCCAGACCCGCGAGGTGATGGACGCGATGAACGCCGACTCCGGTGTGGCGCTCACCGAGCTCAAGGTGGACGGCGGCATGACCGCCAACAACCTGCTGATGCAGTTCCAGGCGGACATCCTCGACGTCCCGGTGATCAAGCCGAAGGTCGCTGAGACCACCGCGCTGGGTGCCGCCTACGCCGCCGGTATCGCGGTCGGCTTCTGGAACGGCGAGCAGGACGTCATCGACAACTGGGCCGAGGACAAGCGCTGGGAGTCGGCGATCGACTCCTCCGAGCGCGACCGGCAGTACCGGCTCTGGAAGAAGGCCGTCACCAAGACCTTCGACTGGGTCGACGACGACGTGAAGTGATCCACGCATGAGAAGAGGGGCCCGGTCGACCGGGCCCCTCTTCTCGTCTCTGGTCAGCGGTCGACGCGGGCGCCGCCGCCACCGGCCAGCTTGAGCACCTCGGCACGGTTCGCCATCGACGTGTCACCCGGGGTGGTCATCGCCAGCGCGCCGTGCGCCGCGCCCCACTCCACCGCGGTCGACAGCGGCTCGCCGTCCAGCAACGCGGCGACCAGACCGGAGGCGAAGGAGTCCCCGCCGCCGACCCGGTCCAGGATCTCCAGCCGCTCGCGGTGCGTCGCCCGCACCAGACCGGAGTCCGCCGACCAGGCCAGCGCACCCCAGTCGTTCACCGTCGCCGACCGGACGGTGCGCAGCGTCGTCGCGATCACCCGGAAGTTCGGGTACTCGGCCGCCACCTGGTCGATCATCCGGGCGAAGCCGTCCACGTCCAGCTCGGCGAGGTCGGCGTCCACGCCCTCGACCTCGAACCCGAGGGAGGCGGTGAAGTCCTCCTCGTTGCCGATCATCACGTCCACGTAGGGCGCGATCGCGCGGTTCACCTCCTGCGCCTTCGCCTGGCCGCCGATCGACTTCCACAGGCTCGGGCGGTAGTTCAGGTCGTAGGACACCAGCGTGCCGTGCCGGCGGGCGGCCTGGACCGCGGCCAGCGTGGTCTCCGCGGAGGTCTCGCTCAACGCCGCGAAGATGCCTCCGGTGTGCAACCAGCGCGCGCCCTGCTGACCGAACAGGTCGTCCCAGTCCACGTCGTCCGGGGCCAGCTGGGACGCCGCGGTGTGCCCCCGGTCCGAGACGCCGACCGCGCCGCGCACTCCGAAGCCCCGCTCGGTGAAGTTGAGCCCGTTGCGCACGCTGCGGCCGACGCCGTCCGAGGGCACCCAGTGCAGGTGCGCGGTGTCGACGCCGCCGCCCAGGATCAGGTCCTCGACCAGACGTCCGACCTCGTTGTCGACCAGGGCGGTCACCACCGCGGTCCGCAGCCCGAACGCCCGGCGCAGTCCGCGGGCGACGTTGTACTCGCCACCCCCCTCGGAGGCCCGGAAGGCCCGGGCGGTGCGCACCCGGCCCTCACCGGGGTCCAGACGCAGCATCACCTCCCCGAGGGCGACCGCGTCGTAGCGGCAGTCGGCGGCGGGGCGGAGCGGGAGGGTGGTCATGGCGGAGGTCTCCTGGGGTGTGGGGTGAGCGGGCGGGTCGGGCCGAGCGGTCAGGGCCGCAGTCGTGCGGCGAGGGCGACGGCGTCGGCGACCAGCGCCCGCACCCCGTCGACGTCCCCGGCGCGCACCCGGTCGCGCGGCACCATCCACGACCCGCCGACGGCGGCGACCGACGGCAGCGCCAGGTACTCGTGCAGGTTCGCCGGTCCGACCCCGCCGGTGGGCACGAACCGGACGCCGGTGAACGGCGCGGCCAGTGCGGCGATCGCGGCCGCCCCACCGGAGCTGCCGGCCGGGAAGAACTTCACCGTGTCCAGGCCGAGCTCCAGCGCGGCCTGGACCTCGGTGGCGGTGACCGCACCGGGCAGCACCGGGATGCCGTGCTCCCGTGCCCGCTCGACCACGGCCCGCGAGGTCCCCGGCGACACCAGGTAGCGCGCACCGGCGGCCACCGCCTGGTCGACCTGGGCCGGGGTGATCACGGTGCCCGCGCCGACCAGCAGGTCACCGCGATCGGCCATCACCCGGATCGAGTCCGCGGCGGCATCCGTCCGAAAGGTCACCTCCGCCACCGGCAGCCCGCCGTCGACCAGCGCGGACGCCAGGCCGTGCGCATCCGCGGCGTCGTCGAGCACGACCACGGGCACCAGGCGGGAGGAGGACAACTGGGTCAGGACATTGTCGGCCATCTGAGTTCCGTTTCACTGTGCGCAACGCGCGTACTGTTCTGTGCAACGACAGCATGACACATCACGGCCGCGGCCCGCCGGGCTCCGGCCCCGCGGTCTGCCGGGTTCCGGCCCCGCGATCGCCGAGTCCGCCCCTCCGCGACCCGCCCACGGCCGAGTGCCGACCGCTCACGACCCCCGGGGCACCCCTTTCGCGCAGCCGCTCACGGCCGAGTGCGACGAACTTGTGGCTTTTCGGGCGATTCGGGCGACGACTTCTCCGCACTCGGCGAGGCAAGGCCCGGGCAAGTGCACGGGCCGAGCAAGCGCACGGGCCGGGCAAGCGCAGGGCCCGGGCGAGCGCGGTGGCCGGGCGGGTTCCGCGGATCAGCGGGGCAGGGAGATGCCCGGGGGGAGGAGTGCGGGCAGGAGCTCGGTCAGGCGGGCGTGCACCTCGGCCATCCGGGCGGTCGGCATCCGCTCCGCGGGCGCGGTCACGCTCAGGGCGGCGACCGGCCGGCCCGGACCACGCAGCAACGGCACGGCCACGCACGCGATGCCGGGCTCGTTCTCCTGGGTCTCCTGCGCCCACCCGCGCTCGCGCGCCGCGGCCAGCTCGGCGTGCAGGAGCTCCGGGGAGAGATCCGCGGCGGCCGCGTAGTCGTCGGCGGTCGAGCGCGGCAGGTCCCGGAACGCGAGCATGGCCCGGCCGAGGGCGGTGGTCGCGGCCCAGTTGCGCCGGCCCACCGCGGACCAGACCCGGACCGCCCGCTCGGGCTCGACCTTGTCCAGGTAGACCACCTGCGTACCGCTGAGCACCCCCAGGTGCACCAGCTCGTCGGTGAACGCGCAGACCTCGAGCAGAGCGGGGCGCAGTCGCGCGGGCAGGTCGTCCTCCGCGAAGAACCGGTCCGCGAGCGCCACCGCGGCACCGCCGAGCTGGTACCGCCCGGTCACCGGGTCCTGGTCGACGAACCCACGGTGCCGGAGCGCGGCCAGCGAGCGGTGCACCGTCGTCTTGTGCAGGCCGAGCGCGGCGGCGAGGTCGGCGAGCGCCGCGCCCGCCGGTCCGGCCGAGGCGACCAGGTCGAGGGTGCGCAGCGCGCGGTCGACGCTCTCCACCGGGGCCGTGTTCTCCTGCACCCGGTCAGCCTAGGTGCCACAGGGTTCAGGACAGCGCGGAGATGAACAGCCGGGCGACCGTGAAGTAGATCATCAGCCCGGTGCCGTCCACGATGGTGGCGATCATCGGCCCCGAGACCACTGCCGGGTCGATGCCGATCTTGCGCAGCACCAGGGGCAGGACGGACGCGATCAGCGACGCCCACAGCACGATCGCCGCCGCGGACACCGCCACCGTGACTCCGACCTCGACGCCGACCCCGAGCGTCCAGGCCCGGATCAGCGCCATCGCCGCCATGGTGACCGCGATCATCGTGCCGGTGGTCAGCTCCTTGCGGAGCACCCGGCCGACGTCCCGCAGCCGGACCTCCCCGGTGGCCATCGCCCGGATCAGGGTGGTGGTGATCTGCGTGCCGGCGTTGCCGCCGGTGCCGATCAGCAGCGGCACGAAGAAGGTCAGCGCGACCACGGTCGCCAGCTCGTCCTCGAAGGCGCGCAGCACCGAGCCGGTGTACATCTCGGCCAGGAAGAGCGCGAGCATCCACACCACCCGCTTGCGCCACAGCAGCCACGGGCTGGCGCGCAGGTACGGCACCTCCAGCGGCTCGCTGCCGCCCTGGCGGGCCGCGTCCTCGGTGGTCTCCTCCTGCATGATGTCGGCGATGTCGTCCGGGCTGAGCACCCCGATCAGCCGGCCGTCGTCCACCACCGGCAGCGCGGACAGCCGGTGCTCGCCGAGCAGCCGGGCCGCCCGCTCCTGGTCGGCGGTGGCCTCGACGCAGACCGGGTCGTCCCGCATCAGGTCGGCCACCACCCCGTCGGCAGGGGCGAGCACCAGGTCCCGGAAGCTGACCACGCCGCGCAGGATCGGCAGTCCGGCGTCGTCCGGAGTGGTCACGTAGACCTCGGTGGTGCCCTCGGCCGGTGACTGGCCCTGGATCGCGTCGACCGCCTCCCGGACGCTCTGGGTCGGCAGCACCGTGACGACCTCGGGGTTCATCTGCGCGGCGGCCGAGTCCTCCGGCCAGGCGAGCAGGCCACGGATCACCGCGGACCGGGCGATCGCCATCGCGGACAGCACGTGCGCCCGCTCGTCGTCGTCCACCGCGCGCAGCACCTCGGCGGCGGTGTCCGGCTCCATGGAGTCCACCAGCCCGGCGGCGACGGTCGGCGGCAGGACGATCAGCACCTCGGCGACCGTGTGCGGGTCGAGGCTGCCGAACAGCTCCCGTGCGGTGTCCGGGCGCAGCAGCCGGATCAGGGCGCGGACCTGGGCGTCGGAGAGCTCCGCGAGCTGGTCAGCGCGGGTCCGGCGATCGGTGACGGTGTCGAGCCAGATCTCGACCGAGCGGGGGGTCGCCACCGACAGCACGTCGTGCAGGTCGAGGCTGGTGAGGGTGGTGGTGGGCGTCATGACGCGTCTCCTGACCGGGGTGCCCGCCGGCCACGTGCGCACGCCGACACCCGGGCAGCACGGTCGTCGACGACGTGGCGCTGCCCGGGTACAGGGGTGATCAGGGGACCGACGGGGCGGTGTACGGGTGTACGCACCACCGAGGTGGTGCCGGAGCTCTCCGGCGACGCCGCGCCGGACGGTCCCGCGCTGTCAGATCAGCGCGGACGGCACGACGGGCGTCGACGGATGCGGACTACTTGCGGAGTCACTCATCGCGCCACCTCCTCGCGTCGTGCCGGGTCGGGACCGATCGGTCCACCGCCGAGGGTAGCCCTCCGCCCGACCGGGGCCAACCACCCGAAGGCCCCCGGTGACGGGGATCACCCCGTCGTCCACCTGCCGAATGGACCGGCCGGCCTGGGGACCATCCGTCCGCGTGGTGGGCGGACGCACCTAGGGTGGACGGGTGGCAGCGGAAGAGGAATGGCCGTTCGCGGACGAGGTCCCGGAGGAGCCGCCGTATGACCCGGAGTACGACGGCGCCCCGGAGCCGACGGTCCGGCACGACCCGGGCGGCACCCCCGTGAGCGCACCGGCCGCGCCCGGCGCCGCCGCGGGGTCGCACACCGGGCGGTCGCCGATCGAGGTGCTGCGCGAGGTCTGGGGCTACGACGACTTCCGCGGCGAGCAGTCGGCGATCGTCGACACGGTGGTCGACGGCGGGGACGCCCTGGTCCTGATGCCGACGGGCGGCGGCAAGTCGCTGTGCTACCAGGTCCCCGCGCTGGTCAGACCCGGCACCGGCGTGGTGGTCTCACCGCTGATCGCGCTGATGCAGGACCAGGTGGACGCGCTGTCCGCGCTCGGGGTCCGCGCCGGGTTCCTCAACTCCACCCAGGACTTCGCCCAGCGACGGGCGGTCGAGCAGGCGCTGCTGTCCGGTGAGCTCGACCTGCTCTACCTGGCCCCCGAACGCCTGCGGGTCCCGGAGACCCTCGACCTGCTGGGCCGGGCCGCGATCAGCGTCTTCGCCATCGACGAGGCGCACTGCGTCTCCCAGTGGGGGCACGACTTCCGGCCGGACTACCTGGGCCTGTCCGTGCTGCACGAGCGCTGGCCGGACGTGCCGCGGATCGCGCTGACCGCCACCGCGACCGCCGCCACCCGCACCGAGATCGCCGAGCGGCTGGAGCTGACCGAGGCCCGGCACTTCGTCGCGAGCTTCGACCGGCCGAACATCCAGTACCGGATCGTCCCGAAGGACAACCCGCGCACCCAGCTGCTCGACCTGCTGCGCACCGAGCACGCCGGGGACTCCGGCATCGTCTACTGCCTGTCGCGCGCGTCGGTGGAGCAGACCGCCGACTTCCTGTCCGGTCAGGGCATCCCCGCGCTGCCGTACCACGCCGGCCTCGACCGGCAGGTCCGCGCCCGCAACCAGAGCCGGTTCCTGCGCGAGGACGGCCTGGTGATGGTCGCGACCATCGCGTTCGGCATGGGGATCGACAAGCCGGACGTCCGGTTCGTCGCGCACCTCGACCTGCCCAAGTCGGTGGAGGGGTACTACCAGGAGACCGGGCGGGCCGGACGCGACGGGCTGCCGTCCACCGCCTGGCTGGCCTACGGCCTGGCGGACGTGGTCCAGCAGCGCAAGATGATCGACGGCTCCGAGGGCGACGAGCAGCACCGTCGCCGGCTCGGCCAGCACCTGGACGCCATGCTCGCGCTGTGCGAGACGGTGACCTGCCGCCGGCAGCAGCTGCTCGCGTACTTCGGGCAGCAGTCCGAGCCGTGCGGGAACTGCGACACCTGCCTCGCCCCACCCACCACCTGGGACGGCACCGTCCCCGCGCAGAAGCTGCTGTCCACCATCGTCCGGCTGGAGCGCGAGCACCGTCGGCACTACGGCGCCGGTCACCTGATCGACATCCTGCGCGGCAAGCAGACCCCACGGATCGACCAGCTCGGCCACACCGCGCTGAGCACCTTCGGGGTGGGCGCCGATCTGGCCGACGGCGAGTGGCGCGGGGTGGTCCGGCAGCTGCTCGCCCAGGGCCTGATCGGCGTCGACACCGACGGTTACGGCACGCTGCGGCTGACCCCGGAGAGCGCCGCCGTCCTGCAGGGCGAGCGCCAGGTCCCGCTGCGCAAGGACACCCGGGTCAGCCGGTCGACCGCCGGTGCCGCCCGCTCACGCCGGTCCACCGCCGACGCGGCGCCACTGGACGACGCCGACACCGAGCTGTTCGAGCGGCTGCGGGCCTGGCGCGCCCGGACCGCGAAGGCGAACGGCCTGCCCGCCTACGTGGTGTTCCACGACGCCACCCTGCGCGCGATCGCCGCGGCCCGGCCGGAGGACCCCGCCACCCTCGGCACGATCAGCGGGGTCGGCGCCAGCAAGCTCGACCGCTACGGCGAGGACGTGCTGGCCGTGGTGGCCGGGCGCGAACCGGTGGAGGATGGCGCCTGACTCCGCGCGGCGGCGCGGACCGGACACCGCAGGACCGGAGCCAGGGAGGCCACCGTGCCGCTGTACGCCGTGCTGATCCACACCCCGGTCGACGGGGCCTGGGCCCATTCCGCCGACGCGACCGAGATGCGCGCCGCCCACGACCGGCACGCCGAGCAGATGACCAGCTCCGGCGCGATGGTCGCCGCACTGCCGCTGCTGCCCGCCGGCACGGCCGTCACCCTGCGTGCCGGCGGTGACACCCCGGGGCCGTTCCGGCCGGGCGAGCACGAGCTGATCGGGATCGCCGTGATCCGGGCCGAGGACGACGACCGGGCCCGGGAGCTCGCCCGGCTCAACCCCGCGCTGGTGCAGGGCGGAGCGGTCGAGGTGCGCCGGGTGGAGGACAGCTGGTTCCTGGGCTGAGCCGTCAGTCGGCGACCAGCTCGACCTTGAACCTGGCCGCGTTCTCGACCCAGCCCGCGTAGTGCGCCGGACCACCGGCGTGCGGGTAGCGGTCCTGGTACAACGGGCTCCACCCGTGGTCCGGCGCGTCACGCATCAGGGCGTCCACCTCCGCACGCGATCCCCCGGTCAGGGCCACGTGGTTCAGCCTGGCCCGGCGCCGGTCGTGCGCCGGATCGGCGAGGTTCGGCGACCGGGTGAGGGTGAGATACGCGCCACCGGCCGCCCAGGACTGCCCGCCGGGCCACTCGTCCGCCAGGACGAACCCGGCCCGCCCGAGCAGCCACGCCCATTCCGGCCCGACCTGGTCGACCCACAGTTCCACATGATGCAGTCCCGGCACGGTCAGCCCTCGTCGTTCCGCCGGACGGCGTCCCGCACGGCCGCCAGGAAGGCCGCAGGGGCCTCCCGCCGGATGTTGTGCCCCGTGCCCGGCACCGGGACGTGGGTCAGCCGCTCCCCCAGCCCGGCGCGCGCCACCTCGACCTGTGCGGGCGTCACGATCGACCCACGCGCGTTCTCGCCGGTGATCAGCGTGACCGGCACGGTGACCTCTGCCGTCGCCGCGACCCAGTCCCGCTCCTGCCACTGCTGCGGCACCTCGGCGATCCGCGGGTCGAGCCCACGTTTGGCGTCGATCCAGCCGTCCACCTCGGCCGTGGGCCACCCGGCGCAGTCGACCTCCGCGATCGCGGCCAGCTCGGTCCGCGGGCGCCCGGCCAACCGCCGCACCGTGTCGCCGAGCCACGGCGGGGCGCCACCGTCGACGCCGCCGCCCTGCCACGCCGGGTCCTCCAGGATCAGCGCGGCGACCAGCTCCGGCTCCTGCGACGCGAGCGCACCGGCGGTCGCCCCGCCCATCGAGTGGCCGAGCACGATCGCCGGGCCGACCTCGCGCAGCGCCCGGGCCGCGTCGGCAGCGAGCGCGGAGATCGTGAACGGCTCGTCCGGCAGCGGGGCACCGCCGTGGCCGCGGGCGTCCAGCGCGATCACCCGCCGGGTGGTGCCGAACTCCGCGACCACGCTCGGCCAGCAGGCGGCCGAGTCGGTGAGTCCGTGCAGCAGCACCAGGGGCGCGCGGTGCGTCCCCCCGGGTGAGCGCGTCACCGCCAGCGACCGGTGCCGTCGACGGCCAGCGGCTCGATCGCGGCGATCTCCTCGTCGGTGAGCGGGGCGGTGGTCAGCGCCTGGACGTTGTCCTCCAGCTGCGCCACCGAGGACGCCCCGATGATCGCCGAGGTCACGCGCTGGTCGCGCAGCACCCAGGTGAGCGCCAGCTGGGCCAGGGTCTGGCCCCGGGACTCGGCGATGGCGTTCAGCCCGCGCGCCCGCTCCAGATAGGTCTCGTCGATCGCCTCGGCCCGGAGGAACTTGCCCTGGGCCGCGCGGGACCCCGAGGGCACGTCACCGGTGAGGTAGCGCCCGGTCAGCAGACCCTGCGCCAGCGGGGAGAACACGATCATCCCGACACCCAGGTCGCCCACCGTGTCCAGCAGCGGCTCCGTCTCACCCTCGGCGACCTGCTCCACGTGCCGGTTGAACATCGAGTACGACGGCTGGTGGATCAGCAGCGGGGTGCCCAGCTCGGCCAGGATCCGCGCGGCCTCGCGGGTGGCGGACGGGCTGTAGTTGGAGATGCCCGCGTACAGCGCCTTGCCGCTGGTCACCGCGGTGTGCAGCGCGCCCATCGTCTCCTCCAGCGGCACGCTGGGGTCGGGGCGGTGCGAGTAGAAGATGTCGACGTAGTCCAGCCCGGTGCGGGCCAGGGACTGGTCCAGTGAGGCGAGCAGGTACTTCCGCGAGCCGCCGTCGCCGTACGGGCCGGGCCACATGTCGTAGCCGGCCTTGGAGGAGATGACCAGCTCGTCGCGGTACGGCGCCAGGTCCTGCGCCAGATGACGACCGAAATTCGCCTCCGCGGAGCCGTAGGGCGGGCCGTAGTTGTTCGCCAGGTCGAAGTGCGTGATGCCCAGGTCGAAGGCGCGGCGGAGCACCGCGCGCTGGGTCTCGATCGGGTTCACGTCGCCGAAGTTGTGCCACAGGCCCAGGGACAGGGCGGGCAGGTCCAGGCCGGAACGCCCGGCACGGCGGTAGGACATCGACTCGTACCGCTCGTCTGCGGCGCGGTACGGGGGGAGAACGGGCATCGTCGACCTTCCACTCGGGGTGTGGGGATCGATGATTCCATCAACCGGCACCGGTGGCAGACTCCCCTGCGTGCTGCACGTCGTCTTCTTCGAGCCCCGCATCCCCGGCAACACCGGGAACGCCATCCGGCTGGCCGCCGCCACCGGCGCCACCCTGCACCTGGTGGAGCCGCTCGGCTTCGTGATGGACGAGCCCCGGCTGAAGCGGGCGGGTCTGGACTACCACGACCTGGCGAACACCGTGGTGCACCCCGACCTGGAGCACGCGATGGCCGCCCTGCCCGGCCGGGTGTTCGCCTTCACCACCCACACCGACCAGGGCTACACCGGCGTCGAGTACCGCGACGGCGACGCGCTGCTGTTCGGGCCGGAGCCGACCGGTCTGCCGCCGGAGGTGCTGGCGCACCCGCGGGTGTCGGGGCAGCTGCGGATCCCGATGCAGCCCGGCCGCCGGTCGTTGAACCTCACCAACTCGGCCTCGATCGCGCTCTACGAGGCGTGGCGCCAGCTCGGATTCCCCGGCGGCGTCTGAGACCAGATACCGGAACCGGGATGCGGTGCGCCCCGGTGAGCGGAATGCTCGGTCACCGTCGCCGACCAAAGGGGGCCCGACGTGGCCATCAACCGCAGCATCCTGCGCCGGAAGTCCGTCGAGGACTCGCTCGCCACCGCGGAGGACCCGGAGCGCTCGCTCCGCCGGGACCTCACCGCCTGGGACCTGGCCGTGCTGGGTGTCGCGGTCGCGGTCGGCGCGGGCATCTTCTCGGTGGGCGCGACCGCGGCGGCGAACTACGCCGGTCCGGGCGTGATCCTGTCCTTCATCATCGCCTCCGTCGTCTGCGCGCTGGCGATCATGTGTTACGCCGAGTTCGCGTCCACGCTGCCGGTGGCCGGGTCGGCGTACACCTTCTCCTACGCGACCATGGGCGAGGGCGTCGCGTGGATCATCGGCTGGGACCTGATCCTGGAGATGCTGCTCGCCGCGGCGGTGATCGCGAAGTTCTGGGGCGTGTACCTCTCGGA
The DNA here is from genome assembly GCF_025642745.1 of Cellulomonas sp. RIT-PI-Y. Lineage (GTDB taxonomy): Bacteria > Actinomycetota > Actinomycetes > Actinomycetales > Cellulomonadaceae > Cellulomonas. The sequence continues at coordinate 202,185 of NZ_JANZKP010000001.1, forward strand.
CGCCTTCGGGCTGTTCGGGGTCGACATCCCGACCACCCTGCATCTGGGCCCGGTCGACCTGGAGTGGGGACCGGTGCTGGTGGTCGGCGTGTTCACCACGCTGCTGGCGGTGGGCACGAAGCTCAGCACCCGGGTGAACAGCATCTTCACCATCCTGAAGGTCGGCATCACCCTGTTCGTGATCGTCGCGGGCTTCTTCTACGTCAAGGCGGAGAACTACAGCCCGTTCATCCCCCCGGCCCAGCCCGCCGACTCGGACTCGGGGCTGCACCAGTCGTTGTTCGCCTTCGTGTCCGGACTCGAACCCACCACCTACGGCATCGTCGGGATCCTGTCCGGCGCGGCGCTGGTGTTCTTCGCCTTCATCGGGTTCGACGTGGTGGCGACCACCGCGGAGGAGACCAAGAACCCGCAGAAGGCGCTGCCGCGCGGCATCCTCGGCGGACTGGCGATCGTCACCGTGCTCTACGTCCTGGTCACGGTGGTCGTCACCGGCATGGTGCCGTACACCGCGCTCGCCGAGTCCGGTGACCCGTCGTTGACCACGGCCTTCGTCCTGGTCGGCGCGGACTGGGCCGGCAAGGTGATCTCGATCGGCATCCTGGTCGGGCTGACCTCGGTGATCATGGTGCTGCTGCTGGGCCTGACCCGGATCGTGTTCTCGATGAGCCGGGACGGCCTGCTGCCGCGCGGGGTCTCCCGCACCTCGCCGCGGTTCCACACCCCGGCCCGGTTGCAGATCCTGTGCGGCATCGCGGTCGCGCTCATCGCCGGCCTGGCCAAGGTGGAGCTGCTGGAGGAGATGATCAACATCGGCACGCTGTCGGCCTTCGTGCTGGTCAGCTTCGGGGTGCCGCTGCTGCGCAGATCCCGGCCGGACCTGCCGCGCGGGTTCCGGGTGCCGTGGTCGCCGGTGCTGCCGATCATCGCCGGGGTGGCCTGCCTATGGCTGATGAGCAATCTGACCGTCACCACCTGGCTGCGGTTCGCGGCGTGGCTGGTGCTCGGGATCGTGATCTACGCGAGCTACTCGTACCGGAACTCGCGGCTGAACCGGGAGTCCGAGGAACGGCCCGCGGTCGCCGAGTGAGGTCACGTACGGTGGCCGGGTGTTCACCACGCGCCCGGAACTCGTCGGCACCCACGGCATGGTCGGCTCCACCCACTGGCTCGCCAGCGCGGTCGGCATGCGGATCCTGGAACAGGGCGGCAATGCCTTCGACGCGGCCGTGGCGGCCGGCTTCACGCTCCAGGTGGTCGAGCCTCACCTGAACGGCCCCGGCGGCGACGCCCCGATCATCGGGCACCGCGCGGCGGACGCGCACACCTTCGTGCTCTGCGGGCAGGGCACCGCCCCCGCCGCGGCGACCATCGCCGCGTATACGGGTCTGGGCCTGGCCGAGATCCCCGGCACCGGACATCTGGCGGCCGTGGTCCCCGGCGCGTTCGGCGCCTGGCTCGACCTGCTGGCCCGCTACGGCACGCTGCCGCTGGCCGACGTGCTCTCCCCCGCGATCGGCTACGCCGAGCACGGCTATCCCCTGGTCCCGGCCGCGGTGCGCACCATCGCCACCGTCCGGGAGCTGTTCACCGACCACTGGACGACCTCCGCCGCGGTCTACCTCCCGCACGGCGAGCTGCCCGAGGCCGGTGCACGGTTCCGCAACCCCGAGCTGGCCGCGACCTTCCGCCGGGTACTGTCCGAGGCCGAGTCCGCCGGTGCCGACCGCCTGACCCAGATCGAGGCCGCCCACCGCACGTTCTACGCCGGGTTCGTCGCCGAGGCGATGGACGACTTTCTGCGCACGCCGGTCCGGGACTCCTCCGGCGACGACCACACCGGCCTGCTGACCGCCGACGACCTCGCCGCCTGGCGGCCCATCGAGGAGCCGACCGTCGCGGTCGACTTCGCCGGGGTCCGGGTGCACAAGACCGCGGCCTGGGGCCAGGGACCGGTGCTGCTGCAACAGCTCCAGATGCTGGAGGCGCTCGGCGTCGCCGAGGCCGAGCCCGGGTCGGTGGAGCTGGTGCACACCGCGATCGAGGTGGCCAAGCTCGCGTTCGCGGACCGCGAGGCCTGGTACGGCGACGACGGCACGCCGATCGACGACCTGCTCGACCCGGCCTACGCCGCCGCCCGCGCGACACTCGTCGGCGAGTCCGCGGCGGACGGTCTGCGACCGGGCGCCCCCGGGGGACGCACGCCCCGGCTGGCGAGCGTGTTCGGCGAGGAGGTCGACGGTCTCTGGCCCGGGCGGTACCAGGGCGCGGCCGGTGCGGCCGGCGGGGGCGAGCCGACCCGTGGCCCCTCCGGACCGGACGCCCTCCGCATCGAGTCCACCGGTGAGACCCGGGGCGACACCTGCCACGTCGACGTGGTCGACCGCTGGGGGAACCGGGTGTCCGCGACCCCGTCCGGTGGCTGGTTGCAGTCCTCGCCGGTGGTGCCCGGACTCGGCTTCGGCCTGCCGACCCGGGCGCAGATGTTCTGGCTGGAGTCCGGCCTGCCCGCCTCACTGGCGCCCGGTCGCCGACCGCGGACCACGCTCAGCCCCGCACTGGCGCTCCGCCCCGACGGCACCGGTTTCGCGTTCGGCACCCCCGGCGGCGACCAGCAGGACCAGTGGACGATCCCGTTCCTGCTGCACCACCTGCTCTGGGGCGCGGACCTCCAGGCCGCGATCGACGCCCCCGGCTGGCACTCGACCCATGTGCCGTCGTCCTTCCACCCCCGGGTCAGCGAGCGCCTCGGCGTCGAGGCGGAGAGCCGCCTGGGTGCGAGGGTGCTGGACGGCCTGCGCGCACGCGGCCACGTCGTGCGGGACGCCGGCCCCTGGTCGCTCGGCCGGGTCAGCGCGGCGGGCGTCCGGGCCGACGGCCTGCTGCACGCGGCGGCCAACCCGCGCGGCATGCAGGGCTACGCCGCCGGGCGCTGACACCCGCACCTCCCCCGGAGCCGGGCGCGCCGCCGGCCACACCTCCCACCACCGTCCGCGGCGCACCCGGCCCCGGCGCAGCTGACCCCGGGTCGTCACACCAGTGCCGAGGTCGTCGGCACCCGCGTCGAGGTCGGCGCCCCGCACTGAGACCGTCGCACCCGCGCCGCGGTCGGCACTTCGCGCCACATCACCGGCGGTGAACTGCCGACCTCGGCCGGAAGTGCCGAGCCGGGGCGGAAGTGCCGACCTCGGCCGACCTTGACGGAGGGCACCCACCGCGCCGGGATCGAGTTCGGTACCTCCGCACCGACCTCGGTCGCTCGGGTACCGAACTCGGCGCCGATGTACCGAACTCGCGACGCACGCGCGTGCCGGAGAGTTCGGGCGGTGGGCGGCGGCCGATCTGCGCGGCATGCAGGATGACGTCTCCGGGCGCTGACGCTCGCTCCTCCCCCGGCGCCGGGAGACCGCCCGGCACGCCACCCGCTACCCGCCACCGCGCACGGACGTCGCGCAGCTCACACCCGGAACAGTTGCCTTCTGCAACCACACGAACTAAGTTGCCTGCTGCAACCAAGAAAGAAGGCGACCGTGATCTCCGAACCGTCCCGTGTGCTGATCGACGCGATCAGCCGCCTCTCCCGCATCCAGCGCGAGATCGGTGAGCGGATGTCCCGGGAGCTGGACTGCCCGCGCGCGGCGCTCGGCCTGCTGTGGCTGCTGGAGAAGCGCGGCGAGCTGACGATCGGCGACATCGCCACCCACCTGAGGGTCGACCTCTCCGTGGCCAGCCGCCAGACCAGCGCACTGGTCGACGCGGGCTATGCCGAGCGGACCCGGCAGAGCGCACCGGGCACCGACCACCGGGTGCGGACCGTCCGGCTCAGCGACGCCGGCCTGACGTTCACCGCGCAGACCCGGGTCCGCCTGGACGCCCTGCTGTCCGAGGTGTTCGGCGACTGGTCCCCGGCGGAGATCCAGGCCGCCGCCACGCACATCAACCGCGTGGCCGAGACCATCGGGCACGCCACCCTCGACCACGCCGGCACCGAGCAGGCCGGCACCGAGCAGGCGGCGGTCGAGCGGACGCCGGTCGAGCCGGCACCCCGCGCACGACCCGGGGCCGAGCCGGTCCTGGTCGCCCCCTGAAGCTCCCGCCGACCATCGCGGTCGGCGGCCGCACCATTCCCGTCGACGGCGCCGGGTCCACCACCACGAACCGAAAGCCGAGAGCATGACCGAGTCCACCGTCGCGGAACCCTCCGCGACCTCCCCCGCGCCCATGTCGCACCGTCAGGTGCTGGAGTCCCTCTCCGGCATCCTGCTGGGCATGTTCGTGTCCGTCCTGGCCACGAGCGTCGTGTCCAGCTCGCTGCCCAAGATCGTCAGCGACCTGAACGGCTCGCAGCACTCCTACACCTGGGTGGTCACCGCCACCCTGCTGACCACCACCATCACCACCCCGATCTGGGGCAAGCTCGCGGACCTGATGGACCGCAAGCTGCTGATCCAGATCGCGCTGATCATCTCCGTGGTGTCCTCCGCCGCCGCGGGCTTCGCGCACAACGTCGGCTTCCTGATCGGCGCCCGTGCGTTCCAGGGCATCGGCGCCGGTGGCCTGACCGCCCTGGCGACGATCCTGATGTCCGACATCCTCAGCCCCCGTGAGCGCGGCAAGTACATGGGCCTGATGGGCGGCATCATGGGCATCGGCATGGTCGGCGGCCCGCTGCTCGGCGGCGTGATCACCGACAGCCTGGGCTGGCGGTACAACTTCTTCGTCGGGCTGCCGTTCGCGGTGGCGGCGATCATCGTCCTGCAGATCACGCTGAAGCTGCCCGCGATGGTGCGCAAGGTCGTCCGGATCGACTACTGGGGCGCCATCCTCATCAGTGCGGGCATCGCCTCGCTGCTGCTCTGGGTCACCTTCGCCGGCAACTCCTTCGACTGGATCTCCTGGCAGACCGGGGCCATGGTCGGCGGCGCGGTAGTGCTGCTGGCGCTGGCGGTGTGGGTCGAGTCCAAGGTCGCCGACCCGATCATCCCGCTGCACCTGTTCAAGAACCGCACCCTGGTGCTGTCGGTGGTCGCGTCGGTGGCCGTCGGTGTCGCGATGTTCGGCACCTCGGTGTTCCTGAGCCAGTACATGCAGGTCGCCCGGGGCAAGACCCCGACGCTGTCCGGGCTGCTGACCATTCCGATGATCCTCGGCCTGTTCGTGTCCTCGACCCTGAGCGGCCGCCGGATCACCGCGACCGGGCACTACAAGAAGTTCATGATCGCCGGTGCCGTCGGCCTGACCGTCGGCCTGGCCCTGATGGGCACGATCCACTACGACACCAGCCTGATCCTGGTCTGCGCCTACATGTTCATCCTGGGCGCCGGCGTCGGCATGCTGATGCAGAACCTGGTGCTGGCGGTGCAGAACACCCTGGCGGTGGAGGAGATCGGCTCCGGCACCGCGACCGTGGCCTTCTTCCGGACCCTGGGCGGAGCGATCGGCGTCAGCGCACTCGGCGCGGTGCTGTCCTCCCGGATCACCACGCTGATCATGGACGGGCTGGTCGCGATCGGCATCGACCCGAGCGCACTCGGCGGTGGCAGCGGCTCGATCCCGGACGTCGCCACGCTCCAGGAGCCGGTCAAGACGATCGTCGAGTCGTCCTACGGCGACGCGATCGCCGAGCTGTTCCTGGTCGCCGCACCGCTGGGCGTGGTGGCCCTGATCGCGGTGATCTTCCTCAAGGAGGTCCCGCTCGGCACCCGGTCCGGCCTGCAGCAGCGCGCCGCCGTGGTGGAGGAGCTGGAGTCGGTCGACGCCTGACCCCGTGGTTCTCGGTTCGACGCTGCCCCGTCCGGTGATCCGGGCGGGGCAGTGTCCGTGATGCGGAAGAATGCGGTCATGGACGCACTCGACCCGCTGGCCCGGATCGAGGCCGAGCTCGGCCTGCTGCTGCGCCGCGCCCGTTCCCAGGCCGAACGCCTGTCCCGCCAGGTGCACCCGGACCTGGAGCCCTCCGCCTACCCGCTGCTGGTCCGGATCGCCCAGGCGCCCGGCATCCGCGCCGGGGAGCTGGCCCGTCTGATCGGCATCGGGCGGGGCACCATGTCCCGCCAACTGGCCCGGCTGGAGCAGTTCGGGCTGATCGTGCGTGAGCCGGATCCGCAGGACTCCCGTGGGCAGCTGATCCGGCTGACCGAGGCGGGTGAGGCGCAGATGGCACAGGCCCGGCGTGCCCGCCGCGGCTACTTGTCCGAGGCGCTCGCCGACTGGTCCGACGACGACCGCGGCGTGCTCGCCGACCAGCTGGCGCGGTTGAACCGCGACCTCACCGGCCACCGCCTCGCGGGGGACGACGAGCCGGTCTGACCCCGACCGCTCGGACCCCGAGGGCTCAGTGCGTCCAGGTCAGCGACCAGGTGGTCGCTCGCCGCGCCACCTGGGTCAGCGCGGACACCCGCCCGGCATCCCAGCGCCGCGGCAACCGCTCGAAGAACTCCGGCACGGCCGCCAGGTCCAGCGCCAGGGCGTCCGCCGAGGCCAGCTCGTGCACCGGCGCCCCGACCACCAGGACCCCGCGCACGGCGACCGGGGTGCCGACCGCCGCACGCAGCAGCGCACCGGCCCGGGCGGCCGCGAGCCGCACCTCGCGCAGTTCGGCCACCGCGGCACCGTCCGCGGACAGTCGTCGCCCGTCCAGCACGAAGCCACGGGCGGTGATCCCGGTGGCGTCCGCGATCGCGAACGCACCGCCCGGTCCGATCACCAGGTCCTCCAGCACGGTGCCCTGGCGTCCCAGCGGCACGTCGTGCAGCACGGACCAGCCGGACAGCTCCAACCGGTCCAGTCGCTCGCGCAGACCGTCGCCTAGCGCCCCGTCGGCCCGGTGCCGGCCGCGCGGGGTCGGCAGCACCGGACCGGTCAGGGTGGCGAAGCCGGGCATCGGGGCCGGGCCGACCGCGACGTCCCCCGCACGATGGTCCGCGGGACCGGGGGCGGCTCGTCGGCCGCGGGGCGCGTCGCCCTCGTCCAGCACCTCGGACAACGGGAGCACCAGCTCCGGCAGGTCCCGGCGCAGGAACGCCTGGGCGGCGGATCGCACCGCGCCGTCGGCCCACTCGGCGCCGGGAGCCAGGTCCACCGCACCGGTCATCAGGTCGATGCTGCCCAGCGGGGCACCGGTCCCGGCCCGCACGTACAACCGGTCGGCGCCGTAACGGCGCCACCTGTGCACGATGAGGGCCGGTTCCATGCCAGGGATATCGGCAGCCGAGCCGCGCACCTGAACGCCGATCCGGGCTAGTTCTCCGTCGGCTCGAAGGTCAGGCTCACCGAGTTCATGCAGAACCGGTCGCCGGTCGGCGTCTGCGGTGCGTCGTCGAACACGTGGCCCAGGTGGGAGCCGCAGTGCGCGCAGCGGACCTCGGTGCGGACCATGCCCAGGCTGCGGTCCTCGATCAGCTCCACCGCGTCCCCGGCCAGCGGGCTGAAGAAGCTCGGCCAGCCGCAGTGCGAGTCGAACTTGGTGTCGGAACGGAACAGCTCGTTGCCGCACGCCCGACAGCGGTAGACGCCCTCGCGGTGCTCGTCCAGCAGCTCACCGGTCCACGGCCGCTCGGTCCCGGCCAGGCGCAGCACCTGGAACTCGGCGGGGTTCAGCACAGCACGCCACTCGGACTCGTCCTTGGTGACCTGATAGGTCGACATCTGATCCTCCTTCTCGCACCCGGTCCGGGCGCACCGCCTGCAACCGCGGACACCGCCCGGGTGTTCCGATGCTGCTGCGGATCGGGTCGGGGCGCACGACGAACGGGCGCCCCGGGACACCCGGGACGCCCGTTCGGGGATCGGATCAGCGGCCGGACTGCGCCGGGCCCGCGGGCCGGCCGGCACGACGGCTGCGGTTGCGGCGCGGCTGGCCGGAGCCCGCGGCGGCCTGCGGCGTGGTGGACCCCGACGGCCGGCCGGTGCCGGCACCGGAGGTGATACGGCCGGCGCCGGACGCGGAACGCCCGGATCCGCCTGCGGGACGAGCAGTCCCGGAGACCGCCGGCCGACCGGCACCCGATACCTGCGCGCCCTGTCCGGCACCGCCACCCGAGCCGCCACGACCGCGGCGACGACGTCCACCGCCGGTCGCGCCGCCGGCCGCGGACTCACCGCCGCCGGAGCGGGCGGCCCGCTTGGCGGTGGCGTTCCGACCGGTGGAGGTGCCCCGCACGGGGGCGACGACCGGCGCGGGCGCGACGTAGGCCGCGACCTCGCCGACCAGGGAGGCCACCACGGCGGAGCCCGGGGCGACCCGCTCCGGGGTCACGGTGATCTTCGCCTTGCGGGTCAGGTCCCGGACGTCCCCGGCCTGCTCGGGCAGCTGGAGGGTGACGACCACGCCACCGGAGCCCGCACGCGCGGTACGGCCGGAGCGGTGCAGGTAGGCCTTGTGCTCGGCGGGCGGGTCGACGTGCACGACCAGCTCGACGTCGTCGACGTGGATGCCACGGGCGGCGATGTCGGTGGCGACCAGCACCCGGACGTCGCCGGAGGTGAAGGCGGCCAGGTTGCGCTCGCGGGCGCCCTGCCCGAGGTTGCCCTGCAGGTCCACCGCGGGGATGCCGTCGGCGGTGAGCTGCTTGGCGAGCTTCTTGGCCTGGTGCTTGGTCCGGGTGAACAGCAGGCGGCGCCCGGTGCCGGAGGCCAGCTCGCGCAGCACCTGCTTCTTGGCGTCGGCGTCGGCCAGCGCGAAGACGTGGTGGGTCATGGTCGACACCGGAGCGACGGCCGGGTCCACCGAGTGGGTGACCGGGTGGTGGAGGTAACGCTTCACCAGCGCGTCGATGCCGTTGTCCAGGGTGGCGGAGAACAGCAGTCGCTGACCACCGGACGGCGTGCGGTCCAGCAGGCGGCGCACCACCGGCAGGAAGCCGAGGTCGGCCATGTGGTCGGCCTCGTCCAGCACGGTGATCTCGATCGCGTCCAGGGAGCACAGCCCCTGCTTGATCAGGTCCTCCAGACGGCCCGGGCAGGCGACCAGGACGTCGATGCCCTTCTTGAGCGCGGCGACCTGGGGACCCTGACCGACGCCGCCGAACACGGTGGTGCTGGTCAGGCCGAGGGCGTCGGCGAGCGGCGCGACGGTGGCGTGGATCTGGGTGGCCAGCTCGCGGGTCGGCGCCAGGATCAGCGCGCGCGGGCGGCCCGCGGTGCGCCGCTTGCCGGAGCCGGAGAGCCGGGTCACCACCGGCAGACTGAAGGCCAGGGTCTTGCCGGAGCCGGTGCGGCCACGGCCGAGCACGTCGGAGCCCGCGAGGGTGTCCGGCAGGGTGGCGGACTGGATGGGGAACGGCTCCGTGATGCCGGCGTCCGCGAGGGAGCGTGCCAGCACGGCGGGAACGCCGAGGTCGATGAAGGTCATGTCGCCTTTCCGGCGGGTCGGGCCCGCGGGCGCCGGCGCTCGACTGCGCCGGCCCGGACTCGCTCAGTCTCGGCTGAGCATCTGCTGGCGGCGCAGGGCGCCCTGCGTGCGCAGGACGTAGCTGAACAGTTCGTCGAGCTCTCTGGGGGTGGCATCCCGGAACTGGCAGCCGTAGTGGGTGCCGCTGCGGGAAGGTTGGGCACGCACTACCTCTGCGTGCAGCCAGAACGCCTCGGAGAGCTCCGGGAAGACGAACCGGACCGTGCTCCCGAGCGGGAGTTCGGCCATGGACATCATACGCATGCCATGGGCGGAGACATCGAGCGCGACGAAGAGGCGCCGCCGTTCACCCGTCGCGGGGTCGATGTCGGCGGGCCCGTCGTCGTCTGTGACCTCGTGGTCCTCGGGGAACGTGACCCAGCCCTCGCACTCCACCCGCACCGGCACCCGGGCCACCGCCCGCTTCTGCAGCATCGACAGCAGCTCGACCTCGGCGCAGCCCAGCAGGTCCGCGGACACCCGGCCGACCACACCGCCGTAGAGGCACTCCCCGCGCTGGTCGTCCAGCACCCGGAGCACCACGCGCTCGCCCTCGGTGAAGCCGCGGACCAGGTTCTCCGACCCGATCCACATCACGCCGTCCTCGAACTCCCGGACGTAGCCGTCCAGCCGGAGCACTCCGTCGACCTCGACGGAGCAGACGGCGAGCTCGTGCATCGGTGCGTCCTCGGGTGAGTGGGGCTCGGGCGCCGTCACGCTACGCAGCTGTGCGCAGCCTGTGCTCGACGAACCCGGGGGTTTCACCCGTCGGCCGCGGGTGAAAAACTGGGATCGGACGCCCGATTCATCCGAAACGCCGGATGCCTCGTTCCTCGCCCGAAGCGGGACAAACCCCTAGTCTCGCCCCGAGTCGATCGCACCCGCGGCCGACCACCCTCCGCCCCCTCCGCGAGGTTCTGCTGGCTACCGCCCGACGCCGCTGGTCACTGACCCGGTACTTCGCCGTCGTGAGCGTGCTCGCCATGATCGTGCTGGGCGTCGCCCTGGTCTGGGTGACCTCCAACGTGATGAGCGCGCAGGCCCGCCGGGACGGCATCGTGATGGCGCAGAGCATCGAGTCCTACGCCACCTCCGACGTGCCCGAGGACGCCTACACGGTCGGCGTCCTGGACCCGCAGACGTCGACCCGGATCTCCACCCAGGTCGCCGGGTTCGACAACCTCACCCGCCTGCGGCTCTGGACCGTCGACGGCGTCCTGCTCTTCGACTCCCTGCAGGACACCACCGGCTTCCCCGACGGCGACCGGCTGGACGCGGCCACCCGGCAGCAGGAGCCCGACGCCCAGGTGGTGACCGAGGTGCGCGGACAGCAGTTCGGCGGCACCGAAAGCACCCAGCTGGACGTCTACGTGCCGATCGACCACGGCGGCACCGTGGTCGGCGCCGCCGAGGTGATGCTCGACTACTCCGAGACCCAGGCCGCGCTCACCAGCGCGATCCGCACCGTGTCCGCGGTGGTGGCGGGCGGGTTGGTGCTGCTGTGGCTGCTGCTGTTCCGCACGGTGCGCAACGCGTCGATCCGGCTGCACACCTCCGCGCTGGAGAACGCCCGGCTCGCCCTGATCGACGCGCTGACCGGCCTGCCGAACCGCCGGATGCTCGGCGACCGGCTGGAACGCGCGATCGCCGACCATGCCAGCGCCGGCACCACGGTCGGCCTGGCCCTGCTGGACATCGACCGGTTCAAGGACATCAACGACTCTCTGGGCCACGACCGCGGCGACGAGCTGTTGCAGCAGGTCGCCCTCCGGCTGCGCGACGCCATGCGGCAGGACGACGTGGTGGCCCGGCTCGGCGGGGACGAGTTCGCCATCCTGCTGCCCGACGTCCGCTCGGTGACCGACGCCGACGCCGCGGCCCGCCGGGTCCGGCAGCTGTTCGTGCCGCCGTTCCAGCTGGGCGACCTGGCGCTGCACGTCGACACCTCGATCGGCGTGGCCTGCCTGCCCGACCACGCCGAGGACGCCGGATCCCTGATGCGGATGGCCGACGTCGCGATGTACACCGCCAAGACCCACCGGCTGGGCGTCTCGGTCTACTCGCCGGAGGAGGACGACTCGTCCCCGGCGCGCCTGGTGCTGCTCGGCGACCTGCACCGGGCGCTGAGCGTCGACGACGAGCTCCAGATGCACTACCAGCCCAAGATCGACCTGGGCACCGGCCGGACCATCGGGCTGGAGGCGCTGATGCGCTGGCGGCACCCCACCCGCGGGATGCTGCCCCCCGACCTGTTCATCCCGCTGGCCGAGCAGTCCGGCCTGATCCACGACCTCACCCGCTACGCGCTGCGGGCCTGCGTCGCCCAGCTCGCGGACTGGTCCCGCGACCGAGTGCCCGTGCCGGTGGCGGTGAACCTGTCCGCGCACGACGTCACCGCGCAGGACGTGGTCGAGGTGATCGAGGACCTGCTCGCCCTGCACGCGGTCCCGGTCGAGCTGCTGGAGGTCGAGATCACCGAGACCGCGCTGGTCTCCGATCCGTCCCGGGTCGTCCCGGTGCTGCACCGCCTGGGCGAGATCGGCGTCCGGGTGTCGATCGACGACTTCGGCATCGGGAACACCTCGATCTCCCAGCTCCGCGATCTGCCGGTGCACGGCCTGAAGATCGACCGGCTGTTCGTCGCCGACCTGGCCACCACCGGCAAGCGCGGCTCGGAGGTCGTGGTCAAGGCGATGGTCGACCTGGCGCACTCCTTCGGGCTGCAGGTGGTCGCCGAGGGCGTCGAGGACGAGACCACCGCGGACGCGCTGCGCCGGCTGACCGTCGACCAGGCGCAGGGCTACCTCTACTCCCCCGCCGTACCAGCGGATCGACTCGGCCCGGTCCACCTGCCCCGACTGGGTGAAGATAAATCCGACACTTCCCCTCAAGTCACCCGGAACGACGCCCGATAACACCCGAACAGCCCTCATCCGCTCACCCGTGAGGACCAACGATGGACGACGACCTGCTCCGCGACATGATCACCCCGCCGGTTCCCCGGCGGGACCCCGCCCGACGCCGTCGTCTGGTGGGGACCGTCGCGATCCTCGGACTGGCGGGGCTGGGTCTGACCACCCTGGTCACCTCCGCGATCTTCACCGACAACGACGACACCGGCCGCACCGGCATCGTCACCGGCACGGTGGACATCGAGGCGGGTGAGGACGTGGCCTTCGTGCTGCCGCCCGGCAACCTGGCCCCCGGCGACTCGATCTACAGCCCGGTCACGGTCACCAACGCCGGGTCGCTCGCCCTCACCTACGGCGTGCAGTACTCGGCCACCAGCGCGGACGGCAAGGGTCTGGCCCAGGTGCTGACCCTGGAACTGTTCGCCGCCCCGGCCGCGTCCTGCACCGAGGCCGGGGTCAGCGGTCTGACCCCGATCGGCACCGCCGACAGCGGCCTGTCCGGCAGCGCCACGAACCTGACCACCGAGGACCGCGGCCTGATCGCCGGGGCCAACGAGGACCTGTGCGTCCGGGTCAACGTGCCGGACATCGGCAACGAGTACCAGGACTCCAGCGCCGACCTCACCCTGACCTTCCTCGCCCAGCAGGACCCGGTCGACCCGCACCAGTGAGCCGATGACCGCAGCCGCCCCCTTCGGACGCCGGGCCAGCGTGCACGCCACGCAGCCCGCGTACGACCGGCGTGCACCCAGCACCCCGCGGCACCGGTCCGCGCCGCCCAGCCCCGCCCGCCGTGCGGTCACCGCCGTGCTGTGGACGGTCGTGGTGGTCTTCGGGCTGGCCTACGCGGTGTCGGTGGCCGTGCCGCTGTGGTTCACCCTGAACGACCAGCGGCTGATGATCGTCACCTCCGGATCGATGTCCGGCTCCGCGGAGGGCGCGTTCGACGCCGGGGACGCCGTGGTGCTGCGCCAGATCAGCGACCCGTCCGAGCTCCGGGTGGGGCAGGTGGCGTCCTTCTGGCCGGTCGGCTCGGACCAGCTGGTCACGCACCGGATCGTCGCCCTGCAGTCGCTGCCGGTGATGCGGCAGGACACCGACACCGGCCGGATGGTGCCGACCGTCGACCCGGACACCGGCGAGCCGATCATGCGGCCCTACATCTTCACCAAGGGCGACGCCAACGTGGACCCGGACCCGGATGCGACGCCGCTGTCCCAGGTCCGCGGCATCGTGCTGGACGTGCACCCCATGTGGGGCTGGGTGCTGGACTGGGCCGGGTCGCCGATCGGCCGCCTGGTCCTGCTCGGCCCGCCGCTCGCCGCCCTGGCCACCCTGGAGGGCGTGGCCCTGCTGCGTGAGCGCTCCGCACGGCGTGCGGACAAGCCGACCCGACGGGAGGCGGCCGACGATGCCCTCCTCCTCACCTGAGACCGTCGACCGGTGGGAGCGCCTGGTCCTCGGCACCGTCCTGCTCGCCCTGGCTCTGGGTCTGCCCGCCATCGGCCTGGCCAGCGCGACCTTCGTCAGCCACGACGAGGTCACGATCACCATCTCGATCGCCCCGACCAGCCCCGAGCCGACCGCCACGCCGTAAAGCGCTCGCCAGCCGCCGATCGCCGGCGTACCGTCGTCCGGTCCGAGCACGAGAGACCGAGGAGCACCGATGGTGGGGGTGGCCCGTATGGCCTGCTGCACGCCCGACCGCCCCGGCGTCGCCTGAACCCTCCGGTCCACGGCGACGCGGGACTCCGTCGACCCCGCACACCGCCATCGCTAGGACTCCTCATGCATGCCCTGTCCGACCAGCAGATCCGCACCTCCTTCGTGAACGCCTCCCGGCGTGAGGCCGCCCACGCCACCCTGCCCGATCTCGGCTCCCTGGACTGGGACCGCCTGGACTACCTCGGTTGGCGCGACCGCCGGGCTCCGCTGTCCTCCTACGTGGTCGGGGAGGTCGACGGCGAGCTGGTCGGCGTCCTGCTCCGCGCCGCCGAGCGCACCGGCAAGCGCCGCAAGGCCGTCTGCGGCTGGTGCGAGGACGTGGTCGCCACCGAGGACGTCGGCCTCTACGTCGCCCGTCGTGCCGGTGCCCCCGGCCGTCGGGGCGACACGATCGGCACCCTGCTGTGCAGCGACTTCCTCTGCTCGCAGAACGTGCGGCGCACGCCCACCCGGACCGAGGCGGGGAACGCCTCCGAGGAGGAGCGGGCGCTGATGACGGAGTTGCGGATCGAGGGGCTGCGGGAGCGGTCGGCGCGATTCCTGCGCGAGGTGGCGCGGACACGCTGAAGAGCGCTCCGCTTTCCTCGACCCGCCCCCGTACCGTCGCGACCATGTCCTCCGACGACTACCTGCAGGTCAACCGCACCAACTGGGACAGCCGGGTCCCGGTCCACCTCCGGGGCTACGCCATCGAACCGCTGCTGGCGGACCCGGACCGGCTGTCCGACGTGGTCGCCTTCGACCGCCCGCTGCTCGGCGACCTGACCGGGCTCGACGTGGTGCACCTGCAGTGCCACCTGGGCACCGACACCCTGAGCCTGGCCCGGCTGGGCGGACGGGTCACCGGCGTCGACCTGTCCGGCGCCTCGCTCGCCGAGGCCCGGTCGATCGCGTCCCGGGCCGGGGCCGAGGTGGACTACGTCGAGTCGGACGTCTACGCGGCGCCGGACATGCTCGGGGACCACCGGTTCGACCTGGTCTACACCGGCATCGGCGCGATCTGCTGGCTGCCCAGCATCCGGCGCTGGGCCGAGACGGTCGCCCGGCTGCTGCGGCCCGGCGGGCGGCTGGTGATCCGCGACGCGCACCCGGTGCTGCTGGCCTGCCTCGCGATGCCGGTGGGCGGCGAGCACCCGGACCGGGTGCAGCAGCCGGGGATCACCGCGCCCGGCGGCTCGACGCCGGCGCTGGAGCTGCCGTACTTCGAGCAGTCGGCGCCGATGGTCTGGGAGGACGAGGACAGCTACGCGGGCGAGGGCACGATCGCCCAGCCGCGGTCGATGGAGTGGAACCACGGTCTCGGCGAGATCGTCACCGCGGTGCTGGACGCCGGGATGGAACTGACGTCGCTGGCCGAGCACGACAGCGTCCCGTGGGACGCCCTGCCCGGGCTGATGGTGCTGGACCCGCAGACCGGCGAGCACCGCCTGCGCGACCGGCCGGAACGGCTGCCCGCGAGCTTCAGCCTCACGGCGCGGGGGCGCTGAGCGGGCTCAGTCGATCCAGACCACGATCCCGGTCACGCCGCCCAGCACCGCGCCCACCCCGGCCCGGATCGCGCGGGCCGCACGCTCCGGGGTGAAGGTCGCCAGGTCGTACTCCGAGGCCGTGCCGAGCCCCTCGCCGCGGAACGCCGCGCCGGTCCAGTCGACCGCCGTGACGTTCGCGGTGGGCTCGGCGATCTCCGCACCGACCACCAGGAACGCCTGGTCCAGGTGGTTGGGGCTGACCACCGCGAGCGGGTCCACCAGGTCGTCGCCGACCGACACGATCAGGTCCGCTCCCATCCCCACCGCCTCGGCGAGCTCCGGGATCAGGTCCGCCGGGGTCTCCGGTTCCAGGACCCTCAGGTCGACCTGTTCGGCCTCCGCCCAGTCCTCGACCGCGTCGGCCACCGTGGTGGTCGCGGCATCGTCGCCGCGGGTCAGCAGCACCACCCGGTAGCCAGGTGCCGGCGCGATGCCGTCCCAGCTGCCGGCCTCGGGCAGCACCGTCGCCTCCGGGGTCGGTGTCTCACCGGGCGCGATGAAGCCGTCGGACAGCGCGCCCTCCGCCAGCGGCCCCTCCCGCGGGGTGGACCAGTCGGTGCCGGAGCAGCCCGCGAGCAGCAGCACGGTGGTCAGGGCGACGGGGACGAGTCGACGGGGCACGCGCCAGATCCTCACCCGGCTCCGACGCGCCGTCACGATCCGGGGGACGAAGTTCGGCGGGTGTTCGCCCGCCATGTCCCGGCGGTTCATCGGCGGGCGACAGATTGCCTGCGCCCACCCTCAAGGAGCCCCGCCCCGATGACCTCCCGTCAC
>NZ_JANZKP010000010.1 GCF_025642745.1 Cellulomonas sp. RIT-PI-Y
GTGCGGAGCCCGTGGAGCGGCGAAGGCGGGACCTGGGGCGCGGCTCGGGGCGCTGCGGCGGTGGCGGGCGCGGTCGGGGTGCTCGGCGCTCGCGGCGGTGCCGGTTCCTCGACCCTCGCCGCGCTGCTCGCGCTCACCTGCGCCCGGGCGGGTCTGACCGCGCTGGTGCAGGTGGGGCGGGGTCCGGCGCTGGACGCGGTCCTGGGCACCGAGCACGGCACCGGTCTGCGCTGGCCCGACCTGGCCGAGGCGCGCGGGGTGGTGGATCCGGAGCACCTGGCCGGGGTGCTGCCGCGCTGGCGCCGGTGCCGGGTCCTGTCCCCGGACGACACCCGGCCCGGTCCGATCCCCGGCGGGGTCGAGTCCGATGTGCTCCGGGCGCTGCGGCAGGGGCACGCCACCGTGGTCGTCGACCTGGACCGGGCCGCGGTCGGCGCGGGCACCTGCCCGGCGCTGGAGCACTGCGACCGGGTGGTGCTCCTCGTGCCCCGGGACATCCCCGCGGTGGCCGGGGCCCGCGTCCTGCTGCCGCGGCTGCCGTCCGGTGTGCGGGTCGGGGTCGTCACCCGGCGGCCGTCCCCGGGCGGACTGGGTGGGCCGGAGATCGCTGCGGCGCTCGACCGGTCGTGGTGGGGCGAGCTGCCCGGCGGACGGGCGGTGGCCCGCGCGGTGGACGCGGGGGTCGGCCCGGTCGCCGGACCCGTGCTGCGCCGTCGGCTCCGTCGTCTGGCACGGCTGCTCGGATGAGCGCCGACCGGGCGGTGGACGACGCCCTGCTCGCCGCGGTCCGGGACCGGGTGGCGCGCGGGACCGGACCGGTCACCCCCGAGCGGCTCGCCGCCGCGCTGCGGGAGACCGGCGCCGTGGTCGGCAGCGCGGCCGCGGAGCAGGTGGTGGTCGGTCTGCGTGCGGAGCTGCTCGGAGCCGGGCCCTTGCAACCGCTGCTGGACGACCCGGAGGTCACCGATGTCCTGGTCAACGGTCCGCGCGACGTCTGGATCGACCGGGCCGGGTCCCTGCAGGCCGTCCCGATCGACCTGGGCGACGCCGCGGCGGTCCGGATGCTCGCCGTGCGACTGGCTGCCACCGGCGGGCAGCGGCTCGACGACGCACGCCCGACCGTCGACGCCCGGTTGCCGGACGGCACCCGGCTGCACGCCGTGCTGCCGCCGGTCGCCGACGGCTGCACCGCCCTCTCGCTGCGTGTGGTGCGTCACCGGCCGTTCACCCCCGCGGACCTGGTCGCGTGCGGCACGCTGGCCCCCGGGGTGGACGCCGTGCTCGAGGCCCTGGTCCGGGTGCGGGCGAACCTGCTGGTCTCCGGTTCCACCGGCACCGGGAAGACCACCGTGCTGTCCACGCTGCTGTCGCTGGCGGACCCGGGTGAGCGGATCGTCTGCATCGAGGAATCCGGCGAGCTGGCTCCTCGCCACCCGCACGTGGTCCGGCTCCTGGTCCGCAGGCCCAACGTCGAGGGTGCCGGTGAGATCTCGCTCGCCGACCTGGTGCGGGAGTCGTTGCGCATGCGCCCGGACCGCGTGGTGCTCGGCGAGTGTCGCGGCGCGGAGGTGCGTGAGGTGCTCGGTGCGCTCAACACCGGACACGACGGCGGCTGCACGACGGTGCACGCGAACGCGGCGCAGGACGTGCCCGCACGGTTGGCGGCGTTGGGGGCGCTGGCCGGGATGACGAGCGAGGCCCTGGCAACGCAGGCGGTCAGCGCGCTGCACGCGGTCGTTCATCTGCGCCGCGACGGCGGATGCCGACGGGTGACCGAGATCGCGGTCGTCGGTCGGGACCGGGACACCGGCGACCTGACCGTGGAACCGGCGGTGCTGTCGCCGATCGGCGGGGAGGCGGTCGCCGGGCCGGGCTGGGCGCGGTTGGCGGACCGGATCGGGTGGGGGCGATGGGGGTGAACGCGGCCGGACGGGCCGGGTGCGGCCGATGAGCACCGTCGCCACCGTGGTGGGCGGCCTGTGCGGGCTCGCCGTGTGGTGCGGGTCCGCCCGGACAGGTCGGGGTCCGGCGTGCGGCACGCCCGGGGCGGTGCGCGGTCCACGGGGACGGGACCGCCCCCGGCCGACCGGCGATCTGGTGCGGCTCCTGGCCCGGGTCGGTGCCGGGCTCCGTGCCGGGGCCTCCCCACCCGAGGCCTGGGCGACCGTGCTCGGCCGGCGGGTCGACGCATACGGCGTGCCGACGGTCGAGGCCGTGCTGGACGCGGTGCGGTGCTCCGCGGACGCCGACCCGGTCGCCGCCCGGCACGCCGCCCACGTGATCGCGGCCTGCCGGGTCGCGACGGAACTGGGCGCGCCGCTCGCCCCGGTGCTGGAAAAGGCGGTCCGCACAGTCGAGGACGAACACCGGGCCGAGGCCGAGACCGAGGCGGCGCTGGCCGGACCGCGCCAGACCGTGCGTCTGCTGACCTGGCTCCCGGCCGGGGGCGTGCTGCTCGGTGCCGTGGTGGGGGCCTCGCCGGTGACCGTGCTGCTCGACGGCGGAGTCGGCACGTCCTGCCTCGTGCTCGGCCTGGTCGCCGCCCTGACCGGGCGCGCCTGGATCCGGCGACTGGTCGGGCGGACCCGGGCCGCGGGGGCGCCGTTCCCCGAGCGGGACTGACGGGGGTCCCGGTGATCGCGGCCGCCGTGCTGCTGGCAGTGCTCCTGGCTCTGCCGCGGCCGGACCGGTCACGGCTGTCGGTCGCCCCAGCGCCCAGGGGCGTGCCGGTGACCGATCCCGCGCTGGTGCTCGACCTGATCGCCACCGCCGTGGAGTCCGGCGCCGACCTGCCGCGCGCCCTGTCGACGGTGGGCCGGGCGATCGACGGTGGCGCCCGCCGGGACCCCGACGGTGACACCCGCTGGGCGGTCGACCGCGACACCCGCCGGACCACCGACCGCGACACCCGCCGGGCAGCCGACGGCGATGCCGGTGCGGTGCTGTGCCGGGTCGCGACCGCGCTCCTGGTCGGCTCGGACTGGACGACCGCCTGGGAGGGCGCGCCGACCGTTGTCCTGCCGGTCCGGGACGCGCTCGGCCCGGCCTGGACGGCAGGGGTCTCGGCGGTCCCGGCACTGCGCTCCGCGGCGGTGGAGGAACGGCGACGGCGACGCCGGCTGGCCCAGGAGGCGTGCGCACGCCTGGCGGTGCGCCTCGTGCTGCCGCTCGGGCTGTGCTTCCTGCCTGCCTTCGTGCTGATCGGTGTGGTGCCGGTGCTGATCTCGTTCGCCGGGCGGCTGGGCTGGTGACCGCGTCGGACGTGCCGTCGTCTGTCCACAGCCGAGGGACCGGCCCGGTGGTCCACAGGAACTCCCGCCGGCCCTGGAGCACCGCACGGGACGAGGCGCAGGGTCGTCCTGACCGGCAGGGAGCCGGACCAAGGAGAGGGAGCGATGGACAGCGAATCGCAGCAGGCACGGGTGACTCCGGGACAGGTGACCGAGCCGACGGAGACGGAGGGACGACCTCTCGCCACGGTGATCGCCCTGCGGGACCCGGCACGTGCCGACCGTCGGCACGCACGGCGTCGACGTCGGTGGCGGACCGGGACGGCCGACGCGGGCATGGCGACCGCGGAGTACGCCGTGGTGCTGTTGGCCGCGGTGGGCTTCGCCGGGCTGCTGATCGTCATCCTGACCTCGGGTGAGGTGCGGGAGATGCTCACCGGACTCGTCCGTGACGCCCTCTCGGTGTGAGCCCGCGCGGGACCGTGGGGCGGTGACCGCCGAGTTCGCGGTGCTGCTCCCGGTGGTGACGCTGATGATCGCCGGTGTGCTGGCGATCGGCTCCAGCGCGGTCGCCCAGATGCGGTGCGCCGACGCGGCGCGGGCCGGTGCGCGCAGTGCCGCGCTGGGCGAGCCGGACAGTGTGGTCGCCGAGGTCGCTGAACGGGTCGGCGGCGGGCAGGTGCGGGTGGGCGTGCAGCGGTCGCTCGAGTGGGTCCGGGTCGAGGTGCACCAGGAGCTGGGGCCGCGGGTTCCGGTGCTCGGGGCGATCACGGTACGGGCGGAGGCGACGGCATGGGTGGAGCCGTGAGCGGGGGACGGAGGTGACGGAGCCCGGGCACGCGTCGCGGACCTTCGCGTCGTCGGACCGAGGTGCGACGCCGGCCAGGGGTGCGACGTCCGACCGGGGCGCGTCGTCGGACCGGGGCGCGTCGTCGGACCGGGGCGCGGCGTCGGTCCTGGTGATCGCGATCCTCGGTCTGGTGGTCCTGCTGGCCGGGTGGCTGCTCCTGCTCGCACAAGCGCAGTCGGCGCGCGGGGTGGCGCAGACCGCCGCCGACCTGGGTGCTCTCGCGGGGGCGACCGCGATGCGCTCCGCGGGCGACGGGTGCGCGGTGGCTCGGGAGACCGTGCGCCGGAACGGTGCCGAGCCGGAGAGCTGCGAGCTGCTGGGCGGTGGGGTGCTCCGGGTGCGGAGCGCGGTCCCCACCGTCCTCGGCGCCGCGTCGGCGGCGGCACGGGCGGGTCCCGCGAGCGCCCGGGGGTGAGCGGCCACCGGGTGAGCGGCCACTGGGGTGAGCGGCTACCGGGGTGAGCGGCCACTCGGGTGGGCGGCCACCGGGAACCCCCACCCCGGTCAGGTGTGCGACAGCACCGCGTCCAGCAGCCGGACCGCGGCCGCCTTCTCCAGCGGGTTGTTGCCGTTACCGCACTTCGGCGACTGCACGCAGGCGGGGCAGCCGGTCCGGCACGGGCAGGTCTTGACGGCGTCCCGGGTGGCGCGCAGCCAGGTCGCGCCCAGGTCGAACCCGCGCTCGGCGAATCCCGCGCCGCCGGGGTAGGCGTCGTGCACGAAGACCGTCGCCGTCCCGGTGTCGGCGTGCATCGCGGTGGAGACCCCGCCCAGGTCCCACCGATCACAGGTCGCGAGCAACGGGAGGAGACCGATCGAGGCGTGCTCCGCGGCGTGCAGGGCGCCGGGGGCGAGCTCCTGGGTGACGCCCGCCTGGTCCAGGACCTCCGCGGGCGCGGTCCACCAGACCGCGGTGGTGCGCAAGGTCCGTGCGGGGAGCTCCAGGGTCTGCGATCCGAGGATCTGCAGGTCCGGGATCCGCTTGCGCTGGTAGCTCATCACCTGGCTGGTCACGTCCACCACACCGAATCCCCAGGTGATCGGGCCCCAGTGCTGCTCCTGGAGCGTCTCCTGGATCTCGACGGTGGTCAGCCAGCGCGACCAGGTGCCGTAGTCGACGTCCCGGCGCTCGGCGAGGGCGATGCCGTCCGTCAGGTTCAGCTCGGACACCACGTAGCTCGCGCCCTGGTGCACGTAGACCGCGCCGTCGTGCACGGTGGAGTCGGCGGATGCCGCGTCGACGGTGCCGAGCAGGCGCCCGGTGGCCGACTCGACCACCCGGACCGGATCGCCGCCGGTGCCGCGCAGGTCGGTGAGCCGGGTGGCCGACTCCGGGTGCGTCCAGTACCAGCCGGACGGTCGGCGCCGCAGCGCGCCCTGCGCGACCAGCACGTCCAGCAGCTCACGGGTGTGCGGTCCGAACAGGTCCAGTTCCTCGGCCCGCAGCGGGGTCTCGGCGGCAGCGGCGCACAGGTGCGGCGCGAGCACGTACGGGTTCCCGGGATCGAAGACGGTGGCCTCGACCGGTGCGTCCAGCACCGCCTCTGGGTGGTGCACGACGTAGGTGTCCAGCGGGTCCTCGCGGGCGACCAGGATCACCAGGCCGTCGGTGCCCGCCCGTCCGGCCCGCCCGGCCTGCTGCCACAGCGACACCCGGGTGCCGGGCCAGCCCGCGATCACCACGGCGTCCAGTCCGGAGATGTCCACCCCGAGCTCCAGCGCGTTGGTGGTGGCCAGCGCACGCAACCGGCCGGTGCGGATCGCCTCCTCCAGCTCCCGCCGCTCCTCGGGCAGGTACCCGCCGCGGTACGCCGCGACCGCCCCGGCGAGGTCGGGGTGCACCGGATGCAGCCGTTCGCGGGTCACGGTCGCCACCGACTCCGCGGCCCGGCGCGAACGGGTGAAGGCCAGCGTCCGCGCACCGGCGGCGGTGAGGTCGGCCAGCAGTTCGGCGGTCTCCGCGGTCGCGGAGCGGCGCGGACGGTCGGCATCCTCGGCGATCACGTCCTCCCCGGTGCCGACCGGGCCGTGGCCCTCGCCGGGAACGGGGTCGGGCGTGCCCGTGGCGGCCCCGGTGCGGCCGTGCACGTCGCCCTCGGCCTCGTCGGCACCAGCAGCACCGGCATCCGCGACCTCGGTCGTGCCGTCGCGGCCCGGCGGACCGTCGGCGCCCGCACCGTCCCCCACCCGGTCCACGTCCACCGGCACCCCGGACAGCGGCAGCGCCCAGGGGTCCTCCTCCGGGAGCAGCTCCGACCACGGCCCGGTCACCCCGGGCAGTTCCGGCGGCTGCCACAGCGCGATCGTCTTGCGCCCCGCGGGTGAGGCGTCGACGTGCACCGAGTGAACTTGGTCCGGGTCCACCCCGATCAGCCGTCCGGCGCTTGCGGCCGGGTCGGCGGTGGTGGCCGACGCCAGCAGGAACACCGGGTCCGCGCCGTACAGCCCGGCCAGCCGCCGCAGTCGCCGCAGCACCGCCGCGACGTGCGCCCCGAACACCCCGCGGAAGGCATGGCACTCGTCCAGCACCACGTAGCGCAGGGATCCGAGCAGCCGTGACCAGCGCCGGTGCTGGGGGAGCAGGGCGAAGTGCAGGAAGTCCGGGTTGGTCAGCACCACGTCGCCGTGATCGGCGATCCACCGGCGTTCCTCTCGGCCGGTGTCCCCGTCGCAGGTGGAGACCCGCAGGTCCCGGATGCGGCCCGCGGTCAGCAGGCGGTCGACCGCGCTGAGCTGGTCGGCGGCGAGCGCCTTGGTCGGGCACAGGTACAGCACCGATCCGCGCCGGGTCACGGTCTCGATCCGGCCCCGGTCGGCGGCGGGCACCTCCCTCGTCGCGCGCACCGAGGTCAGTGCGGGCAGCCAGAACGCCAGGGATTTGCCCGACCCGGTCGACGTGGACAGGACGGTGTGCCGACCGGACCACGCGGCGTCGGCGGCCTCCGCCTGGTGCTGCCAGGGCTGATCGACCCCGAGCACCTGGTACCCGGCCACCAGAGCGGGGTCGGCCCACTCGGGCCAGGGCGCGGTGCGACCGGCACGCTGCGGGAGCTCCCGGAGGTGGGTCAGCCGACCGTCGCGTCGGCCGTCGGCCAGCAGCCGGTCCAGGAGTGAGTCCACGGCACCATCCTCGCCCCTGCGTCATGACCTGGTGCCGGCGCGCTCGGGGACCGGCGTGCCCGAGGACCGTCGCTACCGCCTGGGTAGCGTGCCGCCGGCACCCGCGACGACCGACCCACGACCGGGTGCCGCAGCAGGCACGAGGAGGGGGCGAATCACCGCAGACTGCGCCCCCACTCGTCTGTTTGAATGCTCTCAGCAGGGAGGGGAGTGCATTCGTGGACGTCACTGTGTCGAGCACCACCGTGAACGGCCGGACGGTCGTCGACGTCACCGGGGAGGTGGACGTCTACACC
The DNA here is from genome assembly GCF_025642745.1 of Cellulomonas sp. RIT-PI-Y. Taxonomy (GTDB): domain Bacteria; phylum Actinomycetota; class Actinomycetes; order Actinomycetales; family Cellulomonadaceae; genus Cellulomonas. The sequence continues at coordinate 7,497 of NZ_JANZKP010000010.1, forward strand.
GCCCCGGCCCTGCGCGAGCGGCTGACCGCACTGGTCGAGTCCGGTCGGACCGACCTGGTGGTCGACCTGACCGCGGTCCGGTTCATGGACTCCACCGGCCTCGGACTGCTGGTCGGCGTCCTGAAGCGCATTCGCGGGCTGGACGGCCAGCTACAGCTCGTGATCGACGCCGAGCGGCTGTTGAAGGTCTTCCGGATCACCTCACTGGACCAGGTCTTCACGATCCGGGAGACCCGGGAGGAGGCCCTGGGCGCGCCCGGGACCGCGGAGGACTGAGCCGGTTCAGCTCGTCGGGACGAACGGGCCGCCGGAAACGTCGGGCGGCCGCGTGGAGGTCGTACAGTGCTGCTCTGCTCGGCAACGGGGCCGGGCTCGATCCGCCGCGGCCTGCGCCACCCGGTGCTCCCCGTGGTGCGAGGGGGAACGATGGTCGATCTCGGCTCGGGAAGTCTCGTCATCGTCGCGGTGGTCGCCGTGGTGGCGGTCGCCGCACTGGTGATGGCGGTGGTGCTCCGCCGCCAGGTGCTCGCCGCGGACGAGGGCACGCCCTCCATGCGGGAGATCGCCGCCGCGGTGCAGGAGGGGGCGCAGGCCTACCTGTCGCGGCAGCTGCGCACGCTGAGCGTGTTCGCGGTGGTGGTGCTGCTCCTGCTCCTGCTGTTGCCCGGCGACGCGAGCGTGAAGATCGGTCGCTGCGTGTTCTTCGTGCTCGGAGCGGCGTTCTCGGCGTCGATCGGCTACCTCGGCATGTGGCTGGCGACCCGGGCGAACGTCCGGGTGGCCGCGGCGGCGTCCCGGCCCGGCGGTCGGGCGGAGGGCGCCCGGATCGCGCTGCGGACCGGTGGCGTGGTCGGGATGAGCGTGGTCGGGCTCGGGCTGCTCGGTGCGGCGGCCGTGGTGCTGCTGTACCGCGGTGAGGCCCCGGCGGTGCTGGAGGGGTTCGGCTTCGGCGCGGCACTGCTGGCGATGTTCATGCGGGTCGGCGGCGGGATCTTCACCAAGGCGGCGGATGTCGGCGCGGACCTGGTGGGCAAGGTGGAGCAGCACATCCCGGAGGACGACCCCCGCAATGCGGCGACCATCGCGGACAACGTGGGCGACAACGTCGGCGACTGCGCCGGGATGGCCGCCGACCTGTTCGAGTCCTACGCGGTGACCCTGGTGGCCGCGCTGATCCTGGGCCGGGCCGCGTTCGGTGAGCACGGGCTGGTGTTCCCGTTGCTGGTCACGGCGATCGGGGCGGTGGTCGCGGCGCTCGGCGTGCTGGTGACCCGGGTGCGCGGGTCGGAGAGCGGGCTGACCGCGATCAACCGGGGCTTCGCGATCGCTGCTGTCGCCGGTGCGGTGCTGGCCGGGGTCGCCGCGCTGATCTACCTTCCCTCGAGCTTCGACGCCCTGGGCGGCACCGCCGGGTTGCGGGCCCACCCCGGCGATCCGCGGTGGGTGGCTGCCGGTGCCGTGCTGATCGGGGTGCTGCTGGCCGGGCTGATCCTCTGGGTGACCGGCTACTTCACCGGCACTGATTCCAAGCCGACCCTCCACGTGGCCCGGACCACCCGGACCGGCGCGGCCACCGTGGTGCTGTCCGGGATCGGGGTCGGCTTCGAGTCGGCGGTCTACACCGCGGGGATCATCGCGGCCGCGATCTGCGGGGTGTTCCTGCTGGCCGGGGGATCGATCGCGCTGGCGCTGTTCCTGGTCGCCCTGGCCGGCTGCGGTCTGCTCACCACGGTGGGCGTGATCGTCGCGATGGACACCTTCGGGCCGGTCAGCGACAACGCCCAGGGCATCGCGGAGATGTCCGGCGACGTCACCGGCGAGGGCGCCCAGATCCTCACCGACCTGGACGCGGTGGGCAACACCACCAAGGCCGTGACCAAGGGCATCGCGATCGCCACCGCCGTGCTGGCCGCGACCGCCCTGTTCGGCTCCTACGCGGACGCGGTGAGCACGGCGATCGCCGGCCTCGACCTGTCGGCGCTCCCTGGCGACATCGTGCTGGCGATGACCGACTACCAGATCATCAGCCCGGTCACCCTGGTCGGCGTGATCCTGGGCGCGGCCACCGTCTTCCTGTTCAGCGGTCTGCTGATCGACGCCGTCACCCGGGCCGCGGGCGCGATCGTGCTGGAGGTCCGTCGTCAGTTCCGCGAGCTGCCCGGGATCATGACCGGCGAGCAGCGTCCGGAGTACGGCCGGGTGGTCGACATCTGCACCCGGGACTCGCTGCGCGAGCTGGCCACCCCCGGTCTGCTGGCGGCGTCCGCGCCGATCGCGGTCGGTTTCGGGTTGGGCGTCGGACCGCTGGCCGGGTTCCTGGCGGGGGCGATCAGCGCCGGTGTGCTGATGGCGGTGTTCCTGGCCAATGCCGGTGGCGCCTGGGACAACGCGAAGAAGCTGGTCGAGGACGGCCGGTTCGGCGGCAAGGGCTCCCCGGAGCACGAGGCCGCGGTGATCGGTGACACGGTCGGCGACCCGTTCAAGGACACCGCCGGCCCGGCGATCAACCCGCTGATCAAGGTGATGAACCTGGTCGCGCTGCTGATCGCCCCGGCGGTGGTCACGATCAGCGTCGGGGACGACGCGAACCAGCCGCTCCGGCTGGCGATCGCCCTGGTCGCGACCGCGGTGGCCTTCGGTGCGGTGGTGATGTCCCGGCTCCGGGCGGCCCGGGTCGACACCGGCACGGCGATCACCGAGGAGACGGTCGACTCGCGGGTGTGAGCATCGGGTGCGCGGGGTGGAGGTCCGGCTCGTGGACCTGTGGCAGACCTCGCCCCGCGCCGCCCGGTACGGCAGGGTGGTCGTATGCGCCTCGCCCATGCCGCCGCCGGCCTCGCCCTGCTGATCCCGCTCGCCGCCTGCTCCGGTGGAGGTGATGACGAGGTGACGGCCTTCTGCGACCAGGGGGAGTCGACGCTGGCCGAGGTGGACGCCGCCGGCGCGCTCGGTGACGACGCCGCCGGGTTCGCGGATGCCGTGTCCGAGATCAGCCAGGGCTTCGCCGACGTCGATCCGCCCGCCGACATCGAGGACGACTGGCAGACGCTCGGCGGGGTGTTCGCCGACCTGGCCACCTCGTTGGACGGCGTCGACCCGGATGACCAGGAGGCCTTCGCCGCGGCGCTGACCGAGTTCTCCGAGCAGGTGTCCTCCACCGACCTGGACGATGCCTCCGACCGGGTGTCCGCGTACATCACCGACCACTGCACGGAGTGATCCGCCGCATGCAGCTCCACCTGATCCGGCACGGCCAGACCCCCTCCAACCTCACGCACGCGCTGGACACCGCCGCGCCGGGCGCCCCGTTGACCGCCGAGGGTGAGCGCCAGGCCGCCGCGGTGGGCCGGGTGTTCGCCGGGCGGCCGTTGCAGGCGGTCTACGCCTCGCACCTGACCCGGGCGCAGCAGACCGCCGCCGAGGTCGCGGCCCCGCACGGGCTGGAGGTGCTGACCCGGCACGACCTGCGCGAGATCCTGGCCGGCGATCTGGAGATGCGCACCGACGAGCCCTCGGTCGAGCGCTATCTCGGCACCATGGTGGCCTGGGCGGCCGGTGACCTGGACCGGGTGATGCCCGGCGGCGAGTCGGGACACGACACCCTGGCCCGCTACGACCGGGTGGTGGCCGAGGTCGTCGCGACCGGAGTGCGGGAGGCCGCCCTGGTCAGCCACGGCGCGATCATCCGGTTCTGGGCGGTGCTGCGCGGCACCAACCTCGACCCGACCAGCGCCGCCGACCGCTGGCTGGACAACACCGGCGTGGTCAGCCTGGTCGGCGAACCCGGCGACTGGCAGGTCACGCAGTGGCAGGACGAGGTCGTCGCGCACCGTTCCGCCACCCCCGGCGACGGTCCCGGCGGACAGCCGCTGCCGGCGTAACCGGGCGCGCCGCGTCCCCGGTCGGCGCCCGCCGTCCCTCGGCGCGCGAATTCGGTACTTCCGCACCGAGATCGGTACCCGCGCGACCGGACTCGCTGCCGAGGTGCCGGACTCGGCGACGGGCGTTCGACGGGCGACGGGCGTCCGGCTCGGCGCGAACCCGCGGGCTGCCCGCGGGGAAGCCTCAGGTCCGCGCCTTGATCGGGCTCGGGTCGCAACGCAGAGTTAACCGGCGAGGAATCCCGGTGACTCATCCGCTTCCTAGATTGTCGACAATCGACACAGTGCCTCGCCCCGGGATCGCCGGCGCGTAGGGCCCGCTGTCGTGACGATCGCAGTCCGCACCAGGAAGGCAGGGCACGCCCATGCGCACCACCTCTTTCCGCACCGCCCCCCGACGGCACGATTCCCGACGACGACGTCCCGCCAGTGCCGCGGTCGCCCTCGGAGCGGCGGCCGTCGTCGCCCTGGCAGCGTGCTCGTCGGGTGGCGACGACGTCCCGTCCGGGGACGGTTCCGGTGGCGGCCTGTCCGGGACCATCACCGCCGCCGAGTGGGGCGGGGTCTGGGACACCGCTCTCCAGCAGGTCAGTCCCGGCTTCACCGAGGACACCGGCGTGGAGGTGGTCAACAGCGTCAACAGCGGCAGCGTGCTGGCGATGATGGAGCAGAACCCCGGCCTCTACGACGTGGCGTGGAACATCGGCACCAGCGGAGTCCAGAGCCTCCAGCAGGGACTGGTCGAGCCGATCGACACCTCGCGGATCGAGAACCTGGACGCCATCAACCCCACGCTGCTCGACGCCCTCACGGTGGACGGGGAGCTCGCGGCGGTGCCGATCAGCTTCGGCACCACCGGCATCCTGTACCGCTCGGATCTGGTGCCCTTCGAGATCACCTCGTGGGAGGACCTGTGGGACCCGCGCCTGGAGGGCCAGATCACCATCCAGAACGCGCCGTCGATCGGCGGGCTCTTCGTGATGATGGCGGGGGGTGAGGCCTTCGGCGACGGCATCGAGGACGTGGACGCCGGCTTCGAGGCGATGCAGGAGCTCGAACCGAACATCCAGTCGCTCTACTCCAACAGCGCGGAGCCGATCAACGCCCTGGCCTCCGGGACCGCCTCGGTCGCGGTCACCTTCGCGAACTACGGGGTGGACCTCAGCGATCAGGACGTGGAGATCGTGATCCCCGAGGGCGGGTCGCCCTGGAGCCTGCAGGCGATCTCGATCCCGGTGGACGCGCCGAACAAGGATGCCGCGTACGCCTTCATCAACTACATGCTCGAGACGCAGACCCAGGTCGACTGGGCCGATGCGGCGGCGATCGCACCCGCCCGCGGGGACGTCGAGCTGCCGGCCGAGACCCAGGACAAGGTTCGCGAGACCCCGGAGGTCGCCGCCGAGATCTGGCCGATCGACTGGGTCTGGTTCGGGGAGAACGTCGATGCGTGGACCACGCGCTGGCAGGAGATCTTCACCCAGTGACCGCCGTCGACACCGCCACCCGCCGGTCGGCGTGGGGCGGCTGGTCGCTGGCCAGCCCGCTGACCGTGTTCATCGCTCTGTTCTTCCTCGGGCCGTTCGTCACCGTGGTGCAGTCCGCGCTCGCGGTGGACGGCGGCGCCGGGACGGGGAACTTCTTGCGTGCCGTCGACAGCCCGGTGTTCTGGCGGGCGGTGGGCAACACGCTGCGGACCTCGCTGCTCGCCGTGGCCGTCACCGCGGTGATCGCGTTGCCCTTCGCCTACGGCCTGGTGCGCAAGCCCCGTGGCCGGCAGCTGATGCTGTCGCTGCTCTTCGCGCCGCTGGTCATCAACGGCGTGGTCCGGATCTACGGGCTCCAGGCCACGCTGAACCTGGTCAACCAGACGCTGCTCGACCTGGGCCTGATCCGGACCGCGCTACCGCTGAACTACTCGATGACCGGCATCGTGATCGGGCTGGTGGTCTTCCAGCTCCCGTTGATGGCGATCACGGTGTACTCCAGCCTGGCCCGGCTGGACCACACCCTGATCGCCGCAGCGCACACCCTCGGGGCCGACCGGCTGCGCACCCTGCTGCACGTGGTGCTGCCCAGTGCCGTTCCCGGTCTGGTCGGCGGGTCGATCCTGGTCTTCGCCAACTCGGCCGGGTCGTACATCCTTCCGGCGATGCTGGGCGGCGGCAGGGTGCTCACCCTGCCGCAGCTGGTCTACAACAGCGTCACCACCGACGTGGAGTGGGGGTACGGCTCCGCGCTGGCGCTGATCCTGGTGGTGCTGGTGGTGCCCTTCCTCTGGGCCGCCTCCACCCGGCAGCGGGACACGGGGGTGTCCCGATGAGGCGCACTCCGTCCTGGTTCGCCCTCACCGTCTCGGTGGTGCTGCTGGTCCCGTTGGTCGTGGTGGTGGGGATGGCGTTCAACCCCGGGGCCTATTCGGTCTTCCCGCCACAGGGCCTGTCGACCCGGTGGTTCGAGGCGGCGTGGTCCAACCCGTCCTTCCGTCGGGCGCTGGGTCTCAGCGTGCAGATCGCCGGGATCACCGTGGTGGTGGGGCTCGCGCTCGCGCTGCCGGCCGCGCTGGCCGTGGTCCGGGGCGCTCCGCGGGTGCGCCGGGCGGTGCAGGCGATGACCTTCGGACCGTTGGTCGTGCCGGAGGTGCTGCTCGGCCTGGGGATCCTGATCCTGGTCAATCGCGTCGCCGGGGTCGGGAACGCCGGGGTCTGGTCGATCGTGGTCGGTCACGTGCTGGTCGGGATCCCCCTGGCCATGCAGGTGCTGATCGCCGGGCTGTCAGGGATGAGCCCGCAGCTGGAACGGGCGGCGTGGACACTGGGCGCCTCGCGGATGCAGGCCTTCGTGCGGGTCACCCTGCCGCTGGCGGCACCGGCCATCGCCAGTGCTGCGCTGTTCCTGTTCATCTTCTCCTTCGACAACGTGAGCATGTCGCTGTTCCTGTCCCGTCCGGGCAGCACGCCGTTGCCGATCTACATGTACCAGTACATCCAGTACCGGGCCGATCCGACCGTCGCCGCGATGTCCACCCTGCTCATCGTGGTCGGCCTGGTCGCCGCTCTGCTGGTCGGACGCCTCGGCGGTCTGACCCAGATCGCAGGAAGGTCGAAGAAGTGACCGAGACTCCCGTGCCCTACCTGCGCCTGTCCGGCGTGGCGAAGACCTACCCCGGCGGCGGTGGCGTGCGCGCCACGTCCGTGGACCTGGACGAGGGGGAGATGCTGGTGCTGCTCGGCCCGTCGGGCTGTGGCAAGACCACCCTGCTCAACATGGTCGCCGGGCTGCTCGAACCGGATCAGGGCAGTGTGCTGATCGGGGGTAAGGACCTCACCCGGGTCCCGACCCACCAGCGGAACATCTCGATGGTGTTCCAGACCTGGGCGCTGTTCCCGTCGATGACCGTGGCCCAGAACGTGGCCTTCGGACTGAAGATGCGGCGGGTGCCCAAGGCGGAGCAGCGCGTGCGGGTGGCCGAGGCGCTGCGGGTCGTGCGGCTGGAACACCTGGCGGACCGCCGTCCCGCCCAGCTGTCCGGCGGGCAGCAGCAGCGGGTCGCGCTGGCCCGGGCGATCGTCACCCGCCCCCGGGTGCTGCTGCTGGACGAGCCGTTGTCCAGCCTGGATCACCAGATCCGGGTGGAACTGCGCCGCGAACTGCGCCGGCTGCAGCGGGAGCTGGGGCTGACCGGCGTCTACGTCACGCACGACCACGCCGAGGCGCTCGCACTCGGCGACCGGATCCTGGTGATGCGGACCGGGGAGGTGGTCGAGGGCGGTGAGCCGCGCGAGGTCTTCGCCCGGCCGCGACACCGCTACACCGCCGAGTTCCTGTCGGTCGGCACCGTGCTGGACGCGGAGGCGGGCTCCGTCCCCGGTTCCTACCGCACCGCACTCGGGGTGGAGGTCACCCCGGCCGAACCGGCCGGTGAACAGCCTTACGGGGCGTTCTGCCTTCGACCGACCAGCATCCGGCCGGTCGGCGAGTGGGAGCCCGGATCGCCCGGCCGCAGTCGGCACACCGCCACGGTGGTCTCGGTGGAGTACGAGCCCGCGGGGATCAGCTACGGCGTGCAGATCGAGGGCGCGCCGGTGCTGTACCTGTTCACCTCGCGCACCGACACGCCCACGGCGCTCGGCGACCGGATCGTCGTCGAGTGCGACTGGACCGAGGCGATCCCCTTGGTGGCCGCATGAGTCCGCCGGTCGCCACCCCAGCGACCTGCCCACCCCGACCGCACATCCACCGAGAGGCCCGCGGATGATCATCGACCTGCACGGACACATCTGGAACACTCAGCTCGACCGGACCGACGAGGTGGTCGCGCAGATGGACGAGGTCGGCCTGGACCGGCTCTGCGTTCTGCCGATCGCCCCGTACATGAGCAACGACGACGTGGCCGTGCTGGTGGCGAAGCAGCCGGACCGGTTCATCGGCTTCGCCTCGGTGGTGCCCTTCGCCCAGACCACCTCCATCCCCCGCCAGGACCCGATCGAGGAGCTGGAGCGCGCGGTCACGGAGCTCGGCCTGCGCGGCCTCAAGCTGCATCCGCTGATCCAGGGGTTCTCCCTGGCCGACCCGGGGCTGGCTCCGGTGGTGCAGGCCGCGGGACGGCTGGGAGTGCCGGTCCTGTTCCACACCGGGCCGTCGTTCGGGCGCAACGGCCGCACCGACAACGGCCGGGTCGAGCTGATCGACGACCTGGCGATGATGTGCCCGGACACGGTCATCATCGCCGGGCACGCCGACCCGCTGGGCGCGGCGCCCTACATCGCGCACAAGCACCCGAATGTGTACCTGGAGACGTCCATCGCCTGGCCGCGGTACTGCAAGCTGATCCCAGGGCTGGCACGGGACGCGATCGACATCGCCACCCCGGAGAAGATCCTCTACGGCACCGACTTCAGCCTCGGCAAGCAGCAGCGGGTGCGTGACCTGACCGCTGTGCTCGACGGGGCGGATCTCAGCGACGAGGAGCGCGAGATGATCGAACACGGTAACGCCCAGCGCATCCTGGGGATGCCATGAGCGGCGCGACCGGGTGGGACGCGCCGTCGTCGCTGACCTCCTCGGTGGCCGACTGGATCGCCGCGGGGATCGTCACCGGCCGGTGGGCTGCCGGTGACCGCCTGCGGGAGATCGAGGTGTGCGAGGAGCTCGGGGTGTCCCGCGCCCCGGTCCGGGAGGCGATCCGGATGCTGCACGAGAAGGGCCTGGTCCGGCACGTGCCGCGGATCGGTGCGGTGGTCAGCCATTTCTCCACCGAGACCGTGATGGACGTGTACGAGATGCGCGCCGTGCTCGAGGAGTGGATCTACCGGCAGTCGGTGCCCGCCCTGGAGTCCGACGACCTGGAGCAGCTCGACCGGCTGCTGGCCGAGATGGAGCAGGCCCGGGCCGCCCACGACTACGACGCGTTCTTCGAGCGCGGCTGGACCTTCCGGCAGATGCTGCACTCGGGTTCGACCAACGCGGTCGCCCTGGAACTGGTCGACCAGCTCCGGTCCCGGCTGCACTCACTGCCGCAGGTGCTGCGGGAGGACGACGACCACGTGGACGCCACCAGCACCGCCTATCGGCAGATGCGGGACGCGGCGGCCCGGGGCGACGGCGAGGCGGTCGGTGCCGTGGTGCACGCGTTCATGCTGGCGGTCGGCGCTCGGGTCTGTGAGCGCTACAGCCAGGCACCGCAGCGGTTCGGTGACAGCCTGCGCCGGAGCATCCAGTGACAGGGCCGGCGGTGACTGCAGCGCGGGACTACCTGGCGCAGACCGAGGACCTGCGCCGGGTGTCCGAGCACCTGTTCCTGGATCAGCAGACGATCATGCCGCCGGCGGCCACCGAGGACCGCGCCCGGCAGATCGGGCTGCTGGAGCGGATGATCCGGGACCGGCTGGCCGCCGACGAGTTCGCCGCACTGCTCGACGCGGCCGAGGCCGAGGCCCCGGACACGGTGTGGCTGGCGGCCGCGCGCCGCGACCTGGACCGGGAGCGCCGCCGGCCGGCCGCCGCCCAGGAGGCGTTCGCCTCGGTGGGGATCCGGGCCAACAGCGCCTGGCGGACCGCCCGGGAGCAGAACCGGTGGCAGGACTTCGCCCCGTGGCTGGCCCGCATGGTGGAGATCAACCTGGAGGTGGCGCAGGCGCTGGGTCACGACGAGCACCCGCACGACGCGCTGCTCAGCGTCTACGACCCGGGGCCCGGCACCGCCGAGCTGGACAGCCTGTTCGCGCGGCTCCGCCCGGAGCTGGTCCGGCTGAGCGCGGGCCGCCGGCAGGTGGAGGTCACCGAGTCGCCGGTGGTCCCGCCGGACACGCTGCTGGCGATCGCCGCCGACGTCTGCCGGCTGGTCGGCTTCGACCTGGAGCGGGGCGCGCTGGCGTTCTCCCCGCACGGGTACACCAACCCCGGGGGCCCGAACGACGTCCGGGTCACGTTCCGGGCGGACCGGCCGGTGGTGGCCACCCTCGGGACGGTGCTGCACGAGCTGGGCCATGCGCTGTATGAGCAGGGAGTGGACCCGGAGCTGTGGGGCACCAGCGCGGGCCGCGGGGTGATGCCCTATCTGCACGAGTCGCAGTCGAAGTTCTGGGAGAACATCGTCGGACGGCGGGGCGATCTGATGCCGGTGCTCGCCGACCTGATCGCCGCGCACCTGGGGCCAGGAGTGCCGGGCTGCTCGGCGGAGGAGATCGGGAACCTGTTCCTGCACGGCCCGATGTCGATGATCCGGACCGAATCGGACGAGATCTCGTTCAACCTGCACATCCTCCTGCGCTGGGAGGTCGAGCGGGGGCTGTTGTCCGGGACGCTCGCCGTCGACGACATCCCGGACCTGTGGTTCGCCCGCAGCGTGGAGTACTTCGGCCGGGAACCGCGGGACATGGCGGAGGGGCCGTTGCAGGACCCGCACTGGTGCCGGCGGTACATGGGCCTGTTCACCTCCTACGTGGTGGGCAACCTCGCCTCGGCGCAGTTCGCCGAGGCGCAGGCCGCCGACGGGGTGGACATCGGCGCCGCGATCGCGGTCCGCGACCTCGGCCCGGTGCTCGGTTGGCTGCGCCGCGAGGTGCACGCGCCCGGGCGCAGTCTGCCGATGACCGAGCTGCTGACCCGCACCACCGGACGGCCGCTGGACGCCGATCCGTACCTGCGTCACATGAGGGGGCGGTACGCGGACTGAGCCGCGCGGCCGCCCACTCCCCCGACGCCCACACCCTCGAACCCGACGGCGCGCCGCGCCGTCATCCGGTCGTGCCTCGATCCGTCGCGTCCACGGCCGTCCCCATCCGCCCGTCCGATCGGAAGGAACCACCATGTCGTCCGTCAACGCCCTGTTCCCGCCCACCGTCCTCGACTGGGACGCGGGGGCGCCCTACGTCACCGATCCCGGCCAGGTGCTGGACATCCCTGCCGGCACCCGTGCCAGCTTCCGGGTGCCGATCGCGCGTCGCGCCTCCGGGGAGAACCTGGCGATCACCGTGCACGTCGCCCGCGGCCGGCAGGAGGGTCCGGTGCTGGGCCTGATCGCCGCCGTGCACGGCGACGCGATCTACGGTTCGCACATCGTCCGCGAGGCCTACCGGCGTCTCGACCTGGACGAGCTGTCCGGCACCGTGATCGCGGTGCCGGTGGCCAACCCGGTGGCCTTCGAGTCGCACACCCGCGCCACCGGCCAGGGCTGGAACACGGACATGAACAACATGAACCGGGTGTTCCCGGGCAGCGCGGGCGGATGGGTGAGTCAGAAGCTCGCCGACGGTCTGGCCCGGTTCGTGCTCGACCACGTGGACGCGGTGCTGGACTACCACTGCGGCGGTGACACCTCCATCGACTACACCCTGGTCAGCGGGGACAGCACCGAGGCCGAGCGCCGGGTGCAGGACTTCACCCGCCTGATGGCGACCCCGCTGGTCTTCGTGCACGACAAGGATCCGTACTCCGGCACCGTGGACGAGTACGTACGGGGCCGAGGCAAGCTGTGCATCGTCGCCGAACAGGGTGGCAACACCATGCCGGAGGGCTTCCTCGACCTGTCGATGCAGCGGGTGCGCAACTTTCTCACCGGTCTCGGCATGGTGCCGGGGGACCCGATCCTGCCGGATCGGCAGCTGGTGATGCGGGAGCGGTTCCTGGTGCGGATGGACCACGGCGGCCTGTTCGTCCCGGCGGTCGGCATCGAGGCGCTCGCCACCGTGGTGGACGGCGGGACCTTGCTCGGCACCGTCGTGGACCCGCACTCGATGGAGGTGCTCCAGGAGGTCCGGGCGCCGTACGAGCGCTCCGCGATCCTGATGTCCCGGCCTGGGCTGTCCCGGGTGAACCCCGGCGACTACGGCTACATCATCTCCCGGGCGGACACCGGGGTGTGGGTGGACGCCCCCGCCACGTCGCGGATCGCGGTCTGAGCGGCCGGCGGCGGTGCACCGCACCGCCGCCTCGCGTCCGCCGCACCGCCTCTCCGGTCGGTACCCGCCCCCGCGTGCCGCCCCCTCGCGCGTGAGTTCGGTACTTCCGCACTGAAATCGGTACCCGCGTGACCGAACTCGGCGCCGACGTACCGAACTCGGCGTAGCGCAGGGCGGTCGGCTCGGCGCGGTGCGGGCGGCGCGGGGCGGTCGGCGGGCGATCCGGGAGAATGGCACCCGTGCACACCGATGGCTCCGCCCCGACCGCCGACCCCACGCTGACCGAGGCCCTGCGCGCCGACCTCGTCGCGGCGGACTTCACCGTCGACGGCGTGGAGGACCTGCTCGGGCCGACGGCCGCGGCCGCCCTGCACCGGGAGGAGCCGCTGCCCGCCCTGCGTGCCACAGAGGCGGCCTCCGATCCGCGCGCCGCTCTCGTGCGCGCCTTCGTGCTCGGCACCGAGGTCCCGCGGGTCGCCCTGGACGCCGCCCTGCCCGCGCTCGGCGTCGACGGCGCGGTGCGTCTCGGTCTGGTGGAGACCGACACCGACGCCGTGCGCGCCCGGGTCGACCTGCGCCCCTACGAGGCGGCCGACGGCGCCGGACAGGTCGACTGGTGGATCGCCTCCGACCTCGGCGAGCTCGCCACCGGAGGCGCCCTGCGCACCGACCACGTGCTCGGCGTCGGCGGTGCCTCGACCACCCTCGCGCAGGTCACCGTGCGCGACCCGCGCGGCCGGACCCTGGACCTGGGCACCGGCTGCGGCATCCAGGCGCTGCACGCCGCCCGGCACAGCGACCAGGTGGTCGCCACCGACATCTCCGCCCGGGCGCTCGACTTCGCCCGGTTCAACGCCGCACTGGCCGGCACCGAGCTGGACCTGCGCGCCGGTTCCATGCTGGAGCCGGTCGCCGGGGAGCTCTTCGACCTGGTGGTGTCGAACCCGCCTTTCGTGATCACCCCGCGCGGCCGGGCCGACGTGCCGCAGTACGAGTACCGGGACGGCGGCCGCACCGGTGACGCGATCGTGCGCGAGCTGATCACCGGGGTCGGCGGTGTCCTGGCGCCCGGCGGTGTGGCGCAGCTGCTGGGCAACTGGGAGGTCCGTCGCGGGGAGGCCTGGCACGAGCGGGTCGCCGCGTGGCTGGACGAGTCCGGGCTGGACGGCTGGGTGGTGCAGCGCGAGAGCCAGGACCCCGCCCAGTACGCCGAGACCTGGATCCGGGACGGCGGCACCTCCCCGGACCGCGACCCGGCGGGCTGGCGGGAACGGTACGGCGCCTGGCTGGACGACTTCGCGCAGCGGGACGTCGAGGCGATCGGCTTCGGCATCGTGGTGCTGCACCGCCCGCTCGACGGCCGGACCACCACGCTGCGGCGCTTGGAGGAGGTCACCGGCACGGTCCGGCAGCCGCTCGGTCCGGTGATCTCCGCCGCCCTCGCCGCTCACGACCGGCAGACCGCGCTCACCGACGTGGAGCTGTCCGCACGGCACCTGCGGGTCGCGCCGGACGTTACCGAGGAGCGCTACCTGCGACCCGGCGACACCGACCCGCAGATCGTGCTGCTCCGCCAGGGCGGTGGCTTCGGGAGGACCGTGCAGGTCGGCACGGCGCTGGCCGGCTTCGTCGGCGCCTGCGACGGGGAGCTGTCGGTGGGGCAGATCGTCGGCGCGCTGGCCGCGCTGCTCGGCGTCGGCGCGGACGCGGTGGCGGCGGACGTGCTGCCGGAGGTGCGCGGGCTGCTCACGGACGGGCTGCTCGTGGAGTAGTCCACACAGCGTGGCCACAGCGTCGTGCTACGGCCACCCCAGGACCGCTCCCTAGCGTCGGGCCAGCGGCGCGGGTCGAGTGCGAACTCCCCGCGTCATCCGGACCGTCGTGAGGGAGAACATGCTGTCGCTGTGGAGGCGAACCCGGCCGTGGGTGCGGGTCGTGAGTGTGAGTGCGGTGGTCGTGCTGCTCGCCGTGGCGGGGACGGGGGTGTACTGGTTCGGCTTCCGGAACGACTCCGCGACGGCCGCCGACGCCGGGTCCACCACCACGACCGTGACGGCGAGCACCACCACCTTCGAGCAGTCGGTGTCCGCCACCGGCACCCTCACCCCGGCGGTGCAGGAGGACGTGAGCTTCGCGGTCTCCGGCACGGTGACCTCGGTGGACGTCGCCGCCGGTGACACCGTCACCGCGGGGCAGCAGCTGGCCACCGTGGACACCCTGCAGCTGAACGCCGACCTGCTGTCCGCCAAGAGCGACCTGGTCAGCGCGCAGGCCGACCTGACCGACGCCGAGGACGACGCGGACGGCTCGGACTCCTCCGACGCGCAGATCGCCTCGCTCACCGCGCAGGTCGAGGTCAAGCAGGCCGCCTACGACGCGGCGGAGGAGGACATGGCCGCGGCCACCCTCACCGCGCCGGTCGCCGGGCTGCTGACCGAGGTGAACGTCGCGGTCGGCGACGCGGTCACCGGCTCCGGCTCGTCGGGGTCCTCCGGGTCCTCCAGCGGCTCGAGCGCGGACGCGATGGGCGGCGGCTCGACCACCTCCACCACGACCACCAGCTCCACGTCGCAGTTCGTGATCATCGGCACCGACTCGTGGTCGGTGGACGTCACGGTGGACGAGACCGACGTCGCGCTGATCGCGGTCGGGGACCAGGTCGAGCTGACCGGCGACTCCCTGGACGAGACGCTCTACGGCACGGTCTCCGAGATCGGGCTGGTCTCCTCCAGCACCGGCGGCGTCGCCGCCTACCCGGTGACCATCGAGCTCACCGGCTCCCCCGAGGGACTGCACGACGGCACCTCCGTCACCGCCGAGATCATCTACGAGCGGCGGACGAACGTGCTGGCCGTGCCGAGCGCCGCGGTGACCACGGAGGACGGCCAGTCCGTCGTCACGCAGGAGGGTGCGGACGGCGAGCAGGTCAGCACCGTGGTCACCGTCGGCGAGACCTCCGGGACCATGGTCGAGATCACCGACGGCCTGGCCGAGGGCGACGAGGTGCTGGTCACCACGTTCACCCCGGGCGCCGGGTCCGGCAGCGGCTCCGGCGACGACACCCAGCAGGGCCAGATGCCGGAGATGGGTTCGGGCGAGATGCCGGACTTCAGCTCCGGTGAGATGCCCGGTGGCGGCCAGATGGGCGGCGGTCAGATGGGTGGCAGCAATGGCTGAGCTGCTCCTGGACTCCGGCGCCCTGGTGTCGGGCGAGCCCGGCGATCCGGTGATCGAGCTGGCCGGGGCCCGCAAGACCTACCGTTCCGGCACGATCGAGTTCGAGGCGCTGCGCGGGATCGACCTGCGGATCGGCACCGGCGAGTACGTGGCGATCATGGGCCCGTCCGGTTCCGGCAAGTCGACCCTGATGAACATCATCGGCTGCCTGGACGTCCTGACCGAGGGCAGCTACCACCTGGCCGGCGAGGATGTCGGTGAGCTGGACGAGGTCGATCTGGCCGAGGTGCGCAACCGACGTCTCGGTTTCGTCTTCCAGCAGTTCCACCTGCTGCCCGCGCTGTCGGCCTGGCGCAACGTCGAGCTCCCGCTGATCTACCGCGGCATCCCCGCGCACGAGCGGCGCGAGCGGGCCGTCGCCGCGCTGGAGCGGGTCGGTCTGGGCGAGCGCCTGGACAACCGGCCGGGTGAGCTCTCCGGCGGTCAGCAGCAGCGGGTCGCGGTGGCGCGCGCGCTGGTCGGCGAGCCGGCCCTGATCCTGGCGGACGAGCCGACCGGCAACCTGGACTCGGTCTCCACCGAGGACGTGCTCGCGCTGTTCGACGAGCTGCACGAGCAGGGCCGCACCATCGTGCTGATCACGCACGAGCTGGAGGTCGCCCAGCGCGCCCGCCGGATCGCGTTCGTCAAGGACGGCCTGGTCCAGTCCGACGAGGTGAACCCGCGATGAGCTGGGCCGAGACCTTCCGCACCAGCTGGTCCGCGGTGCGCGGGCACAAGCTGCGCTCGCTGCTCACCGTGCTGGGCATCCTGATCGGCATCGCCGCGGTGATCCTCACCGTCGGCCTCGGTCTGGGCACCCAGAAGGACGTGAGCCAGCAGATCAGCTCGCTGGGCTCCAATCTGCTGATCGTCACGCCCGGGTCGAGCACCGATTCCGACGGCCTGCGCGGCGGCTTCGGCACCGCGGCCACCCTGACCCGGTCGGACGCCGAGGCGCTCGCGTCCTCGGTGAACACGCCGGACGTCGGCGCGGTGGCGCCGGAGAAGGAGTCGTCCACCTCGGTCGAGGCGAACGACACCAACTGGACCACCACCGTGGTCGGCACCACCGTCGACTGGCTGGACGTCCGCTCCCGCAGCGTCACCTCCGGCGAGTTCTTCACGCAGGACGACGACGACAGCGGCGCCCTGGTCGCGGTGATCGGACAGACCACCGCCACCGAGCTGTTCGGCACCACCAACGTGGTCGGCCAGTCGCTGACCATCGCGGACACGTCCTTCCAGATCGTCGGGGTGCTGAGCTCGGCCGGGTCGAGCACCGACTCCGACCTGGACGACATCGTGGTGGTGCCGCTCACCACAGCGGCCAACACCGTCTCCGGCGGGCTGGACCGCAACGCCCTGAGCACCGTTTACATCCAGGCGGCGTCGGCGGATCAGCTGTCAGCGGCGTACCAGGAGTCGCAGACCCTGTTGCTCAACCTGCACGGCATCACCGACGCGGACTCCGCGGACTTCACCATCGACTCCCAGGACTCGCTGGTCAGCACCGCGACCTCCGTCTACCAGACGCTGACCGTGCTGCTCACCGGCATCGCGGCGCTGTCCCTGCTGGTCGGCGGCATCGGGGTCATGAACATCATGCTGGTCTCGGTCACCGAGCGGACCCGGGAGATCGGTCTGCGCAAGGCCCTCGGCGCACCGCCGTGGGCGATCCGGCGCCAGTTCCTGGTCGAGGCGGCCGTGCTCGGCCTGGCCGGCGGTCTGCTCGGCGCGGCGCTCGGCATCATCGGCGCCTACACGCTCCCGTCGGCACTGGGCACCTCGATCGTGATCTCCGGTGCGGCGGTCGGCGGCTCGGTGGCCGTCGCCATCGCGATCGGGATCGTCTTCGGGGTCTACCCCGCCACCCGCGCGGCCAAGCTCGCGCCCATCGACGCCCTGCGGTCCGAGTGACCGCGCCCCACCTGAGGAGAACCATGTCCCGCACGCTCACCACCCGTTCCCGCACCCTGCTCGCACTGCCCGCCGCGGCCTCCGTCCTGGTGCTGCTCGCGGCGTGTTCGTCCAGCTCGGACGACAGCAGCTCGGTCGCCACCTCCGACAGCGACAGCAGCTCCAACGCCCAGCCCGCCGGCGGTGACCAGATGGGCGGTGGTGGCGTCTCGGGCGAGATCGCCGCGGTCTCCGACGCGCTGATGCAGGTCCAGGGCGACGACGGCCAGACCGCCGTCACCTGGGATGACAGCACCAGCATCACCCAGACCGTCTCCGCGGCCCTGACCGATATCACGGTCGGCGTCTGCGTCACCGCGGTGGTCGGCGACGACGACCTCGCGACCAGCATCGCGATCAGCCAGCCGGTCGACGGCGAGTGCACCGGCGGGTTCGGCGGCGGCATGGTCGGCGGTGGCGGCATGCCCAGCGGTGACGGCGCCGACTCCGGCGAGGCCCCCGCCGACATGCCGACCGGGATGCCCGAGGACGGTGAGATGCCGGACGGCGCGCCCACCGACATGCCCGAGGGCGGCGGATCGGGCGGCGGCTTCGGCCAGGTCACCTCCGGCCTGGTCACCGCGGTCGACGGCACCAGCATCACCGTGGACGCGGTGTCGATGGGCCAGCCCGGCGACGACTCCACCGAGTCCACCACCGAGTCGACCACGGTCACCGTCGGCGACTCGACCACCTACACCACCAGCGCCGACGCCGACTCCACCGCGATCACCGTCGGCCGGTGCGTGGTGGCCCAGGGCGAGCAGGACGACTCCGGCCAGATGGCCGCGACCAGCCTGACCCTGTCCGACGCCACCGACGGCAGCTGCTCCACCGGCTTCGGCGGCGGCCGCCCGCAGGGCTCGGAGGACTCCGATGCGTGACCTGCTGCGCCGGCACCGCGCCGCCCCGACCGGGCCGCGCTCGTCGTCCGCACGTCGCCGGGTGCTCCGTCGCCGCCGCCTGGTGACCGGCGGCGTGGCCGGGGCGCTGGTGCTCTGCCTGCTCGGTGGGGGAGTCGCGCTCGCCTCCCGCTCCGGCAACTCCGGGTACACCACGGCCATCGCCGCGGTGGACGGGGTGGACCAGACCATCGACGCCACCGGCACTGTCTCCTCCGCCACCCTGCTGGACCGGTCGTTCTCGGTCGCCGGCACCGTCGGCTCGGTCGACGTCGCGGTGGGTGACACGGTGACCGCCGGACAGGTGATCGCCTCGCTGGACGTCACCTCGCTGCAGGAGGCGGTGGACGACGCCGAACAGGTGGTCGCCGACGCCGAGCAGAAGCTCGCGGACGACAAGGACTCCCAGACCTCCTCCAGCAGCTCGTCCAGCTCGTCGTCCTCGTCCTCGACGTCGACCTCCTCCGGCTCGTCCGCGCCGACCACCGGCACCGAGTCCGGCACGGGCGGTGGATCCGACGCCGGGACGGGGTCCGGCACCGGCTCCGGCGAGGCCTCGGGCACGGACACCGGCTCCGGGACCGGGACCGGCACCGGTCAGGGCGGTACCGGCGGCGACACGACAGACCCCGCCGTCACCGAGGCGATCACCGCCGTCACCGCCGCCCAGGAGGCTCTGCTGGCCCAGTACCAGACCGCGCAGGCGGCGCTGGCGACGTCCAGCACCGCGGTCACCGACTCGTCCACCCTCTGCCAGCCGTTCCTGGACGCGACCGCGGACACCGGGGCGGACTCGGGCTCGACGGACCCGGGCACCGGGACGGACTCCGGTTCGACGGACTCCGGGTCGACCGACTCGGGGACCGACTCCGGTTCGACGGACTCGGGGTCGACCGGTACGGGATCGACCGACGACGGCACCACCGAGGACGCCACGGCCACCCCGGCCGCGTCTCTCACCGGCACCGGCACCACCGTCTCGCTGGTCGCCGCGGTCTCCACCGACACCACCGACACCACGACCGCGGACGACCTGGCCGCGTGCCAGCAGGCGATCACCGACGTGCTCACCGCGCAGACCGCCGTCGACGAGGCCCAGCAGGCCCTCACCACCGCCGCGGACACCCTGAACGCGGCGGTCGCCACCGCCCAGCAGGCGCTCACCGACGCGGCGTCCTCCGACGCGGGCTCCACTGATGCGGGCTCCACCCCGGACACGTCGACCGACTCGGGTACGTCGACCACCCCGTCCACGTCGACCGACTCGGGCACCTCGACCCCGGCCACCGGCGGCACCGATTCCGCGTCGGCCGCCACCGGTTCCAGCGACACCTCCGGCGGATCGTCAGCCGGCAGCTCCGGCAGCGGCTCGTCCGGCTCCAGCATGTCCGGCTCGGGCAGCACCGGTGGCTCGACCACCGCCACCGCCGCGGACCTGCTCGCCGACCAGGCCGCGATCGACCTGGCGAACGCCGACCTCGCGCTGGCCCAGAGCAAGCTGGACCTGGTCGACCTCACCAGCCCGGTGAGCGGCACGGTCGCAGCGGTGTCCATCGCGGTCGGCGACGAGGTCGAGGCCTCGTCCAGCTCCGCGGTGATCACGATCATCGGCGACGACGGCTACCTGGTCTCGACCACCGTGTCGCTCAGCCAGGTGGATCTGGTCGAGGTCGGGCAGGAGGCCAGCATCTCGGTGACCTCGCAGGACGACACGCTCACCGGCACGGTCAGCTCGATCGGGGTGCTGAACTCCTCCAGCTCCTCCGACCCGGCCTACACGGTCGAGATCGCGGTCGACTCCCCGGACGTGACGCTGTTCAACGGCTCGTCCGCCCAGGTCTCGATCGCGGTGGCCGCTGCCGACGACACCCTGACCGTCCCGTCCTCCGCCGTACACCTGGACGGCAGCACCGCCACCGTGCAGGTCCTGCGCGACGGCAGTGTGGAGGAGGTCGAGGTCGAGCGCGGGGCAGTCGGCTCCGAGCTCACCGAGATCACCGACGGCCTGTCCGAGGGCGACGAGGTCGTGCTCGCCGATCTCGGCCAGTCGCTGTCCACCGATGACGACGAGGAGGAGTCCACCGGACTGACCGGCCTGGGCTCGTCCTCCTCCGACTCCTCGGACTCGGGCAGCTTCACCCCGCCCGACATGGGGTCGTTCTCCGGCGGCCAGATGCCGGGCGGTGCACCCGGACAGTGACCCCCGCGCGCCGGGGCGGACGCGGAGGCGCCCCGCCCCGGCCCGCGCACTCCCGCCCGCGCAACACGTGCCCGCGCAATCCCCGCACGCGCACTCAGGGCGGTTGCGTCACCGAGAGGCCACGAAGCGTCGGACATTTCGCCCGGCGAGCGACGGTTCGTGGCTTCTCGGCGCCACGGGCGGCGCGCGGGTGGAGGTCGGCCAGAGTTGGGGACGGGGAGCGGGGCACCGGCTGCGCGGGTGACGGATAGGCTCCGGCTGATCGGACCGCAGCACTCGGAGGTTCCCCGCATGACCCAGAACACCACCGGACAGCCCCGGGCCGCCGTGCTCGGCGGCGGCGTGATGGGCGAGGCCCTGGTCTCCGCCCTGCTCACCGCCGGATGGGACATGGACGACGTGGCGGTCACCGAGCGCAGTGCGATCCGGGCCAACGAGCTGTCCAGCCGCTACGGCGTCCGGTCCGCCGACCCGAACCCCAAGACGGTCCGCTCCGCCGGTCTGGTGCTGATCGCGGTCAAGCCGCAGGTCGTCCCCGAGCTGCTCGCCGAGATCGCGGACTCCGTGCGGCCCGGCACCCTGATCGTGTCGGTCGCCGCCGGGATCCCGCTGTCGGTCTACGAGCAGGCGCTGCCCGAGGGCACCCCCGTGGTCCGGGTCATGCCGAACACCCCGGCGCTGGTCGGCAAGGGCGCGTCCGCGATCGCCCCCGGTTCCCATGCCACCGACGAGCACCTGGACCTCGCCGAGCGCGCCCTGGCCGCCACCGGCCTGGTGGTCCGGGTGCAGGAGAAGGACCTGGACGCGGTCACCGCGATCTCCGGATCGGGTCCGGCGTACGCGTTCTACCTGATCGACGCGATGGCCGAGGCCGGGGTGCTGCTCGGCCTCGGCCGCGACCTGGCCACCCGACTGGCGGTCGCCACCGTCGAGGGCTCCGCGACCCTGGCCGCCCAGACCGGCGATCACCCGGTGGTGCTCCGCGAGCGGGTGTCCTCGCCGGGCGGCACCACCGTCGCCGGAGTGGCACAGCTGGACGCGCACGGGGTGCGGGCCGGAGTGGTCGCCGCCGCCCGGGCCGCTCACGACCGCTCCCGTGAGCTGGGCGAGGCCGCCCGCGCCCCGAGGGACTGAGCCCGTCATGACCGATCACCCCCGCCCGCCCGCGATGAGTGACGTCGCCGCGCGGGCCGGGGTGTCGCACCAGACGGTGTCCCGGGTGCTGAACGACCACCCGAGCGTCCGGCCCGAGACCCGGGACCGGGTGCTGGCGGCCATCGCCGAGCTGGGCTACCGCCGGAACAGCGCCGCCCGTGCCCTGGTCACCCGGCGCTCCGGCGCGTTCGGCGTGCTGACCACTGCCACCGGGCACCACGGACCGGCCAGCACCCTGCTGGAGGTCGAGCGCGCCGCCCGCGAGGTCGGCTACTACGTCTCGGTCGCCGCGGTCGACCGGTTCGAGTCGGACACCCTGCACTCCGCCCTCGACCACTTCATGGACCAGGGCGTGGAGGGGGTCGCCATCATCGCCCCTCAGGTCGACGTGGCAGAGGCGGTCACCGCGTTCGCCGCTCCGGTGCCCACCGTGATGGTGACCTCCGGTGGTGGCCGCTCGTCCGCCGACGGTCTGGTCAGCGTCGGGGTCGACCAGCGGGCTGGGGCCAGGGATCTGGTCCGGCACCTGGTCGGGCTCGGACACCGGGACATCGTGCACCTGGCCGGTCCGCAGGACTGGTTCGACGCCCGCGACCGGTTGGCCGGCTGGCAGGAGGAGTGCGCCGCCGCGGGCCTGGACACCCGCGAACCGGTCCGCTGCGACTGGTCGGCGGACGCCGGGTACCGGGCCGCCCAGCAGCTGATCGCCGACGGTCTGCCCTCCGCGATCCTGGCCGCCAACGACCAGCTGGCGCTGGGCGTGCTGCGCGCCTGCTGGGAGCACGGCATCGACGTGCCCGGTCGTCTCTCGGTCACCGGGTTCGACGACGAGGTCGGTGCCGGTTTCTACACCCCGCCGCTGACCACGGTGCGCCAGGACTTCGCCGCGCTCGGCCGCGCCGCCGTCGACGCGCTGGTGCGGTCGCTGGCCGGGGAGCCTGCCGCCGACGTCTCGCTCTCGGCGACGGTCGTCCTGCGCGCCAGCACCGCCGCCCCGCACTGACCGCAGGGTTTCTGACCCACCCCAACCCGAACCCCGCACCCGCACTCCGGCCGCGCTCCGCGACGTTCTCGCGAGATCGGCATCTCGCCCCGGCCTCCTGGCGTGTCGCCCCGCGTGTCCGGCGCGAACTGCCGACCTCGCCTGCGGGTCGTGTGGCCGGGCGCCGGGATCACGTGGCCCAGCGCCCAGGGATCACGTGGCCCTGCGCCGGGGGTCGTGCGGCCGGGCGCCCGGGGATCACGTGGCCCGGGGCCGGGGGTCGTGTGCCCAGCGCCCGGGGATCACGTGGCCCTGCGCCGGGGGTCGTGCGGCCGGGCGTCCGGGGCTCGTGTGGCCCGGCGCCCATGGCTCGTGTGGCCCGGCGCCCGCGGCTCGCACCGGCCCCGACCCACGGTCCGCCCAGGCTCACCCCGTGGCGCGCACCGGCGCTGGCCTGCGCGGTCGCCGGGGACGGGGACCGCCGCCGTGTCCGGCCTCGACGGGAGCGCTATGTGAGCGCTAACATCAGCACAGGCCGCTGACGTCCGTCGGTGACCGCCGCCCGCCGACCCCTCGGCACGGGCCCCGAACCGATGGAGGAATCGGCGATGGCGCAGGACACCACCTGGCTGGGCATCGAG
The DNA here is from genome assembly GCF_025642745.1 of Cellulomonas sp. RIT-PI-Y. Classification (GTDB taxonomy): domain Bacteria; phylum Actinomycetota; class Actinomycetes; order Actinomycetales; family Cellulomonadaceae; genus Cellulomonas. The sequence goes on from NZ_JANZKP010000010.1 coordinate 30,835, forward strand.
CTCGGCTCCACCCGGATCAAGGCCTGTCTGATCGGGGCCGACCACACGCCGCTGGCCACCGGCTCGCACGCCTGGGAGAACCAGTTCGTCGATCGGCTGTGGACCTACTCGCTGGACGACGTCTGGTCCGGGCTGCGTGCGGCGGTCGCCGACCTGCTCGCCGACGCGGCCGACAAGGGCGTCCCGGTGACCGGGATCTCCGGGCTGGGCATCTCCGCGATGATGCACGGCTACCTGGCCTTCGACGCCGAGGACCGGCTGCTGGTGCCGTTCCGCACCTGGCGCAACACGAACACCGGCGCCGCCTCCGCCGAGCTCACCGAGCTGTTCGGCACCAACATCCCGCTGCGCTGGTCCATCGCCCACCTGCACCAGGCCGTGCTGGACCATGAGCCGCACGTGCCAGAGCTGGACTTCGTTACGACGCTCGCGGGGTACGTGCACTGGCAGCTCACCGGGCAGAAGGTGCTCGGGGTCGGCGACGCGTCCGGCATGTTCCCGATCGACCCGGCCACCCACGACTACGACGCGACGATGGTCGCCGCCTATCCCGGCCCGGACGTCACCGCGCTGTTCCCGCGGGTGCTGGTCGCCGGTGCGGACGCCGGCACGCTGACCGCCGAGGGCGCCGCCCTGCTCGACCCGAGCGGCACCCTGACCGCCGGCACCCCGCTGGCTCCGCCGGAGGGTGACGCGGGGACCGGCATGGTCGCCACGAACTCGGTCGCGCCGCGCACCGGCAACGTCAGCGCGGGCACCAGCATCTTCGCGATGGTGGTCCTGGAGCAGCCGCTCGCCCAGGTGCACCACGAGCTCGATCTGGTGACCACCCCCGCGGGCGACCTGGTCGCGATGGTGCACTGCAACAACGGCGCCAGCGAGCTCGGTGCCTGGGCGGAGGTCTTCGGCCAGTTCGCCGCGGCCGCCGGGCACCCGATGCAGCCGGACGAGGTCTACGGCGTCCTGTTCCGCGCGGCACTGGACGGCGCCCCCGACGGCGGTGGCCTGATCGCCTACAACCACCTGTCCGGAGAGCCGATCGCCGGGCTGACCGAGGGCCGTCCGATGGTGGTGCGCACCCCGGACAGCACCCTCGACCTGCCGAACTTCGCCCGGACCCAGATCGCCGGGGTCTTCGGGACGCTCAGCCTCGGCATGCAGGTGCTGGCCGGCGAGGGCGTGGCGATCGACAGCATGTTCGCGCACGGCGGCCTGTTCCGGACCGCCGGGGTGGCCCAGCGACTCCTCGCCGCCGCGATCGGGGCGCCGGTCGCCGTGGGGGAGACCGCCGCGGAGGGCGGGGCCTGGGGCATCGCGGTGCTCGCCGCGTTCCAGGGCCAGGCCGACGGCGCCTCCCTCGACGACTACCTGACCCACCGGGTGTTCGGCGACGCGCGCCTGGACGTCACCGACCCGGACCCCGCGGACGTCGCGGGCTACGCCACCTACCTCGACCGTTACCGCGCCGGGCTCGCCGCCGAGCGGGCCGCCGCCGACGCGATCTGACCGACGCACCCCTGGAGGATCCATGCCCCTCACCGACTACCCCGAGCACGTCCGCGAGGCGGTCGCCGCCACCCGCGAGGTCGTCGCCCGCCTGCACGCCGAACTGCCCCGCTGGGGCCTGGTCGTCTGGACCGCCGGCAACGTCTCCCAGCGGGTGGTCGTCGATCCGGAGCACGGTCCCTCCGAGCGCGACCTGCTGGTGATCAAGCCCTCCGGCGTCACCTACGACGAGCTGACCCCCGAGTCGATGGTGGTCTGCGACCTGGACGGCACCCTGGTCGACGGCGAGCGGAGCCCGTCCAGCGACACCGCCGCGCACGCGTACGTCTACCGGCACCTGCCGGAGGTCGGCGGCGTCGTGCACACGCACTCGACCTATGCCACCGCCTGGGCCGCACGCGCTGAGCCGGTGCCGTGCGTGCTGACCATGATGGCCGACGAGTTCGGCGGCCCGATCCCGATCGGCCCGTTCGCCCTGATCGGCGACGACTCGATCGGCCGCGGCATCGTCGACACGCTGCGGGAGTCCCGCAGCCCCGCGGTGCTGATGCAGAACCACGGCCCGTTCACCATCGGCCAGGACGCCAAGGCCGCGGTCAAGGCCGCCGTCATGGTCGAGGAGGTCGCCCGGACGGTCCACATCTCCCGGCAGCTCGGTGACCCGCTGCCGATCCCGCAGGACAAGGTCGACTCGCTGTTCGACCGCTACCAGAACGTCTACGGCCGCTAAGGAGCCAGCACATGACCTCACCCCACGAAACCACTCGCTCCGCTCCCGCTTTCGCGGGGACCCCGAGGACCAAGCACTACGCCGACCGTGAGGTCTGGTTCCTCACCGGATCGCAGGACCTCTACGGCGAGGACACCCTGCGCCAGGTCGCCGAGCAGTCCCAGCAGGTCGCCCGCACCCTCGACGAGGCCGCCGACGTGCCGGTGCGGATCGTCTGGAAGCCGGTGCTCAAGGACTCCGGCAGCATCCGCCGGGCCGTCCTGGACGCGAACGCCGACGACCGGGTGCTCGGTGTGATCACCTGGATGCACACCTTCAGCCCGGCCAAGATGTGGATCGCCGGGCTGGACGCCCTGCGCAAGCCGCTGCTGCACCTGCACACCCAGGCCGGGGTCGAGCTGCCCTGGGACAGCATCGACATGGACTTCATGAACCTGAACCAGGCGGCGCACGGCGACCGGGAGTACGCGTACATCGCCACCCGGCTGGGCGTGCCGCGCACCACCGTGGTCGGCCACGCCACCAACCCGGCCGTGGCCAAGCGGGTCGGCACCTGGTCGCGCGCGGCCGCGGGCTGGGCCGCCACCCACGAGCTGAAGCTGGCCCGGTTCGGCGACAACATGCGCAACGTCGCCGTGACCGAGGGCGACAAGACCGAGGCCGAGCTGCGGTTCGGCGTCTCGGTGAACACCTGGGGCGTGAACGACCTGGTGGCCGCGGTGGACGCGGTCTCCGACGCCGAGGTCGACCGCACCGTGGCCGAGTACGAGGACCTGTACGAGGTCGTCGCCGAGCTGCGCCGGGGCGGGGAGCGGCACGACTCCCTGCGCTACGCCGCGCGTCAGGAGGTCGCCCTGGAGACCCTGCTGACCTCGCTGGGGGCCCGGGCGTTCACCACCAACTTCGAGGACCTGGGCGCCCTGCGCCAGCTGCCCGGCATCGCGGTGCAGCGCCTGATGTCCAAGGGCTACGGCTTCGGTGCCGAGGGCGACTGGAAGACCGCCGTCCTGGTGCGCGCGGCCAAGGTGATGGGCGAGGGGCTGCCCGGCGGTGCCTCGTTGATGGAGGACTACACCTACGACCTGACCCCGGGCGCGGAGAAGATCCTCGGCGCGCACATGCTGGAGGTCTGCCCCTCGCTGACCACCAGCACGCCGCGGGTGGAGATCCACCCGCTGGGCATCGGCGGCAAGGAGGACCCGGTGCGGATGGTCTTCGACGCCGACCCGGGGGAGGGCGTCGTGGTGTCGATGGCGGACATGCGCGACCGCTTCCGGCTGACCGCCAACGTGGTGGACGTGGTCCCGCCGTCGCAGCCGCTGCCGAACCTCCCCGTGGCCCGTGCGGTCTGGGAGCCCCGGCCGGACTTCGCCACCTCCGCCGAGGCCTGGCTGACCGCGGGCGGCGCGCACCACACCGTGATGTCGACCGCCGCGGGCATCGACGCCTTCGAGATCTTCGCGGACATCGCGGGGACCGAGCTGCTGGTGATCGACGAGCACACCACCCGTCGTGGCTTCCGCGACCAGGTGCGCTGGAACCAGGTGTACTACCGGGTGGCCCAGGGTCTCTGACCACCTCCGGCCCGACGACGCCCGTCCCTCCGCGCGAGGGGCGGGCGTCGTCGTGTGTTCGGGCTCTTGAGTTTGTTCAGCGAACCCAGCCACCCACTCGGCGGATGTGAGCATCGCATCCGAGACCTCCGGACCTGCAGGTCACGCACGCTTCTGACCTGCGTTAACGCTCACATCAACCGGGTGCGACCCGTCGTTATCCACTTGCAACCTACGGCCGTCCGACGTTGGCTTGACTTCTTGAAGTCAACCCCCGAGAGTTTCAGCGTGCCCGGCACCGACGCCTGAAGGTGCACCGCGGACGACCCGATGACGGTCCGTCCCGGCTCAGGGGGAAACGAGCGATAGGTACGACGGTGGCCGACGTGCCACCGGTGACGACGAGGTCAGCACCCCTCTCAAGGAGGAGAAGGACATGAAGAGCATCAAGTTCGCGGTCGTGGCCGGGGCGCTCGCCCTGGGCCTGGCGGCGTGCTCCGGCGGTGGCGCCGGCAGCAGCAGCGGTTCGGGCGACGAGAGCGCCGACCCCAGCGACCAGACGATCGGCGTCGCGATGCCGACCGAGACCTCGGAGCGCTGGATCGCCGACGGCAACGCCGTCAAGAGCCAGCTCGAGGACGCGGGCTACACCGTCGACCTGCAGTACGCGGCGGACGACATCCCGACCCAGTCCCAGCAGATCGACCAGATGATCACCAAGGGCGTCGACCTGCTGATCGTCGCCTCCATCGACGGCACGGCGCTGGCCAACCAGCTGCAGGCCGCCGCGGACGCCGGCATCCCGGTCATCGCCTACGACCGCCTGATCAACGGCACCGAGAACGTCGACTTCTACGTCACCTTCGACAACTACAACGTCGGTGTGCAGCAGGCGACCTCGCTGCTGGTCGGCCTCGGCCTGATGAACGCGGACGGCTCCGAGGGCACCGCCACCGGTCCGTTCAACGTGGAGCTGTTCGCCGGTTCGCTGGACGACAACAACGCGCACTTCTTCTTCCAGGGCGCGATGGACACCCTCCAGCCGTTCATCGACGACGGCACCATCGTCGTGAAGTCCGGCCAGACGGACATCGAGCAGGTCGCCACCCTGCGCTGGCTGCAGGAGACCGCCCAGAAGCGCATGGAGGACCTGCTCACCTCCAGCTACTCGGACGGCAGCAAGGTCGACGGCGTCCTCTCGCCCTACGACGGCATCTCCCGCGGCATCATCACGGCGCTGCAGAACGCCGGCTACGGCGACTCCATCGAGGCGGGCCTGCCCATCGTGACCGGTCAGGACGCCGAGATCGCCTCGGTCAAGCTGATCAACGACGGCGTGCAGTTCTCCACCATCTTCAAGGACACCCGCAAGCTCGCCGAGCAGGCGGTCACGTCCGCGGAGTCGTTCCTCCAGGGCGACGAGCCCGAGGCGAACGACACCGAGACCTACGACAACGGCGTGAAGGTCGTCCCGTCGTACCTGCTGGAGTCGGACATCGTCTACCAGGACAACATCCAGTCGCTCCTCATCGACTCGGGGTACTGGACCGAGGACCAGGTCGCCAGCGGCCAGGCCTGATCCATCCCCCACCCGCTCCCGGGGCCGGCGCGATCCGGCCCCGGGAGCACCCCATCGCATGAGGAACGAGGACGGCTGCATGAGCGACCACATCCTTCAGATGCAGTCCATCACCAAGACCTTCCCGGGCGTGAAGGCGCTGCAGGACGTGAACCTGAACGTCCGTCGCGGCGAGATCCACGCCATCTGCGGCGAGAACGGCGCCGGGAAGTCGACCCTGATGAAGGTGCTCTCCGGGGTGTACCCGCACGGCACCTACGACGGCGAGATCCTGTTCGACGGAGAGAAGGTCGAGTTCGGCTCGATCAACGACTCCGAGGACAAGGGCATCGTGATCATCCACCAGGAGCTCGCCCTGGTGCCGTACCTGTCGGTGGCCGAGAACATCTTCCTCGGCAACGAGCGCCAGTCCGGCGGCTTCATCGACTGGAACAAGGCGAACTCGGAGGCCGCCCAGCTGCTGGCCCGGGTCGGCCTGGACGAGAACCCCACCACCCCGATCGGTCAGCTCGGCGTCGGCAAGCAGCAGCTGGTGGAGATCGCCAAGGCGCTCTCCAAGAGGGTCAAGCTGCTGATCCTGGACGAGCCGACCTCGGCCCTGAACGACTCCGACTCCGAGCACCTGCTCGACCTGCTGCGCCACCTGCGCGGCCAGGGGATCACCTCGATCATGATCTCGCACAAGCTGAACGAGATCGCCGACATCGCGGACTCGACCACGATCATCCGTGACGGCAAGACGATCGAGACCCTGGACATGGAGGCGGACCAGGTCACCCAGGAGCGGATCATCCGCGGAATGGTCGGTCGCGACCTGGACAGCCGGTTCCCCGACCACGTGTCCTCCATCGGCGAGGAGGTGTTCCGGGTCGAGGACTGGCACGTCGAGCACCCCACCCAGCCGGGCCGGGTCGTGGTCGACGGCGCGAACTTCGCGGTGCGCGCCGGGGAGATCGTCGGCATCGCCGGCCTGATGGGCGCCGGGCGCACCGAGCTCGCGATGAGCATCTTCGGACGCTCCTACGGCCGGAACATCTCCGGCCGGGTGTACCTGCACGGCAAGGAGATCAGGACCCGCTCCGTGCAGGAGGCGATCGGCCACGGCCTCGCCTACGCCACCGAGGACCGCAAGACCTACGGCCTCAACCTGATCGAGGACATCCGGCGGAACATCTCCGCGGCGGCACTGAAGAAGATGTCGGCCGGCGGCTGGGTGAACGGCAACGAGGAGATCAAGGTCGCCGAGGAGTACCGGCGGTCCATGAACATCAAGGCGCCGACCGTGATGGCGCTGACCGGGAAGCTCTCCGGCGGCAACCAGCAGAAGGTCGTGCTGTCCAAGTGGATCTACACCGATCCCGAGGTGCTGATCCTGGACGAGCCCACCCGCGGCATCGACGTCGGTGCCAAGTACGAGATCTACACGATCATCAACAAGCTCGCGGATGCCGGGAAGGGCGTCGTGGTCATCTCCTCGGAGCTGCCCGAACTGCTCGGCATCTGTGACCGCATCTACACCCTCGCATTCGGCCGGATCACCGGCGTGACCGACCGGCAGAACGCGACACAGGAAGGGCTGATGGAGCTCATGACGCAGGAACGCGACCACCAGAAGGGGGCCCTCCAGTGACGGCGGTGACCGGGCTGCGGGACATCTTCACCAAGAACCTGCGCCAGAGCGGCATCTACATCGCGTTCGTGGCGATCATCGCCCTGTTCGCGTTCCTGACCGGCGGCACGCTGCTGCAGCCGGGCAACATCACCAACATCGTCCTGCAGTACTCCTACATCCTGATCCTCGCGATCGGCATGGTGATCGTGATCATCGGCGGTCACATCGACCTGTCGGTCGGATCGGTGGTGGCGCTGACCGGTGCGGTCTCCGCGGTGCTGGTGATCAAGAACGGCAACCCGTGGTGGGTCGGCATCCTGGCCGCGCTCGCGGTCGGTCTGCTGGTCGGCGCCTGGCAGGGCTTCTGGGTGGCGTACGTCGGGATCCCGGCGTTCATCGTGACCCTGGCCGGCATGCTGCTGTTCCGCGGTCTCACCTACGAGGTGCTGGACAACATCTCGCTGTCGCCCTTCACCGGCGCGTACCAGAAGGTGGCCGGCGGCTTCCTGAACGGGTTGTTCGGCGGCGACGGCTACGACGTCTTCACCCTGGTGATCGCGGCGATCGCGGTGGTCGGCTTCGCGGCCGCGTCCTACCGCTCCCGGATGGGCCGGGTGCGCTACCAGCAGTCGGTCGAGGCCATGCCGCTGTTCATCGCGAAGATCGTCGCGGTGGCCGTCGTGGTCATGCTGTTCGCCTGGCAGCTGGCGCACTCGCGCGGTCTGCCGATCGTGCTGATCATCCTCGCGGTGCTGATCCTGGCCTACAACCTGGTCACCAACCGCACGGTCTTCGGCCGGCACGTCTACGCGATCGGTGGCAACCTCTCCGCCGCGCAGCTGTCCGGTGTGAAGGTCAAGCAGGTCAACTTCTGGATCTTCGTGAACATGGGCTTCCTGGCCTCGGTCGCGGGTGTCATCTACTCCTCGCGCTCGAACGGCGCCCAGCCCGGTGCCGGCAACATGTTCGAGCTGGACGCGATCGCGGCCTGCTTCATCGGCGGCGCGTCGACCACCGGTGGTGTCGGCCGGGTCACCGGCGCGATGGTCGGTGGCCTGATCATGGCCGTGATGTCCAACGGCATGCAGCTGATGGGCGTTCCGCAGTCGACCCAGCAGATCGTCAAGGGCCTGGTGCTGCTGCTGGCCGTGGCCTTCGACATCTACAACAAGCGCCGGGCGGGCACCGCGCGCTGATCGGACGCGGGACGCACCGACCGGCGGGGAACCCGGTCGGTGCGCCCCGCCCGCTCCGGCCCCCGGGCACGGAGCCGCACGACCCGGCAGGGCCGGGACCCCACCGCACAGGGGGTCCCGGCCCTGCTGCCGTGCGGGGCCGACGGTCTGCGCCGGCCCCGGGCGCACGCCGCGCCGACCTTGTCGCGCCCGCGCTCTCCGCGCCACGCGCACGCAGCGACAAACTCTGCCGTGCCCGAGACCCTGCCGCGGCCGAGACCCTGCCGTGCCCGAGACCCTGCCGTGCCTGACCGTGCCGTGCCTGAGACCCTGTCGCGCCCGACCGTGCCGCGCCCGACCCTGCCGTGTCCGCGCAACACGCCATCCGCGCCCGACTCTGGCATCGCCGAGAAGTCATTTCCCGTCGGCCAAATCGCCCGATCAGCGACACAGAATGGCTTCTCGGTGAGATCGATCGTGCTGCGGGGGCATCGTGCCGTTGCTGAGGGCGCACGAATGCAGGGCTCGGGGCCTCTCAGGCGTGCACTTGTGCCCTCTCGCGCGTGATCGGCCCGGACGCGCAGGCTCGACCGCGCGGGCTCGGTCGTGATGAGCTGGACGCGCGGGCTTGGCCGCGCAGGCTCGTCCGCGCAGGCTCGGACGTGTTCGGCCCAGACGCGCGGGCTCGTCCGCGCAGGTCCGCACGCCCCAGATGCGCGGGCTCGTCCGCGCAGGTCCGCGCGCCCCGGACCACCGGCCCGGCCGCGCAGCCCCGTCAGCCCGCGAGCATCCCGGCGAGCGCCGTGTCCCGCGCGAGCAGCAGGGCGCCCCAGGCCGGGGCGCTCGCGCCGAGCTCGCCCGCGACGACGTCGACCACGGCCCCGGAGGTCACCGCGGTCCGTTCGGCCAGCACCTCGCGCAGCGGGTCGAGCAGCAGGTCGCCGGCCCGGGACAGCGCACCCCCGACCACCAGCACGTCCGGATCGAGCACCGTGCACACCGAGGCCATCGCGGTGCCCAGGTGCCGACCGACGTCGGAGAGCACCCGGCGGCAGCCGGGATCGCCCTGTGCCGCGCGGTCCAGCACCTCGGCGAGGGTCATCGGCCCGTGGCTCGCGGCCAGCAGCGACGTCACCGCGGCCGAGCCCGCGTACACCTGGAGACACCCCCGGTTGCCGCAGGAGCAGACCGGGCCGAGCGGGTCGATGGTCAGGTGCCCGAGCTCGCCCGCGGTGCCGGTGCGACCGTGCACCAGCTCGCCGTCGTGCACGATCCCGCCGGAGACGCCCTGGGAGATCGACACCTGGACCACCGTGCTGCGACCGCGTCCCGCGCCCTGACGGGCCTCGGCCAGCGCGGAGAGGTTGCCCTCGTTGTCGAAGACCACCGGGGCGGGGGCGAAGAGCTCGGGCTGGGCGACCACCGGTCCCCAGCCGTCCCGGACCCCGGCACCGCCGACCCGGCCGGTGCGGACCTCCACCGGCGCGGGCACCCCGACCGCCACCTGCAGTACGTCGGCCGGGTCGAGGTCCTGCTCGGCCAGCAGCCCGGCAGCCAGGCTGCGCGCGGCGTCGACCGCGACATCGGCGCGGTGCCCGTCCGGCAGCACCTCGACCGCCTCGACCACCGCCCGCCCGTCGCCGGGGTCGAGCAGCACCCGGGCCTCGTCCAGGTAGCAGTGCACGCCGACCAGCGGTCCGCCGGGGCCGATCAGGGTGACCGCCCGCGCCCGGCGGCCGGTCCGGACCACGTCGCGGACCCGGACCAGGCGGTCGTCGATCAGCCCGCTCACCACCGTGGACACCGTGCCCGCGGTGAGTCCGGTGGCGGCGCCGATCTCGACCTGGGTCAGCTCGCCGGAGTGCCGGAGGGCGGTCAGCACGGCCACCCGGCTGCGAGGCGCGGCGCTGGTCACGGCCGGGCCGCGAACCTCTCCAGCAGGTCGGCGTGCCCGGAGACCACCAGCAGGTCGTTGGCGGAGATCCGGGTGTCCGGCGACGCGTACACGAAATCGATGCCCGGGCTCTTGACCCCGATCACGGTCACGCCGTAGCGCTCCCGGATCCGGGACTGGGCGATCGTGAAGCCCTGGGTCTCGCGCGGCGGGCGCATCTTGACCACGGTGAAGCCGTCCTCGACCTCGATGTAGTCGAGCATCTTCCCGGAGACCAGGTGCGCGACCCGGGACCCGGCGTCGGCCTCCGGCAGCACGACGTGGTGCGCCCCGATCCGCTGCAGGATCCGCGCGTGCTCGGCGCTGACCGCCTTGGACCAGATCTGGGGTGTGCCGATGTCCACCAGATTGCCCGTGATCAGCACGGACGCCTCCAGGTAGGACCCGACCCCGACCACCGCGACCGAGAAGTCGCGCGCGCCGAGCTGCTCCAGCGCCTCGGGATTGGCGGCGTCCGCCTCGACCAGCGGGATCCGACCGGACCACTGCGCGACCAGTTCCGGGTCCCGTTCGACGGCGAGCACGTCCTGTCCGAGCCGGTCGAGGGTCGCGGCGATCGCACTGCCGAACCGGCCCAGGCCGATCACCAGCACGCCGGAGTCGCGGCGGGGATCCTTGCGCTTGGCCTGGCGTTCCCACGGGCGGTCGTGCGAGTCCGCCTCCTCGCGGGGTCCGCGACCGCCGAGCGGCGTGCGCCGGTCACCGAACGGGCCCCGACGACCGTCCCGGGTGCCCTCGGGCGACCCGGTGTCCCGCAGGGGTTCACGGGTCTCCTCCGGGTCCGGGTCGGCGCCTCGGGGCTGCCGGGCGTCGTCCCCGCCCGGCCCGCGCGCGTCCCGCGGCTCGCGTCCCGGCCGACCGCCCCACGGCCCACGGCGTCCGTCGCCCCGTCGGGGGTCGTCGCCACGCCGGCCGTCCCGGCGCCCGGCGCCCTGTCCGGCGTCGTCCCCGCGTCCCTCGTCCGTGCTCACGTCGTCCGGCCTCTCGTTCCGGCCGTCCCCGGCCCGGGTGCTGTCATCCAATGATCGGCCTCTCCTCGGGCAGCCGGATGACCCGACGACGGCTGCGCAGCGCCAGGGCGGCGGCGAGCGTCATCGTGCCGGTCCGGCCGATGAACATCAGGACGGTGAGCACGTATTTGCCCGCGTCCGGGAGATCGGGGGTGAGCCCGGTGGTCAGTCCGCAGGTGGCGAAGGCCGAGATCACCTCGAACAGCACCACGTCCAGCGTCTCGTTCGGCACGATGGCCAGCAGGAGCAGGGAGGCGGTCAGCACGATGGTCGCCGACACCAGGGACACCGCGATCGCGACCTGCAACGCCTCGCGCGGGATCCGGCGACCGTAGGCCTCCACGTCCCGGTCGCCGCGCGCCTCGGCCCGGATCGCCAGCAGCATGACCGCCAGGGTGGTCACCTTGATCCCGCCGGCGGTCGACGCCGACCCGCCACCGACGAACATCAGGGCGTCGTGCAGCAGCCAGGTGCTCTCGTGCATCTGGCTGACGTCCACGGTCGCGAACCCGCCCGACCGCGGCATCACCCCGGCGAACAGGGAAGCCAGCAGGGTCTCGTTCCAGCCCACCCCGCCCAGGGTGCGCGGGTTGGTCCACTCGAAGGCCGCGACCATCACCGTGCCGAAGGCGACCAGCGCGGCGCTGGTGACGATGGTGAGCTTGGCGTGCAGGCTCCACCGGTGCGGTCGGCGCAGCTTCTTGATCACGTTGAGGATCACCGGGAAGCCGAGCGACCCGATGAACACGCCGATGATGATCGGCAGCAGCATCCACCAGTCCCCGGCGAAGGGCCGCAGACCGTCCGCGGTGGGGACGAAGCCCGCGTTGTTGAAGGCGGAGACCGCGTAGAACAGCCCGTGCCACGCCGCCTCACCCCAGGAGTCGCCGACGATCCGCAGCCGGGGGACCAGCACCAGCGCGATGATCACCTCCAGCATGGTGGAGGTGACGATCACGGTGCGCAGCAGGGAGCCGACCTCGCCCAACCGGGTGGTCTTGGTCTCCGAGGTGACCAGCAGTCGCTGGGTCAGCCCGATCCGCCGGGACACCGCGAGTCCGAGGATCGAGGCCAGCGTCATCACGCCCAGGCCGCCGATCTTGATCCCGACCAGGATCACCACGTGCCCGGCGGTGGACCAGTAGGTGCCGGTGTCGACCGTGACCAGCCCGGTGACGCAGACCGCGGAGGTCGCGGTGAACAGCGCGTCGACGAACGGCGCCCGCTGGCCGGAGGCGGTGGCCCAGGGCATGGACAGCAGCCCGGTGACCAGGGCGATCACCGCGGCGAACACGCCCAGCGCCAGCCGGGCGGGCGACTGTCGGGCCAGGCGGTCGATCAGCTCGCGGCCGGACCAGAGCACGCCGGGCAGACCCCGTGCCATTCACCCTCCGTCCGCCGCTCGACCGTTCGACGGCCAACTCTCCCACGCGCGTGGGCACGGCTACGGTATGGGCATGTCGCAGCGGGTGCGCGTGGTGTGGACCCCCGAGCTGCTGGATTACGACTTCGGCCCCGGGCATCCCATGGCTCCCCTGCGGTTGGACCTCACGATCCGGCTGGCCGGGGACCTCGGTCTTCTCGACCACTCCGATGTCGAGGTGGTCGGCGCGGAGCCGGCCGCCGACCACGTGCTGCTCACCGCGCACGAGCCGGAGTACGTGGCGGCGGTCCGGCGCGCCTCCGACGGCGGTCACGGCGACCCGGCGCGCGGCATCGGCACCGAGGACGACCCGGTGTTCCCCGGGATGCACGAGGCGGCGGCCCGGGTGGTCACCGGCAGCCGGGACGCGGCGCTCGCGGTCTGGCGGGGTGAGGTCGCGCATGCGGTGAACCTGACCGGGGGGATGCACCACGCGATGCCGGGCGCGGCCTCCGGCTTCTGCGTCTACAACGACGCGGCCGTCGCGATCCGTGCGCTGCTGGCCGACGGCGCGCAGCGGGTGGCCTACGTGGACATCGACGCCCACCATGGCGACGGGGTGCAGGCGGCTTTCTGGGACGACCCCCGGGTGCTGACCGTGTCGGTGCACGAGAGCGGCCGCACCCTGTTCCCCGGCACCGGCGATCCGGTGGACATCGGCGGCCCGGGAGCGCACGGCGGCGCGGTGAACCTGGCGCTGCCCGCCCACACCGGTGACACGGGCTGGCTGCGGGCGATCGACGCGGTGGTGCCCGAGGTGCTGCGCGCCTTCGCGCCGGAGTTCCTGGTCACCCAGCACGGCTGCGACGCCCACGTCGAGGACCCGATCGCGAACCTGGACGTCAGCGTGGACGCAGAACGCCTGGCCTCCGCCTGGCTGCACCAGCTCGCGCACGAGGTCGCCGGTGGCCGTTGGCTGGCGCTCGGCGGCGGCGGGTACGCGGTCGTCGACGTCGTGCCCCGGGCCTGGACCCATCTGCTGGGCGAGGCGACCCACCGCCCGGTGGACCCCGCGACCCGCGTGCCGCGCTCCTGGCTGGACCAGGCCGTGGAGCTGTACGGCCGGGAGGCGCCGGGGTCGATGACCGACGGCGCGGAGCTGCGCTGGCGCCCGTGGTCGACCGGATTCGACCCGGACGACGCGGTGGACCGGGCGATCACCGCGACCCGCCGTGCGGCCTTCCCCGCGCTCGGCCTGGATCCCGGGGTGGAATAGCCCGCTGTCGCAGCAGTCTCACCTTTCACAGGAACACCACCACCCACTACAGTTGCGACGTCCATCCCCCGCACCCGACGTGCGACGACGAAAGAGCGGCCAGCATGAGCGAGCAGTCCCGGCGCGTCCGGTTCCTCACCGTGGCCGAGGTCGCCGAGGCGATGCGGGTGTCGAAGATGACCGTGTACCGCCTGCTGCACTCCGGTGAGATGCCGGCGGTGCGGGTGGGCCGCTCGTTCCGGGTCCCGCAGGACGCGCTCGACCAGTACCTGGCCACCGCGCAGTTCGACGTCGACCCGGCCGAGCAGGAGGGTGACCCCGGCGCGGCCGACCCGCGGCGGATGTCCTCCTGATCGCCCCTGCACCCGGTCGCGGCGCGGTCACTGCGTCGGATCGACTAGGGTAGGGGCGGACTTTCCCGTGCGTGGGGGTCCCGCGAGTGCTCGCGAGCCGGAGGCGACAGCGTCCGTCCGCAGGTCACGTGGGACGCGCTGCGCGTCGATCGACCACTACCGGCGGACGCCCCACGCGCTCGCCACCGGAAGCGAGTGAGGACCCATGGGCTCCGTCATCAAGAAGCGCCGCAAGCGCATGGCGAAGAAGAAGCACCGCAAGCTGCTGCGGAAGACGCGTCACCAGCGTCGCAACAAGAAGTGATCGTGGCCGCCCACTAGGGCGGTTCCCGAGCGAGAGGCGCCCCGTCGACCCCGGTCGACGTGGGCGCCTTCGTCTTGTCCGTTTTCGGCGATTGTCTACAACGATGTAGCAAACTCTTGACGCGGAATGCCCGCACTGCTTCACTCGCTTCCGGCGGCTCTTCAACGTTGAAGAGCCAGGCGCTTCAGCGCGCCAGCCCGCAGGTGGAGGAGGTCGACGGTGATCTCACCGGACGGTCAGGGCATCAGCAGACGGACACTGATCCGCGGCGCGATGCTCGGAGCCGGCGCTCTCGCCGGCTCGTGGGCGCTCAGCGGCTGTGGCGGATCGGCCGCCGCGGCAGGAGCGACCCGGATTCAGATGTGGCACCTGTTCACCGGCGGTGACGGGGGCATCTTCCAGCAGATGCTCTCCGAGGTGCAGAACGAGGACCCCACGCTGGCCATCGATCCGGTGGTCCTCACCTGGGGCGCTCCCTACTACACGAAGCTCATCATGGCGTCGGTCGGCGGACGTTCCCCCGACCTGGCCGTGATGCACCTGACCCGGGTGGCCGGGTGGGTCCCGGGCGGCGTGCTCGACCCGTGGGACCTGGACACGCTCGCCGAGCACGGGGTGACCCGGGACTCGTTCCCGCCCGCGCTCTGGGACCGGGCGACCATCGACGGTCAGCTCTGGGCCGTCCCGCTGGACTTCCACGCCTTCCTGCTGTTCTTCGACAAGGGGCTCGCCGACCAGGCGGGCATTCTCGGCTCGGACGGGAAACTGGTCGGCGTCGACTCCCCGGACGGTTTCCTGGACGCCGGGCGCGCGATGGCCGACGTCACCGGGTACGCCGGGATCGGTTACGGCTACACCGGCGACGGCTCGCAGATGTCCCGGATGCTCTGGGGCCTGTACGGCCAGACCGGTGCCGAGATCACCCTGACCCCCGGCCAGGACGCCCAGCTCGACCGGGACAAGCTGATCGAGGTGGTCACCTTCGTGCAGTCGATGCTGGACGACACGGTGGCGCTCGCGAACAGCGACTACAACGCCGCGGTGGCCTCGTTCAGCACCGGCCGGGTCGGCATGTGCTTCAACGGCAACTGGGAGCTGCCGACCTTCGTCAACGCAGGGGTCGACGTGGACGCGATGCCGATGCCGACCCTGTTCGGCACCCCGGGCACCTACGGCGACTCGCACTGCTTCGTCCTGCCGCACCAGGTCAACGTCGACCCGGAGCGCCGGGAGGCCGCCTACCGCACCGTCGCCGCGATGCTGAACAAGTCGCTGCTGTGGAGCCAGGGCGGTCACATCCCGGCCAACAGGGCGGTCACCGAGTCCGCCGAGTACAAGGCGGAGCTGCCGCAGGCGCACTACGCGGAGGCCAGCCAGAGCGCCGTCTTCGACCCGCAGGCCTGGTTCACCGGGTCGGGATCGGACTTCCAGGCCCGGGTCGGCGAGGTGCTGCAGACCGCGTGGCTGGACAAGGGATCGCCCGAGACGGCCGTGGACGGTCTGATCGACCGCCTGAACGCCGCCCTCCAGACCAAGCCGCCGGCGTGAGGAGGCCGTGATGACCACGCAGATCACCACCCCGCAGACGGTCGAGGTCGGCAAGCCCCCGCGGTCGCCGCGGTCCCGCCGAGCGCGGGAGGGTCGCGGCTGGCCCTTCGTCGTGCCGTTCCTCGTGATCGCGACCCTGTTCCTGATCGTCCCCACCCTGTACGGCCTGGGTCTGAGCTTCACCGAGCAGTCGTTGATGGGCAACGGCGGCTGGGTCGGCCTGGACAACTACGCCGAGGCGCTGGGCGACAGCACCCTGTGGGCCACCCTGGGCCACACCATCGCCTTCACCGTGATGAGCACCGTCCCGCTGGTGGTCGTCGCCCTGGTGATGGCGCTGCTGGTCTACACCGGGCTGCCCGGGCAGTGGCTCTGGCGGCTGGCGTTCTTCGCGCCGTACATGCTGCCGGTCGCCGTCGTCGTGCAGATCTGGGTCTGGTTGTTCCAGCCGGAGATCGGCTTCCTGAACTACTGGCTCGACCGGTTCGGGCTGGACAAGGTCGGCTGGCTGACCGACACCAACGTGGCCATGTGGTCGATGGTGCTGCTCACCCTGTGGTGGACGGTCGGCTTCAACTTCCTGCTGTACCTGTCCGCGCTCCAGTCGATCCCGGACCAGATGTACGAGGCCGCCGCGCTGGACGGAGCCGGGTCCTGGCGACGACTGTTCTCGATCACCCTGCCGCAGCTCAAGGGCACCACCGTGCTGATCACCGTGCTGCAGCTGCTGGCCTCGCTGAAGGTCTTCGACCAGATGTTCATCGCTTTCAACGGCGGTTCCGGACCGGGCGGCGTGACCCGGCCGATCCTCCAGTACATCTACGACACCGGCTTCACCGGCTACCGGATGGGCTACGCCTCGGCGATGTCGTACATCTTCTTCGCCCTGATCATCGTGGTGACCCTGGTCTTCCAGCTGTTCACCACCCGTCGGCGGGAGGCCCACCGTGGCCACTGAGACCCTGAGTCCGCTGAGCCCGGGACAGCGTGCCCGACGGGCCTGGACCGAGCGGCGGGACGACAACCGCCGCACCCGCGCCCTGGTGCTCGGGCAGTCGAAGATCGCCACCACGCTGGCCGTCGTCGTGCTGGTCGTGATGGCCGCCAGCTGGCTGCTGCCCATGCTCTGGGCGATCAGCACCAGCTTCAAGACCGAGGCGCAGGCGCAGTCGACGCCGCTGCAGTGGTTCCCGGACGGCGGCTTCACGCTGGAGAACTACACCACCGTGTTCTCCCGCGGTGAGGTGATGCGCTGGATGGGCAACACCCTGCTGATCGCGGGCGCGGTGACCCTCCTGACCGTCGCGCTGTGCGCCCTGGCCGGGTACGGGTTCTCCCGCACGAGGTTCCGCGGCCGGAACCTGCTGTTCGCGGGCACGATCGCCCTGATCGCCATCCCCGGGCAGATCCTGATCGTCCCGCTGTTCCGGCAGATGCAGGCGATCGACGCCGTCGACACCTACTGGGGCGTGATCCTGCCGCAGCTGGTGGCGCCGGTGATGGTCTACATCTTCGCCAAGTTCTTCTCCGAGATCCCGCAGGAGCTGGAGGACGCGGCGCGGGTGGACGGTGCCGGGCACTGGCGGACGTTCTGGTCGATCGTGCTGCCGATCTCCCGGCCGATCGTCTCCGCGGTCGGGATCTTCGTGTTCATCGGCGCCTGGAACAACTTCCTCTGGCCGTTCATCGTCACCAACAACCCGGACCTGATGACCCTGCCGGTCGGTCTGTCCACGGTGAAGAACGCCTACGGCACGATCTATGCGCAGACCATGGCGTCGGCGATGATCGCAGCCGCCCCGCTGATCATCCTGTTCATGCTGTTCCAGCGCCAGATCGTCAAGGCGGTCGCCACCACGGGTCTCGGCGGTCGTTAGGCCCACCGGGTGACCCCGTGGGATGTGCTAGAACCACGGGGTCATCCAGTGCGGGCTGAGGAGGTCACGGTGGGCGCAGCCCGACGGTCGAGCGGCGCGACCATGCACGACGTCGCCCAGCTGGCGGGGGTGTCGGTCAAGACGGTCTCCAACGTCATCAACGGTTACCCGCACATCCGCCCGGCGACCAAGGAACGGGTCGAGGACGCGATCGGCGTCCTCGGGTACCGGGTGAACATCACCGCCCGCAGTCTGCGCCGGGGGCGTACCGGCATGATCGGCCTGGCCCTGCCGGAGCTCGGGCTGCCGTACTTCGCCGAGCTCGCCGAGACGATCATCCGGGTCGCCGAGGAGACCGGCACCCTGGTCCTGATCGAGCAGACCAATGCCAGCAGGGATCGTGAGATCGAGGCGCTGGGCTCCCGGGTCCGGCACCTGACCGACGGGCTGATCTTCTCCCCGCTGGCCCTCGGCCAGGAGGACGTCGGCCTGTTCGACGTCGACTTCCCGATGGTGCTGCTCGGAGAGCGGGTGTTCGGCGGCCCCACCGACCACGTCACCATGGACAACGTCGCCGCCGCCCGCGCCGCCACCGAGCACCTGCTCGCCCGTGGCCGGCGCCGGATCGCCGTGATCGGCGCCCATCCGGGGGAGCGGGTCGGCACCGCCGCGCTCCGGGTGCAGGGCTACCGCGAGGCGATGGCCGCCGCCGGGCTCCCGGTGGACGAGCGCCTGGTCGCCGAGGCCGGTGCCTGGCACCGCTCCACCGGCGACGCCGCCATGACCCGCCTGTTGGACGACGGGGTCGAGATCGACGCCGTCTTCGGCCTGAACGACGCGGTGGCCCTCGGTGCGATGCACGCGCTGCGCCTGCACGGTAGGAGCATCCCGGACGACGTCGCGGTGATCGGCTTCGACGACATCGAGGAGGCGGCGTACTCCGCGCCCACGTTGAGCTCGGTCGCCCCCGGCGCCGAGCAGATCGCCCGGACCGCCGTGGAGTACCTGCTCCAGCGCATCGAGGGCACCGCCCCCGATCAGGCCCGTCAAGTGGTCACCGACTTCTCGATCGTCACCCGTCAATCGACCGGCGGTTGATCAACCCCCCGGTTGTCCAACCGCCGTGCTCTCGACGTCCGACGGTGCCGACGGATGCCGCGGAGCACCGCACGGCACCGGTCGGCGATGCCGCTCGGCCGGTGGCGCTCCGCCGTGCCCGGGGCCCGACGTCGGTACATCCGCGCCGAGTTCGGTACCCCGGGTCACGATCTCGGCGCCGTTGTACCGAACTCGGCGGAGCCGGTCACGCCGCCGGTGGGCGACCTCGGGTCCTGCGGCGGCGTGGGGCGCGGTGGATCGCGCGGGGGTGAGGGTGTGCGGCAGGTCAGAGCGGGCGGAACAGGACCAGGTCGCGCTCGACCCGCCGGCCGACCGTGAAGGTGCGCTCGCCCGCGACCGCGAAGCCCGCGCGCCGGTAGAACGCCTGTGCCCGTGCGTTCCGGCCGTTCACGCCCAGGACCACGCCGTCCGCACCCGCCTCGCGCGCCGCGTCCAGGGTCGCGGTCAGCAGAGCACCGGCGATCCCGCTCCCCTGTGCGTCCGGGTGCAGATAGCACTTGGACAGGTAGGCGGTCCGCGCGGGGTCGGTCAGGACGGCGGCCAGCTCCTCGTCCAGCGGCTCGCCGATCAGCGTCAGCGTGTACCCGACCAGCGCGCCGGCGTCCTCGGCGACCAGCACCAGGTGCCCGGGTGCGCGCAGGTGCGCACCGAAGTGCTCCGCCGTGAGGTGCGCGGCGATGAACGCCCGCTGATCGTCGGCAGGCATGTCCGGCGGGCACGCGAGCGGGAAGGTCAGTGCGGCGAGCTTCGCCAGCGCGGTCGCGTCGCCGGTCCGGGCGACCCGCAGGGTGACGGTCGACGTGGTCCCCCCGGGAGCAGCGAGTTCCTCGCTCACCGACCCCACCGCGTGCGCAGTCGACGCTGGACCGCCCGGGCCACCAGGGCCAGCGCCCAGATCGACCCGGCCGCGGTGGCCGCGTCCACCCCGCGTCGGGTGCGGGCGCGGCGGTTGCGGAACTCGCGCATCGGCCAGCCGACCTCCGCCGCATGCCGACGCAGCCGGGCGTCCGGGTTGATCGCGCACGGGAAGCCGACCTCGGACAGCAGCGGCACGTCGTTCGCGGAGTCGCCGTAGGCGAAGGACTGCGAGAGATCCAGGCCCTGCTTCTCCGCGAGCGCCCGGACGCCCTGCGCCTTGGCCTGTCCGTGCATCATGTCGCCGACCAGGCGTCCGGTGTAGAAGCCGTCGGTGTGCTCGGCGATCGTGCCCAGCGCCCCGGTCGCGCCCAGCCGCCGGGCGATCAGGTCGCCGATCTCGGTCGGGGTCGCGGTGACCAGCCAGACCTGGTGCCCGGCGCGCAGGTGCTGCTCCAGCAGGCGCTGGGTGCCGGGGAAGATCCGCAGGGCGAGCACCTCGTCGTAGACGTCCTCGGCGACGGTCAGCACCTCGGCCACGGACCGGCCCTGCATGATGCTGAGCGCCCGGTCCCGGACCTCGGCGATCTGCGCCTTGTTCTCGCCGAACATGAGGTAGTGCGCCTGGTGGAAGCCGAACCGGACGATGTCCGTGGTCCGGAAGAACCCCCGGCGGTACAGCCCGACACCCAGGTGGAACGCGCTCGCCCCCCGGATGATCGTGTTGTCGACGTCGAAGAACGCGGCGACCGTCGACCCGGTCGCCGGGGCGTGCTCCGCGATCAGCTCGCCCACGGTCCGGCCGTCGGCCGCCGGCTGCGGACGGCCGTCGGGGCTCTCGGCGGGATCGGGCACCCGGCCACTGTAACGAAGCGGCCTACGCTCGTCCTGTGACCACTCTGAACAGCCGCGTCGTGCTCTTCACCCGGCCGGGCTGCCACCTGTGCCAGGCCGCCCGCGAGGTCGTCCGGCAGGTCTGCGGTGACGACTGGCGGGAGGCCGACGTCGACGACGACCGGGTCCGGACCGGTGACGGACGACCCGCCGCGGCGGCCTACGGGGAGCTGCTGCCGGTGCTCGAGGTCGACGGCCGCCGGGCCGGTTACTGGCAGATCGACGCAGATCTGCTCGTCGCAGCTCTGAATCGGCCCGCGAAGCCCTAACCTGGGACCGTGCGCCCGCTGCCGTCGACCACCGTCGCCCGACTGCCGGGATACCTGCGCTCGCTGGGCGGCCTCGCGTCCGAGGGGGCACACACCGTGTCCTCCGACCAGCTGGCCGACCTGGTGGGGGTGTCCCCGGCCCAGCTCCGCAAGGACCTGTCCTATCTGGGCGCGGGGGGACGTCGTGGCGTGGGCTACGAGGTCGACAGCCTGCGCCGCCAGATCGCCCAGGTGCTCGGCATGACCGAGGAGCGTCGACTGGTCATCGTCGGCATCGGTAACCTCGGTCACGCGCTGGCGACCTACTCCGGGTTCGCCGACCGCAGCTTCGAGCTGGTCGGTCTGGTGGACACCGATCCGGCCGTCGTCGGCAGCACGGTCGCCGGGCACGTCGTGCGGCACGCCACCGAGCTGGAGGCCGTCGTCCAGGAGGGCCAGGCGACGATCGCGATCCTGGCCACCCCCGCGTCGGCCGCCCAGCAGACCGCCGATCGGCTCGTCGCCGCCGGGGTGTCCGGCATCCTCAACTTCGCCCCCCGCACGGTCCGGGTCCCGGACGACGTCGAGGTCCGGGAGGTCGACCTCGGCTCCGAGCTGCAGATCGTGGCCTTCCACGCCCGGAGGTTGAGCTCCGAGAGCTGAGCCCCGCACCAGTGCACGAAGGCCCGGCCACGGCAGGGGGATGCGTGGCCGGGCCCTCGTGGGCTCGCGGGACGGGTGCTGTCGGCGGCTGTTCGCGTCAGCACCCGTCCGAGGGGAGGTTCAGCCCTTGATGGCGGAGACCTCGAGTGCGATGTTGACCTTGTCGCTGACCAGCACGCCGCCGGTCTCGAGCGCGGCGTTCCAGGTCAGGTCGAAGTCCTTGCGGGAGATCGGCAGGGTGGCGGAGAAGCCCGCGCGCTGGTTGCCGAACGGGTCGGTGGCGGCGCCGCCGAACTCGACGGCCAGCTCGACGGACTTGGTCACGCCGTGGATGGTCAGGTCGCCGGTGACGACGTAGTCCTCGCCGTCGCCCGTGACGGAGGTCGAGGTGAAGGTCCACTCGCCGAACTTCTCCACGTCGAAGAAGTCGCCGCTCTTGAGGTGGCCGTCGCGGCCCGCGTCACCGGTGGTGATGGTCGACGGGTCCAGGGTGGCGGACACCGCGGAGAGCTCCAGGTCGTCGCCCACGGTGATGGCGCCACCGGTCACGGCGACGGTGCCCCGCACCTTGGAGATACCGGCGTGACGCACGGTGAAGGACGCCTCGGTGTGCGACGGGTCGATGTTCCAGGTGCCGGCGACGAGGCCGGTGGGGAGAGCGGTCATGATGTCCATCCTCGTTAGTTGAAGCGTCAATCGCTGGTAGTTGAGATTTCTACTACAGTGGGGACCAGGATGCAAGAGGGCGTGTGAGGGAGGATGTCCCGGTGACCGACGTGCAGTGGCTCAGCGACGACGAACAGGGCTGGTGGCGGGCCTACCGCGACGGGACGGCGCGACTGCTGGACGTGCTCGGGCACGAGCTCGAGCAGGACACCGGACTGTCCCTGGGCGAGTACGAGGTGCTGGTCCGGCTGTCCGAGGCGCCGGAGCGCACGCTGCGGATGTCCGAGCTGGCCGGCGAGCTGGCCCACTCGCGCAGTCGTCTGACCCACACCATCCGGCGGATGGAGAGCGCCGGTCTGGTCGAGCGGACCCCCTGCCTCCAGGATGCCCGCGGGGTGAACTGCACCATGACCCCGATCGGCTACCGGCAGCTGGTGGACGCGGCGCCCTCGCACGTCACCTCGGTGCGCCGGCACCTGGTCGAGGCGCTCAGCCCGGAGCAGATGCGGGCGCTCGGCGAGGCGATGGCCGCGGTCGGCGTGGCGCTGCAGGACGCCTCGGTCGAGGAATGAGCCTGAGCACCCAGACTCGTTTGCGAGACTGACGCCATGGTCACCACCACCGTCCACCTGATGCGGCACGGCGAAGTGCACAACCCGGAGGGTGTGCTCTACGGCCGGCTGCCCGGCTACCACCTGTCGGAGCGCGGCGTCGCGATGGCGGAGAAGGTGGCCGCGTACCTGGCCGGACAGGCCGACGGGCCGCGTCGGGACGTCACGGTGCTCTACGCCTCCCCGCTGCAGCGCGCCCAGGAGACGGCCGCGCCGATCTCCGCCGCCCTCGGGCTCGAGATCCGGACCGACCCCGGCCTGATCGAGGCGGAGAACGCCTTCGAGGGCCTGACCTTCGGCGTCGGCGACGGCTCGCTGCGGCACCCGAGGCACTGGCCGCTGCTGGTGAACCCGTTCCGGCCGTCCTGGGGCGAGCCCTACACCGAGCAGGTCGCCCGGATGGTCGCCGTGGTCGAGAAGGCCCGGGACGAGGCCCGCGGGCACGAGGCCGTCCTGGTCAGCCACCAGCTGCCGGTCTGGATCACCCGCCTCGCCCTGGAGAACCGCCGGCTGTGGCACGACCCCCGCCGTCGCCAGTGCTCGCTCGCCTCGCTGACCAGCCTGACCTACGACGACGACCGGCTGGTGGGGATCGGCTACACCGAGCCCGCCGCCGACCTGCTGCCCGGCGCCTCCGCGGTGGCCGGAGCATGACAGCCCGTCGTCGCACCGTCGCCACGCTGCTGGTCGCCGGGCTGCTCGCCCTGACCGCGTGCACCGGCGGCTCGCCCTCGGGCGGCTCCACCACCGACGCGGGCTACCAGTCGCAGGACGGCTCCTTCACCTCCTGGCCGGCCGGCGACCGGCAGGGTCCGGTCGCGGTCGCCGGGACCGACTACGAGGGCGCGACCCAGGACACCGCCGACTGGCTCGGCGACGTCGTCGTGCTGAACACCTGGTACGCGGCCTGCCCGCCCTGCCGTGAGGAGGCGCCGGACCTGGTGGACCTCGCGAACGAGTACGCCGACCAGGGCCTGCACGTGCTCGGGATCAACGGGGTGGACGACGCCGGCGCGGCCGAGTCCTTCCAGCGCACCTTCGACGTGCCCTACCCGAGCATCGACGACCGGGACAAGGCCGCGGTCGCCGCGCTCCAGGGCGTGGTGCCGATCCAGGCCACGCCGACCACGGTCGTGCTCGACCGCGAGGGCCGGGTCTTCGCCCGGATCGTCGGGATGGCCGAGGGCTCGACCCTGCGGGCGCTGGTCGAGGAGGCGCTGGCCGAGGACGCCGCGTGATCCCGGCCTCCGTCGGCGCGGACTTCGCCCAGACCGCCGCCACCGGGTCGCTGCTGGTCGCGGTGCCGGTCGCAGTGCTCGCCGGACTGGTCTCCTTCGCCTCGCCCTGCGTGCTGCCGCTCGTCCCGGGCTATCTCGGGTACCTGGGCGGGATGTCCGCCGCGGTGGCGCCCGCCGGTGGCCTGCCCGCGCAGCCCGGTCGGCTCGGCACCGCGTCGCGGACCCGGGCGCCCCGTGGCCGGCTGGTGGCCGGGGTGCTGCTGTTCGTCGCCGGGTTCACCGCGGTGTTCCTGGCCTACGGCTCGCTGGCCGGGTCGCTCGGCCGGCTGCTGCTGCAGTGGCAGGACCCGGTCACCCGGGTGCTCGGCGTGGTGACGATCGTGATGGGCCTGGCGTTCTGCGGGCTGCTCCCGTTCTGGCAGCAGGACCGCCGACGGCTGATCGCCCCGCGGGCCGGGCTGTGGGGGGCGCCGGTGCTCGGCGTCACCTTCGGCATCGGCTGGACCCCGTGCATCGGACCGACCCTGGCCGCGATCCTGGCGATGTCCCTGGACGGCGGATCCGCCGGCCGGGGGGCGCTGCTCGCCCTGGCGTTCTGCGCCGGACTGGGGGTGCCCTTCGTGCTGGTCTCGTTCGGGGTGCAGCGCAGTCGCCGGGTGCTGGACTGGCTCGGCCGGCACCGGCTGGCCGTGATGCGGGTCGGCGGCGGCCTGCTGATCGTGCTCGGCCTGGCCATGGTCACCGGCGTCTGGGGCCATCTCGCCACCTGGCTGCAAGGCATCCTGACCGACTCCCAGCCCTTCATCCCGGCGGTGTGACATGACGCAGAGCTACCGTCCCGAGGGCCTGGAGGACGCGTTCACCGAGGGGGGCGGCACGCCGCCCGCCCAGGTGCCGTCGATCGGGGTCGTCGGCTGGCTGCGCTGGATGTGGCGGCAGCTGACCAGCATGCGTGTCGCCCTGCTGCTGCTCATGCTGTTGGCGGTCGCGGCGGTGCCCGGCACGGTCTGGCCGCAGAACGCGCAGGACCCGGACAAGGTCGCGACCTATCTGACCGATCACCCGTCGCTGGGTCCGTTCCTGGACCGGTTGCAGGTCTTCGACGTGTACTCGTCGGTCTGGTTCTCCGCGATCTACCTGCTGCTGTTCGTCTCCCTGGTCGGCTGCATCCTGCCCCGGTCGAAGACGCACTGGCGCGCGATGCGCGGTCGTCCGCCCAAGGCGCCCCGGCGCTTCGACCGGTTCCCCGCCCAGGCGGCCGGTGAGGTCGGCGGCACGCCGGAGCAGGTGGCGCGGACCGCCGCCGGGCTGCTGGGCGCCGGCCGGCGGTTCCGGGTCGACGTCAAGGACGAGGGCTCCGGCGTCTGGAGCGTCGCCGCCGAACGCGGGTACCTGCGCGAGACCGGCAACCTGGTGTTCCACCTCGCGCTGGTCGGGCTGCTGGTCTCGGTGGCCGCCGGGCAGCTGCTGCACTACCGCGGCCAGGCGATCATCGTCGAGGGACGGGCGTTCGCGAACACACAGAGCGACTACGACACCTTCGAGGCCGGGGCCGCCTTCGACCCGTCGTCGCTGTCCCCGTTCAGCCTGCGCCTGGACTCGTTCGAGAGCCGGTTCGACCCGGACACCCTGCAGTCCCGCGACTTCACCGCCCATGTCACGCTGACCGAGCCCGGTGCGGACCCCGAGTCCGAGATCATCAAGGTGAACCACCCGCTGGAGACCGGCGGCGCCAAGGTCTACCTGCAGGGCAACGGCTACGCGCCCCAGGTCACGGTCCGGAACGCCGACGGGGACGTGACCTTCTCCGGCGCGGTGCCGTTCCTGCCGCAGGACACCGTGTACACCTCGCAGGGCGTGATCAAGGTCCCCGACGTCACCTCCGGCCCGCAGATCGGACTGCAGGGGGTGCTGCTGCCCACCGCGGAGTCGATCGGCGCGGGCATCTACCGCTCCACCGACCCGCAGCCGAACGACCCGCTGCTCGCCCTCGCGGTCTGGACCGGCGACCTCGGGCTCGACGACGGCATCCCGCAGAACGTCTACCAGCTGGACGAGACGGGCCTGACCCAGGTGATGGCGGACGACGGCACGGCGCTGACCCTCTACCTGAAGCCGGGGGAGACGGTCGACCTGCCGGACGGGCTGGGCACGATCACCTTCGAGTCGCTGCCCCGCTTCGTGGCGCTGGACCTGCGGCACGACCCGTCGCTGCTGTGCGTGCTGGTGTTCGCCCTGCTGGCCTTCGCCGGGCTGGCCGCGTCGCTGTTCGTGCCGCGCCGCCGGATCTGGCTGCGCCTGCGTGACGCAGCCCCCACGGATTCTCAGGACGAAGGTCCCGGCAATGGCCGTACAGTGGTGACCGCCGCGGCGTTGGCGCGCGGTGACGACGTGGGGCTGCAGGCGGAGCTGGACCGGGCGATGGACCGGCTCCTCGGCCGGGACAAGACCGCAGCCCAGTGACGACGCGCGGGCCCAGCCCGGACGAGGACGGCAGAACATGGCAATCGGCGACATCAGCACCCTGCTGGTCTGGGCTGCCGCGACGGCATTCACCATCGCGCTGATCGCGTACTCCGTGGCCCTGGCGCGGGTGGCCGACGCCGCCACCGCCGAGCACCGCACGGAGCGTGCGCGCAAGATCGCCGCGGCGAAGGCGGAGAAGGCGGCCGTCGGCGCCGGGGGCGGCCTGATCCTCCCGGTCGAGGACGCCGAGCCGCCCACGGAGGAGCCGGTCCCGGACGTCGCCACGACCTCCCGTGCCGCCAACGGCATCGCCCGCAGCACCTCCTGGCTCGGACTGCTGCTGCTCGGGGTCGGCATCGTGACCCGGGGCATCGCCGCCGGTCGCTGGCCCACTGCGAACATGTACGAGTTCACCCTGGTCGGCACCCTGGTGGCCGCCGCGGTGCTGGTCCTGGTGCAGCGCCGTCGGGTGATCCCGTTCCTCGGCGTGCTGGTGATGGGCATCGCGGTGCTGGCCCTGGTGCTCGGCCTCAACGCGTTCTACGTCCAGGCCGACGCGGTGCAGCCCGCCCTGCAGAACTACTGGCTGGTGATCCACGTCGGCGTGGCGATCTCCGCCACCGGGGTGTTCACCGTCGCCTTCGCCACCTCGGTGCTCCAGCTGCTGCAGGACGGCCGGGAGAACGGCCGTTCGCACGTGGAGAAGAACCGCGGTCTGGCGCGCTGGCGGGTCACCGGCCCGGCCTGGGCCTGGCTGCGGACCGTGCCCTCCGCCCGGCAGCTGGAGGCGCTGTCCTTCCGGCTGAACGCGATCGGCTTCGTGCTGTGGACGCTCACCCTGATCGGCGGCGCGATCTGGGCCGAGCAGGCCTGGGGCCGGTACTGGGGCTGGGACCCCAAGGAGGTCGGCACCTTCATCGCCTGGGTGGTCTACGCCGCCTACCTGCACGCCCGGACCACCCGGGGCTGGGCCGGCCGCCGCGCGGCGTACTTCGTGTTCGTCGGCTACGCGACCGTGCTGGCGAACTTCACCGTGGTGAACCTGTTCGTCAACGGGAAGCACTCCTACTCGGGGCTCTGAGCCGACCCGTCGGGATCGGCGTCGCCCTGCTCGCGGCGGCGACGCCGCTGGTCCTGCTCCAGCCGCCACAGGAAGTCCGGGTCGTCGTCCGGTGCCACCGGGCCGCGCTGCCCACGTGAGGGCCCGGCCGCGGGCGTCCCGGCACTGCCGCCGGACACCGGACCGCCGGCACGCGCCGCGCGCTGCGAGCGGCTGACCGCGAACCACAGCACCGGGCCGAGGATCGGGAAGACCACCACGATCACCAGCCACAACCCGGCCGGCAGTCCGCGACGGTCGTGCTCGTCGCTGTTCGTCACGTCCACCGCCGCGTAGACGGCGAGGGCGATGATCAGGAGGAAGAGCAGGACGCGGGCCATGCCGTCCAGGGTAGACGGCCGTGGCGCGGGCGCACCGGGTGATCCCGGGCCCCGGCGGCGCGTGACCGTGCGGGCGCGTGCCCGCGTTTTCACGCAGGCACGCTCACGGCCCGGGCGCCGTCGCGCTGTGATCGAGGTCGACCGCGCGTGACGGGTACCTAGAGCCTCCCGGGGCGATGTGGTCGGAGTTCCACCTAATTCCCTCGGCCGCACCCCCTACCAAGGCGGGCCCGTCCACTCACTCCGCGCACGCAACTCCGGTCCTCACGGACCGAGGTGGTCACATACCGCGCATCGCCGCCATTCCCTGGCTGCCCGGTTGTGCATCGCCACGAGTGTCCGCGGTCCGGGTCGGGTACCACTAGGAGTCCTCTCGTGTCCTCGCTCACTCATCTCCTCGCGCCTCCGTCGCGCCGGGTCGCCCGGACGGGCGCCTCGTTGCTGGCGGTGACGGCGCTCGTCCTCGCGATGGTCACCGGCGTGACCCCGGTGGCACGCGCCGCCGACGCCGCGGCGATCACCGCCTCGATCAGCTACGACGGCACCGCCCCGTTCGACGCCGACGACGCGCCGGGGAACGACTCCGGTGCCGCGAACGGCGTCGTCCGGTCGATGGACCGGATCGGCTACCAGCTGTCGGTGACCCCGGCCGCGGTCGGGGTGGTCACCGTCCAGGCGGTCGCCCCGGCCGGACTGCAGTGGCAGTCCGAGTCGTTGGCCGGGTTCGACGGGTCGATCGACGGGCAGACCATGACCATCAACCTGGACGCGCAGGGCACGGCGCCGATCGTGTTCTCCGTGGTCGCCAAGGCGCTGGCCGTCGCGAACGGGACCGTGCTGCCGGTCACCTTCACCTCCGGCGCGGTCTCCTCCGACCCCCTGTCGGTGACCGTGTCCTCGACGCCCTCGTTGCGCACCATGAGCTACGGCGAGCGGCAGGACAGTGGGATCGTGGCTGCTGCGGGGACACCGTACGAGGGACAGCTGGTCAACCGGTTCATCACCACCTACGGCCTCTACATGCCATTCGACGCGACCAAGGGCGCCTTCGGCTTCGAGTCGCTGTCCGATCCGATCACGCTCACCGTGACCAAGCCCACCGTCGGCTCGGGGTGGGAGGTCGAGCAGTGCTCCGCCGCGCAGTCCGGGGTCGCGGACTACTACCCGAAGGCCTCCGGCGGCGGCGCGAACGGCGCGGTCGACAGCGGGACTTGGACCTGCGTGGACAACGGTGACACCGTCACGATCACCATCACCGGGCTGGACTCGATGCTGAGCAGCTACCCGACCAAGAACGCCAACGGGACCGGCCGGAGCAACGTGGCCTGGATCGGCACCGGTCAGATCATCTGGCAGCTGCCGATCGCCGGGATCGAGGACGGCGCGACCGCGTCGTTCCCGGTCACCGTCGTCGACCCGACCTCCGTCTCCGGCGTGCCGGTGCCCGGCGTGAACGGCTCCGTCGCGTCCTTCGCCCTGTCCGCGCCGGTGGAATACACCTACAACGTCTCGATCCAGGGCCAGGTGCGCTGGCCGAGCGGGCAGTGGGGCACGACCGGCGGAGCCGGCCTGATGCTTCCCGGCCGTGTCGTCGAACCGAGGTGGCAGCTGACCACCCAGAACGTGATGCAGCACGAGCTCACCGGTCTGTACGGCTGCATGCTGTGGGACAACTCCCTGTTGAGCTACGCGCAGGGCCGCTCGATCACGCTCTCCGATGACGCCGCGAACTGGACGTTCGAGTACGGCACCGCCGCGTACGGTGGCGAGGCCGAGCGTCAGACCGCCGACTGCGGCATCGTGGGCGACGGTGCCGCCGGCTGGTACGGCTCGGTCGCGGACGTCCCCGGTGGAGCTGCCGCGATCACGGGCGTCCGTATGGTGCGGACCACACCGCTGCCCGCCCAGACGATCACGAAGGTCACGTACGCCCCGCCGCTGACGATGGCGGCGGCCGATCTGCCGCTCGGCACCTACCTCCCGGTGTACACGCAGTTCGGTGCGGACCAGATTCCGCTCCAGCAGTCCACCTACGTGGCCGCCACGAACGCGAACACCGCGTCCGGCGGTCGGGTTGCCGTGAACCACGTGGCGCTCAGCGGCACGGTGAGGTGGGACGTCACCGAGACCCAGTCCCTCGGTGAGGTGCGCACGGTCTCCCTGGGGCGCACGCTCGGTCTGACCGGTTACGGCTCGGTGGCGAAGGACGTGGTCCACACCGTCACGCTGCCCGCCAGGGTCACGCTGCAGAGCGGGTCGTCCCGCTGGCAGGACCAGGCGATCACTCCGGACATCACCGCGAACGCCGATGGCACGACCACGCTGGTCTACCACCTGGGCGACGTGGCCGTGGACAGCGTCGGGGCCAACGACCCCGTCACCTTCTCGGTGACCCTCGACCCCGCGATGGCCATGCCCTCCACTCTCGTCGTGAGTGGCACGGTCGCTTCCCCGTCCGACACCGCCACGGCCAGGACGGCGGCCACCTCGAGCCTGGCGGTCAACGCACCGCAGAGCATCCAGGTCAGCAAGACCACGAACGTCACCTCGACCACGGCGGGCACCCCGGTGACCTACACCGTGTCCTGGGGCAACCGGACCTCGGACGACATGGGCGACAGCAGCTTCGTCGACCTGCTCCCCTTCGACGGGGACGCCCGCGGCACCACCGGCCTGAGCGGTCTCGTGCTGAACTCGGTCGACGTGGTCTCCGACACCTCGGGGGCGACGGTGCAGTACACCACCGACGACCCCGCGGCCGTGCAGTCCGCCCTGGTCGGCGACGTGACCGGCGGAACCGGCATCTCCTGGACCACCGGCATCCCGGCGGCCGACAGCACCGAGGTCACCGCGCTCCGGTTCGTCCCGAGCGTGCCGTTCACCACCGGTGCGATCGGCAAGGCCGAGATCACCCTGACCCCGACCGCGCTCGAGTACGGCGGCACGCTGGTCAATTCCGTGGACGGCTCCGTCGACGGCTGGTCGGTGGACCTGCGGAACGCCGCCACGGTGACGCTGGACTCCAGCGCCTCCCAGGTGACCGGCAACGTCTTCAACGACCCGGACTTCGCGTTCGCGCGGACCGAGAACTCGACCGGCGTCGCCTCGCCGGTGGTGCGGATCGTGAGCGGCTACGCCTTCGGCCCGGACGGGGACGACAACGGCGGCGAGGGCGACGACGTGCCGCTGGCCGAGCCGATCACGGCGCTCGTCGGTGCGGACGCCGCGGCCTACCTGGACGACCCGCAGGTCGGGGACTTCGTGTTCCCCGGCCTGGCCCCGGGCAGGTACGACGTGCAGGTCACCCCGGCGGCCGGGACCCACGTCGGCGTCCTGCCGGACCTGGCGAGCAACGACCCGCTGACTGGTCTCAACGTCGGCAGCGTCGCCCATGACGTGGTGATCGCGCCGAGCACCCTGGTGACCGGCCTGGACTTCGGCATCCAGCGGAACGTCTCCGTGCCCCAGGCCCAGCCTGACGAGGCGCGGGTCGGGGTGGAGGCCGCCGAGGTGGTCATCCCCGTGCTGACCGACTCGACCGCGGTGGACACCGAGGCCCAGGTCGCGCTGAACACCCGGGCCGACACGCTGGAGGGCGACACCGCGACGGTCAGCGTCGCGGACGGCCAGACCACCAGCCAGGTGAGCGTGGACGCGGACGGGCAGATCGTCTACACGCCGAACCAGGACCTGATCGACGGCTGCACCGCGGCCGGCGGCGAGGCCTGCACCGAGCAGCTGGAGTACACGCTGACCGACTGGCTGGGTCAGTCCGGCACCGGCCTGCTCACCGTCACGGTCCAGGCGGCCCCGGCCGTCACCGGTGGCACCGCCGCCGTGGCACTGGGCAGCGACGCGACCTTCGACGCCGCCCCGGTCACCGTCGGCAGCATCGCCTCCGCGACGGTGGTCCAGGCCCCCGAGGCCGGGACCGTCACCACGAAGGCCGACGGCACCGTGACCTACCGGGCCGGTGACGCCGAGGCGGGCGCCTACACCTTCACCGTGCGGTTCACCGACGACCTGGGCCAGAGCAGCACGGCCACCTACTCGGTGTCCGTGGTGGACGGGCCCGGCGTGATCGGCGGTACGGCAGTGGTCCCGCTCGGCGGCAGCCACACCTTCGACGCCGCGCCGGACAGCGCCACGGGCATCGTCTCGGCCGAGGTCGTGCAGACCCCGACCGCCGGGACGGTCACCGCCGACGTCTCCGGCGAGGTGACCTACGACGCCGGCACGGCCGTCGCCGGGGTGTACCGGTTCCAGGTGGCCTTCACCGACGACCTGGACCAGACGGCTATCGCCGCCTACACGGTGACCGTGCAGGGCGACCCGACCCTGACCGGGGGATCGGCCGTGGTGCCGATGGCGGGGTCGCACACCTTCGACGCCGCGCCGGTCACCACCGGTGAGATCGTCTCGGCGGTGGTGACCCAGGCCCCGGCCGCCGGTGCCGTGACCGTCACGGCCGCCGGATCGGTGGTGTTCGACGCCGGTGACGCCGCCGCGGGTGTCTACGCGTTCGACGTCACCCTGACCGACGACTTCGGGCAGACCGGCTCCGCCCACTTCCAGGTGACCGTGCAGGCCGCTCCGGTGGTCAGCGGGGACACCGGGCGCACCGGGCAGCGCGGCACGCTCACGTTCGACGCGGCTCCGGTCACCACCGGCAGCATCGCCACGGCCGTGGTCGGTGCCCAGCCGGCCGCGGGCGGCGTGACGGTCACCGCCGACGGTGCGGTGATCTACCGGGCCGAGGGGGCGGACGGCGGGGAGTACCCCTTCACCGTCGACTACACCGACGACCTCGGCCAGACCGGCACCGCGGCGTTCACCGTCACCGTGCAGGCCGTGCCGACCGCCACCGGCGGCTCCGCGGTAGTGGCCGTGGGCGGGACCCACGAGTTCGACGCCGCGCCGGTCACCGGCGGCCGGATCGCCGCGGCCACCGTGTCCCAGGCCCCGGGCCAGGGCGGCGCGACCGTCGACACCTCCGGCGCGGTGACGTTCACCGCCGGTGACGCCGCTGCCGGGGAGCACGCCTTCGTGGTGACCTTCACCGACGACCTGGGGCAGACCGGCACCGCCCGGTTCGTCGTCACGGTCCAGGGTGCTCCGGTCGTCACCGGGGGTTCGGTCGCGATCCCGCTCGGTGGCACGCACACCTTCGACGCCGCGCCGGTCACCACCGGGGAGATCGCCTCGGCCGTGGTGTCCCAGGGTCCGGCCGCCGGCGCCGTGACCGTGGACCCGTCAGGCGCCGTGGCGTTCGACGCCGGTGACGCCGCCCTCGGCAGCTACGGATTCGCGGTGGTCTTCACCGACGATCTGGGCCAGAGCGCGACCGCGGAGTTCACCGTGGTGGTGCAGGACGGCCCGACGGCGGTCGGCGGCACCGGACGGATCGGTCGGCACGGCGAGATCACCTTCGACGCCGAGCCCCGGTCCACCGGCACGATCGTCCGCGCCGAGCTGGGCACCGCCCCGACCGCCGGGACGGCCACCGCCTCCACGGACGGCGCGGTGGTCTACGCCGCCGACGGTGCCGCGGCCGGGACGTACACCTTCACGGTGACGTTCGTGGACGACTCCGGGCAGATCGCCGAGGTCGGGTTCACCGTCGAGGTGCAGGCCGCCCCGACCGCCCTGGACGTGACCGTGACCACCAAGGTCAGCACGGCGGCGACCATCGACCTGAGCGCGGCCTTCGACGGCGGCTCGGTCACCCTCGACCGGGTCTCCGCCCCGGGTCACGGCACGGCGCGGCTCCAGTCGGACGGCACCGTGCTCTACACCCCGGTCGCCGGGTACGTCGGTGCGGACTCGTTCACCTACACCGTGGCCGACGACCTCGGTCAGAGCTCGAGCGGTACCGTGCGCCTGACGGTCCTGGCCACGGACACCGGCAACGAGGACGACACGGTCCCGCCGGTGGTCGTCACCCCGCCGGGCGTCGCCGCCACCCGGTCGCCGGGTCTGATCGCCGGACCCTCGTGGCTGCCGCGGACCGGCGCGGAGGTCACCGGTGCCTCGCTGATCGCCCTGCTGATGGCGGGCGCGGGGGTCGGGCTGGTCCACGCGCGTCGCCGCCGGACGCACGGCGCGGACTGACCGAGCACGACGGTGTGGCGCCGGGGGATCCCCGGTGCCACCCCGTCCGTCCGCCCGGATCGCGCGGACGGTGCTCGGGCTCCCCGCGTAGGCTGGCCGCGTGCCCGTCCTGATCTACTCCCTGCTCCGGTTGGCCCTGTTCGCGGTCTGCACGGTGGCGCTCGCCTTCGCCGGGATGGGCTGGCTGTTCGCCGTGATCCTGGGCGCGGTGCTGGCTGGGGTGCTGTCCTACCTGGTGCTCCCCGGGCCCCGCGACCGCGCCGCCCAGTGGCTGCAGGCCCGCTCGGAGCGCCGCGGCGACCGGCCGAGGCTCTCCCGCCGCGCCCAGGAGGACGCCGCCGTCGAGGACGCTGCGGTCGACAGTGCCGCGGTCGACCATGCCGCGGTCGACGAATCCGTGGTCGAGGAGGGCGAGGCCGACCGCGCTCAGAGCGCCAGGCCCAGCCCCAACAGCACGCCGTAGCCCAGCTCGAACATCCCGGTCCCGGCCAGCACCGGCA
Organism: Cellulomonas sp. RIT-PI-Y; assembly: GCF_025642745.1. Taxonomy (GTDB): domain Bacteria; phylum Actinomycetota; class Actinomycetes; order Actinomycetales; family Cellulomonadaceae; genus Cellulomonas. The sequence continues at coordinate 65,486 of NZ_JANZKP010000010.1, forward strand.
CCAGGGCGCGGCCGCGCGCGCCGAGCAGCACGGTCGTGGACAGCAGCACCGCGGGCAGCGCCAGCACCGTGACGATCAGCGCCCACGGGTTCGCCAGCGCGCAGACCAGGCCGAGCAGCACCGGCAGGCTCACCATGAGCACGTAGGCCCGGCGCGCCCGGCGCTCGCCGAGCCGCACCGCCAGCGTGCGCTTGCCGACCAGCGAGTCGGTGGGCACGTCGCGCAGGTTGTTCACCATCAGCAGCGCACAGGCGATCAGCCCGACCGCGACCGCGCCGACCACCGCGGGCCAGGTGATCCGGTCCGCCTGGGTGTAGGTGGTGCCGAGCACCGCGACCAGCCCGAAGAAGACGAACACCCCGACCTCGCCGAGGCCCAGGTAGCCGTAGGGCTTCCTGCCGCCGGTGTAGAACCAGGCGGCGAGGACGCACAGCACGCCGATCGCCAGCAGCCACCACTGCCCGCTCAGCGCGACCAGTCCGAGGCCGAACACCCCGGCGACCCCGAAGGCGGCGAAGGCGGCGGTCTTCACGGCTCGGGGACTGGCGGCGGCCGAGGCGGTCAGTCGCATCGGGCCGACCCGCTCGGCGTCGGTGCCCCGGATGCCGTCGGAGTAGTCGTTGGCGAAGTTCACCCCGACCTGCAACGCCAGGGCGACTCCGGCGGCGAGCAGGGCACGGCCGAGGTGGGCCTCCCCGATCTGGGCGGCCGCGCCGGTGCCGACCAGCACGGGCGCCGCGGCGGCGGGCAGCGTGCGGGGCCGGGAACCGGCGATCCACTCGGACAGCGTGGCCATGGGTCTCCTGACTCAGTGGGTGAGGCGGTCGGCGGCCAACGCGGCCACTCCCCGGCGGTCGATCTTGCCCGGTCCGCGCACGGGCAGGCCGTCCAGCACCAGTTGGTGGCGTGGTGCGGCGGCCGGGCCGAGTGCGGCGGCGACGAGCGTACGGACGGTACCCGGATCGGGCTCGGCGGCTCCGGGGTGCAGCACCAGGACGGCGGTGACCGCCTGGCCCCACTGCGGGTCCGGCACCCCGACCACGCAGACCTCCGCCACCGCGGGCAGGTCGGCGATCAGGCGTTCGACCGCGGCGGGCGGCACCTTCTCCCCGCCGGTGATCACGACGTCGTCGGCACGGCCGAGCACGGTCAGGCGGCCCTTCGACCAGCGGCCGAGGTCGCTGGTGTGCAGCCACCGGGTGCCGTCGTCGTCGGTGCGGAAGGTGTCGGCGGTCAGCTCCGGGCGGTCGCGGTAGCCGGTGGCCAGCATCGGTCCGCTCAGGGCGATCCGCCCGTCGTCGTCCAGCCGCACCCGGACGCCGTCCAACGGGACGCCGTCGTAGACGCACCCACCGCAGGTCTCGGACATGCCGTAGGTGGTCACCACCCGGATGCCGCGGTCCCGGGCGTCGGCGACCAGCGCCCCCGGTGCGGCGGCCCCGCCGAGCAGCACGGCGTCGAAGCCGACCAGCGCGGCGGTGGCGGCGGGGTCGGCGAGCACCCGGATCAGCTGGGTCGGGACCAGGGAGACGTAACGCGGCCCGTCGGCGGGCACCCGGCCGGCCGCGGCCAGGAAGGACTCGGCGCGGAACGGTCCGGTCAGCTCCACCGGCGCGGTTCCCGCGACCACCGACCGCAGCACCACCTGGAGTCCGGCGATGTGCGCGGTGGGCAGGGCGAGCAGCCAGTGGCCGGGGCCGGACAACCGCCGATGGGTCGCGTCCGCGGAGGCCCGCAACGCCGCGGCGGACAGCAGGACGTCCCGGGGTGCGCCGGTCGATCCCGAGGTGCGGACCAGCAGCGCGACGTCGTCCGGGACGTCCGCGCCGGGGTCCGACGGCCCCACGTCGCCGACCGGCAGTACGGCCGGACCGGTGCCGTCCAGGGCGGTGGTGAGCGCGTCGATCAGCCCGGCGACCGGGACGGCGGGGACGACTCGGACACGGCGGTTCACCGGATCAGCGTAGGTCCGCCCGTACAGTGGTCGGCGTTCTGTCGCGACCGAAGGAAGCCCGATGTCCGCCATGAAGGCCCGCCGCCGCCCCCGTCGTCCGGCGGGAGTCGTGCTCGGCGCGTGCGTCGCCCTGCTGCTCGCCGCCTGCGCCACCGGGACGCCCGATCCGACGGTCAGCACCGCCGCGCCGACGCTCGAGCCGAACAAGGCTGCGGTCGCCGAGCCGGAGCTGCCGGCCGTCTGGCCGCTGACCGGTGAGGCGGGGGAGATCGTCAACCGCCCCGCGCTCGCGGTGAAGATCGAGAACACCGCCGTCGCCCGGCCGCAGAGCGGGCTGAACCAGGCGGACGTGGTCTGGGAGACCATCGTCGAGTTCGAGGTGTCGCGGCTGGTCGCGGTCTTCCAATCCGAGGTCCCGGACGAGATCGGCCCGATCCGCTCGGTCCGCCCGATGGACACCGCTATCACCTCCCCGCTCAACGGGCTGCTGGCGTTCTCGGGCGGTCAGCCGGGCATCCTGGCGATGGTCGCGGCCAGCCCGGTCCAGGCGCTGAGCCACGACTCCGGTGTCGACGGCATGTACCGGCTGAAGTCCCGGTCCGCGCCGCACAACGTCTACGCCACCCCGACCACCCTCTGGTCGCAGGCCGACGCGGAGCACCAGAACGGCCCCGACCAGCAGTTCAGCTTCGCGCGGTCCGCGGAGCAGGCCAGCGCGGTGGTGGCCGGTGCGCCCGCCACCCGGCTCGACTTCCGGCTGTCCGGGCAGTCCAGCCCGGCCTGGGAGTGGAACGGCGAGGTGTGGCAGCGCTGGGAGGGCTCGACCCCCGCCACCGATGCCGCCGACGACACCCAGGTGCACGCGGACAACGTGGTCTCCATCGTCGCCGCGCACCCGAACACCGAGTTCGGCGCCCAGAACGGCGCACCCGTGCCGACCTACACCCTGGTCGGAACCGGCACCGGCACGCTGGCCACCGGCGGCAAGACCGTCGACGTCACCTGGCAGAAGGACTCCGAGTCCGCGCCGATGAAGCTGTTCCTGGCGGACGGCACCGAGGCGACGCTGGCACCGGGCAACACCTGGGTCGAGCTGGTCCCGGCGGAGACCGGGTCGCTGACCGTCTCCTGACCTGGCGGCTCAGTACATGTAGCCGAATCTGCCCCAGTCCGGGTCCCGACGCTCCAGGAAGGCATCGCGTCCCTCGACCGCCTCGTCGGTCATGTACGCCAGCCGGGTGGCCTCACCGGCGAACACCTGCTGTCCGGCCAGGCCGTCGTCGGCCAGGTTGAAGGCGAACTTCAGCATCCGGATCGCCTGCGGGGACTTGGTGGCGATGATCCGCGCGTACTCCAGGGCGGCGACCTCGATCTGGTCGTGGTCCACCACGTCGTTGATCGCGCCCCAGTCGTAGGCGTCCTGCGCGGAGTACTCCCGGGCCAGGAAGAAGATCTCCCGGGCCCGCTTCTGCCCGACCTGGCGGGCCAGCAGCGCGGAGCCGTACCCGCCGTCGAAGGAGCCCACGTTCGCGTCGGTCTGCATGAACCGGGCGTGCTGGCGGGAGGCGATGGTCAGATCCGCGACCACGTGCAGCGAGTGCCCGCCCCCGGCGGCCCAGCCGTTCACCACGGCGACCACGACCTTCGGCATCGTCCGGATCAGCCGCTGCACCTCCAGGATGTGCAGCCGTCCGGCGCGGGTCGGGTCGATCTGGTCGGCGTTCTGGCCCTCGGTCGAGTCGGTGGGGGCACCTCCCGCTTGCGGGGGATAGCGGTAGCCGTCCCGGCCCCGGATCCGCTGGTCGCCGCCGGAGCAGAACGCGTGACCGCCGTCCTTGGGGGAGGGGCCGTTGCCGGTGAGGAGCACCGTGCCCACGTCGGAGCTCATCCGGGCGTGGTCCAGCACCTGGTAGAGCTCGTCGACGGTGTGCGGGCGGAAGGCGTTGCGCACCTCGGGCCGGTCGAAGGCCACCCGGACCACGGGTAGATCGCGCGGCGCGGGACCGGTCCGGTCGACGCCACGGTGGTACGTCAGGTCGGTGAGCCCCTCGAATCCGGCGACCGGCCGCCAGCGGGTCGGGTCGAAGGTGTCGGACACGGGGGCGGGCAGCTGGTCGGTCACGTCCGTCAGCGTAGGCCAGCGAGAATAATGGTACGATCGTACCACTTACGGGACGTGCGACGGCGGAGAACCCACCCGGCGCGTCGTGTGCTTGCCGGGCGACACGCCCGGATCGGGGGTTGATCGAGATGGCCTGGATCGTCCTGATCCTGTCCGGACTGCTGGAAGCCGGCTGGGCGCTGAGCCTCAAGGCGTCGGAGGGCTTCAGCAGGCTGTGGCCGAGCGTGTCGTTCGTGGCGCTGCTCATGCTGTCGATGGTCGGGTTGAGCTGGGCGCTGCGCACGCTCCCGGTCGGTCTGGCCTACGCCGTCTGGGTGGGGATCGGCGCCGCCACCACCGCGGTGCTCGCCATCGTCTGGCTCGGCGAGGGCGTCTCGGTCGGCAAGGTCGTCTCCCTGGCCCTGATCGTCGCCGGCGTGGTCGGCCTGAACCTCACCTCCACCGCGGCGCACTGAGATGACCGGCGGCGGCACGGCGAAGGGCGCTCGCCGACGCGAGCTGATCGCCGCTGCCGCCGCGGCACTCGTCCTGGAGCAGGGGCCGGGCTCCCTGAGCCACCGGGCGGTGGCCGCCCGGGCCGGGGTGCCGCTGGCGGCGACGACCTACTACTTCCGGGACCTGGACGACCTGGCCGCGCAGGCCGGAGGCGCACTGGTCGACGGCTGGGCGGCGCACGCGCGAGAGGTGCTGGAAGGGCTGGACGGGGCGGCGCCGATCGAGGACCCGGCGGAGGTGCTGGTACGCGCGCTGCTCCCGCCCGGCGACGACACGGCCGTGCGCGCCCACCACGAGCAGGTGCTGGCGCTGGGCCGGAACCCCCGGCTGGCGGCCGCGGTGGGCGCGTCCCGGGTCCGGCTCGACGTGGTCCTGCGCGAGCTGACCTCGGTCGCCCTGGCCGGGACCGGCGCACACGGGCTGAGCCCGGCGCTGGTGCTCGCGGTGCTGGACGGGGCGGTGGTGGCCGCGGTCAGCGAGGGCCGGCCGGTGCGTGGGCACGCGCACGACCTGGTCGCCGAGCTGATCGCGGTGGCGAGCTGATCCGCTCGCACCGCACGACGGCCGGGCCCGGGACGCGGTGAGGGGCCGCACCCCACGGGATGCGGCCCCTCACGCGGACCATGTGCCGCGGGTCGGCCTAGTTCACGTAGTACCAGACCTGGGCCTGGTAGGCGACCGACCCGGTCGACACCTTGCTGCAGGTCGTGCTCGTCTTGTAGATCCCCTGGACCTGCAGGTCCTTGATGTCTCCCCGCAGTGCCGTCTGGCAACCGCTGAGCGTGCTCGAGGCGATGATGTAACTGCTGACCGTCGCCGCCTGTGCCGGTGCCGCGAGGGCGACGCCGCCCGCTGCGAGCAACCCGGCGGTGGCGACGGACGTGCCCAGCGTCTTCATGGAACGCTTCATGACTCTTTCCCCCTGAGTGTGTGGAACGTCCTTCGATCCTGGACGGGGCCCTGGTCGGCCGCAACCGGGCCCGCGCGGGCGCCCCGCACCGCCTACCCTGATCACGTGCATGTCTATGCGATCGGCCTGCGGACCCGGTTCCGCCGGATCACCGTCCGCGAGGGCGTCCTGGTCGAGGGCCCGGCCGGTTGGGGCGAGTTCAGCCCGTTCTGGGACTACGACGCCGCCGAGTCCGCCGCGTGGTGGCGCGCCACCCGGGAGGCCACCGAGCTCGGCCCGCCCGCCCCGGTCCGCGACCGGGTGCCGGTGAACGTGACCGTCCCGGCCGTCGGCCCCGAGGCCGCCGCCCGGATCGTCCGGGAGTCCGGCGGGTGCCGGACCGCCAAGGTGAAGGTGGCCGAACCCGGGCAGTCCGCCGCGGAGGAGGCCGATCGGCTGGCCGCCGTGCGCGACGCGCTCGGAGCGGACGGCGCGATCCGGGTGGACGCGAACGGCGGCTGGGACGTCGACACGGCCGTGGGCCGGCTGCGACTGCTGGACCGGGCCGCGCGGGGGCTGGAGTACGCCGAGCAGCCCGTGATGTCGGTGCCGGACCTGGCCCGGGTGCGCCGGGCGGTGGACGTGCCGATCGCGGCCGACGAGTCGATCCGCCGGGCGCAGGACCCGTTCGCCGTGGTCCGGGCCGAGGCCGCGGACATCGTGGTGCTGAAGGTGCAGCCGATCGGTGGGGTGCGGGCCTGCCTGGAGCTGGCCGAGCGGATCGGACTGCCGGTGGTGGTGTCGTCGGCGATCGAGACCTCGGTGGGGCTGGCGGCGGGGGTGGCCCTGGCCGCGGCGCTGCCCGACCTGCCCTACGCCTGCGGTCTCGCCACCGCGCAGCTGCTCACCGACGACGTGACGCCGCACCCTCTGCTCCCGGTGGACGGTGCGCTGGACGTGGCCGCCGCCCGTGCGCTGCGACCGGACCCCGCGCGACTGGCCGCCACCGCCGCCGACCCGGAGACCGCCGCGCGGTGGCGGTCCCGGGTGGACGAGGTGCTGGCGGTGGCCGGATGACCGCCCCCGCCCCGCATGCCGCCCGGGTGCTGCTGCAGGCGCTCGCGGCCCTGGGCGTCCGGGACGTGGTGCTGGCCCCCGGTTCCCGGTCCGCCCCGTTGGCCTACGCGCTGGCAGCCGCAGCGGGCTCCGGCCGTCCGGAACACGCGCCGGACCTCCGCCTGCATGTGCGCGTCGACGAACGCGTCGCCGGATTCCTCGCGCTGGGACTGGCCCGGGCCGCCCGGGAGGAGGGGACGCCGCGACCGGTCGCGGTGGTCACCACGTCGGGCACCGCGGTGGCGAACCTGCACCCGGCCGTCATGGAGGCCCATCACGCCGGGCTGCCCCTGCTGCTGCTGACCGCCGACCGCCCGCACGAGCTGCGCGGCACCGGGGCGAACCAGACCACCGAGCAGTCCGGGATCTTCGGCCCCGCGGTCCGGCTGGCGCTCGATGTGCCGGCACCGACCGGCCGGGACGGCGAGGACCGCGATCTGCGCCATCTGGCCAGTCGCGCGGTGTCCGCCGCGATGGGCGCGCGGACCGCCGACCCGGGTCCGGTGCAGATCGACCTGGCGTTCCGTGAGCCGCTCACCCCGGACGACGACGCCTGGCCGGCCCCGGATCGCGCCGGACTGGTCGAGGTCCGGCCCGCCCCGGTGGTCGTGCCGGAGCTGCCGGTACCGGAAGGGCCGGTGGTCGTGGTCGCCGGTGACGGTGCCGGGGACCGTGCCCGGACGTTGGCCGAGGCGGCCGGGTGGCCGCTGCTCGCCGAACCGTCCTCCGGGGCGCGCTCCGGTGCCCACGCGCTCGCTGCCTACCGGATGCTGCTGGACCGCCCGGAGCTCGGTGGGCGGATCCGCTCCGTGGTGCTGCTCGGGCGGCCGACGCTGAGCCGCCCGGTGTCCGCGCTGCTGGCCCGCGCCGACGTCGACCTCACCGTGATCGCCCCGACCGGGGCCGACTGGCCGGACGCGGGACGGGCCGCCGACCGGGTGCTCGCGGACGTGCCGCCGACCTGGCTGCGCGAGGCGACGGGCGACCCGGCCTGGCTGCGCGACTGGCAGCGGGCCGACGCCCGAGCGGCGACCGCGCTCGACGCCGAGCTGTCGGAGGCCGGGCCCGCGTCGGCCCGGGCACTGCCCGGGCCGGTCGTCGCCGCCGGGGTCGCCCGCGCCACCCGGCCCGGTGACGTGCTGGTCCTCGGCTCGTCGAACCCGATCCGGGACGTGGATCTCGTCGCGCGCTGGTCCGACCCGGTCACCGTGCTGGCCAACCGGGGTATGGCGGGCATCGACGGCACCGTCGCCACCGCGGGCGGTGTCGCACTCGGCCTGCCGGGTCGGCGGGTGCGCGCCCTGCTGGGCGACCTGACCTTCCTGCACGACGTCGGCGGGCTGCTCCACCTGGATGCCGAGGAGCTGCCGGAACTGCAGATCGTAGTGATGAACGACGCGGGCGGGTCGATCTTCGCCACCCTGGAACACGGCGCGCCCGAACGGGCCGAGGTCTTCGAGCGGATCTTCGGCACCGCGCACCGTGCCGACCTGGCCGGGCTCTGCGCCGGCTACCGGGTCCCGCACCGTCTGGTCCGCACCCGCGCGGAGCTGACCGAGGCGCTCGGCCGCCCCGCGCCGGGCACCAGCGTGGTGGAGGTCGTCGTGGACCGGGACGACCGCCGGGGGCTCACCGAGCGGCTCTCGGCTGCGGTGCGGGCCGTGCTCGGGGGAGAATCGTCCTGAGGCATCGAGGATTCGCAGGAGACTCCCAGGTTCCCCCGAGGCGCGCTCCAGCGAGATGGGGTCAGATGATCCCCGAGGAGGAGGTAGACCCCATGAGCACCACACCCGAGTCCGACGGCACCCCCGGCGAGGACCAGCAGGTCCCCGCCGAGTCGACTGACCAGGCGGCCCCGCAGCAGGTGCCGGGAACCCCGGCGACCGAGCCGATCGCGGCGACCGAGGCGCATCCCACGTCGCCCGTCACCGAGCCGGTGTCGCAGCACCCGCAGGAGGCGCCGACCCAGCGGATCGCCCCGGCGACCACCCAGGCGTTCCCGCAGGCCGGGCAGCCGGCGACGCAGCCGCTGCACGCGCCGCTCGACGGCCCGGCCCCCGCGCCGCAGGCCCAGGAGTCCGCGCCCGGACCGGGTCAGCCGCAGCAGGGCGTCTTCGCGGGCCCGTACGGCGCCGCCCCGGAGACCTCCGACGCCGAGCACGCCAACGGCGGTCCGGAGTACCCGGCGGCGTTCGGCGCCCCGGCCCCGGCGGACCAGCAGCCCCCCGCGGAGAAGAAGCAGCGCAACCCGATCCTGATCCCGATCGTCGCCACCGCCGTCGTCACCGCGCTGCTCGCCACCGGCGGGTCCGCGCTGGTGTTCCACGCGATGGACGGCGGCGGCTCCGGCACCGGCGCGGCGAACATCGCCACCCTGGGCCAGAACAGCGCAGCGGGGGTGCCGGTCTCCGGCTCCACCGTCGAGAACCCCGACTGGCAGGCCGTGGCCTCCGCGGTCAAGGACTCCGTGGTCGCGATCCAGGTCGTGACCAGCGCCGGTGAGGCGGAGGGATCCGGCGTGATCGCGGACGCCGACGGCAACATCATCACCAACAATCACGTGGTCTCCGGTGCCCAGGACGACCAGGTGCAGGTCACGCTCACCGACGGCCGGATCTACACCGCCGACGTAGTGGGCACCGACTCCACCACCGACCTGGCCGTGATCCGGTTGCAGGACCCGCCGTCGGACCTGTCCCCGGCCGCGATGGCCGAGACCACGCCGACCGTCGGCGACCCGGTGATGGCGGTCGGCAACCCGCTGGGCCTGGCCAACACCGTGACCACCGGCATCGTGTCCGCCCTGGACCGGCCGGTGTCCACCACCGAGACCGGCTCCTCGGAGACCGTCGTCACCAACGCGATCCAGATCGACGCCGCGGTGAACCCGGGCAACTCCGGCGGTCCGCTGTTCAACGCCCAGGGCGAGGTCATCGGGATCACCTCCTCGATCGCGACCACCTCCAGCGCCTCCGGCTCGATCGGTCTGGGCTTCGCGATCCCGATCACCCTGGCCCAGGCGGTCGCCGGTCAGCTGGTGCAGGACGGTGTCGCCGAGCACGCCTTCCTCGGCGTCGGCCTGAACGACGGCACCGCCACCGCCGACGGGGTCACCCGGGCCGGGGCGCAGGTGATGTCGGTGTCCGCCAACTCCCCGGCGTCCGAGGCCGGTCTGCAGACCGGTGACGTCATCGTCGCCATCGACGACAAGGTGGTGGCGGGTGCCGAGTCGCTGACCGGCTACGTCCGCACCCACGCCTCCGGCGACGAGGTCACGCTCACCGTGGTCCGCGACGGCACGTCGCTGACGGTGGACGTGACGCTGGCGGTCCGGGAGGAGGACGGGACCAGCTCCGGGTCGGGTTCCTCCGGCGGTTCGGGCGGTTCCGGCCAGGGCGGCTCGGGTCAGGGCGACCAGAACGGCCAGGACGACTCCGGATCGGGCGACGGGTCCAGCGGCTCGGACGGTTCCGGCGACGGCCTGGAGAACATGACTCCCGAGCAGCTCTGGGAGTGGTTCCAGCAGCAGCAGGGCGGCGACCAGGGCTGAGTCGCCCGCCGGCGCGTGCTGGCCGGTCCGGGAGGTGTACCCCCTGCCCTTCCCGGCCCGGAGACGACCCCCGCACCCGTGTGGTGCGGGGGTCGTCGTGCGTTCAATCCGAGCCGAGCGCGTCCCGCATCGGCACCAGCTTGGCCCGGGACTCCGCGAGCTCGGACGCCGGGTCGGAGGCCGCGACGATCCCGCAGCCCGCGAACAGCCGCAGTCGGCGGGGGTCGTCCGGGTCCAGCTCGGCGGAGCGCAGGCCGATGCCCCACTCGCCGTCGCCGTCCGCGCCCAGCCAGCCGACCGGTCCGGCGTAGCGTGCCCGGTCCATCCCCTCGATCCGGCGGATCAGCTGCCGCGCGGCGTCGGTGGGGGTGCCGCACACCGCGGCGGTCGGGTGCAGCGCGGCGGCCAGCCCGAGCGAGGTGCTGTCGGTGTCCGGCGCGAGCACACCGGTGACGTCGGAGGCCAGGTGGAGCACGTTCGGCAGGTGCAGCACGAACGGCACGTCCGGCACATTGGTCGAGGAGCAGAACGGCGCCAGGGCGTGGGCGACCGAGGACACCGCGTACTCGTGCTCCTCCAGGTCCTTCGACGAGTGCGCCAGGATCGCGGCCCGGGCCACGTCGGCCTCGTCGTCCCCGGTCCGGCGGATGGTCCCGGCCAGCACCCGGGAGGTGACCAGGCCCTTCTCCGACCGCACCAGCAGCTCCGGCGTCGCGCCGATCAGCCCGTCCACGCTGAACGTCCAGCAGGTCGGGTACCGCTCGGACAGCCGGCCCAGCGCATGGCGGACGTCCAGCGGCTCCGCGGTGTGCGCGACCTCGTCCCGGGCCAGCACCACCTTGTCCAGCTCACCGGCCCGGATCGCGGCCACCCCGCGGGCGACCACCTCGGTCCAGTCCTCGGCGGGGACCGACCCCGCGGTGTAGGTCACCTCACCCGGCGCGGTGACCGGTGCCAGACCGGCACGATGCGCGGCGATCAGCACGGCGTCCGGCGCAGGGCCCAGGTTCCCGGCGGTCTCGATCACCGTCAGCCAGGCCCGGCCCTCCCTGCGGCCGACCACCACCCGTGGCACCACCAGGGCGCCCCCGGCTGCCGACTCGTCGTCGAAGGCGAAGGACCCGAAGGCCACCGGCCCGGTGCCGGGCAGCTGCACCTCGTCCCGGACCACCGCGTGCGCGATCAGTCGCTGCCAGGTCGCCTCGGCCTCGGCGAACCGCCGCGCGCCGGTCACGTCCACCCGCACCGCCTCGCCCCACCCGACCAGACCGTCCCCGCGCCGGACCCATGCCAGCGGGGCGTCGGCGGGCAGCAGGGAGAGCAGGTCGTCGGGTGCGTCGAGGGCGACGG
>NZ_JANZKP010000011.1 GCF_025642745.1 Cellulomonas sp. RIT-PI-Y
CCGTCCTGCCCGGTCCCGCCTCCGAGGACGACCACGACGGCATGACCATCCTCAGCGGCGAGCTGGCCAGCATCCGGCAGAACCTGCCGTCCTGGGCGGTCTCCGAATCCGGGCAGTGGCCGTCCGGGCCCGCCGTCGCGCCCGGCACGGGTTCGCCCGCCGCGCCCGGCACCGCCCCGCTGGAGGCCGTGGCGCTGACACCGCCGCCCCCCGCGCCGGACTCGTTCCCGCGGGTGGCGCTGTCCACCGGCGTCGTGGTGCCGGTCGACGGCGTGCTGCTGATTGGCCGCGCCCCGCAGGCCGCCCGGGCGCCGGAGGGGGTGCGCACCCGGCTGGTCGCGGTGCCCAGCCCCACCCAGGACATCTCCCGCACGCACGCCGAGCTCCGGGTCTCCGACGGACGGGTGCTGGTCACCGACCTGTTCTCGACCAACGGCGTCACCGTGGCCTCCGGCGGTCTGCCGCCGCGCAAGATCGCCGCGGGGGAGCCCGTCGCGGTGGGCGCGGGGGAGATCGTCGACCTGGGTGACGGCGTGACCTTCACCGTGGAGCCGCCTGCATGAGCCCACGCGAGGCCGCGCCGGCACCGCGACTCCCGGGCTACACGTTCTCCCATCTGCTCGGCGGTGGCGGTGCCGCCGACGTGTACTGCTACGACCAGCAGCTGCCAAGGCGCCAGGTGGCGGTCAAGGTGCTGCTGCCCTCGGTCGACGACGCGGAGAAGTCCGCCTTCGAGCGGGAGGCCGACCTCACTGCGCGGGTGTCCCAGCACCCGTCGATCGTCACCGTCTACCAGGCGGGGGTGTCCGAGGACGGTCGCGAGTACCTGGTCATGGAGCACTGCCCGCGCCCGACCCTGGGCCAGCGCTACCGCACCGAGCGGATCGGCGTGCCCGAGGTGCTGCGGATCGGCGTGCAGCTGGCCTGCGCGGTGGAGTCCATGCACCGGGCCGGGATCGTGCACCAGGACATCAAGCCCGCGAACATCCTGGCCAACGACTTCGGCCGGCCGGTCCTGAGCGACTTCGGCATTGCAGCGCCGATCGACGACCCGGCACCCGCGGTCGGCATGTCGATCCCGTGGGCGGCGCCAGAGCTGCTGGCCGCCGCGCCGCAGGCCGGGCCCCGGGCGGATGTCTACTCGTTGGCCGCGACGCTGTTCTCCGCGCTCGCGGGCCGGTCGCCCTTCGAGCGGCCGCACGGCCAGAACGAGGCCGCCGACCTGGTCGGGCGGATCGAACGGGGCACCCCGACCCCGTTCACCCGCGAGGACGTCCCGGCCCGGTTGCACACCGTGCTGGCCCGGGCGATGGCCACCGACCCGGCCCGACGGCACGCGCACGCGGTGGACCTGGCGATGGACCTGCGTGCGGTGGAGGCGGACCTCGGCCTGCCGCTGACCCCGTTGGACCTCGGGGAGGCCCCGGGGGCGGCCGTCGTCGGCGGCGTCGACCCGGACGCGACCCGGGTCCGTGGTGTGCGCCAGATCCGGCCGGACGACGACGCCACCCGGACGCGCCCGGTGCACGCGGTGCCCGCCGTACCGGAGCCCGAGGTCGACCTGCGGGTGTCGGTGGACCCCGAACCCCGGCGCCGGCACACCGGTCGGCTGATCGCCGGGATCCTCTCCGCGGTGGTGCTGGTCGCCGCGGTGGTGGTCGTGCTGCTGGTCACCCGGGACCCGGATCGCGGTGTCAACCGGGACGACGACCCGCTGGCGAACCCGGTGCCCACCGTCGGCCTGACCGTCCCGACCCCGATCGGTCTGAGCGGCACCCGTCAGGCGGACGGCAGTGCGGTCTTCACCTGGCGCAATCCTGATCCGCAGGAGGGCGACAGCTACCTGTGGGGCGTGCTGCGCAGCACCGGCCAGACCCGACTCCAGCCGACCGAGACCACCAGCGTGACCATCCCGGCCGAGGACATCGACGACCTCGACGCGGAGGTCTGCGTCGAGGTGTCGGTGGTCCGGGCGGACCGGCGGGCCTCCACCGCACCGGCCCAGGGGTGCACCGAGTGAGGTGGCCCTGGGACCGCAAGCGCACCGCGTCGACCGCCGCCGTGGTGACGGTGCCCGCCGTGCTGGCGACGCTCGCCGTCGTCAACCCCGGCTTCCCGCTGGCGCAGGTGGAGCTGAACGACGGAGCGGTCTGGCTGACCGCGACCAGCACCCTGCAGCTCGGCCGGTACAACGCGCAGGTCGAGGAGCTCAACGCCGGCCTGGTGGCCAGGAGCGGGGACTTCGACGTGCGGCAGGAGGCCTCCGACGTCCTGCTGGTCGAGCCCGGCACGCTCACCGTGGTCGACCCCGCGTCGGTCGCGGCCGCCGCCGAGGTGCCGGTGCCCGCGGGCGCCCAGATCGCGATGCAGGCCGGAACGGTGGCGGTGCTGGACGGCGACGGCCAGGTCTGGGTGCGCACCCTGGCCGACCTGCCCGCCCTGCAGACCGGCACCGACCCGGCGGACGCCAGCGTGGACGGAGACGCCCGGGTGGTGGTCGGCAGCTCCGGCGACGCCTTCCTGGTTGCCGCGGACACGGGTGACGTGACCCGGATCAGCCCGGTGACCGGGGGGACGGCGACCAGCACCGGGGAGACCGGCCTGGGCGGCGGCGTCGACGCGGTGACCGCGGTCGGCGACACCGTGGTCGGCCTGGACGGCGACACGCTGCGCACCGCGGGCGGTTCGGTGTCGCTGGGCCTGAGCCAGCCGGTGCTGCAACAGGCCGGGCCGCCGGCGGACACCGTCCTGGTCGCGGGGAGCGCCGGTCTGGTCGAGGCCTCGGTGGCGAACGGGTCGGTGACCGCGCAGTACGACGGCGGCAGCCGCGGCGGCACCCCCGCGGCCCCGGTCCGGGTCGGCGACTGCGCGCACGCGGCCTGGCCCTCCGCCCGGGACAACTACCTCATGCTCTGCGACGACCAGGCGGAGCAGCTGCTCACCCTGGACGGGATGACCACCGGCGCCACCCTGGTGTTCCGGGTCAACCGCCAGGTCGTCGCGCTGAACGAGACCCGCGACGGCCGGCTCTGGCTGCCGTTGCAGGACACCGAGCTGCGCGAGCCGGACTGGTCCCAGGTGATCCCGGAGGAGGAGACCCAGGACGACAGCGAGCAGGCGGAGGGCGACCGCACCACCCACGAGCTGGTCGCGGAGTGCTCCACCAACAGCGCCTCTCCGTCCGCGGTCGACGACGACTACGGCGTGCGACCGGGCCGGTCCGCCATCCTGTCCGTGATCGACAACGACACCTCCTCGGACTGCGGCATCCTGGTGATCACCGAGTTCGATCCGTTGCCGGAGTCCTTCGGCACCCTGGAGCCGGTGTACGGCGGCCGGGCGTTGCAGGTCCGCGTCGAGCCGGGCGCCACCGGCACCGCGACCTTCAGCTACTCGATCAGCGACGGCCGGGGCACCAGCTCGCCGTCCACCGCGACCGTCACGCTCACCGTGCGCGACACCCAGAACGATCCGCCGGTCCAGCAGCGCACCGGCAGCATCCTGCTGGAGCAGACCGCCACCGCGACCTACTCGGTGCTGGCCGACTTCACGGATCCGGACGGCGACGAGCTGACCCTGGTCGGCGCCACCGCGGAGAAGGGCACCGCCCGGTTCCGGCAGGACGGCACCCTGACCTACGTCGCCGACGGTGGGGACCTCGGCCCGACGACCGTGCACCTGCTGGTGTCCGACGGGACGAACACCACCGAGGGCACCGTGGACGTGGACGTGCGGGCCGCGGGGTCGTTGGACTTGCAGCTGGACCCGGTGCACGCCCAGACCTACACCGACCTGGCCGTCGAGTTGGACCCGCTGGCCGCGGTGCGCACCCACGGCGCCGAGACCCCGCGACTGGCCGGGGTGGACCAGGTCGGCGGCACCACGATCACCCCCGACCTGGACCAGGGCACCATCCGGTTCTCCGCGGCCTCTGCCGGGACGTACTACGTGTCCTTCACCATCACCGCCGCCCCGCAGCAGGCCACCGGCCTGGCCCGGATCGACGTGGTCGACCCGCCGGAGACCCCGGAGCCGCCGACCGCCGTCCTGGACCGGGCCTGGCTGCCCACCGGCGGCGACCTGACCGTCGCACCGCTGGCGAACGACACCGACCCGGCCGGCGGCGTCCTGGTGCTGCAGTCGGTGAGCGCGCCGGAGGAGCTCAGGGTCGCGGTGCAGAACCACGAGCTGGTCGAGGTCTCCGCGGTCGGCGCGCTGACCGAGCCGGTGGTCCTCGAGTACGTGGTGACCAACGGCAGCGCCAGCGCGACCGGGGAGATCCTGGTCCAGCCGGTGCCCCCGGCCAGCACCTCGCAGCCGCCGGTGGTGCCGAACGCCGTCGTCGAGGTCCGCACCGGCGGCGTGGTCACCATCCCGGTGCTGGCGGACGCCTACGACCCGGACGGCGACACCCTCGCCCTGGTCACCGAGTTCGCCGAGCCGCTCGGGTCCGGCGAGGGTCTGATGTTCGTCTCCGGGGACGTGCTGCGCTACCAGGCACCCGCCACCGCGATGACCGTCCGGGCGACCTTCGTGGTCCGGGACAGCACCGGCAACGAGACCGCGGCCACCGCCACCGTCCGGGTGCACGACTCCGATCCGGCCACCAAGGTGCCGCCCCGCCCGAAGGACGTGGTCGCCCGGGTGTTCACCGGCGACACGGTCCGGATCGCCGTCCCGCTGATCGGCATCGACGTGGACGGCGACGGCGTCAGCCTGCTCGGCGTGGACACCGCGGGCACCAAGGGCCGGGTCACCGCGGTCGGTGCGGACTGGCTGGAGTACGAGGCGCTGCCAGGGGAGTCCGGCACCGACGAGTTCACCTACGCGGTGGAGGACTGGACCGGTCAGCGTGCGGTCGGCACCGTCCGGGTGGGCATCGCCGACCGCCCGGAGGACAGCAACCGGGTCGTGGCCCGGGACGACCAGGTCACCGTGCGTCCCGGCCAGCGGGTGGAGGTGCGCGTCCTGGACAACGACGTCGACCTGGCCGGTGGCGACCTGAGCGTGGACCCGGCGCTGGAAGTGCCCGAGGGTGTGACCGCGGAGGTCCAGGGCCGGCGCGTCGTGGTGGACGCCCCCGACGCGGCGGGCACCTACGCGATCGGCTACACGGCGGTGAACGAGATCGGCGCCTCCTCCGGCGCGGTGCTGACCGTGGACGTCGCCCCGGACGCGGCGGTGCTGCCCCCGGTCGCCCAGGACGTGGTCGTGCCCCCGGCCGACACCATCGACCGGACCTCGGTGGACGTGGACGTGCTGGAGGTCGCCCAGAACCCCAGCGGTCCGATGTCCGACCTGGCCGTCTCGGTGCCCACCAGCGCCCAGGACGTGGCCACCGTGCTGGAGGACGGCACGGTGCGGATCACCCTGGCCGCGACCGCGCAGACCCTGCCGTACCGGCTGACCAACACCGCCGACGACACCGGCACCGCCACCGCCTACGCGTTCATCACCGTGCCCGCCCTCGGCTTCTTCCCGCCGCAGCTGCGACCCAGGGCGGACGAGCTGCGGGTGGCCAGCGGGGACACCCTCACCATCGCACTCGGCGCCCAGGTGCAGGTCGCCCCGGGCCGGACCGCCCAGATCGACGACGCCGGCGCGGTCACCGCGACCCGGTCGGACGGCGGTGCGCTGGTGGTCGACGACACCACGCTGCAGTTCACCTCCGAGCCGGGCTACGCCGGTCCGGCCTCGATCACGGTCCCGGTCACCGACGCCACCGGCCCGGACGACCTGAACGCCCGCACCCGGACGCTCACCCTGCCGATCACCGTGTTCACCGAGGACGACTACCCGCCGACCTTCTCGCCCAGCCGGATCGAGGTCGCGCCGGGCGAGGCCCCGGTGTCGGTGGACCTGCGGAACTTCACCCAGGGCGTCGAGGGCTCCGCCGGGGACCAGGTCTACGGCTTCCGCCTGACCTCCGGGGCACCGGCCGGCTTCACCGCGTCGCTGGACGGCACCCGGCTGAGCGTGTCCGCCGCCACCAGCACGACGAAGGGCAGCGCGGGCACCGTCCAGCTCCAGCTCAGCTACGGCCGCGCCGGCACCATGGACGTCCAGGTCGAGGTGCGCGCCATCGCCAGCACCCGGCGCCTGGCCAGCGTCCCGGACCGCACCCTCAACGACGGCGTGCAGGGGCAGGACACCGCAGTCGACGTGCTCGCCGGGGCGTACAACCCGTTCCCCGAGCAGGCGCTCACCGTGGTCGGCGCCACCGTGCAGACCTCCGGGACCGGCACCGCCTCCGTGTCCGGCGGCAACGTGATCGTCCGGCCGAACGCCGACCTGACCGGGCAGATGGTGGTGCAGGTCCGGGTGCGCGACGCGACCGACGACGCCTCCCGTGAGGTCGCCGCCACCATCTCGCTCCGGGTGCGGGGCAAGCCGGCGGCGCCCAAGGCGCCCCGGGTCGGCGAGGTCCGCGACTCCACCGTGGTGCTCAGCTGGGACGCGCCGGACGCACGCGGCGAGCCGATCACCGGGTACCGCGTCACCGTGAGCCCCGGCGGTCAGCAACGCGCCTGCGCGTCGACCACCTGCACCCTCGACGGCCTGACCAATGACGTCGAGTACACCTTCACCGTGGCCGCCCAGAACGCGGTCGGCTGGTCCGACCCGAGCCCGGCGTCCGCCACCGCCCGGCCCGACGCGGTCCCGGACGCCCCGGCCGCGCCGACCCTGCAGTGGGGCGACAAGGAGATCACCGCGAACTGGGTCGCCCCCGCGTCCAAGGGATCGCCGATCACGTCTTACACCGCGACCATCTCGCCCGCCCCCCGCGGCGGATCGGCCAGCCAGACCGTGACCGGGACCTCGGCGACCTGGCGCGGGCTGGAGAACGGCACGGCGTACACCGTGCAGGTCCGGGCGCACAACCGGGCGCCGCAGCCGAGCGGGTGGAGCCCGTCGTCGGCTGCCGCGACCCCTGCGGCACCGCCGTCGTCGCCGAGCTTCGGTGCCGAAGCGGTGCAGTCAGTGGGCGCCGGTCAGCTCCAGGTCGCGTGGACCCCCTCCGAGTCGGACAACGGCGCCCCTCTGACCTACGTGCTGACCGTCGCGGGCGAGGGTCGGCGGTGGACCGAGCGGTTGGCCGCGAGCGTAACCAGTTACACGATCCCGGGGACCGTGGCCAACAATGCCCCCTACACGTTCTCCCTCTACGCGACCAATGTCGCCGGTGACTCCCGGCCTCTCGTGACGGTCGAGGGGAGGGCGTTCGACGTGCCCAGCGCACCAGGTCAGCCGTCCATCTCTGCGGCCTCTGGTGACACGGCGGCCGGGCAGGGGTGGGTCAGGATCTCCTGGCGGGCGGCCTCCGGCAATGGAGCGGATATCGACCGCTACGACATCCAGACATCGGCGGGAACGGTGACCTCGGTCGGCGCGGCGAATGCCACGATCAGCGGCCTGAGTGCGGGTCAAGCGTTGACGGTTCAGGTCACGGCGCACAATAGGCGAGGATCGGGGCCCCCTGCGGCCATGAGCGTCGCGGACAATACCGTCCGCACCCTCTCCACTGGCCCGCGTGGGCTAACGGTGACACCCATCACCGGTGAGGGACAACCCACACAGGCCACTCTGTCCTGGTCCGAGCCCGATGACGTCGGCGGTACCTCGGTGCAGCAGTACGAGTACCGGCTCTCCGGCTGGGGAGTACTCGGCGCGCCGATCACTTCTCCCGCGCCTGACCCGGCGAACTCCACCTCCGTGAACGTCGCCCTGCCGACCGATCGAGTGGTCACCAACCCGAGCACCGTGACACTGGAGGTCCGCGCCCGGACCGCGATCGGCTGGGGCCCATGGACCTCCTTCGCCCAGCGCGTGGGATGGAGCGAACCAGCGCCCGATCCCACCGGGGGCGCCGACGGATGACCATCGCCCCGACCACCACCTCGCACCACCCGACAGGAGTCCACCCACGATGACCCCCGACGAGTCCACCTGGTTCTCCCAGACCTTCGGCGCGCTGACCCGCAACGTCTCGCGCGCGGTGCTCGGCGCCGACGGCCCGGTGCGGCTGGTGCTGACCGCGATGGTCGCCGAGGGCCACGTGTTGCTGGAGGACGCTCCGGGCACCGGCAAGACCTCGCTGGCCAAGGCGATCGCCGCCTCGGTGCGGGGCAGCCACCAGCGGATCCAGTTCACCCCCGACCTGCTGCCCAGCGACGTCACCGGCGTGACCATCTGGGACCAGGGCACCCGGGAGTTCGTCTTCCACGAGGGCCCGGTGTTCACCTCGGTGCTGCTCGCGGACGAGATCAACCGTGCCTCGCCCAAGACCCAGTCCGCGCTGCTGGAGGTGATGGAGGAGGGGCACGTCACCGTGGACAAGGACACCCACTCCGTGGGCCGCCCGTTCATCGTGATCGCCACCCAGAACCCGGTGGAGCAGGCCGGCACCTACCGCCTGCCGGAGGCCCAGCTGGACCGGTTCCTGGTGCGCACCTCGCTCGGCTACCCGGATCGCACCGCCACGGTGGAGATCCTGTCCGGTCAGCGGGACCGGACCGCCGCGCTGGAGGCGGTGATCGGCACCGAGCACGTGCTGCGGATGGCCGACCTCGCGCAGGGCGTGCACGTCGACGGCGCGGTGCTGGACTACGTGGCGCGGCTGCTGGAGGCCACCCGCGAGGACCCGCAGACCTCGCTGGGTGCGAGCGTCCGCGGTGGTCTGGCGCTGGTGCGGTGCGCCAGGGTCGCGGCCGCCGCGTCCGGACGGACCTACGTGGTGCCGGACGACATCAAGGAGCTGGCGGTCCCGGTGCTGGCCCACCGTCTGGTGCTGGACCCCGAGGCGGACTTCCTGGGTGCGACCACCACGGACGTGGTGCAGCGGGCGCTGGACAGCACGCCGCCCCCGGTGGCGCGGGCCTGAGCGATGGGACCTCTGCGGACTCGACTGTCGGCGGTGGGCTGGGGTGCGATCGCCCTCGGCCTGCCGCTGCTGGTCGTGGGTCTGTGGCTGAGCTGGGCCGAGCTGACCGCCGTCGGCGCGGTCGCGATGGCGGCGGTGCTGGTCGCCCTGGTCACGACGCTCGGGCGGCTGCCGCACGGGGTGCGTCTGGACCTGGCAGACCGCCGGGTGCGGGTGGGGGAGCGCGCGTTCGGCGGCGTCGTGGTGACCGCGCCGCAGCGCCGGACCCGGGCGATCGGGCTGGAGTTGCAGGTCGGGCACGGCCGCGCGGAGCTGGACGTGCCGCCGCTGGCCCCGGGCGCGGTGCATGAGGAGCTGTTCGCGGTGCCGACCCACCGCCGGGCGGTCGTGACCGTGGGCCCGGTGCGGGCGGTGCGGGCCGACCCGCTGGGGCTCGCGGTGCGCCGGGTGACGGCCACCGGCGCGCAGGAGCTGTACGTCCACCCCCGGATCGTCATGCTGACGGGCGCGGACGCGGGCCTGCTGCGTGACCTCGAGGGCGGGTCGACCCGCGACCTGTCGGACGCCGACCTGGCCTTCCACGCGCTGCGGGACTACGTGGTCGGTGACGACCGACGCTCGATCCACTGGCGCACCACCGCCCGGCGCGGGGTCCTGACGGTCAAGCAGTACGAGGACACCCGCCGCACCCAGACCGCCGTGGCGATGTCCACCGACCCGCGCGACTACGCCCGGGACGAGGAGGACCTGGAACTGGCGGTGGGCGTGCTCGCCTCGCTCGGCGTGCAGGTGATGTCCGAGGAGCACCCGCTGGCGGTGCTGGCCGGGACGAACCGGGTCCGCACCACCGGTCGCCGGCCGTTCCTGGACGACTGCTCCGCGCTCGCACTCACCCCGGACGGCTCCGGCACGTCCCTGCTCGGCCGTCGGGTCGCCCGGGAGGTGCCGGACGTGACGCTGGCGTTCCTGGTCACCGGGTCCGAGCCCACCGACGCCGACCTGCGCGCGGCCGCCCGGCACGTGCCCGAGGGCACCCGCACCCTGGCGATCGGCTGTCGTCCCGGCGCGGAGGTGCGGGTCCGGACGTTGCGCGGACTGAGCCTGGTGCAGCTGGGCGCGCTGGACGACCTGCCCCGGGCCCTGCGGCTGGCGGCGCGGGCATGAGCGCGCCGACCGCCGTTCCCGCGCCGACCTCAGCGGAACCGGTCGCCGTGCCGGTCGCGCGGGTGTCGCCGGTCCGGCGGTTCGCCGAGGTCGCCGTGCCGCTGGTCGCCGTGCTGCTCGCCCTCACCCCGCTGCTCCCGGTCTACGGGGGCGCCACGCTGCTGCGCCCGGTGCTCGGCGGCGCGCTGCTCGGCACCCTGCTGGCGCTCGCGATGGTGCGGTGGCGCTGGAACGGCCTGGTCGCGACCGCGGTCACCCTGGCCGCCACGGCGGTGCTCGGCGGACCGCTCGCCACCCCGGACGCCACGATCGCCTCGGTGGTGCCCACCCCGACGTCGCTCGCCCAGGTGGTGCGCGGTGCGGCGCTGGGCTGGAAGGACGCGCTCACCCTGCAACCCCCGCTCGGCGACTCGGGCTGGTTGACGGTGCCGCCGTTCCTGCTCGCGCTGGTCGGCGCGCTGGCCGGTGTGCGGCTGGCGCGGGCGGGTGACCGGTGGGCCCCGTTGTCCGCCGTCCCGGCCCCGGTCGTGCTGGTCGGCGCCGTGCTGCTCGGATCACGGGACACCGTGCTGCCCGCCGTGGTCGGTGCGGTGCTCGGCCTGGGCCTGCTGCTCTGGGCGTCGTGGCGAGCGGGCCGGTTCCGGCTGCGGCGTCCCGCGGCGCTCGCGGTGCTGCTGGTGGTGGCCCTGGGCGCCGGGATCGGTGGCGGCGCGGCGGTGCAGGCCGCCGACGACCGGTTCGTGCTGCGCGAGCGGCTCGTCCCGCCCTTCGACCCCTACGACTACCCGAGCCCGCTGTCGGCCTTCCGCTCGTTCGTGAAGCAAGACGACACCGTCGACCTGTTCACCGTCACCGGTCTGCCCCAGGGCGGCCGGATCCGGCTGGCGACCTTCGACCGGTTCGACGGCGTGGTCTGGAACGTGGCCGGGGACGGCAGCT
The DNA here is from genome assembly GCF_025642745.1 of Cellulomonas sp. RIT-PI-Y. GTDB lineage: Bacteria > Actinomycetota > Actinomycetes > Actinomycetales > Cellulomonadaceae > Cellulomonas. The sequence goes on from NZ_JANZKP010000011.1 coordinate 10,985, forward strand.
CGCGCTCCTCCGGGCAGTTCCGCCGGGTCGGCAGCACCGTGGACGACACCGGGGCCGCCGTGGCGGGCGAGCGGGCCGAGGTGGACATCCGGGTGGACGGTCTCACCGGGGTCTGGCTGCCGACCGTGGGCGCGGCGGAGTCGATCACGTTCGACGACGCCACCGCCCAGTCCGAGCTGCGCTACAACGACGCCACCGGCTCCGCCGTCCTCACCGGCGGTCTCACGACCGGCACGCACTACACCGTCGACACCGTGATCCCCGCCGAGCCCGAGGACACCCAGATCGGCGCGGCGGCGGTGGCCCCGACCGACCTGCCCGAACCGAGCGGGGTGCCGGACGCCGTGGTCACCGCCGCCGGTGACGCGGCCCGGGACGCCCGGACGCCGCTGGAGGTGGCCCGCGCGATCGAGCAGGAGCTCGCCGAGAGCGGCTACTTCTCGCACGGGCTCACCGCCGCCGGGGACTACCCGTCGCTGTCCGGGCACGGCGCGGACCGGTTGACCGCCCTGCTCGGCGGGGACCTGATGGTCGGCGACGACGAGCAGTACGCCTCCGCGATGGCCCTGATGGCCCGGGAGATGGGCCTGCCCGCCCGGGTGGTGATGGGCTTCGTCCCCGGGATGACCGACGACGGCACCATCGCCGCGCGGGAGGCCGCCGAGCCGATCACGGTCTCCGGCGCGGACCTCCACGCCTGGGTCGAGATCCCGTTCGACGGCTACGGCTGGATCACTTTCGACCCGACCCCGCCGGAGTCGCAGACCCCGCAGGAGGACGACGAGACCAGCCCGTCCGAGCCGGAGCCCCAGGTCGCCCAGCCGCCGCCCCCGCCCGCCGACCCGGTCGACCCGCCGGACGACGACGCCGAGGACCCGCAGACCGACGATCCCGGCCAGGACACCGAGCTCACCGTGTGGCAGACCGTGCTGCTCGGTGTGGCGGCCGGGTCCGGTGTGCTGCTGCTGATCGCCGCGCCGTTCCTGGCGATCGTGGCGCTGAAGGCCCGGCGACGGCGTCGTCGCCGCTCGGACCCGGCACCGGTGCGCCGGGTGGTCGGAGGCTGGCAGGAGGTCCTCGACCTCGCCACGGACCTGCGGCTGAGCACCGACCCGCTGGCCACCCGCCGGGAGACCGCGGTCGCGCTCGGTGCCGCCTTCGGCGGCCACCAGCCCGCGGACGGTCGTCGAGGCCGCCGGGACCGTGACGCGCACGACCTGGCCCCGGCGGTCCGGGAGCTGGCCGCCCACGCCGACGCCGTGGTCTTCGGACCCGGCGAGCCCACCGTCGACCAGGCCCGCCGGTTCTGGTCCGACGTCGACCGCACCCTGGCCCGGATGCGGGCCGCCACCCCACGTCGGGCACGATGGCGGGGACGGTTCACCGCCCGGTCGTTGCGCGCCCGCGCCGCCGTACGCCGCCGAGACCGGGCGATCAGGACGAGGAGACAGCAGCGATGAGCACCGCAGCCGTGATCGGCGCACCACCCGCCCCCGTGGGTCGTCGCGTCGTCGCCGCCCTGATCGACGGGCTGGGCACCGCGCTGTGCGCCCTGCCGATCTGGCTCGCCGTGCTGACCACCGGCGTGGACGCGGAACGTGCCGCGACCGCACCGGTGCTGCCGGTGCTGCCCAGTCTGATCGGCGGGGGACTGCTGCTGGTGTGGGGCGTCGTGCAGTGGGTGCTGCACGGCACGAAGGGCTGGACGATCGGACGCCGCCTGCTCGGACTGCGCGTCGTCGACGTGATGACCGGTCGGCCGATCGGGCTGGGCCGCGCGCTGGTGCGGACGCTGATCGTCGCGCTCGGCACCGTGGCCTGCGGCGTCGGGCAGTGGGTGGTGCTCGCGTCGGTGTTCTGGGACCCGACCGGCCGCCGTCGTGGTTGGCACGACCGGATCGCGGAGGCCGTGGTGGTCGACGTGCGCGCCACCTCCGCGGGATCGCGGCTGGACGGGTACCGGGAGCGTGACCCGCGGGCCGGTGGCAGGTCCGGCGCGACGCCCACCGCAGCGTCGTCCCTCGCCGCGTCGGCCGCCGGTGGTGCCGCCTCCGAACGGCCGTCCGACGTCACCGCGGGGCCGTCGTCGAGCACGATCCCGGTCCCGCCGTCGGAGGCCGCCGCGGGCCGGCTCCCGGGAGTCACCCCCGTCGCGCCGTCGCGCCCCGACGCTCCGCAGGCGCCCGGTCAGACCCGCTGGGCCGGGATGATCGCGAACGGTCAGCCGCCCCGTGGGCCGGGGCTGGTCCTGCCGCCGCTGGGCGGATCGCGCGCGGCGGCGGACGAGCAGCCGCCGCTCCCGCCGACGACGCCGTCGGCGGGTCGGCCCGCGATCGGCGCGCCGTTGCTCCCGGTCCCCGGGCCGGGGCTCGGCGACACCCAGGGACTCGCGGTCGGTGAGGCGCTGTCCGCCCAGGACGATGCTGCTGGTCCGGCCGCGGGCACGACCCGGGAGACCGATCCCGACGCGATGCGGTGGACGGGTACCCCCGCCGCCGTGCCCGAGGACGGTCCGCAGGCCGGCGTGGCGGCCCCTGAGACCCCGCTGCCCGGCAACGCCATGGGCGACACCACGCAGCTCCCGCCGGTCCCCGGGGAACCGGCCGCCGCGCCCGTCGTCCCGCCGATGGACTCGTTCTGGTCCGACCCGGCGCCCACCCACGACACGTCGACGCCGCCCGGTCCTGCCCGTTCCGCCGCGGGCACCCCGCGGCCCGGGGGGATCGCCCCCGGGCCCGCCGGCTGGGCCGCCCGACTGCCCGACGGCACCCTGCTCGACCTCGACGGCGGCCCGGTGCTGATCGGTCGCAATCCCGCGGGGCTGGTCGGACTGCGGGCGGTGGCGGTGCACGACCCGGGCATGTCGGTGTCCAAGACCCACCTGGTGATCGGTGCGGACGTCGCCGGCGCCTGGGTGATGGACCGCGGCTCGACCAACGGCACCCTGGTCACGCTGCCCGACGGTGAGCGGATCGTCTGCCTGCCCGACCAGCGGGTCCGGGTGGCGCCCGGGTCGGTGGTCTTCTTCGGCGATCTGTCCCTGACCGTCGGCCTGCTCGATCCGGACGCGTGACCGCATGACGGACACCGGTCGCGTCCGCACCGGCCCGGAGTATGGTGGCCGGGTGCTCATGAGCGGCAGCCTCCTCCTTCTCCGCCGCGGCGGGGTCCACTAGACCGGGTCCCTCGTCGCGGCGTTCGGCATGCCCGGCTCACCCGCAGCGACCGACGAGGGACCGACAGATGAGCAAGTACAGCGACGCCACCGCCCAGCGCCCGTCCGGGATGCCGGTACACAAGTACCGCCCGTTCGCCGACCAGATCCGGGTGGAGCTGCCCGATCGCACCTGGCCGACCCGGCAGATCACCACCGCCCCGCGCTGGTGCGCGGTCGACCTGCGGGACGGCAACCAGGCGCTGATCGAGCCGATGAACGCCGCCCGCAAGCTGGCGATGTTCGAGCTCCTGGTGCAGATGGGCTACAAGGAGATCGAGGTGGGTTTCCCGTCCGCCTCGCAGACCGACTTCGACTTCGTGCGGATGCTGATCGAGGAGGACCGCATCCCGGACGACGTCGTGATCCAGGTGCTGACCCAGGCGCGCGAGCACCTGATCGAGCGCACCTACGAGGCGATCGCCGGTGCCAAGCGCGCCATCGTCCACCTGTACAACTCCACCTCGGTGCTGCAGCGCGAGGTGGTGTTCCGCAGCGACGAGGACGGCATCGTCGACATCGCGGTGCAGGGCGCGCACCTGTGCAAGAAGTACGAGGAGACGATCCCGGGCACCGAGGTGTTCTACGAGTACTCCCCGGAGTCCTACACCGGCACCGAGCTGGAGTTCGCGGTCCGGATCTGCAACGCGGTGATGGACGTGTTCCAGCCCACCGCCGAGCGCCCGGTGATCATCAACCTGCCCGCCACGGTCGAGATGGCCACCCCGAACGTGTACGCGGACTCGATCGAGTGGATGAGCCGCCACCTGCACTACCGCGAGCACGTCGTGCTGTCCTTGCACCCGCACAACGACCGGGGCACCGCGGTGGCCGCCGCCGAGCTGGGCTACCTGGCCGGTGCCGACCGGATCGAGGGCTGCCTGTTCGGCAACGGGGAGCGCACCGGCAACGTCTGCCTGGTGACCCTGGGCATGAACCTGTTCAGCCAGGGCGTCGACCCGCAGATCGACTTCAGCGACATCGACCACATCCGGCGCACCGTCGAGCACTGCAACCAGATGCCGGTACCCGAGCGGCACCCCTACGGCGGCGACCTGGTGTTCACCGCGTTCTCCGGCTCGCACCAGGACGCGATCAAGAAGGGCCTGGACGCGATGGAGGTCCGGGCGACCGCCGACGGCAAGGGCGTCGACGACATCGTCTGGGCCGTGCCGTACCTGCCGATCGACCCGAAGGACCTGGGCCGCAGCTACGAGGCGATCATCCGGGTCAACTCGCAGTCCGGGAAGGGCGGCATCAGCTACCTGATGAAGTCCGAGAAGGACCTGGACCTGCCCCGTCGTCTGCAGATCGAGTTCTCCCAGGTCGTCCAGCACCACACCGACTCCAGCGGCGCGGAGGTCACCGCCGACGCCCTGTGGCGGATCTTCACCGACGAGTACCTGCCGGTCGAGGCGGGCGGCGACCTGGCACCCTGGGGCCGGTTCGCCCTGCGCGGCACCAGCATCACCACCACCGAGGACGGCCGGGCGGATCTCACCGTCGACCTGGTCGACAACGGCGAGGCCCGCACCGTGCACGCGGCCGGGAACGGCCCGATCGCGGCCTTCGTCGCGGCGCTGAACGAGGTCGGGGTCCAGGTACAGGTGCTGGACTACGCCGAGCACGCGCTGTCCGCCGGCGGGGACGCCACCGCGGCCGCCTACGTCGAGTGCTCGGTGGGCGACCGGACGCTCTGGGGCGCCGGGATCGACCCGTCCAGCACCACCGCCTCCCTGAAGGCGATCGTCTCCGCGGTGAACCGCGCCCTGCGCTGAGTCCCGCCGGCCCGGACCGGTGCCACGTCGGCGGCACCGGCCCGGGTGCTACCACCCCGGACGGCCGGGTCGCCGGGTGGAATCCGCCCGGCGTCCGGGTGAAAAGGCGCTCGCTCCCGATGCCGGTCGCCCCGGGTGGCCGATGCTCACAGCACATCGGCCGGTCGACGAGGGAGGGGGCCATGAGCGCAGAGCTTGCCGTGGTGTCCGAGTTCGGCCCGTTGCACCCGCTCGCCGGAGCCGGGTTCTCCGCGTTGCAGCACGGCCGCGCGGATCTGGCCGAACAGCTCTCCCGGCGGGTGGCGCTGGTCGCCTCGTCCGCCGGGGACGAGGACACCTGGCGCTACGCCCAGTTCGTGCTCGGCCGCGCCCTGATCGCGCAGCACCGGCCGTGGGACGCGCTGACCGCCATCGACGAGCTGGTGGCCGCGACCCGGGACGACGACCGTCCGTACTGGCGTGCCAAGGCGCTCGGCGCCCGGGCGATCGCCCTGCGCGGCACCGGAGCCGAGCACGAGGTGATCGAGGTGCTCGCCGAGGTGTGGGTGCTCACCGACGCCGCGGACGGCACCGTCTACAACCAGGTCTCGGCCACCGTGATGCTGGCCAACGCCCTGCGCACGGTCGAGCTCTACGACCAGGCCGACCGGCTGCTGTCCGGGCTGTGGCGGGTGGTGGAGCCCGAGATCGTCCCGATGGTCGTCCTGGACGGGGCGCGCGCCCTCGCCGAGTGGGCGCTGCACCTGGCGCTGATCGACGACCCGCGGGCCGGCGAGATCCAGCACCGCCTGGCGTCCCGGTCCCTGCTGCTGCGCCGCGTGGCGGACGACGACCCGGAACTGCGCGGCTACGCGCTCGCCTACGAGGCGCTGGCCGCGTACCTGCTCCGGGACATCCAGGGTGCGACCCTGGTGATCGACGCGTTGCGACGCCGCTCCTGGCCGCGCCGCGGCACCGTCGAGTGGCAGGTCGCCAGCTTCGTCTCCGGCATGCTCGCCTGTACGGCCGGCCGGTTCGCCGAGGCCACCGAGGAGCTCGAGGACCTGCGGGAGGTCGCGGTCGATCACGGACAGGACCTCTGGACGGTGGTCGCCGACGAGGCCCTGGTCCAGATCGCGACCGAGCGCTTCGGCCCGCACCCCGCGCTCGGCCACGCCCGCAACATGTTCCGTCGTGCCGTCTCCCGGTGGGCGGCGCAGCAGGCCGACCGGTTCGAGGCGGTGCGCACCCGGATCCGGCTGCACGAACTGCTGGCCGAACGCGATCGAGCCACCCGGCTGACCCGGGTCGACCCGCTGACCGGGGTGGGCAATCGGCGGGCGCTCCAGCACCGGCTGGACAGCTCCGGCACCGTCAGTGCGATCTTCGTCGACGTTGACGACTTCAAGCTGGTCAACGAGCAGTTCTCGCATGTCACCGGCGACGTCGCGCTGATCGAGCTGGGCCGTCTGATCGAGTCGGTCGCCGGTCCGGGGGAGCTGGTCGCCCGCTACGGCGGCGACGAGTTCGTGGTGATGCTGCCCGGCCGGGACGCCGACGTCACCGAGCTGGACCGCCGCGCCGCCGACCTGGTCCGGCTGGTCCGCGAACACGACTGGTCCGCCCTCGCCCCCGGTCTGCGGGTCACGATCTCGGTCGGCGTCGCGGTGGCCGCCGAACCCGCGGTCGTGCTGGCCGAGGCGAGCACCGCCGTGCTCACCGCCAAGCGGCTGGGCCGGGACCGGGTGACCGTGGCGGGGCTGAGCGTGTAGGTCCCGGGACGCCGTCGGCTCCGTCCGGGGCAGGTGGGTTGGCGGGTCTACGGTCGATTCACGGGTGCTGACCTGTGCGAACACCGCCCGATACCGGGTCGTTCGTCGCGGGCGGGGCTGATCCGGAGATCACCGACTCGCTGGAGACCGCCTGGAACGGTGAGGAGGACGGTGCGTCGCGCACCCGAGCACCGCACCGGACCACCCGCGGCCATCCCCTCCGTCACCCGACCCCAGGTGTGAACGTTCGGGGCGCATCCGGCCGACCCGGCGCACCGGATCGACCGGATGTGGGCGCGATGGCGGACAATGCTGCGGTGAGTCTCTACCGCGATGAGGCGATCGTGCTGCGCACCCACAAGCTGGGTGAGGCGGACCGGATCGTCACCCTGCTGACCCGGGGCAACGGCAAGGTCCGCGCCGTCGCCAAGGGGGTCCGGCGTACCACCTCGCGGATCGGTTCCCGACTGGAGCCGTTCATGCACGTCGACTTGCAGTTGAGCACCGGTCGCAACCTGGACGTGGTCACCCAGGTGGAGACGCTCGGACCCTACGGCCGGCCGGTCAGCGAGGACTACGCGCTGTACACGGTCGGCACCGTGATGCTGGAGACCGCCGAACGGCTGGTGGAGGCGGAGCACGAGCCGTCGCTGCAGCAGTACTGGCTGCTGGTCGGCGCGGTGCGTTCGCTCGCGACCCGGGAGCACGCCCCGGGTCTGGTGCTCGACTCCTACCTGTTGCGCGCGCTGGCCATCGCCGGGTGGGCGCCGAGCTTCACCGACTGTGCGCGCTGCGGTCGCCCCGGCCCGCACCACGCCTTCGCGGTGGCCGTGGGGGGCGCGGTCTGCACCACCTGTCGGCCGCCGGGTTCTCCGGCCCCCGCGCCGGAGACCTTCGCCCTGCTGGCCGCGCTGATGACCGGCGACTGGTCGGTGGCCGACGCCTCCGCCGAGCGGCACCGCCGGGAGGGCAACGGTCTGGTCGCCGCATACTCCCAGTTCCACCTGGAGCGCCAGCTGCGTTCCCTGCCCCTGGTCGAGAGGATCTGATGAGCCCGCAGTCCCCGCCGCCGCACCCCAGCGGTGCCCGGCCGCCCGCCCTCCCGTCCGCGCTGGTCCCGAAGCACGTCGCGATCGTGATGGACGGCAACGGTCGCTGGGCCAACGCCCGGGGACTGCCCCGCACCGAGGGGCACAAGGCGGGCGAGGCCGCACTGCTGGACGTGGTGGCCGGGGCGATCGATCTCGGCATCACGCACATCTCCGCCTACGCGTTCTCGACCGAGAACTGGTCGCGCTCGCCGGAGGAGGTGAAGTTCCTGATGGGCTTCAACCGGGACGTGATCCGCCGCCGCCGGGACGTCATGCACTCCTGGGGCGTCCGGGTCCGCTGGGCCGGTCGTCGGCCTCGGCTCTGGCGCTCGGTGATCAACGAGCTCGAGGACGCCGAGCGGATGACCGCGGACAACACCACCTGCACCCTCACCATGTGCGTGAACTACGGCGGCCGGGCCGAGATCGCCGATGCCGCGCGGGCGATCGCCCAGGACGTGGCCGCGGGCCGGCTCAAGGCGGACCGGATCTCGGAGAAGACCGTCGCCCGTTACCTCGACGAGCCGGACATGCCGGACGTGGACATGCTCTGGCGCACCGGCGGCGAGCAGCGGACCTCCAACTTCCTGATCTGGCAGGCGGCCTACGCCGAGATGGTGTTCACCCCCGAGCCCTGGCCCGAGGTCGACCGACGTGCGCTGTGGGCGGCGGCGGAGACCTATGCGCGGCGCGACCGGCGGTACGGCGGGGCGGTGGACACGCCGGAGGCCGCGGGCTGACTCGATCCGACATCGGGTGAGGACCGGCTGCACGTCGCCGTCGCGGTGCCCGACCGGCGGCCCGTGGTGGAGTCGATGCTCGCCGGCGGTGCGACCCTGGTGGCCGAGCGGGACCTGAGCCAGTTCGGCACCGACTTCGCGTGGACGGTGCTGGCCGACCCGGAGGGCAATCAGGTCTGCGTCGCGGAGCTGGAGGGCTCCTGAACCCGGCGGCGCCGGCGGAGGACGACCAGTGCGACCACCCCGGCCAGGAGCGCGAGCACCCCGGCGAGCGCCCACGGTGACGCGAGGGCCAGCTGCGCGGCCGCCCACACCGCGCCGAGTCCGACCGTGCCCCAGATGAACGCCCAGGCGATCGACCCCGGGATGGACGCGAGCAGGAACCGGGGGTAGGGCATCCGCAGCAGGCCCGATCCCACGAACACCGCGGTCTGCACCCCGACCGTGACGTAGGCGAAGGTCACGGCCAGCGGTCCCCAGCGGTGCACCAGTGCGAGTCCGCGCCGGGCGGTCGGCGTGGTCGTCAGGCGCTGGGCGTGGCCGCGCAGGACGTGCAGGCGGCCCTCGGCGGTGGGCTGGTCGACCCGGTCCGCGAGCCGTCCGGCGCCGGTGAACACACCGCGGCCCAGCCAGTAGAACAGGTGCGACCGGCCCATCACGATCACGAAGAGCGCGCCGATCACCGCCCAGAACGGCCATCCGGCCATCCCGTACACGGCCGCTGCATCGGTCATGGCGTCAGTCTACGAGTGAGGACAGGCTGACCTGACCGCAGGACGGCCGGTTCAGGGCGTCCGCGCGAGGTCCACGTCGTCCGGCAGCTCCGGGTGCGGGTCCCGGGCCAGCGACGCCCTGCGGTGGCGGCCGAACAGCGGGCGCAGCACGGCGGTGCCGGCGTAGAGCGCGATCGCCAGCAGCACGATGGTCGCGCCGGGCGGGTAGTCCTCCCAGTAGGTGATCGAGAGGCCGACCACGCTGACGGCGACGCCGATCCCGCTGGCGATGCCCATGGTGCGGCTGAACGACCCGGCGAACAGCTGGGCGACCGCCACCGGCACGATCATCAGCGCGGACACCAGCAACAGCCCGACCACCCGCATGGCGACCGTGACGGTCAGCGCGGACATCACGGCCACCACCATGTTGAGGAAGGTCACCGGCAGGCCGGATCCGCGGGCGAACTCCTCGTCGTGGCTGACCGCGAACAGCACGTGCCGCAGGCCGAGGCCGATCAGCAGGACGCCGACCGCCAGGCCGACGGTCCACCACAGGTCCTGGCCGGTCACGGTGGCGATCGAGCCGAACAGGTAGGACATCAGGTTCGCGTTGGTGCCGCCGGCGACCTTGATCAGGAGCACACCACCGGCGATGCCGCCGTAGAACAGCAGGGCCAGCGCCAGGTCACCGGAGGTGCGGCCGCGGGCGCGGACCCATTCGATGATGACCGAGCCGATCACCGCGGCGACCACGGCCCCGGGGATCGCCAGGGTGTCGGCGGGGGACAGGCTGGCCCAGGTGCCGACCAGCCAGCCCATCGCGACACCGGTCAGGGCCACGTGGCCGATCCCGTCGCCCATCAGGGCCAGCCGACGCTGGACCAGGAAGGTGCCGACCACGGGTGCGGCGGCGCCGACCAGGACGGCGGCGATCAGGGCGCGCTGCATGAGCGGGGAGCTGAGCATGTCGCCCAGGGTGCTGATCCAGCTCACGGCAGGACCTCCATCGACAGGCCGGTGCCGGACTCCGGCGGGACGTCCGCGTGCGGGTGGGTGTGGTCGTGCCCGGGCTCGGCGTGCTCGCCGCGCGGGGTGGGCGGCGGACCGTCGTGCACCACCCGGCCGTGCCGCAGGACGACGGCGCGGTCGATCAGGGTGGAGAAGGACCCGATCTCGTGCAGGATCACCAGCACCGAGCTGCCGCCGCCGTGCAGGCGCCGGACCGTCTCGACGAAGGTCTCCTGGGTGGGCAGGTCGATGCCGGAGGTCGGCTCGTCCAGGACCAGCAGCTCGGGGTCGCGGATCAGTGCCCGGGCGATCAGCACCCGCTGCTGCTGGCCGCCGGACATCTCCAGGACGGAGCGCTTGGCCAGGGCGGTCATGCCGACCTGTTCCAGTGCCGCCATCGCCCGGCGGTGTGCACCACGCGGGGGACGCAGGCGACGACCGTGCACCAGACCGGAGACGACCACCTCGACCGCGGTGGCCGGGATGCCGCCGCCGGCGGGCAGCCGCTGCGGGACGTAGCCGACCCGCGCCCAGGGGACCGCGGGGCCGAGCGGCTCGCCGAGCAGGTCGATCCGGCCCGCGGTGTGCGGGGTGATCCCCAGCACGGTGCGGACCAGGGTCGACTTGCCGGAGCCGTTGGCGCCGAGCAGGGCCACGACCTCCCCGGCGCCGACGGTCAGGTCGACGCCGAACAGGATCTGCTGGCCGCCGAGCTGGACGTCGACGCCGTGTGCGCGCACGGCGGGTGCGCGCACCGCGTCCGCTGAGTCATCGTTCACGAGCACGACAATGCCGTGCGCAGCGCCTCGAGGTTGGCATCCGCGATCGAGACGTAGTCCTGCGTGTCGTCGGTGAGACCCTCGATCGGGTCCAGCACCGCGGTCTGCACGCCCAGCTCGTCGGCGAGGGTCTCGGCGACCTTCGGGCTGGCCAGGGTCTCGAAGAAGATCGTGGTCACGCCCTGGTCCTGCACCAGCGAGGAGATCTCGCGCAGCCGGGCCGGGGAGGGCTCGGCCTCCGGGTCGACGCCGGAGATGCCGACCTGGGTCAGGTCGTACTGCTCGGCCAGGTAGCCGAAGGCCTCATGGGTGGTGACGATGGTCCGCTCCTGGCAGGTCGCGAGGCCGTCGGTGTAGCGCTGGTCCAGCTCGTCCATCGAGGTGGCGAAGGCGGCGGCGTTCGCGGTGAACTCGTCGGCGTGGTCCGGGTCGATCTCGCCCAGGGCCGCGGCGACGTCGTCGGCGACCTTCGGGAGCAGGGTCGGGTTCAGCCAGAAGTGCGGGTCGTTGCTGCCGTGCTCGTGGTCGTCCTCGCCCTCCTCCTCGTCCTCGGAGTGCTCGGCGGCGTGCAGCGTCACGTCGTCGGCGGCGTCCACCACGTGCGACGGCGGGTTGGCGTCCACCGCCTCGTCCACGGACGCCTGGAAGTCGGAGAGGTAGACCACCAGGTCCGCGCGGCCGAGCTCGTTCACCTGCGACGGCGACAGCTCCAGGTCGTGCGGCTCGGCCCCGGGCGGGGTCAGCGAGGACACGCTGACGTGGTCCCCGCCGATCTGCTGCGCGATGTACTGCAGCGGGTAGAACGAGGCGAGGACCGAGATGCCGTCGCCGGTGCCGTCCGTGCCGCCGCTGTCACCCGAGGAGGAGCAGGCGGAGAGGGCCAGACCGGTGACGGCGAGGCCCGCGGTGAGCAGCAGGGCGCGACGGGGGGTTCTCATGACATCGATTCTCAACTAGATGAGAATCGATGTCAAAACGCGGTCCGTCGCTCCCGGGTAGCCTGGGCGGGATCTTCCCCGCGCCAGCCAGACGCGGGGCCCTCGGCACTCCAGGAGAGCAGTCACTGTGGCAGCACCGTCCCGTCTCGATTCCGTCGTCTCCCTCGCCAAGCGCCGAGGTTTCGTGTTCCAGAGCGGGGAGATCTACGGCGGATCCCGCTCGGCCTGGGACTACGGGCCTCTGGGTGTCGAGCTCAAGGAGAACATCAAGCGCCAGTGGTGGCGGACCGTGGTGCAGAGCCGCGACGACGTCGTCGGTCTGGACTCCGCGGTCATCCTGCCCCGCCAGGTGTGGGTGGCCTCCGGTCACGTCGGGGTGTTCACCGACCCGCTGACCGAGTGCCTGTCCTGCCACAAGCGGTTCCGCGAGGACCAGATGATCGAGGAGTTCGAGGAGAAGAAGGGGCGTGCCCCTGAGGGCGGCCTGGCGGAGATCGCCTGCCCGAACTGCGGCACCCGTGGTCAGTGGACCGAGCCGCGTGACTTCAACATGATGCTCAAGACCCACCTGGGCCCGGTGGAGGACGAGTCCGGCCTGCACTACCTGCGTCCGGAGACCGCCCAGGGCATCTTCGTGAACTTCGGCAACGTGCTGACCACCGCGCGCAAGAAGCCGCCGTTCGGCATCGGCCAGATCGGCAAGTCCTTCCGCAACGAGATCACGCCGGGCAACTTCATCTTCCGGACCCGCGAGTTCGAGCAGATGGAGATGGAGTTCTTCGTCGAGCCGGGCACGGACGAGACGTGGCACCAGTACTGGATCGACGCGCGCACCGACTGGTACGTCGACCTGGGGTTGTCCCGGGAGAACCTGCGGCACTACGAGCACCCCTCGGAGAAGCTGTCGCACTACTCCAAGCGGACCGTCGACATCGAGTACCGGTTCGGCTTCTCGGGCTCGGAGTGGGGGGAGCTCGAGGGCATCGCGAACCGCACCGACTTCGACCTGTCCACGCACAGCAAGCACTCCGGGCAGGACCTGTCCTACTTCGACCAGGGCAAGAACGAGCGCTGGGTGCCCTACGTGATCGAGCCGGCCGCCGGCCTGACCCGATCGCTGATGGCCTTCCTGATCGAGGCCTACCACGAGGACGAGGCGCCGAACTCGAAGGGCGGCGTCGACAAGCGCGTCGTGCTCCGGCTCGACCCGCGCCTGGCCCCGGTCAAGGCCGCGGTGCTCCCGCTGTCCCGCAACGAGCAGCTGTCCCCGGTCGCCCGTGAGCTGGCGGCCGAGCTGCGCAAGAACTGGAACGTCGACTTCGACGACGCCGGGGCGATCGGTCGCCGGTACCGCCGTCAGGACGAGATCGGCACCCCGTTCTGCATCACGGTGGACTTCGACAGCCTGGAGGATCGGGCCGTCACCATCCGGCACCGTGACGACATGACGCAGGAGCGCGTCCCGCTGGACCAGGTGGTCTCCTACCTGGCGGCCCGGCTGATCGGCGCCTGACCCTGGCACGTTTCTGGCGGTCCGGCCCCCGGGAGGAATCCCCGGGGGCCGGACCGTCGGTGCACGGGCACTCGCACGGGGCCGCCGACCTGCCCCCGGTCCCGGTCGGACGGCGGGCCCGCGTCGTGGTCTACGGCCTGCTGCTCGCGGCGCTGGTCGTGACGGCGGTCGGCCTGGTCGCGCTCTGGCCCCGGGGCGACCTGCCCGTGCTGCAGACCGCCCCCGACGGCGCGACCTACCAGCGGATGACCGTGACCGCCGTCGACCCGGACAGCGCCGACTCGGTGATCACGGCGGAGGACGCCGCCGGCGAGCCGGTGACGGTGCAGATCGGCGCGGAGTACCTGGACGTCCTGCACGACGGCGACGTGATCCGGGTCCTGGTGCTCGACCCGTCGATGACCGGCGGCACCGCGACCGCGATCTTCGTCGACCTGGTGCGCGGGCCGCCGATGCTCCTGATGGCGCTGGTGCTCGGGCTCCTGGTGCTGGCGGTGGCCCGGCTGCGTGGCCTGGGCGCCCTGCTCGGGCTCGGGGTGTCGGTGGTCGGCGTGCTCTGGTTCACCGTCCCGGCCCTGGCCGAGGGACGTCCCGCCCTGGCGGTGGCCCTGGTGACGTCGGCGGCGCTGATGTTCGTCCTGCTCTACCTGGCGCACGGCATCTCGCTCCGCACCTCGACCGCGCTGCTCGGCACCCTCGGCGGGCTGCTGGCCACCGGGCTGCTCGCCGCCTGGGCCACCGGTGCCACCCACCTGACCGGGCTCAGCGGGGAGAACGCCCTCGATCTGCGCCAGCTCGCCCCGGACGCCAGCCTGCGCGGCGTCCTGCTGTGCGGCATCGTGCTGGCCGGTCTGGGCGTGCTGAACGACGTCACCATCACCCAGGCCTCGGCGGTCTGGGAGATGCGCGCGCTGTCACCGACCGCCGGGCGGTGGGCGCTGTTCCGCGGCGGGATGCGGGTCGGCCGGGACCACATCGCCTCGACGGTCTACACCGTGGCCTTCGCCTACCTCGGCGCGGCCCTGCCGCTGATCATGCTGGTGGCCATGTCCGACCGGACGCTGCTGGACACCCTGACCAGCGGGGAGATCGCCGAGGAGGTGGTCCGCACCCTGGTCGGGTCGATCGGCCTGGTGCTGGCGATCCCGTTGACGACCGCGGTGGCCGCCGCGCTGGTGCCCGGCCCGGTCGCCGCTCAGTCCTCCGAGGCCGGCACGCCGTCCTGATCGGCCTGCGGTGCCGGACCGCCGTCCTGTTCGGCCCGCGGTGCCGGACCGCCGTGGGCGTGCGCGTGCTCGACCACCCGGTGCCGCCCGCTGGCCGCCCCCGGCACCGCCGCGACCACCGCCGCGACAGCCGTGGTCAGCGGCACGGCCAGCACGAGTCCGATCGACGACACGCAGGTCCGCACGATCTCCTCCGCGAACTCCCCGCCGGTCAGCGTGCTCCACAGCGGCAGGCCGTAGAGCTGCAACAGCATCAGGATCGGCAGTGCCGCCCCCGAGTAGGCGAAGGCGATGGTGTAGACGGTGGAGGCGATGTGGTCCCGGCCGATCCGCATCCCGCCCCGGAACAGCTCGCGGCGACTCGCTCCGGGGGAGGCCGTCCGCAGCTCCCACACCGCGGAGGCCTGGGTGATCGTGACGTCGTTCAGCACGCCGAGCCCGGCCAGCACCAGCCCGCACAGGAAGATCCCGCGCAGCGAGGTGGCCCCCGAGTCGCCGAGCAGCTGGGCCAGCCGGTAGCTGTCCTCGGTGCTGGCGACGTTCAGCCGGGCCCACCGCACCGCGATCACCCCGAGCCCCGCGGTGAGCAGCAGGCCGGCCAGGGTGCCGAGCAGGGCCGTCGAGGTGCGCAACGACACCCCGTGCGCGAGGTAGAGCACCACGGTCATGATCACCGTGGCGGCGCACAGCGCGACGACCAGGGCGGGTCGGTCGGACAGCAGCGCGGGCAGCACGTAGCCGCCGATGGTGACGAAGGCGAGCGCCAGTCCGACCAGGGCGCGGGCGCCGCGGGCCCCCGCGACCAGCACCACCGCCAGCGCGAAGGCCAGGGCGATCGCGACCAGCGGCAGGGTGCGCTGGTAGTCGTGCCAGGCCCAGACCTCGGTGCCGCCGTCCGTGCCGGGGTAGTGCTGCACCACGATCCTCGTCCCGGGCGAGACCTCACCGTCGGTGACCGCGGACGGCGCCCAGAGCTGGATCTCCCGGCCCTGCTCGGTGCCACTGGTGACCTCGGCGGTCAGGCGCAGGCAGGGCACGGTGTCCGGGATGGTGCCGTCGGCGAGCCGGTCCTCCTCGATGCCGTCGCAGCGGCGTTCCTCGGTGGCGGTGACCACGGCGGAGGGGTAGTCGACGTCCACGTCGGTCAGCACCTGGGCGCTGCTCGGGGTGCTGCCGTCCGGCCAGGTCAGGGCGATGCCGATCCCCGCGGCGAGCACCAGGGGGACCAGGACGGCGGCGACGATCAGGCGGGCGCGTCGGGCGGGATGCACCCGGCCGATTCTGCCGTTTCGGATCACCGAAGATTCCGATGACGCGCCGGGTCGGCGGCCGGGGGACAATGAGGTGGTGACCGCCCCGACCACCACCCCCGTGCTGCCCCCGCTCCGGATCGGCCCGCTGACCATCGACACCCCGGTGGAGCTGGCCCCGATGGCCGGGGTGACGAACGCCGCCTTCCGGCGGCTGTGCCGCGAGGCGGGCTCCGGGCTGTACGTGGCCGAGATGGTCACCAGCCGGGCGCTGGTCGAGCGCACCCCGGAGTCGATGCGGATCATCGAGCACGACCCGAGCGAGCGCCCCCGGTCGGTGCAGGTCTATGGCGTGGACCCGGCGACCGTCGGCGCCGCGGTGCATCTGATCGCCTCGGAGGACCGGGCGGACCACATCGACCTGAACTTCGGCTGCCCGGCGCCCAAGGTCACCCGGCGCGGCGGCGGCGCGGTGCTGCCGTGGAAGAGCGAGCTGTTCCGCGGCATCCTCACCGCCGCGGTCGCGGCCGCCGAGCCCTACGGCGTGCCGGTCACGATGAAGATGCGCACGGGCATCGACGACGACCACCTGACCTACCTGGAGGCCGGCCTGGTCGCCCAGGACCTCGGAGTGGCCGCGGTGGCCCTGCACGGCCGCACCGCGGCGCAGCACTACTCCGGCCAGGCCGACTGGGAGGCGATCGCCCGGCTCAAGGAGGCCGTGACCGACATCCCGGTGCTCGGCAACGGCGACATCTGGTCCGCCGAGGACGCGCTGGAGATGGTCCGGCAGACCGGGTGCGACGGCGTGGTCGTGGGCCGTGGCTGCCAGGGACGCCCGTGGCTGTTCGCCGACCTGCAGGCCGCGTTCAACGGCTCGGACGAGCGGATCACCCCCGGGCTGCGGGAGGTCGCGGTCACGATCCGGCGGCACGCCGAGCTGATGATCGAGCACTTCGGCGAGGAGCTGAAGGCGATGCGCGAGCTGCGCAAGCACATGGCCTGGTACTTCAAGGGCTACCCGGTCGGCGGCACCCAGCGCCAGGGGCTGGCGATGGTGTCCTCGATGATCGAGCTGGACGAGCGACTCGGGGCCCTGGACCTGGACCAGCCGTACCCGGGTGAGGCGGCCGAGGGCCAGCGTGGCCGGGCCGGATCGCCCAAGCGCCCGATCCTGCCGGAGGGGTGGCTGGACTCGCGCGAGCTGTCCGAGGACTTCCGGCGCCACCTGCACGAGGCCGAGCTGTCGATCTCCGGCGGCTGAGTCCCCGTCGGGCCGAGATCGGTACCTCCGCACCGAGTTCGTGACCCCGGCGACCGATGTCGGCACCGGAGTCACGAACTCGACGCGAGGGCGAGGGCTACGGCGTCACCCGAGGCGCAGCCACACGGTGGTGTCGCCGGGCAGCTCGTCGCCGGGGTCGGCGTCGCCGGTCAGGCCGGAGGACAGCAGCACCTGCGCGCCGGTGGGCAGCGGCACCGGGGTCGAGCCCAGGTTGGCCACTACCAGGACGTCGCGGTTGCGGAAGGCGATCACCTGGTCGGTGCCGGCGTACTCCTCGGCCCAGACCATGCCGCCCAGGCCGAGGCCCAGCTCGCGGCGCAGGCGGAGGGTCTCGCGGTACAGCTCCAGGGTGGAGCCGTCCTGACCGGTCTGGACATCGGCGGCGTAGGCCTTCCACTCCTCCGGCTGGGGCAGCCAGGTCAGCCCGGTGGGGGAGTAGCCCATCGCCGGGGCGTCGGCCTCCCAGGGCAGCGGCACCCGGCACCCGTCACGGCCCCGCTCGGCACCGTTGGTCCGGAAGAACGCCGGGTCCTCGCGCAGCTCGTCGTCCAGCGAGGTGTGCTCCGGCAGGCCGAGCTCCTCGCCCTGGTAGAGGTAGGCCGAGCCCGGCAGGCCGAGCAGCAGCAGGCTGGCGGCGCGGCCACGGCGCAGGCCGAGCTCCTCGTCCGGCTGCGGGTCGGTGCGGCCGATGCCGTTCGGGCGGTCGCCCGGCGTGGGCAGGCCGAGACGGGACGGGTGCCGGACCACGTCGTGGTTGGACAGCACCCAGGTGGTCGGGGCGCCGACCGAGTCGTTGACCTGGTACGACGCGGCGATGATCTCGCGAAGCGCCGGGGCGTTCCAGCCGGTGGCCAGGAAGGCGAAGTTGAACGCCTGGTGCATCTCGTCCGGGCGCACGTAGCGGGCCAGGCGGGACAGCGGGTCGACCCAGGCCTCGGCGACCAGCATCCGGTCCCCGTCGTACTCGTCCAGGATCCTGCGCCAGGCGCGGTAGATCTCGTGCACGCCGTCCTGGTCGAACATCGGCCCCTGGTTGCCGCCGCCGCCGGATACCGACTCGGGGTCCCCGTCCGCCGCGTCGTCAGTCCCGTCGATCATCGAGACGTGCCCGTCCCAGTCCGGCAGGCCGTCGGCCTTGACCATGCCGTGCGCGACGTCGATCCGGAAGCCGTCGACACCCCGGTCCAGCCAGAACCGCAGCACCGACTCGAACTCGGCGCGCACCTCCGGGTTGGTCCAGTCCAGGTCCGGCTGCTTCGAGTCGAACATGTGCAGGTACCACTGGCGGTCGGCGGTGCCGTGCCGCTCCTCGGAGAGCCGGGTCCAGGCGGGGCCGCCGAAGATCGACTGCCAGTTGTTCGGGGGCAGCTCGCCGTCGGCACCCTTGCCCTCCCGGAACAGGTAGCGCGCGCGCTCCGGGGAGCCCGGCTCGGTCCTCAGCGCCTCCTGGAACCACACGTGCTCGTCCGAGCTGTGGTTCGGCACCATGTCGACCACGACCTTCAGGCCCAGGTCGTGCGCCCGGGTCAGCAGGGCGTCGAAGTCGGCCAGGGTCCCGAACAGCGGGTCGACGTCGCGGTAGTCGGAGACGTCGTAACCGGCGTCGGCCTGCGGGGAGCGGTAGAACGGGGACAGCCACACCGCGTCCACGCCCAGGGCGGCCAGGTGGTCCAGGCGGCCGGTGATGCCGGGCAGGTCACCGATGCCGTCGCCGTTCGCGTCGGCGAAGGAGCGCGGATAGACCTGGTAGATCACCGCGTCGCGCCACCACTCGCCGTGGTCGGGGCCGGGGGCGTGCACAGCGAGCGTGCGGGAGTCGAGCGTGGTCACAGGGGAAGTGCCTTCCGGATCTCAGAGGGGAGCGGAGCTGGTCGACCCACGGACGATCAGCTCGGGGTGGAACAGGAGTTCGTTGCGCGAGGTCGGCGTTCCGGCGATCTCGCTCATCAGCGCGGCGACCGCGGCGCGGCCCATGGCCTGCACCGGCTGGCGCACGGTGGTCAGCGGCGGATCGGTGAAGCCGATCAGCACCGAGTCGTCGAAGCCGACCACCGACAGGTCCTCCGGCACCCGCAGCCCGCGTTGGCGGGCGGTGCGGATCACGCCGAGGGCCATCAGGTCGGAACCGCAGATGATCGCGGTGTGCCCGCTGTCCAGCAGCTCGTGCGCGGCGGTGGCGCCGCCCTCGACGGTGAACAGCGTGGAGACCACGTGCTCGCTGTCGTCGGTGAGGTCGAGCCGTTCGCGCAGCGCGTCGGCGAAGGCCTGCCGCTTGCGCCGGGCGGGGACGAACCGCTCCGGGCCGATCGCCAGGCCGATCCGCCGGTGGCCGAGGGACAGCAGGTGCCGCATGGCCTGGTCGATCGCCACCGAGTCGTCCGCCGCCACGGTGGGGGCGTCGATGCCGGGGGCCGAGCCGTTGACCAGGACGATCGGCAGCCCCCGGCCGCGCAGGGCCAGGTAGCGGTCGATCGGCTGGTGGGTGTCGGCGTGCAGGCCGGACAGGAAGATGATCCCGGCGACGTCGTGCTCCAGCAGGATCTCGACGTACTGGTCCTCGGTGGTGCCACCGGGCTGCTGGGCGCACAGCAGGGGGGTGAACCCGCGCTGGGTCAGCACCGACTCGATCACCTGGGCGAAGGCGGGGAAGACCGGGTTGGACAGCTCGGGCACCACCAGGCCCACCAGCCCGGTCGAGCGGGGTCGCAGCTTGTCCGGCCGCTCGTAGCCGAGCAGGTCCATCGCCGTGATCACCGCCTGCCGGGCGGTCACGGACACGCCGGGCTTCCCGTTCAGCACACGGGACACGGTCGCAGTGGAGACGCCTGCCTGTTCGGCGAGGTCGGTCAGCCGGGTACGCACGCCGGGGAGCGTAGAAGACACCGGACCTCCTCGTCGTCATCGTCCGTGGTCCATCGGAGTGTGTCACTCGGTTGCGGGCGGTTCTTGCAAGGCGTTGCAACCGATGCCTGAAAGTTACCGTAACGGCTTGCAAGAGTTGCTGCAACGACGTTACGGTCCGGTACACCGAGCCAGCGCGGGGCGGTCCCGCCGAGCGCTGGACCCCCGTCAACACTTGGGAGACTCACGATGCGACGGAGCATCTCCGCCGTGGCCGTCATGGCTGGCCTGGCGCTCACCCTCACCGCCTGCTCGTCCGGCGACGACACCTCGTCGGACGACTCCTCGACCGCCGCCGCCGGCGACGGCTCGACGCTCACCATCTGGGTCGACGAGACCCGCCAGGACGCCGTGGAGGCCGCTGCGGAGGACTTTACCGCCGAGACCGGCACCAAGGTCGAGACGGTGCTGAAGAACTACGACGACATCCGGACCGACTTCATCTCCCAGGTGCCGACCGGCAAGGGCCCGGACATCACCGTCGGCGCCCACGACTGGCTCGGCGAGCTGACCAAGAACGGCGTCGTCGCCCCGATCGAGCTCGGCGACCTGGCCGACGAGTTCGAGGACGTCTCGGTCCAGGCCTTCACCCAGGACGGCCAGGTCTACGGCCTGCCCTACGCGGTGGAGAACATCGGCCTGATCCGCAACACCGCGCTCGCCGCGGACGCGCCGACCACCTGGGACGACATGATCGCCGCCGGCCAGGCCGCGGGCACCCAGTACCCGGTGCTGATCCAGACCGGCGAGGAGGGCGACCCCTACACCTACTACCCGCTGCAGACCTCCTTCGGCGCCCCGGTGTTCGAGCAGAACGACGACGGCTCCTACAACTCGACGCTGGCCCTGGGCGGCGCGAACGGCGAGGCCTTCGCCGGATGGCTGGCCGAGCAGGGGGCCGCGGGCACCCTGGACACCGCGATCACCTACGACATCGCGCTCGAGGCGTTCAAGAACGGTCAGTCGCCGTTCATCATCGGCGGTCCGTGGATGCTCGACTCCTTCGAGGGCCTGGACCTGGCCGTCTCCGCCATCCCGTCCGCGGGTGGCCAGGACGCGCAGCCGTTCGCGGGCGTGCAGGGCTTCTACGTCTCCGCGCAGAGCCAGAACGCGCTGCTGGCGAACGACTTCCTGCTGAACTACATGTCGACCGAGGACGCGCAGCTCGCGCTGTACGAGGCCGGCCACCGTGTCCCGGCGCTGACCGCGGCCGCCGACACTGCCTCCGCCGACCCGGTCACCGCCGGCTTCCGTGAGGTCGGCGCCAACGCCGTGCCGATGCCGTCCATCCCGGAGATGGCCTCCGTGTGGACCTACTGGGGCGTGACCGAGGCCGCGGCCATCACCGGCGCGCAGGACCCGACCGCCGCCTGGCAGAAGATGGTCACCGACATCCAGGGTGCCATCGGCGGCTGAACCGCCTGACGTGGCCGGTGCGGGGAACGATCCCCGCACCGGCCACGCACGTTCCCACCAGCTCGTGAACCGCCCCGGAGGCACCGATGCCCACCCCTGAGTCCACCGCGGTCGCGCCCCGGAAGCGCCGCGGCCGCGACCTCTCGCACGCCCGCGACTTCCGCCCCGGCTTCCTGGTGAAGCTGGTGCTGGTCGCGCTGATCGACGCCTTCGGGATCTACGGCATCCTCGCCGCCTGGAACCAGGAGGCCTGGGGCATCCTCACCTCGATGGTGGTGCTGCTGGCGGTCACCAACTGGGTGTACTTCGCCAAGAAGGCGCTGCCGCTGAAGTACGTGCTGCCCGGCCTGGTCTTCCTGCTGGTCTACCAGGTCTACGTGATGGCCTACACCGGCTACGTCGCGTTCACGAACTACGGTGACGGCCACAACTCCACCAAGTCCCAGGCCGTCGAGGCGCTGCTGGTGCAGAACGAGCGCCGGGTCGAGGGCACCGAGTCCTACCAGCTGACCGTGGTCGGCTCCGGCGACGAGCTCGGCTTCGCGGTGCTGGACGCCGACGGCGACGTCCGCGTCGGCACCGCCGAGCAGCCCCTGGAGGAGGTCGACGCGACCGTCGACGCCGGCCAGGTCACCGCGGTCCCCGGCTTCGACGTGCTGGACCGCACCACCGTGCTGGAGCGCCAGGACGAGGTCACCAGCCTCCGGGTGCCGATCTCCGACGACCCGAACGACGGATCGATCCGCACCCAGGACGCCCGCACCGGATACGTGTCCGAGTCGACGCTGCACTACGACGCCGACGCCGACACCCTGACCGACTCCACCACCGGCACCGTCTACTCCCCGAACGACCACGGGCAGTTCGAGGCCGAGGACGGCAGCACGCTGGCGGTCGGCTGGCGGGTGTTCGTCGGCGGGGAGAACTTCACCACCGCCTTCACCGACAGCCGGTACGCCGCACCGTTCTGGAAGATCCTGGTCTGGACTTTCGCCTTCGCGATCGGCTCGGTGGCGACCACGTTCCTGCTCGGCCTGTTCCTGGCCGTGGTGTTCAACGACGTGCGCCTGCGCGGCCGGAAGGTCTACCGCACGCTGCTGATCCTGCCGTACGCCATCCCCGGCTTCCTGGGCGCGCTGCTCTGGGCCGGCATGCTGAACCGCAAGTTCGGCTTCATCAACGAGGTGATCCTCGGCGGGGCCAACATCGGCTGGCTGACCGATCCGGTGCTGGCCAAACTCGCGGTGCTGGGCGTCAACCTCTGGCTCGGCTTCCCGTACATGTTCCTGATCTGCACCGGTGCGCTGCAGTCGCTGCCCGGTGACGTGATGGAGGCGGCCAAGATCGACGGCGCGAGCCCGTGGCGGGCGTTCCGGTCGGTGACCATGCCGCTGCTGCTGGTCTCGACCACCCCGCTGCTGATCAGCAGCTTCGCCTTCAACTTCAACAACTTCACGCTGATCTACATGCTGACCGGCGGCGGGCCACGGTTCTCCGACGCCTCCGTGCCGCTCGGCCACACCGACATCCTGATCTCGATGGTCTACAACATCGCCGGGGTGGACGGGAACAGCCAGAAGAACTACGGCCTGGCGAGCGCGCTGTCGATCATGATCTTCGTGATCGTCGGCGGGATCTCGGCCCTGGCCTTCCGCAAGACCCGTCAGCTGGAGGAGCTCAACTGATGTCTGCGACGACTCCTGACCACAGCCGGCTGTCCGCCGGCCGCTGGGTGCGCGAACTGGGCTGGCGGCACCTGATCGGCGTGATCTTCGTGATCTACGCCGCGTTTCCGCTGATCTACCTGGTGTCCGCCTCGCTGTCCTCCGGCGGCACGCTGACCGGGTCGAACAGCCTGTTCACCGACGTGACCGGGTCGAACTTCAGCACGCTGTTCGACACCACCAAGTTCTGGACCTGGCTGGGCAACTCGCTGATCATCTCGGTCGCCTCCTCGGTGGGCGCCATGCTGCTCGGCGCCGCCGCGGCCTACGCGTTCAGCCGGTTCCGGTTCCGGGGCCGCCGGTCGTCGCTGACCGGGCTGCTGATCATCCAGATGTTCCCGCAGATGCTGGCGTTCGTGGCGATCTTCCTGCTGCTGCTCGGCCTGGGCGAGGTGTTCCCGGCGCTCGGCCTGAACGGCAAGCTCGGCCTGATCGCGGTGTACCTGGGCGGCGCGCTCGGGTCGAACACCTTCCTGATGTACGGCTTCTTCAACACCATCCCGCGCGAGCTGGACGAGGCCGCGAAGATCGACGGCGCCACCCACGCGCAGATCTACTGGACGATCATCCTGCGCCTGGTCGCGCCGATCCTGGCCGTGGTCACGCTACTGGCGTTCATCAGCACCTTCGGCGAGTTCATCGTCGCCCGGATCGTGCTGCCCGCCGAGTCCTCCTGGACCGTGGCGGTCGGCCTGTACTCGCTGGTCTCCGACCAGCTGGCCGCCAACTGGGGCGTGTTCGCCGCCGGTGCGGTGATCGCCGCGGTCCCGGTGCTCGCCCTGTTCCTGTTCCTGCAGAAGTACATCGTCGGCGGTCTGACCGCCGGTTCCGTGAAGGGTTGATCCTTGCTCCAACCGCACCATGACGGGTCCGAGCTCTACGTCCCGTCCGGGACACCGCGGCTGGGGGAGGTGGTGCCGGTCCGGCTGCGCGTCCCCGGCCCGGCACCCGAGGCGGTCTGGCTCCGGGTGGTCGAGGACGGCGAGCCGCGGGTGTACCCCGCCGCGCTCGCCGACTCGACCCCCGACGAGCACTGGTTCACCGCCGACGTCCGGGTGACCAACCCCGTCACGCAGTACCGCTTCCTGCTGGTCGGACCGCAGTACGACGGCGGCCAGGCCTGGCTGAACGGCGAGGGACTGATCGCCCGGGACGTGCCCGACGCCAGCGACTTCCGGCTCACCACCACGGAGCCGGGACCGGTGTGGGCACGGGACGCGGTGGTCTACCAGGTGTTCCCGGACCGGTTCGCCCGTTCCGCCGCCGCCGACGACCGCGAGCTGCCGGACTGGGCGCTGCCCGCGCAGTGGGGCGACGAGCCGATCGGCGGCGGACCGGGCACCGGCACCCAGTTCTACGGCGGCGACCTGGCGGGCATCGAGGAGCACCTGGACCACCTGCAGCGGCTGGGCGTCAGCACGCTCTACCTCACCCCGTCGTTCCCGGGCCGGTCCAACCACCGCTACGACGCCGCCACCTTCGACGCGATCGACCCGCTGCTCGGCGGGGACGACGCGCTGGCGTCGCTGGCGGAGGCCGTGCACGCCCGCGGCATGCGGATCGTCGGGGACCTCACCACCAATCACACCGGGGTGTCGCACGACTGGTTCCACCGCGCGCAGGACCCCGGATCGGAGGAGAACTCCTTCTACTACTGGACCGACACCGAGCCCGGGTACGTCGGCTGGCTCGGCCACGCCTCGCTGCCCAAGCTGAACCACAACGCGCCGGCGCTGACCGCCCGGATGGACTCGGTGGTCGCCCGCTACCTGGACCGGCCGTTCGGGCTGGACGGCTGGCGGATCGACGTGGCCAACATGACCGGCCGGCAGGGCGCCGACGACCTCACCCACGAGGTCTCCCGCCGGGTGCGCGCCACCATCGAGTCGGTGCGGCCGGACGGGGTGCTGATCGCCGAGCACTTCCACGACGCCGGAGCCGACCTGGTCGCCGGTGGCTGGCACGGCACGATGAACTACTCGGCGTTCACCCGCCCGGTGTGGAGCTGGCTGGCCGGCGACGTGCCCGGCATCCGGTACTCCGAGCTCCCGGTGCCGATCCCGCACCGCCGGGGCGCCGAGGTGGTCGCCGCGATGCGGGACTTCGGGGCGGCCGTGCCCTGGTCGGTCACCACCCGGCAGTGGAACCTGCTCGGCTCGCACGACACCCCGCGGATCCGCACCCTGCTCGGCGACGACAGCCGGGTCGAGGTCGCCGCCGGGCTGCTGTTCACCTACCCCGGCACTCCGGTCCTGTTCGCCGGGGACGAGGGCGGCGCGGTCGGCAGCAACGGAGAGCACGGCCGGGTCACCATGCCGTGGACGCAGATCGAGGCCGGTGGCGGTCCGGACTGGGACGCCGGCACCTTCGCGGTCTACCGGGCTCTGATCGCGCTGCGCTCCGAGCACCGGGCCCTGCGCGAGGGAGGCCTGCGCTGGGTGCTGGTCGAGGACGACGCGCTGGCCTTCCTGCGGGAGACCCGGGACGAGCGCCTGCTGATCGTGGCCGCGCGGGCGCCGTGGGCCGGTGGCGAGCTGCCCGCGTCCCTGGGCTCGCCCGAGACGCTGTACGGGGGAGCCGACCTGACGGTGACCGCAGCCGGGGCGCTCGCGGTCCCGGGCACCGGTCCCGGCTTCGGGGTCTGGCGCCTGCGCTGAGGCGGGGCGCGGGCGATTAGGCTGAGCGCGTGAGCAGCAGCGATCTCCCCGACGGGTACGCCGAGGCCGATCGGGAACGGTGGGTGCCGGAGGCGCCGAAGTCGCGCGCTCGCAGTCCGTTCGAGCGGGACCGGGGGCGCCTGGTGCACTCCTCGGCGCTCCGGCGGCTCGGGGCCAAGACCCAGGTGCTCGGCCCGAGCTCGGACGACTTCATCCGGACCCGGCTGACCCACACCCTGGAGGTCGCGCAGGTCGGCCGGGAGATCGGCAAGATCCTCGGCTGCGACCCCGACGTGGTGGACACCGCCTGCCTCGCCCACGACCTCGGCCACCCGCCGTTCGGGCACAACGGCGAGCGCGCGCTGGCCCACCTGTCCCGGCACATCGGCGGGTTCGAGGGCAACGCCCAGACCCTGCGGCTGCTCACCCGGCTCGAGCCCAAGGTGATCACCGACGACGGCCGCAGCGCAGGGCTGAATCTGACCCGGGCCAGCCTGGACGCCTCGGTGAAGTACCCGTGGGCGACCGGCGACGGCCCGATCAGCCCGTCCAGCGGCCGGCCGACCCACAAGTTCGGGGTCTACGCCGACGACCAGCCCGTGTTCGACTGGCTGCGCGGCGACGCCCCGGTCGGGCGCAAGTGCCTGGAAGCGCAGGTGATGGACCTCGCGGACGACATCTCCTACTCGGTGCACGACGTCGAGGACGCGGTGGTCGGTGGCCGGTTCGACCTGGGGGTGCTCGCCCAGCCGGAGGAGCGCGGCCGGGTCGTCGAGGCGATCCAGACCTGGTACGGCGACGCGATCGACGCCGCCGGGCTGGAAGCGGCGATGGACCGCCTGGTGCACGCCCGGCTCTGGCAGACCGGATTCGACGGGTCGCGGGCGGCGCTGGCCGCGCTGAAGAACACCACCAGCCAGCTGATCGGCCGGTTCGCCCGGGCCGCGCAGCTCGCCACCCGGGAGGTCTACGGTCCCGGGCCGCTCACCCGGTACGCGGCGGACCTGATCGTGCCCACCGCCACCACCGCGGAGATCCTGGTCCTCAAGGGCCTGGCGGTGGCCTACGTGATGGCCCCCCGGGAGCTGGAGCCGCTCTACCAGCGGCAGCGGGAGATCCTGGCCGACCTGGTGCAGGTGCTGGCCGACCGGGCACCGGTCAGCCTGGAACCCCCGTTCGCCGCCGACTGGCGGGCGGCCGACGACGACGGGGCACGCCTGCGGGTGGTCATCGATCAGGTCGCCTCGCTCACCGACGTCTCCGCCGCGGCCTGGCACGCCCGGCTCGCGCCGCCGCCGCGCTACTGAGTGCTCACCACCTAGTTCTGGTCCCAGCCGCTGCGTGGCCCCGCCATCCGCGGTGCACTGGAGGGGCGCACATCCGCGCGTCCGCCAGAGCCGTCGGAGGATCACCATGAGCACGATGAAGGCCGCTGTCGTCCACGAGTTCGGGAAGCCGCTCACCGTCGACGAGATCGCCGTCCCGGCCCCCGGGCCGGACGAGGCCCTGGTCAAGGTCCGGTACACCGGCGTCTGCCACACCGACCTGCACGCCGCGCACGGCGACTGGCCGGTCAAGCCCGCCCCGCCGTTCGTCCCCGGCCACGAGGGGGTGGGCGAGGTGGTCGCGATCGGCGAGCACGTCACCCGGGTCGCCGTCGGTGACCTGGTCGGCAACGCGTGGCTGTGGAGCGCCTGCGGCGAGTGCGAGTACTGCGAGACCGGCTGGGAGACGCTCTGCCCGCAGCAGCAGAACGGCGGCTACGCGGTGGACGGCTCCTTCGGCCAGTACATGCTGGTGGACGCCCGCTACGCGCCGGTGATCCCGGACGGGGTGGACCTGGCCGCGGTGGCGCCGATCCTGTGCGCCGGGGTCACGGTCTACAAGGGGCTCAAGCGGACCGACACCCAGCCCGGCCAGTGGGTGCTGATCTCCGGCATCGGCGGGCTCGGCCACATCGCGGTGCAGTACGCGGTCGCGATGGGCCGCCGCGTCGCGGCGGTGGACGTCGACGACGACAAGCTCGCCCTGGCCCGCACGCACGGCGCCGAGCTCACCGTGAACGCCCGGACCTCGGACGACCCGGCGGCCGAGCTGCAGCGGCTGACCGGCGGCGGGGTGCACGGCGCGCTGGTCACCGCGGTGAACGCGCACGCCTTCCCGCAGGCCGTCGGGGCGTTGCGCCGGGGAGGCACGGTCGCGCTGGTCGGGCTGCCGCCGGAGCAGTTCCCGCTGGACATCTTCACCACCGTGCTCCGGGGGCTGACCGTCCGGGGCTCGATCGTCGGCACCCGCAAGGACATGGCCGAGGCGGTCGACTTCTTCGCGCGGGGGAAGATCCACCCGACCTACAGCGTGCGTCCGATAGCGGACATCAACGCGATCTTCGGGGAGATGGAGCAGGGCGCGATCGACGGGCGGATCGTGCTGGACCTGGAGTCCTGACCGCGCTCGCCGGACCGTCGTCGGGGCCGAGGCCGAGGACCTAGGATCGACGGGTGGCGGGACGGATCCGGCGGGAGGACGTGGAGGCGGTCCGCGAGCGTGCCCGGATCGAGGACATCGTCGGCGAACAGGTCGCACTGAAGACCGCCGGCGTCGGTTCGATGAAGGGCCTGTGCCCCTTCCACGACGAGCGCACCCCGTCGTTCCACGTCCGCCCCCAGGTCGGGCTCTACCACTGCTTCGGCTGCGGCGAGGGCGGCGACGTCATCGACTTCGTGCAGAAGGTCGATGGGCTGCCGTTCAGCGAGGCCGTCGAGTACCTGGCCGGACGGGTCGGGATCCAGCTGCGCTACGAGGAGGGCGGTGGTCCCCGGCCCGGGATGGAGCCCGGCACCCGGCAGCGGCTGCTGGAGGCGCACCGGGTGGCCGGTGAGTTCTTCACCGAGCAGCTGCTCACCCCCGGCGCCGCCGCGGCCCGCGACTTCCTGGCCGGACGCGGTTTCGACCGCGCCGCCGCCGACCAGTTCGGCATCGGCTACGCGCCGCAGAGCTGGGACCAGCTGCTCCGGCACCTGCGCGGCCGGGGCTTCACCGAGAAGGAACTGGTCGCCAGCGGCCTGATGAGCCAGGGCAACCGCGGCATCTACGACCGGTTCCGCGGCCGGCTGGTCTGGCCGATCCGCGAGGTCACCGGCGACACCGTGGGCTTCGGCGCCCGGCGGCTCTACGACGACGACCAGGGCCCCAAGTACCTGAACACCCCGGAGACCGCGCTCTACAAGAAGTCGCACGTGCTCTACGGCATCGACCTGGCCAAGCGGGAGATCGCGCGGACCAAGAAGGTCGTGGTGGTCGAGGGCTACACCGACGTGATGGCCATGCACCTGTCCGGCGTGGGCACCGCCATCGCCACCTGTGGCACCGCCTTCGGACCGGAGCACGCCCGGATCGTGCGTCGGCTGATGGGCGACGTCGGCGACAAGGGCGCTGTGGTCTTCACCTTCGACGGCGACGAGGCCGGGCAGAAGGCCGCGATGAAGGCGCACGAGCAGCAGGGCGTGCTCGGCGTGCCCGCCTACGTCGCGGTCGCGGACGACGGCATGGACCCCTGCGACCTGCGGCAGCGCAAGGGCCCGGACGCGGTGCGGGCCCTGGTCGACTCCCCGCCGCCGCTGTTCCGGTTCGTGCTGCGCCGCCAGCTCGCCGACTACGACCTGAGCACCGTCGAGGGCCGGGCCGGTGCGCTACGCGAGGCCGCGCCCACCGTGGCCGGGATCCCGCGGCCGGACCTGCGCGAGGGCTACACCCGGGAGCTCGCCGGCTGGCTCGGGATGGACTTGCGGACCGTGCAGCAGGCGGTGCGTGCGGCCGCGTCGGCGGCGCGGACGGGCGCGGGCTCCGGTGCCGCGGGGTCGGCGCGGCCGGCTCAGGGTGGGTCGTCCGGGCCGGGCGGGTACCGCGACGGGCGGCCCGGCGACGGCCGTGGCGGATACGGCGGGACGGACGGGCGTCCGGGTGCGGGGCGCTCGGGACCGGGCGACGACCGGGGTGCCGGGGGCGCGGGCCACGCGTCGGGTGACCCCGTGCCCGTCCTGCAGATGCCGCTGCCCGATCCGCGCGATCCGGTGGCGACCACCGAGCGGCGTGCGCTGGAGGTCGTGCTGCAGCTGCCCGACCTGGTGCCGATCGAGTTCGACCAGCTGGAGCCGGACACCTTCGGCGCCCCGGCCTACCGTGCCGTGCACACCGCGGTGCGCGCCGCGGGCGGCGCGACCCAGGCCAAGGCGCTCGCGGGCGCGCACGGGGCGGCCGCGTGGGTCGAGGCGGTGCGGGAGCAGGCCGCCGGGCCGGTGCACTCGCTGATCACCCGGCTCGCGGTGGAGCCGATCCCGGAGGACCGGCCGGACAGGCTGCCCGGCTACGCCCGGGGCCTGGTGATGGCGCTGGTGGAGCTGGCGCTGACCCGGCACATCGCGGATCTGCGGGGCCGGTTGCAGCGGATGGACGCGGCGGCGGAGCCGGCGGCACAGCGGGAGCTGTTCCAGCAGCTGCTGGCCGCCGAGGACCAGCGGCGCAGCCTGCGCGAGAGCGCCTGACCTAGCCGTCCGCCTCCTCGGCCAGCTGCTCCCAGACCGGTCCGTACCCCAGACGGGCCTGCTCCAGCTCGACCACCTCGCGCGCCAGCCGTGCCTCGGTGACGTCGACCGCGGCCGCCGCCGACGTCGCCAGCGCGGAATCGCGGACGTAGGCGTCGAAGGTCCGCTGCTTGCGCGCCAGCAGTTCGGTGATCCGCTCGTCCACACCGTCCTCGGCCAGCAGCCGGTGGGCGACCACGGCGTGGACCTGGCCCATCCGGTGCAGCCGGGCGACCGCCTGGGCCTCCGCGGTGGGGGTCAACTGCGGTTCGCAGAGCACCGCCACCGAGGCGGCCTGCAGGTTCAGCCCCACCCCGCCGACCGTGATCTGCGCGATCAGCACCCCGTCGCGGGGACCCTCGGAGAACGCGTCGATCACCTCCTGCCGTCGGTCCGCGGGCATCGATCCGGTCAGCGGGCCGAACACCGGCGCACCGCCCGGCCGGGTCAACGCGTCCGCGGCCAGGTCGAGCACGTCGCGGAAGTAGGAGAAGACCACCGTGCGTCGCGCCTGCTCACCGGCCTCCTCGACGATCGACCGGAGCCGGTCCAGTTTGGCCGACTCCTCGGCGGTGCCGACGGTCCAGGCAGCACGGCGCATCGCCATGAAGTTCCCGCTCGCGACCGCCTCGCGGTAGACCCGCTCGTCGGCGGGGGAGAGGTCCACCCAGTCGTCGACCAGCACCAGGTCCGGGAGCTCCACCAGCACGTCCTTCTGATTGCGACGCAGATAGACCGAGGACACGGTCCGCCGGAACGCGTCGGCGCCGACCAGGCCGAGATGCCGGGGGAACGAGTCGGCCAGGCCGGGGTCCAGCAGCCGGACCAGTGCGACGAAGTCCTCGATCCGGTTGTCCATCGGGGTGCCGGTGAGGAAGAGGACACGCCAGACCGCTCGGGTCCACTCCGCCACCACGGCGGACCGCTGGGCGTCCGGGTTCTTGACGTAGTGCGCCTCGTCCACGACCAGCAGGGCGACCGGCGGTCCGTCGAGCTCCAGGTGTGCCAGCGCCTCGTAGGTGGTCACGGCGACGCCGCCCTCGGTCCGCCAGCGTGCCGTCGCCCCGGCCCGGTCCGGACCGTGCAGTCGATGGGCGGGCAGCGTGGTCCGGGCCTGGATCTCGCGCAGCCAGTTGACCAGGACACCCGCGGGGCAGACCACCAGGAAGTGCCGGTCGCCGAGCGCCGCGAGGTGGGCGATCGCCGCCAGGGCCTGGACGGTCTTGCCCAGACCCATCTCGTCCCCGAGCAGCACCCGGCCCTGGGTCAGGGCGAAGCGCGCGCCGAACTCCTGGTACCCGCGCAAGGACACCCGCAGCGCACTCTGGTCCAGCGGGAAGGCGGCCACGGTCTCGGCGAGCTCCGTGGTGAGCATGCCGCGTTCGGCCAGCACGTCCTGGGCCAGCGGGACGATGCGGCCGAGCACGGTGTAGAACTCCGCCGCGCGGCGTTCGAACGCGTCCCAGAGCTGGGAGCTCCCGGTGTCCGGCACCGCGCAGGCCTCGCTCAGCCGGCGGAGGGTGGACGCGAGCGACCTGGGGTCGTCGTCGGTGCCCAGGACGGCGTCCCACTCGCCCAACTCCGCCAGGGCGTCCCGGGTCCGTCGTCTGGTCGCGGGCCGGGACAGGGCGAAGCGCAGCCGTCCGGTCGCCGGTTCCGCGGCCGGGGCATGCACCCCCACGGCCGTCACGTACTCGGTCAGCGCCCGGCGGTGCGGCTCGACCAGCGGGGTCAGCCGCATCAACCGGTCCAGGAGCCGCAGCACCTCGATCGTGGTCGCGGTGTCCGGCCGGCCGGAGCGGTCGATCTCCAGCCGGACCGGCAGTCCGCGCCGCACCACGGCGGCCACCTGTTCCACCGCGGCGACCACGCTGCGGGCGGTCTGCGCGCCGACTCCGGGGATCCGGTCCAGGGTGTCCGCGGACACCCCGAGCAGGTCCGCGGCGGTGGGGTATCCGGCGTCCTGCAGCGCGCGCAGGCGCAGATTCCGATCGGTCATCGCTCCGAGCTGGACCACCGGGACCACGCCGAGCTCCGCCCGGACCCGGTCGTCGCGGTCGGACTCGACGATCGTGGCGATGCGCAGGGTGGCCGCATCCAGGTGGTCCAGCACGGAGCGCGCCAGTCCGGCGGCGGCACGGTGGCGCTCCAGGAGGGTGCGGGCCGGACGGCCTGGCTCGATCGGAGTCGCGGGGTGCATCGGCGCCGATGGTAGCCGGGCGGGGCCCGGAGGACCGCCGGGCGAGAGGACGTGGTCCCCGCACGCGAGGACGTCGTGCCCCGACGAGGGGAGGTGGTGCCCGGGCGAGCGGGTGCGGTGCCCCGGCATCACCCGGCCGTCGATGGTGCCGACGGCACGACCGCCGGACGCCGTCGCCGCAGGCCGATCGCACCGGCGCCGACCACCACCGCCGTCAGCCCGACCGCCGCCAGCACCCGCACGGTGGTGCCGGTGGTGGCCAGCAGGGACGGCGTCGTCGCACCGGGGACGTCGGCCACGGTCAGGGTCTCCGAGGGCTCGCCGCAGACACCGGTGCTGATCACCTCGCCGTCCCGGTCGCGCGTCGTCTCGACGAACCCGTAGCTGCCGGGGGCGGTGGTGCGGTACCGGTCGGTGTCGGCGGAGCCGGGGCTCCGGTCGATGATCAGCGGTGCCGAGGTCCAGACCCGTGTCTCCGGGGTGCAGCGGAGCTCCTGTCCGTCCGGGACGTGGAACAACTCCGCGGTCGTGGTCGCACCGCTCGGGAACTCGCCCCGCCAGGAGATGCTGTCCCACAGCTCGTCGCCGAGGGTGGGCCGGTCCGAGCCGGCGCGCGCCGTGGTCTCCACCTCCGGCGGTGCGGGAATCCGGATCGTCTCGGAGTCGGCGCCGCACTCCCCGCGGTGCAGGACCTGGCCGTCGGGGTTCCGGGCGGTCTCGACGTAGCCGTAGGACACCCCCGGTTCGGCGGTGAGGGTGGTCGATGGGGTCAGCTGCCGGCCCGCCGTGGTGACCAGGACCGGGTCCCCGGCCACGACTCTGGTCTCCGGGGAGCAGACCGGGGTGTCACCGGTCCAGCGGTACAGGTCGTTGGCGAGCAGCACGCCCTCCGCCGGGACGGTCCCGGTGATCCCGGTGGCGTCCCGGAGCACCAGCTCGGCGCCGGACACCGGGTCGCCGTCCACCCGGATGGTGGTGGCGAGGGCGAGCGGCTCCGACCCGGGCAGGGCAGGGACGAGGGTGAACTGCTCGGTCGGATCGGTGACCGAGGTGGTCATCGGTGCGGTGCGGTCGTCACCGGCGAAGACCGTGCGGGCCGCGACGGTTCCGGGCTCCAGGTCCAGCACACCGTCGCCGTCGGTGTCCGCCTCGGAGGGCCAGGCGAACGCAGGCGCGGACAGGGTCTGGAACCCGTTCACCGCGGGACGCTCGACCGACCCGATCAGCCGGGCCGTGCCGTCGTCCAGTGCGGAGTCGGCGACCGGGACGTCGGACGGGAAGAACCAGAGCTCGGTGCGCTCCACCGGGCGATCGGCGCCGAACCCGGCACCGCCGGAGAAGTCGCCGTGATCGCTCGGGTAGCCCTCGGCCCACAGGTCGTCGATCAGGCGCAGCCCGTCGGAGGTGGCGCGCACGCTCAGGCTGGTCACGACCTCCGGGGTGTGCCGGAGCGAGCTGGACTCGTCCGGCAGCCCGAAGGTGTCCTGCCAGGCGGACAGCAGCACCGCCCGTCGATCGGTCGGCATCGCGGCGTGGTCCGTCCGCCACTGCCAGGTCAGGATGCCGGGGTCGGTCGCGGCCACCGCGGTGGGGTCGGCGCAGGCCCGGTACACCCCGGGTCCGGTCGCGTCGATCCGCACCGTGTCGACCTGCTCGGCGTCCGCGGGGGCATCGGCGAGCTCGGCGGAGGGACGCAGACCCGAGCGCCAGAGCGTGGCGACCAACGGGACGGTCACCGGGGTGCCTTCGATCGAGAGCCAGGAGTAGCCGGGCGCCGCGCGCAGGTCGAGGGTGTCGCAGGCGGGGGCGTCGGCGTCGAGGATCGCGTCCTCCACCGCGGAGGTCCC
Organism: Cellulomonas sp. RIT-PI-Y; assembly: GCF_025642745.1. Lineage (GTDB taxonomy): Bacteria > Actinomycetota > Actinomycetes > Actinomycetales > Cellulomonadaceae > Cellulomonas. Next base: position 45,599 of record NZ_JANZKP010000011.1, read on the forward strand.
GGTGACGCGGAAGCCGTTCGCGACCGAGAACTCGGCCGGCGGCGCGGGTCGCTCGGTGGGCTCGCCGGGCAGGCCGGGGGAGAGCGACAGGTTGTCCTGCCGACTGCCGTCCATCCCGTAGAGCACCAGCCGCGTCGTCCGCAGCCCGGTGAACCGCACCCGGGCCACCACGTCCCCGACCCCGCTGGCGGCGTAGTGCAGGGTCAGCGGGCCGTCCGGGGTGCGACCGGACCAGGTCGCCGACTCGTCCGGACCGGCGCGACGGTCGGCATCGGTGTCGAACACGGCGCGGTCGGTCGGCACCAGGTCACCGGCCGCGTCGCGCTGCAGCAGCTCGGCGGTGACCTCGAGGTCGCGGACCCAGGCACCGGAGGCGCTCAGCACGCCGAGACCGGTCAGGTCCCCGTAGCGCAGGTCGCCGGATCGGACCACCGGCGTCGCGTCCTGGTACGGCCCGGACTGGGCGACCGCGGCCGCGACCATCGCGGCGGACCGCTCGCGCACCTCGGCCGGTGCCGCGTCCGCGAGCAGACGCTTGGCCTGCGTCACGTCCCCGTTCGCCACGACGCCCGGGACCTCGGCGCGCTGGTGGACCGTGTAGGCGACGGCCGCCTGGGCGAGGGCGTCGGCCGGGTCGGCGTAGGTCTCCACCACCCACGCCAGCACCGGGTCGTCGTGGGCGGTGACCGTGACCGGCGGCGCGCCGACCCCGGGTGCGACCCACATCTGGATGCACCAGGACATCCGGCCGTCCGAGCCGGTCGGGGGCTCGAACGCGCCCAGCCAGGTCGAGCCGTAGCCGGGCAGCGGGACATGGATGCCCTGGCCGAGGGTGCCCTGGGTGGCGGCGGCCGGCGGTGCAGTCGCGGGGGAGACCAGGGTCAGCCCGGCCAGGGCCAGGACGACGCCGATCAGGAGGTGGGTCAGGGCTCCGCCCGGGGTGCGGGCGTGCCACGGTGTTCTGGCTCGCATGGGTGCTCGTCCTTCGTCGCAGGTGGCGTCCCGGCGGGCCGGGGCCGACGAAGGTCCGGTGCCGGGCGCTCGGGCCTGGGGTGATGTGGTGACGGCGACGAGTCAGCCAGCGCGACGGCGAGTGGACCAGGGGCGGGCCCGCGGGGCTGGGGACCACGCGGTGCGGGACGAGACTGTGGACAGACGGAGTCCGGGCTGTGGGGGCACCCGGCACTCCCCGCGGCGGTGCGGTCGGATCCGGCCACGGTGCCGGACGGCGCACCGCTCGATGTCGTCGGCGGCGCGCAGCACGGCATCGGGCACGGTCTCCCGCTGCGGGACCCCGGTGATCGTGCGCACCACGTCGTTCAACGACTCGATGCGCTGGATGTTCACCGTGGTCACGACGTGGATGCCGGCATCGAGCAGCTCGGCGACGTCCTGCCAGCGCTTCTCGTTCCGGGAGCCCGGCGCCTTGGTGTGGGCGAACTCGTCCACCAGCGCGACCGCGGGCGCCGGGCCAGGACGGCGTCCAGGTCCAGCTCGGACAGGGTGACGCCCCGGTGCTGGACCTCGACGCGGGGGACGACCTCGAGTCCGTCCAGCAGGGCGGCCGTGGCGGCACGGCCGTGGGTCTCCACGACCGCGACCACCACGTCCTTGCCGTCCGCGCGCAGGTCCCGGCCCGCCTCCAGCATCGCGAAGGTCTTGCCGACGCCTGGGTCGGCGCCGAGCAGGACACGCAGACGGCCCCGCTGCATCAGCCGAGACGGTCCAGCGCGAGGTTCAGGTCCAGGACGTTCACGCTCGCCTGTCCCAGGACGCCGAGGTCCGGACCGGACGTCGCGTCCGCCACCAGCGCGCGGACCTGGTCCTCGGACAGCCCGCGCTCGGCCGCTACCCGGGGCACCTGCAGCGCGGCGTACTCGGGGCTGATGTCCGGGTCCAGGCCGGACCCCGACGCGGTCAGCGCGTCCACCGGCACGTCGTCCGGGTCCACGCCCTCCAGCTCCGCGACGGCGGCGCGCCGCCCCTCGATCGCCGCGATCAGGTCCTCGTTCTCCGGGCCGTCGTTCGACCCGGAGGACGCTGCGCCGTCGTAGCCGTCCCCGGCTGCCGACGGGCGGGACTGGAAGTACTGCCGCAGGGGTGTTCCGTCGGCGTCGGTGAACGACTGCCCGATCGACGACGAGCCGACGACGGTGCCGTCGGCGTCGGTGACCAGCGAGCCGTCCGCCCGTGCGGGCATGATCCGCCCGAGACCGGTGACCAGCAGCGGGTAGGCGATGCCGCAGATCACGGTCATCACGAGCAGGGCACGCAGGGCGACGCGCAGATGCGGCCAGGTGGTGCGGGGGGAGCTCATGTCGTTCCTCTTTCTCTGCCCGGCTCAGAAGCCCGGCAGCAGGCTGATGAGCAGGTCGACGGCCTTGATGCCGATGAAGGGTGCGACCACGCCGCCGAGTCCGTAGACCAGCAGGTTGCGGCCGAGGATCGAGGTGGCGGCCGCCGCGCGGTACGTCACGCCGCGCAGGGACAGGGGGATCAGGGCGACGATGATCAGTGCGTTGAACACGATCGCGGACAGGATCGCCGAGGCCGGCGACGACAGCTGCATGATGTTGAGCGTCGCGAGCCCCGGGAACACCCCGGCGAACAGCGCCGGGATGATCGCGAAGTACTTGGCCACGTCGTTGGCGATCGAGAACGTGGTCAGCGCACCGCGGGTGATCAGCAGCTGCTTGCCGATCCGGACGACGTCGATCAGCTTGGTCGGGTCCGAGTCCAGGTCCACCATGTTCCCGGCCTCCTTGGCGGCCGAGGTCCCGGTGTTCATCGCCACGCCGACGTCCGCCTGGGCCAGGGCCGGGGCGTCGTTGGTGCCGTCGCCGGTCATCGCCACCAGGTTGCCGCCGGCCTGCTCGCGCCTGATCAGGTCGAGCTTGTCCTCCGGCGTGGCCTCGGCCAGGAAGTCGTCGACCCCGGCCTCGGCCGCGATGGCCTTCGCGGTGAGCGGGTTGTCCCCGGTGATCATCACGGTGCGGATGCCCATCGCGCGCAGTTCGGCGAACCGCTCGGACAGGCCGTCCTTGACCACGTCCTTCAGGTGCACCACGCCCAGCACGCGTCCGGTGCCGTCGCCGTCCTCGACCGAGACGACCAGCGGCGTGCCGCCGTCGGCGGAGATGCGGGTGACGTGCTGGTCCAGCTCCGTGCGGACGGCGGCGGGCAGGGCGCCCGCCTCCTCGAGCCAGGCCACCACCGCGCTGCCGGCTCCCTTGCGGATCCGGGTGCCGTCGGGGAGGTCGACACCGCTCATCCGGGTCTGCGCGGTGAACGGCACGACCTCGGTCCCGGCGACCGGCGCGGCCGGATCGTCGCCCGCAGACCGGTCCGCCGCCAGATCGACGATGGACCTGCCCTCCGGGGTCGGGTCGGCGGCCGACGCCAGGGCGGCGCTGCGCACCAGGTCCAGCTCCCGCACCCCGCTCAGCGGGAGGAAGGCGACGGCCCGCCGGTTGCCGTAGGTGATGGTGCCGGTCTTGTCGAGCAGCAGCGTCGTGACGTCGCCCGCGGCCTCGACCGCGCGCCCGGACATCGCCAGCACATTGCGCTGGACCAGGCGGTCCATCCCCGCGATGCCGATGGCGGACAGCAGCGCGCCGATGGTGGTCGGGATCAGGCACACCAGCAGCGCGATCAGCACGGGGACGCTCACCGAGGCCCCGGCGTAGTCCGCGACCGGGTCCAGGGTGAGGGCGACGACGACGAAGATGATCGAGAGCGAGGCCAGGAGGATGTTCAGGGCGATCTCGTTCGGCGTCTTCTGCCGGGCGGCGCCCTCGACCAGCGCGATCATCCGGTCGACGAAGGTCTCGCCGGGCGTGGAGGTGATCCGCATGACGATCCGGTCGGAGAGCACCCGGGTGCCGCCGGTCACCGCGCTGCGGTCGCCGCCGGACTCGCGGACGACCGGGGCGGACTCCCCGGTGATCGCGGACTCGTCCACCGAGGCGATGCCCCAGACGATGTCGCCGTCGCCGGGGATCAGCTCGCCGGCGGTCACCACGACCACGTCGCCCAGCGTGAGCTCGGGCGAGGCGACCTGACGGGTCCGGGCGTGCTCGGCACCGGGGTCCGTGGCGGCCTGGTAGTCCTCGACCACGGCCGCCTGGGTGGCGGACCGGGTCTGGCGCAGGCTGTCGGCCTGGGCCTTGCCGCGGCCTTCGGCGACGGCCTCGGCCAGGTTCGCGAACACGACGGTGAGCCACAGCCAGACCGCGATCGCGGCGGTGAAGGTGACCGGGGTGGCCGTGCCACCGGAGGGCTCCGGGCCGCCGGTGAAGGGCTCGACGACCGCGAGCACGGTGGTGAGCGCCGCGCCGACCTCGACCACGAACATCACGGGGTTGTGCCACATGATCCGCGGGTCGAGCTTGCGGACCGCGCCGGGCAGGGCGTCGCGGAGCTGCGCGAGCCCGAACGCGCGGGCCGGGGCCGCTCCGGAGTGCGGGGCGGAGCCGGTGGTCGCCGGCTCGGAGATGGTGTGGAGGGACATGGATGTCACAGACCTTCCGCCAGGGGACCCAGCGCGAGAACGGGGAAGTAGGTCAGGGCGGTCACGATCACCGTGACGCCCACGAGCAGGCCGACGAACTGCGGGCGGTGGGTCGGCAGCGTCCCGGCGGTGGCCGGGACCTTGTCCTGCGCCGCCAAGGACCCGGCCAGCGCCAGCACCAGGACGATCGGCAGGAACCGGCCGAGCAGCATCGCCACCCCGAGCGCGGTGTTCAGCCACGGGGTGTTGGCGGTCAGACCGGCGAAGGCCGAGCCGTTGTTGTTCGCCGCGGAGGTGAAGGCGTACAGCACCTCGGAGAACCCGTGCACGCCCGGGTTCCAGATCGAGGTGGACTCGACGTCCGCCCGGACCGCGGGAAGGGCGAAGGACAGTGCCGTCCCGGCCAGCACCAGGGTCGGGGTGACCAGGATGGACAGCGACGCCAGCTTGATCTCGCGCGGGCCGAGCTTCTTGCCCAGGTACTCCGGGGTGCGTCCGACCATCAGACCGCCGACGAAGACCGCGATCACGGCGAGGACCAGCATGCCGTAGAGGCCCGAGCCGACGCCGCCGGGGGCGATCTCGCCCAGCATCATGTTCAGCATCGGGAAGAACCCACCGAGCGCGGTGAACGAGTCGTGCATGCCGTTGACCGCGCCGGTCGAGGTGAGCGTGCTGGCCGAGCCGAACAGGGTGGTCGCCGCGATGCCGAACCGCTGCTCCTTGCCCTCCATCGCGCCGCCGGCCAGCTCCGGCGCGGTGCCGGCGCCGCGCGACTCGACCACGGTGAGCAGGGTGAGGCTGACCAGGAAGATCGTCGCCATCGCCGCGAGGATCGCGTAGCCCTGCTTCGCGCTGCCGACCATGCGGCCGAAGGTGCGCGGCAGGCTGAACGGGATCGCGAGGAGGAGCAGCACCTCGACGGCGGAGGTCCAGCCGGTCGGGTTCTCGAACGGGTGGGCGGAGTTCGCGTTGAAGAACCCGCCGCCGTTGGTGCCGAGCAGCTTGATCGCCTCCTGCGAGGCGACCGGACCGCCCGGGATCGACTGGGTGCCGCCGGCCAGCGTCGTGACCTCGGTCGGCCCCGCCCAGTTCTGGATCACGCCACCGGAGATCAGCACGACCGCCGCGACGACGGACAACGGCAGCAGGATCCGGAGCGTGCCGCGGGTGAGGTCGACCCAGAAGTTGCCGATCGTGCCGGACCGGCGGCGGGCGAAGCCGCGCGCCAGGGCGATCGCCACCGCCATGCCCACCGCGGCGGACACGACGTTCTGCACGGCCAGGCCGACCGCCTGCACCGCGTAGCCGAGCGTCGCCTCCGGGGAGTACGACTGCCAGTTCGTGTTCGTCACGAACGAGATCGCCGTGTTGAACGACAGGTGCTCGCCGACCGCCGGCAGCCCGAGGTCCCAGGGCAGCCAGGACTGGGCGCGCTGGAGCAAGTAGACGAACAGCACGCTCACCAGCGAGAACGCCAGCAGGCTCCGGACGTAGGACCGCCAGGTCTGCTCCGAGCGGGAGTCCACCCCCATCACCCGGTACAGCACGCGCTCGATCCGCAGATCACGGTCGCCGGTGTAGACCCGGGCCATGTAGTCGCCCAGCGGGCGGTACACCGCGGCGACCAGCGCGAGCACCAGGACGATCTGGCCGATCGCGAGCCAGGCGGCCATCAGAACTTCTCGGGCTTGACGAGCGCCCACACCAGGTAGACGACGGCGGCCACGCCGAGGACGGCGGCCACCAGGTTCAGGACCGTCACAGCTTCTCGACCCCCGCCGCGACGGCGCTCACGAGCGCGAACAGGGCGACGACGGCCGCCACGAACACCAGGTCCAGCACAGGGGGCTCCCCACGTGGTGCGTCATCGCTCCGGCGCACGCGCTCCGGAGACGACGGGACCGGCGTTCGCCGGGCCACGGACCATCACAGGCCCGCTACGGGGGACCGGCGGCCATCCTGACGACTTCCATACGGGTCGGCGGCGATTACTCACGCATCCCGTGCGCCGCGGGCTCGGCCGGCGACCCGTGCTCCCCGGTCGCGACCCCCACCACCTGGACCGACACCCGCTCACCCGTGCGCTCGATCCGGGCCTCGACCCCGAACACCCGGCGCAGGGTGTCGGCGGTGAGCACCTCTGCGGTCGGCCCGGCGCGGTACACGCCGCCCGCGGCGAGCACCACGGCGTCGTCGCAGTACTGCGCGGCCAGCGCCAGATCGTGCAGGACCACCACCACGGTCGTGCCCGCACCCGCGAGCCGGGTCAGCAGCGCCAGGAGCTGATGCTGGTGCCGGATGTCCAGGTGATTCGTGGGCTCGTCCAGCAGCAGCACGGCCGGCTCCTGGGCCAGGGCCCGGGCCGCCTGGACCCGTTGGCGCTCCCCGCCGGACAGCGTGCGCCAGCGCCGCCGTTCCGTGCCGGTCATCCCGACCGCGGCCAGCGCCCGGGCACAGGCCGCGGTGTCCTGCGGCGTCTCGGGCGCGAGCCGGCCGCGATGCGGCAGCCGGCCCAGCGCGACGACGTCCCGGACGGTCAGGTCGGTGTCGGTGTCGCTGGACTGCTCCATCATCGCCAGGGTCCGGGCTCGCTCGCGCCGCGGGATCCGGTCGAGCGCATGCCGGTCGACCAGCACCGTGCCCGCCGTCGGGGTGAGCACCCCTGCCAGGAGGTGCAGCAGGGTCGACTTGCCGGAACCGTTCGGGCCGAGCAGGCCGGTGACCCGGCCCGGCGTGATCGCGAGGCCGACATCCGCGAGGATCGGCTCCGGCCGGCCGGGGACCGTGTAGCGCAGTCCCTCGCCGTGCAGACTGCTCATGTCCGCTCCCTCCGGTGCAGGATGATCAGGAACGCCGGGACCCCGATCAGTGCCGTGATCACCCCGGCCGGGAGCTGTCGGGGTGCCAGGGCGGTCCTGCCGACCAGGTCGGCGATCAGCAGGAAGCACGCACCGCCGAAGGCGCTGGCCCCCAGCAGGCGGCGGTGTGACGGTCCGACCAGGGCACGGACCGCGTGCGGGACGATCAGGCCGACGAATCCGATCGCGCCGACAGCGGAGACCACCACCGCCGTGACCGCCGCGGTCGCGATCAGGGCGACCGTGCGGACCGCCGCCACCGGCACGCCGAGGGATCCGGCGGCGATGGCGCCGAAGGCGAAGGAGTCCAGATCGGCGGCGATCAGCCGCAGCACCAGGAGGGCGGCCACGGTGACGGCGCCGCACAGCAGGACGGCCGGCCAGCGCGCGGCGGCGAGCGAGCCGGTGAGCCAGTAGGTCAGGCCGCGCGCCGCGTCCGCGTCCCCCCAGCCGAGCAGCACCAGCGAGGTCATGGCGGTGAAGAGCTGGCCGACCACCACGCCGGTGAGGACCAGCCGCCCGGTGTTCGCGCCGTGCCGGCCGAGCAGCACCAGCACCAGCGCGAACGCCACCAGCCCCCCGACCAGGGCGCCCGCCGCCAGAGACAGCGCCCCGGAGCCCAGTCCGGCGACCAGCACCAGCACGGCACCGGTGGAGGCCCCGGAGGAGATGCCGAGGAGGTACGGCTCGGCGAGCGCGCTGCGGGTCACCGCCTGGAGTGCCACGCCGCAGGTCGCCAGACCGGCACCGGCCACCGCGGCCAGCAGCGCACGCGGCAGGCGCAGCTGCCAGACCACCGAGTCGGTCAGGGCGGGCAGGGGATCGACCGGGAGTCCGAGGTGACTGCCGAGCGACCTCAGGGTCTGTGACCAGCCGATGTCCCCGCCGCCGACCGCGACGGCCACCAGGACACCCGCTGCGAGCAGCAGGAGTGCTCCGGTGGCCGTCGTGATCCCGCGTGCCCGGTCAGCGCTGGGCGAGGACGACGTAGTCATCGAGGTGCTGCCACACCGGTCCGGCCTCCCGGAACCGGGCGGCCCGCAGCGCGGCGACGTGGAACGCCAGGCTCAGGTCCGGGTTGGCCGGCCGGCCGGCGAACCGGCGGGCCCGCTCGGCCGCCAGCGGTGCGAGCTGCGGATGCCCGGCGATCGTGGCGAACCACTCGTCCCAGCTCTGGGCGCCCGCGGCGTGGTCCCGTGCCTGGGTCGCGGCGTCGTCGCGGCGGCCGAGCTCCTCGAACAGCGGCCGTCCGCCGGGCTGTCGGAGATGATCGGCGTTCAGCAGGAGGCCGCCGGGACGCAGCACCTCCCCGACGTCCCGGTAGACCCGGGTCAGGACGTCCGCGGGCAACCAGTGCAGCGCGGTGGAGGACAGCACCGCGTGCGGACGCTCCCCGGCCAGCACCTCGGTCCAGCGCGGGTCCCACAGGTCGGCCTGCCGGAAGCTGACCCGCTCACCGTGCTCGGCCAGGGCCAGGCGGCCCAGCGCGAGCAGTACGGGGTCGTAGTCCACCGCGAGGCAGGTCATCCCGGGGAACCGGCGGAGGGCCCGGTCCGAGATCGACCCCGGACCGCAGGCGAGGTCGACGATCACCGCATCGGCGGGGGCGACCTCGGCCAGCACGTCCAGCATGACGGCGAACCGGTCCTCGCGGCGGTTGATGTAGGCCGCCTGCTGGCGGTCCCACGCGTCCAGCTGCGCCCGGCCCCACGCGGGCGTCGCAGCGCTCATGACGTCGCCCCCGCGTACTCGACCAGGGCACCGGACAGGGTGGCCAGGGCGTCGATGCTGCGCACCGAGGGATCCATCTCGGTGGCGGGGACGGCGACCAGGCGGTCCTGCTGCACGGCGGTCAGCCCGGCGGTGACCGGGTCCGCGCGCAGGGCGTCGATCTTGTCCTGCGCGCTGTCCCCGTCGAGGCCGCGGGACAGGTCGGCCAGCACCAGCACGTCCGGGTCGCGCTGGGCGATCTGGTCCCAGCTGGTCTCGGTCCACTGGGCGTCCAGGTCGTCGAAGGCGTTGTCGGCCCCGGCCAGCTCGGTCAAGGTCTGGGGGAGTCCGGCGTTGCCGGCGACGATCGGGGCGCCGTTGATCGTGGAGTAGATCCACACCACGTCCATCGTGTCCAGGGCTCCGGCGGAGTCGGCGACCCGGTCCAGGGTCTCCTGCTGCGCGGCGATCAGCTCCGCACCGCGGTCCTCGACGCCGAAGACGCTCGCCAGGTCGGAGATCTCACCGAAGATCTGGTCGAATCCGGCCCGTTCGGCGATCAGGGCGGTGTCCTCGCAGTCGTTCGAGGACAGGTAGGCGGGGACGCCGAGCCCGATCAGCTCGGACCGCTCGCCGACCGCGTCCGCGGAGAAGGCGGAGGCGCGCATCGAGTACACGAAGTCCGGGTTCGCCTCGCGCAGCTGTTCCGCGGTCGGGTACTGGTCGGCGAGCACGGGGATCTGCGCATAGGCGTCGGCGAACTCCGGGGCCACGGCGTCGGTCAGATAGCTGGTGCCGATCATCGCGTCGCCCAGGCCGAGGGCGAGCAGGAGCTCGGTCGCGCCCTGCTCCAGCGTGACCGCGCGCTCGGGGGCGGCGTCGACGGTCAGGTCCAGCCCGCAGCTGGACACGGTGGTCGTCCGGGCCTCCGGGGTGGGGTCCGCGTCCGGGTTCGCGCTGCACCCGCTCGCGAGCAGCGCGAGGGCTGCGATGGGAATGACAATCGTTCTCATAGGACCAGCATAAGGCACCGCGGCCCGAGCTCGGGCCAGGTCGGAGGGGCTGGACTGCGGCCTAGAGAGCATTTAAGTTCGGAGGTCCGAACTTCGACCGAAGGAGCATGGTGCGTACCTCACGGATGGCGATCGGCGGGATGCTGGCGGCGGCACTCCTGCTCGGCGGATGTGTCCCGGCGGAACGGGGCGGGAGCGCGGACGACGACCGGCCCGTGGTGCTCACCACGTTCACCGTGCTGGCCGACATCGCGCGGAACGTGGCGGGCGACCACCTGCGGGTCGAGTCGATCACCAAGGTCGGGGCGGAGGTCCACGGCTACGAGCCGACCCCCGGCGACATCGCCGAGGCCGCCGACGCGGCCCTCATCCTGGACAACGGACTGAACCTCGAACTGTGGTTCGAGCAGTTCGTCGAGTCGGTCGACGCCCCGCACGTGGTGGTCTCCGACGGCGTCGAGGTGATGGAGATCGAGGGGGACGCCTACGCCGGTAAGCCGAATCCGCACGCGTGGATGAGCCCGGCGAACGTGCAGCTCTACGTCGATACCATCGTCCGGGCGTTCAGCGACCTCGACCCGGAGCACGCGGAGGAGTATGCCGCGAACGGCGCCTCCTACCAGGAGCAGCTGCAGGGCATCCAGGACGACCTGGTCGACGAGCTGGCGGTGCTGCCCGCTCAGCAGCGCGCCCTGGTGACCTGCGAGGGTGCGTTCTCCTACCTGGCCCGGGACGCCGGACTGGACGAACGGTACATCTGGCCGGTCAACGCCGAGCAGCAGGCGACCCCGCAGCAGATCGCCGCGGTGATCGAGTACGTCCGGGCGAACGACGTCCCCGCCGTGTTCTGCGAGTCCACCGTCTCGGACAAGCCGATGCAGCAGGTCGTCTCGGCCACCGACGCGGTCTTCGGCGGGACGCTGTACGTCGACTCGCTGTCCGAGCAGGACGGGCCGGTGCCGACCTACCTGGACCTGATCCGGCACGACGCGGACACCATCGTCGACGCCCTGACCGGGGCCGGGGCATGACCGCGGCGGTGGTGGTGCGGGACCTGAGCATCAGCTACGGACCGGTCCGGGCGCTGGAGGGGGTGGACCTCGACCTGCCGCCCGGCCGGGTCACCGGGCTGATCGGGATGAACGGCTCCGGCAAGTCCACCCTGTTCAAGGCGCTGATGGGACTGGTCCGCCCCGACAGCGGCACGGTGCTGCTGGACGGGGCCGACCCGCACACGGCGCGGCGGCGTGGGCTGGTCGGTTACGTCCCGCAGAGCGAGGAGGTGGACTGGAGCTTCCCGGTCGACGTCCGGGACGTGGTGATGATGGGCCGGTACGGCCGGCAGGGCCCCACCCGCCGGGCGCGCGACGCAGACCGCGCGGCCGTGGCCGACGCGCTGGACCGGGTCGAACTCACCGGGCTGGCCGGCCGGCAGATCGGACAGCTCTCCGGCGGCCAGCGCAAGCGGGCGTTCGTGGCCCGCGGCATCGCCCAGGGCGCGCGGATCCTGCTGCTCGACGAGCCCTTCGCCGGGGTCGACAAGCGCAGCGAGGCGACCGTCGTCCGCCTGCTGCGCGAGCTGGCCGACGACGGCTGCACGGTGGTGGTCTCGACCCACGACCTGCACGCGCTGCCGCAGCTCGCCGACCAGGCGGTGCTCCTGCTCCGCCGGGTGCTGTTCCGCGGCACGGTGGCCGAGGCGCTGCGGCCGGAGACGCTGGCCCGCGCCTTCGGCCTCGACGTGCTCGGCCGGGGGACGGCGGCATGAGCGTCCTCGACCTGCTCCTCGAGCCGCTGCAGTACGAGTTCATGGTCCGGGCCCTGGTCACGACCGTGATCGCCGCCGTGGTCTGCGCCGTGCTGTCCTGCTGGCTGGTGCTGATCGGCTGGTCCCTGATGGGTGACGCCGTCTCGCACGCCGTGCTGCCGGGAGTGGTGCTGGCCTACGTGCTCGGCGTCCCGTTCGCGCTCGGCGCCCTGGTCTTCGGCCTGCTCGCGGTCGGACTGATCGGCACCGTGCGCGGCACCAGCCGGGTGAAGGAGGACGCCGCGATCGGCATCGTCTTCACCACGCTGTTCGCTCTCGGCCTGGTGCTGATCTCGGTCACCCCGAGCCAGACCGACCTGAACCACATCATCTTCGGCAACGTCCTCGGCGTCTCCGCCGCGGACCTGACCCAGATCGCCGTCCTGGCCGTCGTGGCGCTCACCGTGCTGATCCTCAAGCGCCGTGACCTCACCCTCTACGCCTTCGACCCCACCCACGCCCACGCGATCGGGCTGTCACCCCGCCGGCTCGGCGCCCTGCTGCTCGGACTGCTGGCGCTCACCGCCGTGGTCGCCTTGCAGGTGGTGGGGGTCGTCCTCGTGGTCGCGCTGCTGATCATCCCCGGTGCCACCGCCCACCTGCTCACCGACCGGTTCGGGCGGATGCTGGTGCTCGCCCCGGCCCTGGCCGCGATCTCCGCGGTGCTCGGCCTCTCTCTCAGCTACTGGTGGGACGCCTCGTCCGGTGGGCTGGTGGTCGTGGTCCAGGGGGCGGTGTTCGCGGTGGTCTACCTGTTCGGCCCCCGGCACGGCGTCCTCGGCCGGCGACTGGCGGGTCACCGATCCGTCGCCGCCGGCGCCGGGCGGTCTCCCGGGTGAGACGCGCGCCCTCGCCCGGACCGGGACCGGCACGGGGTCCGGGCGGGATGCGGGGCGTCACGCCCTGCTGCGGCGCCGCAGTGCCACCAGGCTCAGGCCGACGCTGAGCAGACCGAGCCCGGCCAGTCCGACCAGGACCGACGTGCCGGTGACGGCGAGCCGCGGTGCGGTGGTGGAGGTCTCGGCGGCGACCGGCGTGGGGTCGGGGGAGATGACCTCGGTGCCCGGGTCGGTGGCACCCTCGCCGTCCGGCGTGGTCCCATCGACGCCCGGTGCCGGGTCGGTGGCGTCCTCGTCCGTGCCGGGCTGCTCGGCATCGGGCGTCACGGCATCCGGTGCGTCGGCGTCGGGCGTGTCGGCATCGGGTGTCTCGGTGTCCGGCACCTCGGGGTCGGCCACGGCCACCACGGTCTGCGTCGCGGTGCCGCTGAAGGTGCCCCAGGCGCCGATCCCCGACGGGACCGACCAGGTCATGGTGGAGACACCGGCGTCGGCGTAGGTGCGGGTGCCGTCGACCTGCTCGGCCTGCGGGCCGTCGACCACGGTGAGGGCGACCAGGCCGTTCAGGTCCCGCACGATGTCAGCGGTCGGCTCACCCACCAGCACGTCGGGCAGGGTGATGGCCTGGCCGTAGGCGGAGACGTTGACCAGGGTGGTCACCTCGGCCAGCGGCGAGAGGTCGCTGATCCGGTTGTACCCGATGTCCAGGTAGCTGAGCGCCGCCATGCCCGCCAGCGGGCCGAGGTCGCTCACCTGGGTCCGGTTGACGGTGAGGTTGGCGAGCGCGGGCAGGTCGGTCAGCGGGCTCAGGTCCGTGACGGGGAGCTGCCAGAGGTACAGGGAGGTCAGGGTGGTGAGGCCCGTGATCGGGGCGAGGTCGAGGAACAGCGGGCACTTGGTGATCTGCAGCGAGCTCAGCGCCGGCAGGTCGGAGAGCGGCGACACGTCGGTGATGTCCATCTGACTCAGGGTCAGCGCCCACAACGCGGTCAGCCCCGCGATCGGACTCAGGTCGGTGGCGGGCACGTCGGTGAGCTTGACGATCTGCAGCGCCGTCAGCCCGGCGAGCGGGCTCAGATCCGTGAGCTCCTCGATGCCCAGGGCCTCGAACGAGACGAGCCGGGGCAGCGCGGCGACCGGGTCGATGTCCGTGATCGGCAGCGCGACCACCTGGAGCTGGTCGAGGGTCGGGATCCGCTCCAACGAGGTGAGGTCGGTGAGCGGGAGGTCGTTCAGGCTGAGCTGCCGTAACGGCAGGCCCTCGAGCAGGGTCAGGTCGGACACCGGCATCGACCAGAGGTTCAGCCAGTTCAGCGCGGGCATCTCGGGGATCCCGGTCAGGTCGGAGGCGGCCACGCCGTTCAGGGAGAGCGACTGCACCGAGGTCATCCCCGCGAGCGGGCCGAGGTCGGTCACGGCCGAGTTGTTCAGGTGCACCCCCCAGGTCCCCTTGAGCTCGTCGATGCCGGTCAGGTCGACGAGCGCGGGGTCGGAGCAGAAGAAGTCGTTGTAGTTCGTCGCCACCACGTCCATCGGGATCGACTGGTCCGCGGGCAGCTCGTCGATCTCCTGGATCGACGCGACCCAGTCCCGCACGCACTGGCGCAGCGCGGGGTCCGGGAAGATCTCCTCGTCCGTGCGTCCGTCGCGGACCACCTCGTCCGTGACCGCCAGCGACGACGCCGACATCGGACTCGGGCTCGGGCTCGCCGGAGCCTCGGCCGTCGTCGCGGCGGACGCGTCATCGGTCCCGGGCTCGGCGGTCGCGTCGACCGGCTCGTCGTCGGAGGGCTCCGCCGCCTGCGACCCGTCGTCGGACTCGTCGGCCGAGCGGGTCCCGTTGTCCCCGTCCTCGCGCGCGTCCTCGTCGATGTCGTCGTCGGTGGAGGTCTCGTCGAGGACGACGACGGGAGCCGGATCGATGTCGTCGGCCCGGGCGACGGAGGTGCCGCCGAGGCCGGCCAGCACGGCGGCGGTGACGGCGGCGCTGACGGGGCGGCGGAGACGGTGCAGGTGCATGGCAGTGTCCTTCGAGTGCGGCGGCTGAGCCGTGCCGCGGTGCGGTCGGCGTGCCCCGACCGATGGCCGCACCGTGCCGGGACACCCTCAGATTGCGCGCCTCCGCGAGCCACTCAGAGCCCGCGTACGGGTTTCCACGTAGGCGGTGCAGCGCCATCACCCTGGACGCGGCTCGAAGGTGTGCCACGCCACCGCGGGTGGGCCCCCGCCGCATCCAGGCCGGGTCGTCCCGGGCTGAGTAGCGCTACCGGAGTCGCGGGCGGTGAAGCACCTCGCGTGCGTGCTCGGTCTGCACGTCGTGCCCCCTGCCGCGGGTGAGCGTCAGCTCACGATTCCACCGATGCCAGGCAGCGTCGGGTCCGCCGTCCACTCCCCGAGAGCGCCGTCATGAATCCCACCGTCGTCGCAGCGTCGTGCCCGTGTTCACGGAGTCTGAGTGGACGCCCTGACCATCAGGTCACCGGTGAGCTCGACCCGGCGGGTGCCGGTGCGGCCGGCCAGGAGATCGAGCATGAGCTCGGCGGCGATGCGGCCCGACTCCTCAAAGGGCTGCCGGACCGTGGTGAGCCCGAGGACCGTTGCGAGCGGGGAGTCGTCGAACCCGGCGACCGCGACCCGCTGGTCCGATCGCGTTCGGGAGGCGGCCAGAGCGCCGACCGCGATCAGCTCGTGGTTGCCGACGACGGCGGTCACCGAGGAGTCTTCGGCGACCCGGTCCAGGGCCGCACCGTAGGCCGCGGGGTCTTCGAGGTCGTCGATCTGCAGAGTGCGCAGTCGGCCGCCGCCGTCCTGCAGCGACGCCGTCAGCCCCTCGACCCGCAACATCCCGCCGGAGGTGTAAGCGGGAGAGCGCTGCTCCTCGTGGAGGAACACGGCGTTCCGGTGGCCTCGTTCGAGGAGATGCCGACCGAGCAGTGTGCCGGCGCCCCGATCGTCGGTCCGGACCGAGGAACCCGGGGCATCGACGACATCGACCATCACGACCGGGGCGGAGGCGGTGAGGGCGTCGTGGGCCTCGCGCGTCAGGGGGACCCCCATCAGGACCACGCCGTCGATCCCGGCGCGGACCGGCAGGGCGTCCAGCAGGGGCTGGTCGGCCGCCGCAGCGGAGGCGACATCGTGCACGATGACGTCGATGCTGGTCTCGCGCAGACGATCCAGGATGCCGGCCAGGCGTCGCCCGTACGAGGGATAGGACGAGAACGGTGCGACCACCGCGATCCCGGCGGTGCGCCCGCCACGGGTCACCCCGTCCTTGGACAGCGGCCGGTACCCGAGCTCGCGGGCGGCCTGGACGACGCGCCTGCGGGTCTCGGCGCCCACCCGTTCGGGATGGTTCACGGCCAGCGAGACGGTCGAGATGCTGACCCCCGCTCGCTCCGCGACGGAGTAGATCGTCCCGCGAGGCCTCCGGTCGTCCATGTCGCCCGAGTGTAGGGCCGGCACACCTTGCCCGTCGGCCTCGACACCTCTACTCTTCAACTCATTCGATCGAAGTTCTTCGATGAGGAGTTCGGGTGGATCCGTTCTTGCGCCACTGGCTCGAACGGGCGCGCGAGCTCGGGTCGGGTGGTGGCGGTGCGACGTGGCAGGAGCGCAGGGCATCGGCGCGCGTCCTGTCCGACCGCCTGGCCCTGGAGTTCACGGCCGCGGTCGACCCGACTGCCCGTGACCTGGTCGAGGTGGGCGAGGTGTCGCTCGCCGGGAGGACGGCGCGCCGTTACCGTCCGGCTGCTCGCGGGGACGAACCGCTTGCCACCCAGCTCTACCTGCACGGTGGGGGCTTCTGGTCGGGGAGCGTCCACGAACGCGTCAACGACCGTCTGTTGGCCGCCAGGTCCCTGCTGTCCGGTGTGCAGGTGTACTCGCTGGACTACCGGCTCGTGCCGGAGAACGAACCGGGCGCGGCCGTCGAGGACACCGTCGACGCGATGGGGTCCCTGCTGTCCGGCGATGTGGCCGGCGTGGACGTGAGCGGGGTCGGGCTCGGGGGCACCTCCGCGGGGGCGTCGATCGCCGCCGCGGCGTCGGTCCGACTCCGTGACGCGGCGGCCCCGGTCCGGCATGTGCACCTCGAGGTCCCCGCCGTGTGTGTGAGGCCGGAGCAGGAGTCGGTGCGCGCCTTCTCCCGGGGGTACGGCCTGGACGATCCGCTGGCCGGCATCGGTGACCACCCGCTGCTCGGGTCCGACGCGTGGGCGGGTGCGCTGTCCGGCCTCCCCCCGACGCTGGTGATGACTGCGGCGCTCGACCCCTTGCGCGACGGGGGTGAGGTGTTCGCCAGGAGGCTCGCCCGTGCGGGTGTCGACGTGCGGGTCGTCCGCGGTCAGGACCACCTGCACGCCACCATCGGCTGTACCGGCGGATACCCCCCCGCGCGCTGGTGGCACCGCACGGCCGCCTCCGAGCTCGCCCGACACTATGGGACCACCGGCGCCACCGTCACACCGTGGACCGACTGACCCCGAGAGGACTCCTGTATGCCGTTCGACCCCACCGTCCGAGCCCGGTATCGCGCAGCCCTCCGTGCGGGAGGCGAGCGGACGCGTGACCCTGAACGCCGCCGGGTGCTCGCGTTCGAGGCCGAGCGCGCCGCGTGGCCCGAGGTCGGTCTGCCGCTGCCCGAGGCGCGCCAGGAGGAGGTCGTCGTCCCGGTGGCGGGACATCCCGACGTGCGGGTGCGCATCGTCCGGCCCGATGACGCGGGAGCGCTGCCGGCGGTCGTGCAGTTCTTCGGCGGCGGGTTCCGGCAGGGCGGTCTCGACCACCCGTCGACCGACTGGACGAATCGCAGCCGGGCGCGGGACGCGCGGGTGGCGGTGGTCGCCGTCGACTATGCCCTGGCCCCGGAGCACCGGTGCCCGACCCCGGTGGAGCAGGGTCACGCGGTGCTGCAATGGGTGCGCGAGCACGGACCGGAGCACGGGATCGACGTACAACGGCTCGCAGTGGGAGGGCAGTCGTCCGGGGCCAACATCGCGGCCTCTCTGGCGCTGCTCGACCGCGACCGGTCTCATGACGGACCGCCGCTGCGTCTGCAGGTGCTCGAGGTGCCGGTGCTCGACCTGACGACCCGCCGCATGCGATTCGGTGCCCTGCGTCGGATCGGCGTCCCCGCGTGGGCCGTGCGTCGTGAGTACCTCGGGATCGGGCGGGACTACCTCGCGCGCGCCTCGCAGGCTCTCGATCCGATCGCCTCGCCGCTGCGGCACCCGGACCTGTCCGGGCTGCCCCCGGCCCACCTGCTCCTGGCGCAGTACGACGTGTTGCGAGGTGACGGCGAGGCATATCACGCACGCCTGCGTGCCGCGGGAGTCGAGTCCAGTGCGTTCGTCGGGCTCGGGCTCGGCCACGACTCGCCGGGGTGGCCGGGGACGCTGCTCGCCGCCCGTGATTGGCACGGCCACGTCGTCTCGGTGCTCCGGGGCCTGCATGTCTGAGGCCAGGACGGTGGCCGAGGTCGAGGCGCCGTTCGCCCGGGTCCAGCGCAGTGGATTCGTGGTGGTCCTGGTCGCGGCCTGGTTCGGCGCAAATCTCGTCGTGGCCGGAATCAGTGGTGCGGCGGCCCCCCGTGCGCTGGCCGTCTGGGATCCCGACCTGAAGGACGCGCGCCTGGCGGTGGTCGCGGGCATCGGCGGGCTCGTGCTGATGATCGCCACCCCGCTCCTGGGCCGGCTGAGCGACCGG
This sequence comes from Cellulomonas sp. RIT-PI-Y, assembly GCF_025642745.1. Taxonomy (GTDB): domain Bacteria; phylum Actinomycetota; class Actinomycetes; order Actinomycetales; family Cellulomonadaceae; genus Cellulomonas. The sequence continues at coordinate 64,045 of NZ_JANZKP010000011.1, forward strand.
ACCACGGCCCGGGCCGGCATGCGCCGACCGTGGATGGTCGGCGGCACCCTGGTCGGATTCGCCGGTGTCGTCGCCCTCGCGCACGCCGACGGCCTGGCGACGATGGTGTGGTCCTGGTGTGTCGTACAGGTCGGGTTCGGTGCTGTGACCGTCGCGCAGCACGCGTTGTTGGCCGACCAGGTCCCGACCCGGATCCGTGCGCGGGTCGCCGGGGCGACCGGCATCGCCAGCGGCATGGCGCTGATCGCCGGTGCGGCGCTGGTGAGCGTGCTCCCCGACGATCAGCGGCGGCTGTGGTTCCTGGTGCCGGGCGCGGTCGGATCGGCGCTGTGCCTCGTCCTGGTGGCTGTCCTTCGCGACGCCGTGCTCACCGGCGCTCCGCCGCCGTTGACCCTGCGGGTCCTGCTCAGCACCTATTGGTTGAGCCCGGTCCGGTACCGGGACTTCGCGTGGGCCTGGGCCTGCCGGTTCCTGGTGACCACCGGCATGGTCTCGGTGATGCTCTACCTGCTCTACTTCATCGTCGACCGGCTGTCCGTGCCGCTCGACCAGGCGTCCGGGGTGCAGGCTCGGGCGCTGGGCTGCTACTTCGTCGGGTCGGCCCTGTCGGCGGCCCTGTTGAGCTGGGTGTCCGACCGCACCGGCCGGCGCAAACCGATCGTGCTCGCCGCATGCGGGATCACCGCCTGCGGGCTGCTGCTCGCCGTCTCGAGCACGGACCAAGCGCTCTTCCTGGCCGCCCTCGTCGTCATCGGGATCGGCCAGGGGGCCTACATCGCGGTCGACGTCGCGCTCATGACCGAGGTGCTGCCCTCGTTCGCCGACGCGGGCAAGGACCTGGGCGTCGTCGCGCTGGCCTACCAGCTCCCGCAGGTCGTCGTCCCCCTGACGGCCGCGCCGATCGTCGTGGGGTGGGGGAGTTCGGGTTACGTGGTGCTCTACGTCTGGGCCGCGTTCCTGGTCCTGGTCGGGGGTCTGGCCGTGCTGCCCGTGCGCGCGGTGCGATGAGAGCGGGGCATCCCTCGGCGCCACCCGCTGGACCACAGGAGGAGGAGCCATGACACGCCTCCACTCGCACTGGGCACGCGTCCTGTCGACCCTTGTGCTCGCCGTCGTGGTGGCGGTGGGCGGGTGCTCGGGACAGGGAGGAGCGCCGGACGTCGACGCGGTCACCACACCCGGCGGACCAAGCGAGCAGTCGGCTGACGACCCGGGCGACGACCTGTCCCGGCGGATCGAGGTCCTGGCGTCCGTGACCCCGTCGGACGAGATCGCCGAGGAGTGGCGGTCGTTGCGTGACCTCTACGCCGAGGCCCTCACGATCGCCGAGCAGACGCCCGCCGGAGGAGTCGTCTCCGGCACCCGGGTCTTCGAGATCAGCGACGAGCTCGAGGCCCCGGGTGACGCCGTCCGCGACCGGCCCCGGGCCCACCGGGCATCCGTGGGACGATCGGCTCCTGGCCCTCTTGGCGGACACCCCCCGCGGACTGTCGGCGCCCCGGGACTGGATCCACTACCTCCTGTGCTCGACGGTGCCGGGACAGCAGGAACTCGTTCGGACGCTGGTGGCCGATGGCTGGACAGTACGGCCGGTGACCGAGCCCCTCGGCGTGATCGCGAGCCGCGACGACCTGGCGGTCGACCCCGCGAACGTCCGGGCGATGCGTGCGTACTTCGAGGCGCTGGCCGCCTCCGTCCCCGGCGGGGACTACGACGGCTGGGAAGCGGAGGCGGGCTGACCGCGTGGGGCGTCCACCCCGCGCGCTCCGGAGGGCCGATCAGGATCGGAGGTCGGCGGCGACCTCGTCGAGGCGGGCGCCGAGCCGGGCCACATCGTCGGGGTGCGGCTCCACGTCCTCGGCCCGATCGGGATGGCCGAGGACCGTCGACTCCTGCGCCAGGTCCAGGACGGTGCGACGAGCCTCGAGCGGCAGCGTGCGGTCGCCCGCGATGGCGATCGCGGTGCTGTCGGAGAACCCGTCGGCGGTGTTCGCGCTGTCCGCCGCCATCGAGTCCAGGGCGGCGAAGGCGGGGTCACTGGACGCGGGCAGTGCCACCCAGCCCTCCGGCACGGCGTAGCTGTAGCCGGTGCCGGTGATCGTGCTGACGGACGCGGGCGTCGCGGCCGAGTCCGTGGGGGCGGTCGACGCGTTCGACGTCGACTCCGGCTCGACGGTGTCCTGCACACCGGCGGTCGGATCGGCCGCGCTCTCCTCGGCGGCAGAGCAGCTCGAGAGCAGCAGCGCGGTGGCCACGACGGAGGCGGAGAGGACCTGTGCGAAGAGGATTCGGCTCATGGGGCACGCCGTAGAGCCTGTTCCACCCAGCTCAACTTCTTTGAGCGAACAAGTTCGATCCGTGAGACGGGCAGCCCTCACCGGTTGCCCGTTCGGCGGGAGGTCTCTACCGTCGGAGCCCTCTTCGAAGAACTTCGACACGAGGGAGCTCCACATGGGGATCTTCAAGAAGCGACGGGCCGAGGACGGGAACGGGTCGCACGTCGAGCCCGTCCCGGTGCGTGACGACGTCACGCCTGGAGGCGACGCGCCGAGCCCGAGAGGCCCGGCCTGGAACGGGCGGGGGCTGAGTCTGCCGCACCCGCCCCGAGCGGAGCACGCCGCCGCCCTTGCGGACTCCTTCGTCGAGGCCGCTCAGAACATCGGCGGGATCGCCCTGGACTACTCGACGGGGAGTCTGCGCTGGGTGGACGATCTGCTCGACTCGTTCGGAGAGCCGGGGTCCGACCTGGTGGCCGAGACCACCTATACCGCCGGCTGCTACGTGGGCGAGGTGCTGGTGCGCGGACACGGATACCGGTGGGTCGATCTGACCCCGGAACAGGCGCAGCTGTTCGGCTTCCTCCTGGTCGTCACGGGTCCCGGCGGCAACACGGCCAATCCCATCGGCAAGGCGTTCAAGCTCGTCGAGAACGGACTCGAGGACAGCGTCGCGTTCTTCGTCGACGCCGAACTCGCGGCCAACCGGCGCGGCTGAGCCCGGCACCGACGACCCCGCCACCTCCGAGGCGTACCGGAGGTCATCGAAGACGTCTTGTCCGTCCTCGGCCTTGACGCCTTCTTGACGAGCCGTCGCTCCGGCTAAGAATCTCCCGGGCTCCACATGTTCGGAGCCCTCGAAGGTCTCACCCGATGAGTGAGTGGCATCTACTCCGTGCTACGGGCTGCGGATGCCTCGGAACGAAAGGACTCAGACGAAGCCATGGGCGGGTGGGCCACGGTCTCTGGGTTCCGGTCTGCACCGGACGTCGATTGCAGGTGAGAGCATGACGGGCACCGCTGGTCGAGGAACTCGATTGCTCGACCAGCGGTGCCCATACGTCAGTTCTGTCGGGTGGATTCTCGGACTTCTTGGGCGGACTGCTGTGCCTGGTCCTTCAGATCGGAAGCAGCTTCGGCGCCTTCTTGCGTCACCGCGTCCGCTGCCTCGCTCGCACGTTCCTTGACCTGGTCGACCGCGTGTTGCGCCGGCTCGCGTAGCTCATCGGCCACCTGTCCAACCGCCTCCTTGACCTGAGGCGCCAGGGCCTGGGCTTGCTCCTTCACGGCTGTAGCCGCCTGCTGTTCCTTCTGCGAAGCAGGAAGAAGTGATGCGGCGAGCCACCCGGCGCCGAAGGCAATCAACCCGGCGGCCAAGGGGTTGCCCTGGGTCTTGTGAGCGACTGCTGAGGGCGCGGACTGAACGCTCTCGGCCAGGCCCGACGCTGAGTCGGAGGCATTCTCCACGCTGCTGTCGACCGCCTTCCGAGCGTCATGCGCGGTGCCCATCACCCGGTCTACGACCGAGCGAGCCTTGCCTCGGACCTTGTCTGCCTGGCGGTGCGCCACCTGACGTGGATCCAGCGCGTCGCCGACCGCGTCGACGTTTGCGCTCAAGTCCGCACGGGTGGCGTCGATCCGCGCGCGGATCTCATCCGGGTTCTCACTCATGGTTCGCCTCCTCCTCGCCCTTGAGGGCGTTGGGAATCTTCTTCACCGTCTCAGCCGTACGCGGCACTCCCTTGATGCGCTGCAGTTCCGAGCGGCCCCGCAGGGCAAGCACGGCGGCGATCACGCCCCACACCAACGCGACCACCAGCGCCGACCACGAGTGGCCGAGCGGGTGTGCCAGCGCCCACCACAACGCGATCGACAAGAACAACAGGACGAAGTGCCCGGCGACTCCGGCCCCCGCCAACAGCCCGCTTCCAGTCCCCGCCCGCTTCGCGGACTGGGTCAGCTCGGCCTTGGCGAGCTCGACCTCTTGGCGCACCAGAGCCGAGAGGTCCTGGGTGACGTTGCCGATCAGGTCACCGAGCGAAGGACGGTCCTCGCCGGATCCGTTCGCATTCGGTCCGGACGGCGGCTCGCCCACGGGCGGGGTGCGTCCGGTTGGCCCTCCGGGCAGGTCACCCGGCCCGCTCACGGCCGGTTCTCCTGCCGGAAGCCGGACAACGGGTCATCATCGGTCTCGTCCGCTGCCTCTGTCGGGGGCCATTCGGCCGGCACCGGCGTCGCGGAACCCGTCCCGCTGGACACCCACGCCTGCTCCTCTGAACCCACCGCTGTCGTCGCATCCGACTCCGGCTGATGGAACTGCTCACCCCCGACCTGCACCTCGGCACCGTGCTCGTCCGCAGCTGTGGTATCGAGCCCGTGTTCACCCACGACGGGAACGGGATCGGTGGCCGCAGTCGTCGGCGCCGGGAGGTCCGCAGTGTCGGTGGTCCGGGACGCCTCACTGGTATCGCCCGACGATGGCGCATCCTTCAGGCCCCGGGTCAACCGGCCGGCAAGCACCCCGGCTCCCGCCGCGACCGCCAGGAACACTCCTGGCCGCTTTCGAGCAAAATCGGCCACGTCGCTCAGAATGTCGCCCGGCTCACGGTCTTCGAGCCAGGTCGCCACGGAGCCGGTGTGCCCAGCTGCTTGGCGAACCAAGTCAGTCGCGAGGCCGTCCTGCTCGGAGCTGTCCGCCATCCTGGTGAGTTCGTCACCGAGCGAGCGGAGGCTCGAGGCGGCCCGTGACTGCTGCTCGGATGCCTGAGCGTTCAGGCCGGAACGGGCCTCGCCCAGCAGGTTGCGTGCTTGACCCTTGGCCTCCTGCACGACATCCGCAGCCTGCTCCTTCGCCTCCTCCAGTACGCCCTGGCCACTGTCCACGGCTCCGGTGGCCAGCTCTGATACCTGCTCCTTCGCGGTGTCCGTCACCGCAGCCGCACTGCTGTCATTGGTACTCATCGCGTCCTCCTCGCCACCCGTGAAGGTGCCTTTCGGATTCCCCGCAGCTTCATCACAGGGCGACGTCGGAACATGGAGTCCTCAGCGCTAACTTGACGCTAGGGCTGTCTGGCTATCCGCGCCCGTCGAGAGATGGCTGAGAGGCGGCAGAGCGTCCGGATCGCGGCGTGTGGCTTCTGGTGCTCGCCATCATCGTGTCGGTGTGTTGGTCGCGCTCGGATGGGCTGTCTTCGTCCATGTGCGAGTCGTGACAACAGCTCAGGATGAGCTGGCTTGCTGCTTCGAGCGCGCTGCCCACGCCTGCAACCTCGCTCGCAGCGTCGAGTCCACGTATTCCGCCGGGAACGCGTCGCTGGCTGCTTCCGTCGACCACGGCCGCGCTCCTGGCACCGTGGAGGAATTCCCACGGTGCCAGAGGCCCGATCGATATCGCGACGGTGGGCTCGATCAGGGGGCCGTGGCCACGCTCCACCCAGTGCCGTCGATCGCACGCCAGACCGGGGTGGAATACGCGTCAGCGCTGCACCAACGGCCGTTGGGAAGTCCTTGCGCGTCGCCTGGCACGCCCTGTCACTGTGAACTCGACGCACCGCTCGGCATCGCTGAGATGATCGTGGCTGCTCGCACCTCGAGCGTGCTGGCGTTGTCGACGCGGCGAGCGCGAGGTCGATGTCCCTGGGCTGTGAGGCCGCATCAGGGACAAACGGGCCGGTCTGTGCCCGGCGCCACGCCCGGATCGGTCGGGTGCCACGGACCGCGCGGAGAGCCCAGACGAGGGCCAGCCAAAGGAGCGGCAGGGCGCTCACGCTCAGCGCTATGGCGGATAGAAGCAAGCCCAGGGTGTGGTGGACGGCTGCTGCGAGTGCGATGCGCGGCTGACCGACAGCGCAACCAAGAGCGGGCCCCCGCAAACGTAAGGAACTGGCAGCGTGCGACGGCCACGCCCTCGCGCACAGCCAGAGGGACGGCGGAGCGGCGCCGAGCAGCGCGCCGACGTCAGCGGGAGCCCCTCCTGGGTCGTGAACGTCGATGCCGGTCCCTGCTCCGGACGTGGCCCAGCAACAGAAGACCCCCGGCAACGGATCGCTGCCGGGGGCCAGATGCTCCCTTGACTGGACTCGAACCAGTAACCGTCCGATTACTCGTCTGGGCTGGTGGTCGATCTGGCGGCGTACCGCGCCTGCGTGCGGCCTTCGAGGGATATGCGCCTCGCATGAGTAGCTGCCTCGGATCGAGCTTTGGCACCCCCTGTGTACGCGCTGATCTGCGAAATTACAGCCGTGAAGTACACGGCGGCTTGTCCGTGAATCGTCGCCGTCCAGAGTCGTACGGCCCCTGGGTGTGCGGCGTCGGTCCCGCATCGTGACCCACCCCGAACGGGTGGACACGAAGGGTGGGGGTATGGACTGGGCAACGGCGCTCCAGGAGTACCGGACGTATCTGATGTCGGTGCAGTTCTCGGCGGGTTCGATCCGGGTGCATTCGAGCTACCTGCGTCGGCTCGCGCTCGAACAGCGCAGGGGACCGTGGGCGACGTCGACCAAGGACCTGCGGCGCTTCCTTGCCGACAGTCGGTGGCAGGCGAACACCAGGCGCTCGGCTCGGGCGTCCGTCGTGAAGTTCTTCCGTTGGGCGTACCTCGAGGGGTACATCGAGCAGGATCCCGCGGCACGGCTGGAGCCGGTGAGCGTGCCGGCTGCGGTTCCGCGGCCGGCACCGTGGTCGGTCGTCGACCGGGCGATCAGGCTGTCCGCGCAGCGCGAGGCGACGATGCTGCGATTGGCCCGGTACGCGGCGCTGCGGTGCTGCGAGATCGCCACGGCGCACCGGGACAACTGGGACGGCAGGGGCCTGTGGGTGGAGGGTAAAGGCGGCAAGGCCCGGTACGTGCCGATCGAGAACCGTGACGTGGTCGCGGCCATCGAACGCGCCGAGGGCTGGCTGTTCTCGGGGCGAGTAGACGGGCACCTGTCCGCCGGCACGGTCTCGCGCCTGATGAGCCAGGCGCTGTCCGGCGCGTGGACGGGTCACAAGCTGCGGCACGCCTTCGCGACGACGTCGAACTCCCGCCACCCGGACCTGCTGGCATTGCAGAAGGTGATGGGGCACGCGCGGCCCGAGACCACGCAGGTGTACACCCACGTGCCGGTGGAGAGCTTGTTGGAGGTGGTGCGCGCCGGTGCGCCTGAACAGGTCGGGCGAGTTCCGGCCGCGCCCCTGTCCGAAGGCGCTGGGCACGCGGACCTCAGCGAATCTGCCGCCGACGACGTGATGCGGATGCTCTCCGGAGGAGTGAGCGAGGAGGTCGCTCTACGGGTGGCTGCCGCGCTGATCCGGCTGACGTCCGCGACGCGCGCGTGATCGAGCCGCGCAGGAACCCTGGTGGATGACATGGATCTCTGCGACCGTAACCCTGGCTATTTTGGGAGTACCGAACTAGGATGAAGATCCGTTGGACCAGCAGTGCCGGCAAGCACGGCATCTCGCACGAGGACGCACTCAATGCAGTGCTCCACTACGAACTGCGCGTCTCACCGTTCGGCACCTCGCGGGTGGACGGCCGGAGCGCTCCGGATCTGTTCATCGGCCCAGGGCTCGACGGGCGACGGCTCGAGGTGATGACGGAGGTCACTCAAGGCCAGCTCGTCGTCTTCCACGTCATGCAAGCGCGACCCAAGATCATTGAGGCGGCTAGGAGGGCGCTGTGACCGAGAAGAACAACGCCGATGCGACGCGGAGCGACGACGCCCACTTCGCGCGACTTGCCGAGCAAGTCGGAGCGGACAGCTTCGAACTCGGTACTTACGCAGTCGTCGAGCAGGGGAGCGGCGATACTCCCGGCCGGGAGTATCTGGCGGCGTTCCTCACCGCGGATGAGCTCGACGCGGCTGTGCGGCGAGGGCGTGGTCGCCCGCGACTGTCGTCATCCGGTGCGGGGCGCTCCCCGAAGCGACAGGTCCGTCTGTCGGAAGACGTCGACGAGGCACTGCTTCGGGCTGCCCGCGATCAGGGGCGCACGCCCAGCGCGGTGATGCGCCAGGCCATTGAGGAGTACCTCCACAGTGCGTGAACGACGCGATCGCACACGGCCACGTAGTGCACGACGTCGACCTCCGGAACACATCGGAGAGCAAAGTTGAACTGTCATTCGCGTGACGGAAAGCTGTTTATAACGCCTCGATTCGTGAATGATAATGTCGCACCCAGTCACCATTAAAATCGACCGACCCGAGTATCACTGTTGTCAAGGCGGTCTCAAGTCCGCGCAAGTTTACCGCGCGACGGTTGCTAAAGTACTCTCGCGCTTTCCAAGCCACGTAGCCCGGCACATGCTTGCCTTTCAAGTACAGAGCAATCTCACCGCGGCGCCGCACACCGGCGATTCGAGCTTCGAGTTGCTTGTATCGAGCCGGCGAACATCTTGCGGATGCATGGACCTCGCGCGCCGCCTTCTCGCGAAGTGCGAGATCGAGTGGCCCGTACTTTTGCTTATGAATAGTAGACTCTCCCGCGGCCTTTATAGAGCACCGAGATTCCGCGCCGCTGGCAATGCAGCCGAGGGACACCCACTCTGCCCAATGACCTGCGAGTGTCTCCAGCGGATCGCCGATCTCTTTGGCTAGGCTGGAGGACTCCGGTTTGCTAAGTGACAGACAGTCGGCAAGGCTCTTGCGAAGGCGGCCGTGGGCATAGATCTCTGCCTCAACGTCAGCGTGATGCGTGTAGATTACGTGATCTGATCTCTTTTTTCTGCCGGTGAAGTCGTCTCGATCTTTATCGAGCATGAAGACGATCAGGCGATCACCGCTGGCTGTCTGCTGTCGCAACTTGTGGTCGCGGCGGTAGTAGTCATGAAGACGCAGACAGTGGGATTTCCCGCCCGCTGTCGACCCGTTGTGCGCGATCTGTTCAGCGAGGCGAATCTCAAATCCCGCCTTTAGCGTATTCGGACTCTTTCGTAGAACTCGGTCGTAGAATCGAGTGTCGTATGCTCGCCCCTCCACTACGACCCAGATGCGCTTCTTCCCCATCATTACTCGGCGCGCGAAGGCCTCAGCGCTTTGAGGTATCTTGACGTTCGTCATATCTGATGAATATTCGTGTCGGCGACGTTGGCCATGACCTCCGGGCTGTGTGTCGCCAGAATGAGTTGGCAGTCGGGATTGACAATGCGCATTGACTCGACCAGTCGCTCTTGCCAATCTACATGAAGCGAAATCTCAGGCTCATCGATGATTACTGAGCTCTCCCCGCCTGATAATGCTTGGAGCAGAATATGCAGTATTTGACGCTCCCCTGAAGATAGAGAGGAGAGGGGGATTGCGTCTCCATCGACTACTACCCGGATTCCCCGAGAATCGAACGCCAGTTGCTTGCTGCCAGAGTAAAGATCTCGGATGAGATGTGCAAAATCGACCTGAGGCCTGATTGCTTCGTCCACATTTTCCATGATTGTTCGAATATGCCCCACCACCTCTTGGAGGTTGCGCTCACTGGTGAATCGCTGGCTGAAAGACCCTCTGTTGAAATTGACGGCAATGTTCTGGGATCGCAAGAACCCACGTGTCATCTCGAAAGCTTCACCGACGTCTGTCTGGGGCAGGGTCGTTTGACTAGTAGTTCTCGATCCCCCAAACAAGACCGAAAGCACTTGACCCAGTCCTTGTTGTTGGATATCTCGTACCCGAGAAAGCGATTCAGTAAAGTAGGCTTGCCATCTTTGGGTGACTTGTCGAGCAAACAGGTCATCTAGGGTGGAGTCATCGATCGCCTCGCGAAACCTGGGATTACGATACCGAGGATCACGTGACTCGTCGACTAGGCGGTTGATAGAAAGGTATGAATGGTGCAAGCGACCGACGCCGCGCGCGACTTCTTCGCTATATTCTGTGGCCCATCGGGGGCCGGTTTCCTCGAAATCGGGATCGAAGACGACCTCGTCATCAGGCTCAAGGATGTCGAGTTCGCCGTTTTCAGGGATCATCGAAATCGATCTCGTAATCTCAGCGGTGAGGTCGATGCTATGAATTCTGACTACGGCTGATCTGAATGGAAGGCTTCTAATTGACCTTGAGTCATTATTCAACGCGGCATGGATAATTTTGAGCAGGGTCGTCTTTCCGCTCCCATTTAGCCCCCAGATGATATTGGTGTGGCGATCGAATTCGAGTTCAACTGAATCTGATCTGCCTGCCAGGCCATCCACGTGGACACTCATGACGTGCGCCATCCTGCACCCACTCCCGTAGGTCGATTCTTGGTTGCATCGTAGAGGCATCCACGGCCGCCGGTGTCCTGTTCAGGGGACGGATCGGGCATCTCTCGCGGAGATCTCGATGCAGCCAGGCGAAGTCGCTGGCCTCGTCGCGATGGTCGGCGAACTCAAGAGCTCCGTGACCGCTGGGTGGGTTCCATCGGGAGCGCGCAGGTGCGGAGCACCGCGCCCGCCCACGGTCGCGGTCGGCTGGTGGTCGCGCCCA
>NZ_JANZKP010000012.1 GCF_025642745.1 Cellulomonas sp. RIT-PI-Y
CGCTCCAGCGCCCCGGGAGCCGGCGGTTGCGGTGCGGTGCGGTGCGGCCGTGCCGGAGGACCCGCGCGGGGGCGTCGCATCGCCGGAGGAGCGTCGTGCGGTGCCGCCCGCGGACGCAGGCCGTGCCGCGTCCGGCGGCGTGGCGGGACGCCGACCGCTCACCCGGGCCGGGGACGCCGGGCGACCCGGACGCGACGACGGTGCCTGAGCGCCCGCACCCGCCCCGACCGACCTGGCGCCGTCCGCGGTGGGGCGGCGTCCGGACTCGGACGGGGAGAAGCTCGGCGGGACCTCGCGGTCCGGCGTGCGGTCGTCGTCGGGGCGGCGAGGCACGATCAGCCGCAGACCGCGGTGACGTCGTTCGCGGTGAAGGTCTCCTTGCCCGCCTCGCGGGTCTCCTGCGGGGCGGGGGTGCTGGCCTCGGAGCTCGGCTCCTCGGTGGCCGGATCGGTCACGTCGTCCGTGGCCGTGTCGTCGGTGGCGGTGTCGTCCTCGAGCCCGGTGGTCATCGGCCGGTCGTTGGCGATGTTGTCCCAGATGATGTCCGCGTCGTCGGTCCACACCACCCGGTTCGGGTCGCTGGGCGCCGTGGTGAACGGGATCGTCATGAAGGAGATGTTGTCACTGCTGATGCCCCGAAGGCTGGCACCCAACGCGGCCATGTCGGTGATCGAGGAGAATCCGCTGTCCACGGAGAGCGATGCGGTCGCCTGGTCCAGGAACCGGATCAGCTGGGTGACGTCGGTCAACAGGTTCTTGGTGAGCAGCTCCCGCATCACCGCGGCCAGCAGCTCCTGCTGACGGCCGAGCCGGTTCGTGTCGGACCCGTCGCCGACGCCGACGCCGGTGCGTGCCCGGGCGAAGGCCAGCGCCTGGGTGCCGTTCAGCAGCTGGTTGCCCGCGTTGAGGTACAGCCCCGCCTTGGGCGCGGACATGTCGTTCGGGATGCACATGTTCACGCCGCCGATGGCGTCGATCATGTTGGTGAACCCGGCGAAGTCCACCACCACGAAGTGGTTGATCGGCACCCCGGTGTTGGTCTGCACGGTGTTCCAGGTGCACGCCGCCGCCGACGCGATGTCACCGCCGTTGTCCGCGCCGATCGAGAACGCGGAGTTGAACATCGCGTTCGACTGGGCGCCCGTGGTGCTGCCGTCGGTCATGGTGCAGGAAGGGATGTCGACCAGGGAGTCGCGGGGGATGGAGATCAGCTCCACCCGGGTCCGGTCCGCGGAGATGTGCGCCACGATCGAGGTGTCGGACCGCATGCCGCCGACGTAGCCGCCGATCGCCTCGTTGTCGCCGTCCCGCTCGTCCGACCCGAGCAGCAGGATGTTGACCGGCTGGCCCGCGTTCGGGTCGGCGAGAGTGTCGTCGGTGGGGGTCGGCTGCGGGAGCGTGGTCACCAGGTCGCCGACGTCCGAGCTCGCGATGTTCCCGTTCAGCGTCTGGTAGATCGCGGCGGCGCCGGAGATGCCGAAGGCCATCAGACCGACGGCGGTGAGGGCGACACCTCGCAGCACGCGGTGACTGCGGCGGAACCGCCCGTGGCGGATGGCGCGCGGGCGTGCGGAGGCAGCGTGGCGTTGTGTCACGCGGACGAGCATAGGAGGCGCGGGCCGGTGCGCGACGCATCCCGGGGGCGGAGCTGGTGAAGAGGGTGTGCAGACCAGACATTCCGCCGACCGGCACCCCGGCCTCCCGCAGGAGGCCGGGGACGGGGCTTCAGCGACCCAGCTGGGTGTACTTCGCCTCGGTCGCGTCCTTCTGCGGCCGCCACCAGGACTCGTTCGCCTGGTACCACGCGACGGTCGCGGCGAGGCCGTCCCGGAAGGTGGTGTAGCGGGGCTCCCAGCCGAGCTCGGTGCGCAGCTTGGTGGCGTCGATGGCGTAGCGCAGGTCGTGGCCCGGTCGGTCGGAGACCAGGTCGTAGGCGGAGGAGTCCTGCCCCATCAGCTCCAGGATGAGCTCGATGACAGTCTTGTTGTTCTCCTCGCCCTCGGCGCCGATCAGGTAGGTCTCGCCCAGCCGGCCCTTGGTGATGATGTCCCAGACCGCGGAGTTGTGGTCCTCGACGTGGATCCAGTCGCGGACGTTCTCCCCGGTGCCGTAGAGCTTGGGGCGGACGCCGTCGATCACGTTGGTGATCTGCCGCGGGATGAACTTCTCCACGTGCTGGTACGGCCCGTAGTTGTTCGAGCAGTTCGACAGCGTGGCGCGCACCCCGAAGGACCGGGCCCAGGCGCGGACCAGCAGGTCGGAGGACGCCTTGGTGGAGGAGTACGGGCTGGACGGGTTGTACGGCGTGTCCGGTGTGAACTTCGCCGGGTCGTCCAGCTCCAGGTCGCCGTAGACCTCGTCGGTGGAGATGTGGTGGTACCGCACGTCGTGGCGGCGCACCGCCTCCAGCAGCGTGTAGGTGCCGATCACGTTGGTGTGCACGAACGGCCACGGGTCATGCAGCGAGTTGTCGTTGTGCGACTCGGCGGCGAAGTGCACCACCACGTCGGCGTTCTTCACCAGGTCGTCCACGATGTCGTGGTCGGTGATCGACCCCTTCGCGAAGGTGACCTTGTCCCACACCGGTGCCAGGCTCTTCTCGTCACCGGCGTAGGTCAGGGCGTCCAGGACGGTGACCTCGACCTCGGGGTGCTCCCGCACCACCTGGTGGACGAAGTTGGAACCGATGAATCCGGCTCCGCCGGTGACGAGCATGCGCACGAGGTGATCCTCCAGACAGGTGGGTGACCGCCAGCGTAGCGTGCACGGCAGGATCGTTCGTGGCCGCTGCCCGGCCCACCGTCGTCTGCACTGCTCGAAGCGATGAGCCCGGCTAACATGTGGCGACTCGTGACTGGGCCGCGCGGCCTTCCCTCCGGACCGAGGAGACCCCTTGTCGCACTACAAGACCACGGTGCACACCGAAGTGCGCAACTCGAGCCACACGATCATCGTCGGCATGGTCGGCGAGGGGAAGGACGTCCTCGACGTCGGCTGCGCGTCCGGGTACCAGGGGGCCGCGCTGATCGAACGCGGGTGCCGGGTCAGCGGGGTCGAGATCGACGAGGCCGACGCCGCGAAGGCCCGTGAGGCGCTGGGTGACGTGCGCGTCGCCGACCTCGACCGCACGGAGCTGGACAGCCTGTTCGAGCCCGGGAGCTTCGACCGGGTGGTCTTCGGTGACGTGCTCGAGCATCTGCGTGACCCGGCCCGGGCGGTGCGTGAGGCGATGAGGCTGCTCCGGCCGGACGGTGCTCTGGTCATCTCGGTCCCGAACGTGGCGCACGGCTCGGTGCGGCTGGCCTTGCTCCAGGGCGAATGGGAGTACGTCGACACCGGTCTGCTCGACCGCACCCACGTCTCGTTCTTCACCCACGCCTCGCTGCTGCGGATGCTGCACGAGGAGGGGCTGGCGATCACCGACCTCCAGGCCACCGTGTTCGATCCGCTGGACACCGAGGTTCCGGTGGACCGGGAACGGTTGCCGGCGGGCGTCGTCGACTGGGTCCGCGCCCAGCCCTTCGCCGAGGTGTACCAGTTCGTGGCGACGGCCGCTCCGGTCGCGGCGGTGACCGGTCCGGAGCCGGTCGAGGTGGTGCCTGCGGTCGGGCTGCCCGCTCCGGCGGACGAGTTCGTGGCGGAGGCCGACCGGGTGCGCACCGCCCTCTCGGCGCTGGACGACCCGGAGTCGGCGGCGGCGCAGCTGCTCGACCTCCGGCATCGGCTGGTGGTGGCACGCGATCACGCCATCGGTCAGGAGGCCGAGCTGGCGCACGCCCGCGAGGACATCGCCCGACGGGCGGGTACGCACGAGTACGTGAACGAGGAACTGCGCAAGTCGATCGAGGACGCCCAGCGGGCGCACGCGGGCTGGGCCGACGCCAACGAGCAGATCCGGCGGTTGCAGGAGCAGGTCGACCGGGCGGCTCCCGGCCTGGCGCAGCGCGCCGCCCGACGCGTGCTGGGCCGCTGAGATGGTCGCGAGGTCACCGCTGTTCTCCGTCGTCACCCCGGTCTACGACCCTCCGACGGACGCGCTGCGCGCGATGATCGCCTCGGTCGTGGATCAGACCGATCCGGACCTGGAACTGATCCTGGTGGACGACCGGTCGACCCGGGACGAGGTGCGCGAGACGCTGCGTGAGGCGGCCGCGCAGGACGACCGGGTGCGGGTGATCGAGCGCGCGCAGGGCGGAGGGATCGTTGCGGCCTCCAACGACGCGATCGCCGCCGCCCGGGGGGAGTTCCTGGCCCTCGTGGACCACGACGACCTGCTGGTGCCGGAGGCCCTCGCGACCATGCGGGCCGCGATCGACGCGCACCCGGACGTGGACTACCTGTACTCCGACGAGGACAAGCTCGGCGCGGACGGTGAGCTCTACGACCGCGACCGCAAGCCCGACTGGTCGCCGGAGCGGCTGCGCGGGCACATGTATCCCGGGCACCTGTCCGTGCTGCGCACCCGCGTGGTGCGCGAGGTCGGCGGGTTCCGCGCGCGCTGCGAGGGATCGCAGGACCACGACCTCGTCCTGCGGGTGACCGAGATCGCCCGGCGGGTGCACCACGTCCGCTCGGTGCTCTACCACTGGCGGGTGGTCCCGGGCTCGGCGGCCGGTGAGGTCGGGGCCAAGCCGTACGCCTGGGACGCCGGGGTCCGAGCGGTCCAGGACCACCTGGAGCGGACCGGTGTGCCGGGAGAGGCCACGAAGGGCTGGCTGACCAGCACCTACCGGGTGCGGAGATCGACCGACCCACGACGGCTGGTCAGCGTGGTGATCGCCACGGACGGCTCGGGCGGGCGGGTCTG
Organism: Cellulomonas sp. RIT-PI-Y; assembly: GCF_025642745.1. GTDB lineage: Bacteria > Actinomycetota > Actinomycetes > Actinomycetales > Cellulomonadaceae > Cellulomonas. Next base: position 4,808 of record NZ_JANZKP010000012.1, read on the forward strand.
GGGCCAGGACCGGGTCTGGGTGACCGAGGCGGTCCGGTCACTGGTGGCCCGTGCCGGTCATCCGCGGATCGAGATCGTGGTCGTGCACACCAAGGGCACACCCGCCGCCGTGCTCGCCGACCTGAAGGCGATCGGCGGTGACCGGGTGCGGGCGATCCCGGCACCGGCGGGCATCGGTCATGCCGCGATGGTCAACCACGGTGTGCTGTGCGCCCGAGGGTCGTGGCTGGTCCTGCTCGACCAGCAGACCGAGGTGATCTCGGACGACCTCATCGTGCAGCTGGTGGCACCGCTGGACGAGGACGACGTCGGGGCGGTGGGCGCCCGCATCCTGCAGGAGGACGGTCGGCTCTGGCACGCCGGGTGGATCCACCGCGACGGCACCCTCGTGCCCTATGCGCGCGGGTGGCGTCCCCAGGAACACGGTCCGTTCGCGGCCCTGCAGGTGGCGCGGGAGGTCACCGCGATGTCCGGCGTGGCCTGCGGGATCCGACGGGAGGTCTTCCTGGAGGCCGGCGGTCTCAACGAGAACCGGTTCGGACCGCTGTCCGGACTCGACCTCTCGCTCAAGCTGCGCGCGGCCGGGCGGCGCCTGGTCTGGCAGCCGGAGGCCACCCTCTACCGCCTCGGGCCCGAGGCGACGGCGGAGCCGGACCAGTGGACGCAGTTGGACGTCAGGTGGGGACTCGACCGCGAGGATCCCTACCTGCCGGACGACCGGTGAGCGCGGAGGCGGCCGGCCCCCACCCGCTGCGGTACGCCGCACGTCGCCGTGCCACGACGGCGCGCGGTACGGGCGCCTCGCTGAGCAGATGGGGCACCCGCGCCGTGGTCGCGCTCGGCTCGTCGTGGGCGATGTGGCTGATCGTCGCCGTGTTCGTCGCCCAGGCGTCCTTGCTCGCGGTGACCTTGCACGAGTCGCTCTACGACGAGAGCTACCACCTCGGGGTCATCAGGTACTTCGCTCAGGGACACTCTCCGTGGGAGAGCCAGCCCGACGACCTGGTCCGTCTGGGGGACGTCGAGCGCTACGGCTCGTACCTGTACCACTGGCTCCTCAGCTTCCCGTGGCGGTGGACCGCAGGCCTCCCGCTCGCCGAGCACCGACTGGTGATCCGCCTGCTGACCGTGGCGATGGTGGCCGGGGCACTGGCCGTGATCAGACGTCTCGGGCGTGTGCTGGGGCTGTCGGGTCTGGCGGCGAACGTCGTGGTGCTGATCGTCGCCGCCGTGCCGATGACCACCTTCCTCGGCGTCACGGTCAACTACGACAACCTCGCGTTCCTGCTCCTGCCGGTGATGTGGCTTCCCGCGGTCCGGCTGTTGAGGGCGGACCGGTTCGACGGCTACGGGTGGTCGTTGTTCCTGCTGGCGGGAGCGGCGCTGTCGCTGACCAAGTACTCGATGCTGCCGTTCGTCGCCGTCACCGGCATCTCCGTGCTGGTCGGCCAGGTCCGAGCTGTCCTGCGCAGACGGAGCATCGGATTGGCCGACTGGCGCTGGCGCCCCAGGCCGATCCTGGCCGTGCTCGGCGCGGTGCTGGCGGTGGCCGCCATGCTGGAGCGCTACGGCGTGAACCTGATCCGATACGGCAGCGTGCAACCGGACTGCGCCGTGGTGCACCCGGTGTCGATCTGCCAGACCTGGGCACCCTGGGGGCGCAACTACCTGCTCGACCCGACGTTCCCGGATCAGGCGGTCAGCTGGCGCGGTCTGGTCGACTACGTCACACACGACTGGTTGCCCGGGACGATGCTGACCTGGTCGTTCTTCCCGGTGGACGGCAGCGACGGGCCGACCGCCAACTACGGCGCGCACATCGTGGGTCTGGTGCTGACGGCCGGGACCCTGGGCGTTCTGGCGCTGATCGTCCTGGCGCCCCGCACCGCTCTCGGTCTTCCGGGCGGCCTGACCCTGACCCTGTCCTGCGCGCTCTACCTGATGGCGTTGCTCAGCACGGGGTACGGCACGGCACGCACCCTGGGTGAGCCCCTTGGCGTGCAGGGTCGTTATCTGCAGCCGGTGATGGTGCCCCTGCTGCTCCTGGCCGCTCGTGGTCTGACCGCCGTCCTGGCGGCGAACGGGCGCCGGGTCGGCATCGCGATGCGCTGGGCGGGAGCGGCCGTCCTGATCGCGGGCCTGAGCCAGTCCGGTGGGCTGATCGGCGTGCTCGCCCGTTCCGAGCCGCAGTGGTTCCGTGAGACGGAGGCCACGGCGGTGATCCTCGAACTGCAGGACCGGGTGCAGTGGTGGGTGACGGACGATGCGTTGCTCCCGGACGTCCGGGACCTCACCGAGGGCTACTGAGCCGGCGCCCGCTGCTGCCTCACCGTCCGGTCAGCCCGAGTCCGTCCGAGACGCGATCCACCATGGCCGCCGGGGAGTACGCGGCGATCGCATGCTCGTATGCGCGGCGGCCCATCTCCCGCCCTGCGGTGCGACGGCCGCGCACGGCTTCGGCCAGCACGACGTCCCACTCGTCGACCCGGGACAGCAGGCCGGTGACGCCGTGCTCGATCGCGGCGGACATGGTGTAGGTCGGAGAAGCCACGCTGGCCACGGCGACCGCAGCCGCGTCGAAGTACTTGAGCTCCGACTTGCAGTTGGTGAACCGGTTGTCCTGCAAGGGGGCGAGGCTCAGGTCGACCTCGGCGATCAGCCGCTGGAGATCGAGGTAGTCGGTGAGCGGGGTCTGGTCGATCCGGTCGGTGAACCGGCCCAAGGGCGAACCGGTGAGGTCGAGGAATCCGACCAGCCGCAACCGCACGGACTCGTCCCGCCTCATCAGCCGGGCCAGAGCACCGGCGGCGAGCGCGAGGTCGCGGTTGTGCGTGGGGGTACCGGAGAAGTACCCGAGGTGGACGGTGCCGTCATCGGGATCGCCGGCGGCGTCGCGAGCGTGGACCAGTTCCTGCGAGTAGGCGATCTGCTCCGCGCCCATGAAGTTGGGGATCACCCGGACGGGCTGATCGAGCACCTCGCGGGTGCGGGCCGCCAGGAAGTCGTTGGTGACGATCACCTCGTCGGCGAGCTCCATCGTCTGCCGGACCCGGGCGAAGTAGGCGAACCACCAGTTCCACATGTGCTCGGCGGCCGCGGGGTCCCCCTCGTACTGGTCGAGGGTCTTGACCACCTCCGGCACGATCGCCAGGTCGAAGACGTAGTCGTCCACGTCGACCAGGACCCGGGTGCCGAATCGCCGTGCCACCGACATGAGCTGGGCGACCTGGTCGCTGTAGGGCACCCGGCACACCACCAGGACGTCGACGTCCTTGACCAGATCGAGCAGCGCGTGGCCGTCGGCCTCGTGGAACCAGCTCGCGCTCACCCCGGGCACCAGCTCGTTCAGGGCCATCGCGGTGTTGTAGCAGCGGTAGCGGAACGTGGAGGCGTCCGGCGACCGGTAGTAGTAGGCCACTCGGACGCCCTCCGCGCGGAGCATACGGCTCCGTGCGGCGAAGGACAGGTCCCACGGATCGCGGTAATCGGGCGGCGCGACCGGGACCTCACGCATCGCCGAACGCCTTGGTGAGGTGCTCGACCGCGGGAGCGAGATTCTCCGCCCACGGGGCGAAGTGGGGGGTCGGTGCCGGAACGAACGGCTGGTCGGTCAGCTCCTCGACCCGCCGGACCGCCTGTCCGATCGCTTCCGCGATCGCGTCGACCGACGGAACCGCGACCAGGATCCGGTCGCTGACCTCGTCGAACCGCATCTTGCCGGCCCATTCGTTGGTGACGACCATCGAGCCGCTCGCGGCGAGATCGAGCGGCGGGTAGGAGGGGTGGGGTGAGGCCATCAGCGACAGGCCGATGTCCATCCGGCCGAGGAAGTCGCCGTAGTCCGCCCAGCCGAGTGAGCCGTGCACCGCAGGGCGTGACCCGTCCGAGAACTCCAGTGCGGGGACGTCCCGCCCGACCAGGTGGATCTGCCAGGAGTCGCGGTCCAGATGGCCGTCGGCAATCGCCCGCTCCAACGCCGCGAGTCCCAGTTCGAACAGGTTCCGAGGGTTGTGCGGCCGGGCGTAGAAGAACAGGTGACGCCGGTCGTCCGCGCCGAGCAACCGACCGGGGCGCAGGAAGGAACGGAACGACGGCTCGAAGGAGACCGCGGTTCGGGAGAGGTTGTCCAGGCCGGTGGCGATCAGGTGCTGCAGCAGATTCCCGGTGTTGACCACCACCTGGAGCCCGGGGTGGTTCATGGTGCGGGACGCGTACAACCAGTCGTGCCCGATCGGGTAGAAGCAGCGTTCGTCCTCCTGGAGGACGTACGCGACGTGGTCGGCGGGCACGGTCTCGAGCACGGCTGCGGTCGACCACCACGACGTGGTCAGGAAGAGGTCGTCGTCGCCGATCTCCAGGTAGTCACCGCGCTCGCACGGGATGTAGGCCAGTTCGGGCTGCTCGGACGGCCGCAGACCGACCGTCTGGAACAACTCGGCGAGACCGGACGCGTCCGGCGGAGCGGTGCGCGTCACGATCCGCAGTCGACGGCCCGAGCGCTCGGCCCAGGAGGCGGCGAGGAGCAGGGCGGTCGCCACCCCGCCGAACAGCGAGTTGGCGCCGATCGAGTCCGTGACCAGGTTGATCCGTCGCACGGTGGGTCCGGGGACCACACGCAGGGGGAGCAGGTCCGGCCGCCGGCGACCGAGGTAGTGGGACACCGTCACCGACGTCGTGGAGTCGTCGCCGGGCTCGCCGCGCAGATTGACTCCCCGGCCGTTGGGCCGCCGGTGCTCCCCGATGCCGTGCCACAGGTAGTGCGACAGCGGGTTCATCCCGGTCGCGGCCACGTCCGCGTTGTGGCTCAGGTACCACGCGGTGTCGAAGTGCGGGGACGGGTCCAGCGCCAGGGCAGCGCCCTCGCGGACGAAGTGCACCAGCGGGTTCTCGCCCGAGGCGTCGACCTCGGCGTTCTGGCGCAGGTACCAGGCCGAGTCGAATCCGGCCCGGACCGGGTTCAGCCCCGCCCGTCCGCCCTCGGTGAGGTAGTGGCCGAGCGGGTCGAGGCCGGACGCACCCACCTGGGGATAGGCCTCTGCGTACCAGGACGGGTCGAACAGGGGAGAGGGGGACCGGCCCTCGCGTCGGCCGTACTGGTCGAAGTGGGACCGGGCGTCGATCCCGGTCCCCGCGAGGTCCGCGTTGGACTCCAGGTAGAACGCCGCGTCGAACAGGATCGAGAGCTCGTCCGACGGGACCGGATCGGGTACCGGGACCGAGGGGGCCGGGCGGACCCGTCGATAGACCCCCCGGGCCACCCGGGCCAGATAGCGCTTGGCTCGCTCGACCATGTCGTCCTTGTCTCCTCGGCGCAGCCAGGGGCCGCGCGATGTGCTGTTCCCGGTCCGGCCTAGTGCTGACCGACGCTGAAGCTCGAATCGAGGTAGAGCGCCCCCTGCGACCGGCCGTCCGCCTCCACCGTGAAGTGCAGCGCGTCGGGAAGTGCGTGCACCTCGGTGCCCTCGCGCGTGGACAGCGAGGTCTGCACGATGTACTCGCCTTCGCCCAGCCGCAGGTTCTTCAGGTGGAAGGAGTACTGCTGCGTGCCCCGGACGTCCGGGGTGACCGCCTCCAGCAGATGGGTGTTGGTACCTCCGAGCACGGTGCCGAGCGGCGTCGCGATCGCGATGCCGAGCTCCCACCCCGCGGGCAACGGGGTCTCCGCCCGGACCTCCAGGGCGACGGTGAGATCCGCGCCGGTGGCGATCACCGCGCCGCCGTTCTCGCCGCGGGCGCCGATCAGGCCGAGTGCGGACACCGAGGCGATCGGCAGGCCGACGCCGCCGGTCACCGACTGCCGGCGCTCGATCTCCTCCTTGCGGGTCGCCTCGAAGTCGGCGCGCAGCACCTTCAGGGCCTCGCGCGGCGGCCCGTCGGCCGCCAGGTTGCCGTGGTCGAGCACCACCGCTCGGTCGCAGAACTCCGCGACCTGGTCCAGGCCGTGGGTGACCAGGACGATGGTGCGGCCCTCGCGCTGGAACTCCCGGATGCGCTCGAGGCACTTGCGCTGGAACGGCTCGTCCCCGACGGCCAGCACCTCGTCGACCAGGAGGATGTCCGGATCGACGTGCACGGCGACCGCGAAGGCCAGCCGGACGTACATGCCCGAGGAGTAGAACTTCACCTGGGTGTCGATGAACGCCTCGATCCCGGAGAACTCGACGATCGCATCGAAGTGCTTGTCGGTCTCCTGCCGGGACAGCCCGAGGATGGAGGCGTTGAGATAGACGTTCTCCCGCCCGGTGAGGTCCGGGTGGAATCCCGCCCCGAGCTCGAGGAGGGCGGCCAGCCGTCCCCGCAACCGGACCTGTCCGGTGGTCGGCTGGATGATGCCGCCGATGGTCTTGAGCAGGGTGCTCTTGCCCGAGCCGTTCGGTCCGATCAGCCCGACGGTGGTCCCGGACTCGATCTGGACGCTCACGTCGCGGAGTGCCCAGAAGTCCTCCTTGTGCAGGTTGGAGCGGCCGAAGTTGACCAGTCGCTCCTTGAGGGACTTCTCCTTGCGGATCACGAACCGCTTGGAGACCTGCTCGATGTCGATGACGGTGGTCATCACAGCTCCTGTGCGAAGTTGCTCTGCAGCCGCGCGAAGGTGCGCTGGCACAGCCAGAGGAGGACGAGACCGATCGCCAGGACGATGCCCAACCGGGTCCCGAGGTGGGTGGGGATGGGCTCGCCGTCGCCGGACACCCAGAACGCCTTCTGGAAGCCCATCACGGCCAGGGTCATCGGGTTGCCGAGATAGATGTCGGCCACCACACCGCTGACGTGCCCGGCGACCTGCTTCCACGCGTAGACGATCGGCGAGGCCCAGAACAGGATCATGATGATGACGTCGATCAGGTACTGCACGTCGCGCAGGTACACGTTGACCGCGGACAGCAGCAGCGCGAGGGCGGTCGAGTAGACCAGCACCACCGCGAGCGCCAGGGGGAAGTAGAGCCAGCGCTCCCCGGTCGGGAACTTGCCCGCCACGACGGTGGCGGACAGCAGGATGAGCATCTGGATGCCGAAGTTGAACAGGGAGGATCCGACCACGCTGAGCGGGAAGACCTCGCGGGGAAGGTAGACCTTCTTGATCAGTCCGGAGTTCGCCACGATCGAACCGGTGCCGCCGAGCACGACCTCGCTGAACAGGCCCCAGGCGGTCAGACCGGTGTAGATGAAGATCGCGAAGTCCGGCACCGAGCGGGCCGCCCCCAGGAACTTGCCGAGCGCGATGTAGTAGATGAGCAGCATCGCCAGCGGGCGGGCCAGGCTCCAGAAGAAGCCGAGCGCGCTGTCCTTGTAGCGTGCCTTGAGCTCACGGCGGACCAGGGACCCGAGCAGTTCGCGGTGGGCCAGGATGTCCTTCAGCGAGGACAAGGTCCCGCGTGCGAATCCGGGGCGGGGACCCGCGATCCGCATCGGCTCCTGGGCGAGTGCCGCTGCACGGGAGGTGGCAATGTCCGTCATCTGGTCTTCCCTCGGGTTCGAGCCCGGGAGACCGGGCACGCAGTGGAACACAGTACCCGGGCGGTGTGGAGAGCTCGTGCACGCGTGTAATTTGTCCTCACGACGCCGTCGGACGACCCGGTCCACCCGCATCACCAGGGCGTCTTCGTTCCACAGCCGCCAGAGGAACACCGATGCCACCTGTCCACCGCAGGGTTCTCTTCTGGGCCTGCGCGGCCCTGGTCGCGGGCGGCATCGCGCTGGCCGCGGTCGTCCCGCCGTACGCGCTCGGCGACGAGACCGCGCACCTCGACTACGCGTACCAGGTCTGGCACGGGGCGCTGCCCGAGTTCTCGGCCGGACTCGTGCTGGATCCCGGACAGGGCGTGGTCCCGGCCGTGCAGTGGGTCGCGCAGCACCCGCCCCTGACCTATCTCGTGCTGGCGCCGGTGGTCGGACCTCTGGTCGACGCGGGCCATCCTCTGCTCGCCGCGTATGCGGGCCGAGCCGTGACGCTCGCGATGGCACTGGCGACGGTGGCCGCCAGCGGATGGGCCGCTCGGTGGCTCACGGGGCGATGGGGCCGGGTGGCGCTGCTGGTCCCGGTGCTGGCAGCCGCCAACACCTGGGTCCTTCGGCTGGGCGGAGCGGTCTACAACGACGTGCTGCTGATGCTGGTGGTCACCGTGCTGTTCGGCATGACCGGCCGCTGGGTGCGGGTCGGACGTGGCGGCACCTGGAGCTCGCTCGCCTGGTGCGCGGCGGTGGCCGCCGCGGCGGCCACCCGGCTCAGCGGAGTGCCGCTGGCTCTGCTGTGCGTGGCGACGGTGGCGGCGTCGCTGCTGGTCCGCCGGTCCCGAAACGCCGGAGATTGGCTGTGGGGCGTCCTGCTGCCCCCGCTCGCGATGATCGCCGGGAGCGGGTGGTTCTACTGGCGCAACCGGGAGCTGACCGGATCGATCACCGGGGCGCAGCCGGAATGGGCGGCCGAGCATCTCGAGCGGGTCACCCGGACGGTGCCCGAGGTGATCGTCGACCCGGGGTTCTGGCGGCTGTCCGCCCGGCTGTTCGCCCAGTCGCCCGCGCCGCTGGGTGACGTGCTCAACCTCGTCCTCTTCCTGGTGCCCGCGGCGCTGGGGGTGGTGGCCGGGATCCGCGCGGTGCGACGACGGCGATCACGTGCGGACGATCTGCTGGTGCTCGGCCTGTGCGTGGCGGCCGCTGCCGGGATCACGCTGCAACAGCTGATGTACGTCGCCGTGGGCGGCGGCGCGATGGCACGCTACTTCACCGTGCTGCTGCCCGCGGCGCTGGTCGCGGTCGCTGTGGGGATGAGCCGGCCACTGTCCGCCCGGGTGCGAGCGGTCGTGATGCTGAGCTGGGTGCTGGTCCACCTGATCGACCTGGCGTGGGACCTGGACGCCGTGCTGGACCGGTTCGGCGGGCGGTCCGGGCCGCTGCCCACGGTGCCCGACCCGGTGGTGTGGGTGGCCTTCGCGGCGCATGCACTGCTGCTGCTCGCCGCGTGCGCGGCAGCCTCGCTCGGTCGGTCCGAGGCCGGCCGCACCGGCGTCGACCCGGTCTCGCCGGCCCGGCCCCGGCATCTGGCCACGAGCCCGAGCCCGGCCTGAGCCACGGGTGGCCGGGGTACTGTGGGCCGTCGCCCGCGCCCGGCCGCGGCAGGGCATGCACGCGCCCGTGAACGCACAGCAGGAGGATGAGTGAGCCCGAGCGAGACGCGCCCCGGTGTGGTGTCGGTGGTGTTGGTGAACTATCGCGGAGCCGAGGACACCATCACCTGCTTGCGGGAGTTCGACCGGGTCGACTGGCCGGCCGACCGCCTCGAGCTGATCGTCGTGGACAACGACTCCGGTGACGGCAGCGCCGAGCGGATCCGTACCGCCGTCCCCACGGCCGTCGTGATCGAGACCGGGGCGAACCTCGGCTTCGCCGGGGGGTGCAACGCGGGTGTGGCCGCCGCTACCGGCGAGTGGGTCGCGTTCCTCAACAACGACGCACGCCCTGGGGAGCAGTGGATCGCCGCCGCGGTGGCGGCACTCGGGTCGGACCCCAGCATCGGCGCTGTCGCCAGCAAGGTGCTGGACTGGGACGGGCAGCTGATCGACTACGCGGACGGCTCGCTGACCTGGTACGGCGCCGGGTACAAGCGCGAGGCGGAGAAGCCGGACGGCCCCGAGTACGACGTCGCGAAGGACGTCCTGTTCGGGACCGGCGCCGCGATGTTCATGCCCGCGGCGCTGTACCGCACCCTCGGTGGGTTCGACGAGCGCTTCTTCATGTTCTACGAGGACGTCGACCTCGGCTGGCGGCTGAACCTGCTGGGCTACCGGGTGCGGTACGTGCCGGAATCGGTGGCCTTCCACAAGCACCACGTGACGATGAAGAAGTTCGGCAACTTCCGCGAGGCCTATCTGCTCGAGCGGAACGCGCTCTTGTCCATGTACAAGAACCTGGACGACGAGTCGCTGGCCAAGGCGTTGCCGGCCGCACTGGCGCTCGCGGTCCGTCGGTCGCTGGCCCGCGCGGGGGTGGACGCCTCCACCCTGGACCTGCAGCGTTCGCCGGGGAACGACGACGTCGGGACCCTGGAACTGCCGAAGATGGCGCTGACCGGTGTGTACGCGATCGACTACCTGGTCGACCAGTTCCCCGAGATCGCCCGCGACCGCGCCGCTCTGCAGGCTGCCCGCCGCCGCAGCGATCGCGAGCTGTTCCCGTTGTTCCGGCACGCGATCGAGCCGGCCTACGCGTTCGACGGGTACAACGAGGCGCACGACGCCCTGGTGCAGGCCTTCGGCATCGACCAGCACTTCGTGTCGCAGCACCGGGTGCTGGTGGTCACCGGCGAGCCGCTCCTGGAGCGGATGGCCGGACCGGCGATCCGCGCCTGGGAGATCGCCCGTGCGCTCGCGCCGGAACACGCCGTCCGGCTGGTGTCCACCGCCGGTGCCAAGACCAGCTCGGACGAGTTCGAGGTGGTGTACGCCACCGGTCGCGACCTGCGTGCGCAGACCGACTGGGCGGACGTGATCATCTTCCAGGGCTTCCTGCTGGAGGGGGCGCCGTGGCTCAAGGACAGCTCGAAGATCCTGGTCGCGGATGTCTACGACCCGATGCACCTGGAGCAGCTCGAGCAGGCCAAGGACCTGGGTGAGGCAGGCCGGGCGCACTCGATCCGTGAGACCACCCGGATCCTGAACGAGCAGCTGCACCGGGCCGACTACGTGCTCTGCGCCTCGGACAAGCAGCGCGACTTCTGGTTGGGCCAGCTGGCCGGCCAGGGCCGGATCAACGGCCCGGTCTACGACCAGGACGCCAGCCTGGACTCGTTGATCGGAGTGGTGCCGTTCGGCATCGCCGACCAGGCGCCGGTCCAGCGTCGTCACGCGATCAAGGGCGTGGTGCCCGGCATCGGGGCGGACGACAAGGTGATCATCTGGGGTGGTGGGGTCTACAACTGGTTCGATCCGCTGACCCTGGTGCGCGCGGTCGATCGTCTGAAGGAGCGGCACCCCGACGTCAAGCTCTACTTCCTCGGTCTGAAGCACCCCAACCCGGGAGTGCCGGACATGCGGATCGCGTGGGAGCTCCGCCAGCTCTCCGACCAGCTCGGTCTGACCGATCGGCACGTGTTCTTCAACTCCGGCTGGGTTCCCTACGCCGAGCGCGCCGACTACCTGCTGGACGCGGACCTCGGGGTCTCGACGCATTTCCATCACGTCGAGACCGCGTTCAGCTTCCGCACCCGGATCCTGGACTACCTGTGGGCCTCGCTGCCGATCGTCGCCACCAGCGGCGACACCTTCGGCACCCTGATCGCGGAGCACGGCCTGGGCGCCACGGTCCCGCCGGAGGACGTCGACGCGCTGGAACAGGCCCTGGAGACCTATCTCTACGACGACGCGGCGGTGTCCGAGGCACGGACCAACGTGCGCGCCTTCGCCGAGGACTACCGGTGGTCGAAGGTGCTGGCACCGCTGGTCGAGTTCTGCCGGTTCCCGCGGCGGGCGGCGGACCTCCAGTACGTGTTGCCCGCTCCCGACGCGGTCGCTCATCCCTTCGAGCGCCCGCGCGGTCTGCGGAGCGACCTCGCGTTGGCGCGCGAGTACCTCGCCGCGGGAGGGCTGAAGGAGGTCGGCCGGCGCGCATCCGGGCGGATCCGCCGGTTGACGGGCCGGGCGACGCAGGCCTGACCGGGGACGCCGGTAGGCTCTGCTCGCGGCATCCGGTCGTTGCGCTGTGAACCCAGACGTTGGAGTGGCATGAAGGTCGTCGTCCAGATCCCTTGTCTGAACGAGGAGGAGACCCTGCCGGCGGTGCTCGCGAGCATCCCGCGGGAGATCGAGGGGGTCGACGAGATCGACATCCTCGTGATCGACGACGGCTCGACCGATCGGACGGTCGAGGTGGCGCGCGAGCTCGGTGTGACCCACTTCGTGCGACACACCCGCAACATGGGGCTGGCCCGGTCGTTCCGGGACGGCGTGGAGTACGCCCTGGCCCACGGTGCCGACATCGTGGTGAACACCGACGGGGACAACCAGTACCCGCAGAACAGGATCCCGGACCTGGTCCGTCCGATCCTCGAGCGGGCCGCGGAGATCGTGATCGCGGATCGGCAGACCGCGACGATCGCCCATTTCTCGCCGTTCAAGAAGGTGATGCAGCGTGTGGGCAGTGCGGTCGTGAACAAGGCCGCCGACACCCGGCTGCCCGATGCGGCGAGTGGGTTCCGGGCCTACTCGAGGCAGGCGCTCTACCGACTCAACGTGGTGACGGAGTTCTCCTACTGCATGGAGACGATCATCCAGGCCGGTCACAAGCGCCTGCGGATCGTGTCCGTGCCGGTCACCACGAATGCCAAGACCCGTGAGTCCCGGCTGTTCACCAACATGTTCCAGCACATGCGCAAGTCCGGTTCGGCGATCGTGCGCAGCTACCTGATGTTCAAGCCGACGGTCGTCTTCGCCCTGCTGGCGGCGTTCTTCAGTCTGCTCGCGCTGATCCCGGCGGTGCGGTTCCTGGTGGTCTTCCTGGCGCGAGGCGACAACGCCGGGAACGTCCAGTCCCTGATCTTCGCGGCGATCATGGCGGTGGCCGCGCTGCTGTCCATGGCACTGGGCGTGATCTCCGACCTGCTGCGGACCAACCGGGTGCTGCTGGAGGAACAGCTGGAACGGCTCAAGGAGATCCAGTACGGGCGAGCGGCCCGGGACTGAGGCCTCAGCTGCGCGGGTCGAGGGCCTCCCGCCGGCCACGAGCGGCGTGCGACCAGATCCGTCGTCGTTCACCGAGGGTGCGGGGCAGGCGGAGCAGGGCGTCGCGGATCCCGCGCGCACGGGGGGCCGACTCGGCCCGGGGGCCACGCAGGATCGAACGGACCAGGCCCGCGGACTGCCGCAGCCACGAGGCCAGTACCAGAGCCGCCGGAGCGTGCCGTGTCACCACGGTCAGCGAGTTGCGGGTGTTCTGGTACCGGAACAACGGCGAGGAGGTGCCCGAGCTGGCCGAGTGCAGGTGTTCCACCTCCGCGGCGCGCTGGTAGCGGATGTCGTGCCCTGCGGCACGCAGTCGCCACGAGAGGTCCGTGTCCTCGTAGTAGAGGAACAGGCCGGGGTCGATCCCACCGACCGCCCGCACCGCCGGCCAGCGCAGGGCGGCGGCACCGCCGCAGAACCCGAACACCTCCGGGGCGGCGTTCTCCTCCTCGGCCGGAGTCAGCCAGTCACGATCCGCTCCGGTTCCGTTGCGGGTGATCACGTTGCCGGTGGAGTTCACCAGCCGGACGCCGCCGGCCTCGTCCGGTTGCCACGGAGACCGGCCGTCCGGGGAGTCCGACACCGGCCGGTCGGTGCGCCGATAGCGTCCCGCGAGCAGGATCCGGGCGGTCGTCGCGGCCAGCCGTCCCGGGGCGCGCAGCGGCTCGACCAGCGCTGCCAACGCACCGGGCAGCATCCGGGCGTCGTTGTTCAGCAGGACCGCGACGTCACCGTGGAAGTCGTCCAGACCGCGTGCCACCCCGCCGGCGAACCCGAGGTTGCGCTCGGCGCCGATCACCCGGACCTCGGGATAGTCCCGGGCGAGCAGCTCGACGGAGCCGTCGGTGGACGCGTTGTCCAGCACCACGATCTCCACCTCGGCATCCGGGATCTCCTGGGAGCGGATCGAGTCCAGGCAGGGGGGAAGCAGCGTGGCGGCCTGCCAGGTCACCACCAGGACACGGATCCGGATCACGCGACCTCCCGGTACGCGGCGAGGTGGCGCTTGGCTGCGACGGACCAGTCCGATCCGGCGGCCCGCTCGGCCGAGCGAGCGGACCAGAGGTCGTGCTCCGGCCCGGCGGCGCGCAGGATCGCGTCGGCCAGGGCGTCCGGGTCCCGCGGATCGACCAGCAGCCCGGCGCCCTCGGTGAACTCGGCCATCGACGTGCCGGCCGAGGTCACCACGGGAGTGCCGTGCGCCATCGCCTCCAGCACGGGCATGCCGAAGCCCTCCCAGAGCGAGGGGAAGGCGAACACCCGCGCCGAGGCGTAGGCCGCATGCAGTTCGGCCAGGGTGAGGCGGCCGACGAGCCGCACCCGGTCGCGCAACGGCCCATCGTGCCATCGGGCCAGCTCCGCGCCGGATTCCCCCCAGCCCGCCGGGCCGGCCAGCACCAGGTCGAGCTCGCTGACGGCGGCGACCCGCTCGAAGGCGGCCAGCAGGACCGGGAGGTTCTTGCGCGGCTCGATCGTGCCGCACCAGAAGACGAACGGGCGCTCCAGGCGGAGCGCCCCGCGCACTGCGTGGACCTGTGCGTCCGAGAGCCGGGGGACCCGGACGCCGTGCGGGATCACCCGGATCCGGTCGGGGTCGAGGCCCTCCACCACGCAGTCGTCCGCGGTGGCGGCAGACGGGACGATGATCAGGTCTGCCTCGCGCCGGGTGATCTCCAGCGCCCGCCGGAAGTAGCGGTTCCCGCGGGCTGTGAAGTGGTCAGGCGTGCGCAGGAACGCCAGGTCGTGCACCGTGACCGCCAGCGGCCCGCGGGTCGGCGGCACCGCCCACGTGGTGGCATGCACCAGATCGGCTCCGGCAGCGCCCCGCGGCACAGCCGGTCGGCGGAGCCGGCTCCAGCCCTCGTAGAGCGCGACGCGGGGCAGGGCGGAGGTCAGGACGGGAATCCGCAGGTCCTCCTCCGGCGCCCGGTGGTGGCCCCGGGCCGCGATCCCGACCACGGGCGTGCGGACCCGTAGGGCGGAGACCAACTCGCGGATGTAGGTGCCCGAGCCGCCCGGGGCGGGCTGCCACAGCTGCTCGACGGTCAGCGCGATCCGGGTCATCGCAGCAGCTCCAGATCGTGGTCGACCATCGCGGCCACGACAGCGTCGAAGTCGCGGGTCGGGGCCCACCCGAGCACGGTCCTCGCGAGGGTGGCGTCGCCGACCATCCGTGCGGCATCGGCGGGGCGGGTGAACGCCGGGTCGCTGACCAGCCGCGATCCGGGGTCGGGCACCCCGGCCCGTCGCAGGGCGGCGACGGCGAAGTCGCGCACCGAATGGAGCTCACCGGTGGCGACCACGGCGTCGATCGGCTCGTGGTGCCGGGCCAGCCGTACCAGGGCGTCGACGTAGTCCGGGGCCCAGCCCCAGTCCCGGCGGGCGTCGAGATTGCCGAGCGTGAGCATCCCCGCGCCCTCGGTGGCGATCCTGGCCGCGCCCTGGGTGATCTTGCGGGTGACGAAGGAGGAGGGGCGCCGCGGGGACTCGTGGTTGAACAGGATCCCCGCGGCGGCGTGCAGCCCACGGTCGCGGGCGATCCGCACCATGTGCTGGGCGTACGCCTTGGCCGCGCCGTAGGGGTTGACCGGCGCGATCGGGGTCGACTCGTCCTGGGGGGAGGTCGCCGGATCGCCGAAGATCTCGGCCGAGGAGGCGTGGACGAACCGCACCGGCGCACCATGCGCCCGTTGCACCTCGAGGGCGGACTCCAGGAGCCGGGCCACGGCCACGCCGGACAGCAGAGCGGTCTGCTCGGGTTCCTGCCAGGACTGCGCCACCGAGCTGATCCCGGCCAGGTGGTAGAGCTCGGTGGGCGCGACCTCGAGCACGAGGCGGCGCAGCCCGTCCAGGTCCGCCAGATCTCCGAGATGCGATCGGACCCCCGGGACCGGCGGGGTCCGATCGCCGGACCTGACCAGACCGTGCACGGTGACGCCCTCCGACACCAGCCGTTCAGCCAGGTAACTGCCGTCCTGGCCGGTGACACCGGTGATCAGGGCGACGGTCATGACGTCCGGGCGCGCTGTTCGGCGAGATCGTGGTCGACCATCATCTCGACCAGACGGGCGAAGTCCACCTGCGGCTCCCAGCCGAGCACGGTCCGCGCCTTGCCCGAGTCACCGATCAGCAGGTCGACCTCGGCCGGCCGCATGAACCGCGGGTCCTGCGTCACGTGGGCCGACCAGTCGGTGATCCCGACCCGGGCGAAGGCCACGTCCAACAGCTCGCGGATCGAGTGCGTCTCGCCGGTGGACACCACGTAGTCGTCCGGCACGTCCTGCTGCAGCATCCGCCACATCGCGTCCACGTAGTCCCCGGCGAAGCCCCAGTCCCGGCGCGCGTCCAGGTTCCCCAGGGTCAGGCCGTCCTGCAGGCCGAGCGCGATGCGGGCCACCGCCTGCGACACCTTGCGGGTGACGAACTCCGGGCCCCGGCGCGGCGATTCGTGGTTGAACAGGATTCCGGAGGAGGCGTGCATCCCGTAGGACTCGCGGTAGTTGATGGTCATGTAGTGACCGAAGACCTTGGCCACACCGTAGGGCGAGCGGGGCCAGAGCAGGGTCGACTCGTTCTGCGGGACCTGCTGGACCTTGCCGAACATCTCCGACGACGAGGCCTGGTAGAACCGCACCCGTCCCAGGTCGTTCCCGGCGTGCAGCCGCACGGCCTCGAGCATGTTGAGCACGCCCTTGGCCGTGACGTCCGTGGTCAGCTGGGCGTTCTCCCAGGAGTAGGCCACGAAGCTGATCGCGCCGAGGTTGTAGACCTCGTCCGGCTGGGACTGGTCCAGCGCCCGGAGCAGGCTGGAGAGGTCGACCAGGTCGCCGGTCAACAGCTTCACGTCGGGGACGATCTCCCGGACCAGGTCGATCTTCGGGTTGTTCTGCCCGCGCACCAGGCCGTAGACGTCATAGCCCTTGCTGACCAGCAGTTCGCTCAGGTAGAGCCCGTCCTGGCCGGTGATCCCGGTGATGAGCGCGCGTGGCATGACTGTCCTCAGATGGTGGGTCGGCGGGTGCGGGAGCGGTGTGCGTCAGTCCAGCAGGTCGAGCAGGTACCGGCCGTACCCCGACTTGACCAGCTTCTCCGCCCGAACCCGCAGCTCGTCGTCGGAGAGGAATCCACGACGCCAGGCGACCTCCTCCGGCGATCCGACCTTCATCCCCTGCCGCGACTCGATCGTCCGCACGAAGTCGGAGGCTTCCAGCAGCGAGTCGAACGTGCCGGTGTCGAGCCAGGCCGTCCCGCGGGGGAGGACCTCGACCTGCAGCCGACCCTGCTCCAGGTAGGCCCGGTTCACGTCGGTGATCTCGTACTCGCCGCGCGCCGACGGCTTCAGGTCCCGCGCGATCTGGACCACGTCGTTGTCGTAGAAGTACAGGCCCGGCACCGCGTAGTTGCTGCGCGGCTGGGTGGGCTTCTCCTCCAGGGAGAGCGCCTTGAAGTCGTCGTCGAACTCCACGACGCCGTACGCGGTGGGGTCCGCGACCCGGTAGGCGAAGACCGCGCCGCCGTCGATCTGCTCGAACCGCCCGAGCTGGGAGCCCAGCCCCGGGCCGTAGAAGATGTTGTCGCCGAGCACCAGAGCGGCCGAGTCGGTCCCGACGAAGTCGGCGCCGATCACGAAGGCCTGAGCCAGGCCGTTGGGCTCGGGCTGGGTGGCGAAGGTGATCGAGATCCCGAACTGTGATCCGTCTCCGAGCAGCCGGTGGAACGACTCGGCGTCGTGCGGGGTCGTGATGATCAGCACGTCCCGGATGCCCGCCAGGATCAGCGTGGACAGCGGGTAGTAGATCATGGGCTTGTCGTACACCGGGACCAGCTGCTTGCTGACGCCCTGGGTGATCGGGTGCAGTCGGGTGCCGGATCCACCGGCCAGGATGATGCCGCGCATCAGGCCATTGTGTCGCATGTCGGCCACGGGCGTGGACGGTGTGTCGTCAGGGCACGGTCACGACCGCGCAGCCGATCTCCGGATTGGTGCCGCCCCAGGTGTCGATCGCGTAGGCGCAGACACGGTGGCTGCCGCGCGCGGCGACCACCGTGGTGTCGAACCCGTGCGCCGCGCCCATCTGGTAGGCCGCCTGGACGTCCGCCCGGGTGCCGTTGGCGGTGAGCACGCTGGTGGCCACTCCGTCGACGTAGAGATGGACGACGATCGGTGCCGTGGTGTTCGGGTCGATCGCCCAACCTCGGGCCCGGATCCCGGACGAGGTGACCGAGACCTCGTCCAGACTGCCGAAGGCGAGCCCGTTCACCTGCACCGTGCGGCAGGCGACCTGGGTGCTCGGGCCCCCGCTGCTGTCCAGGGCGGTGACGCAGACCTGGTGCTCGCCCGCGGTGGCGGAGACGGTCGCGGTGTAGCCGTGGTTGACGCCCTGGTGGTAGACCGCGTCGACGTCTGGCCGGGAGCCGTTCGCGGTGACGGTGGTGACCACCCGGCCGTCCACCGAGACCTGCGCGGAGATCGGGTCGGTGGTGTCGGGGTCGAGCGCCCAGCCCGCGACGCTGATCGACCCCATCCCCGAGACCGCGGAGTCGATCCGTCCGATCGGCGCGGAGTTGGCGGCGGTGGCGGTCACCGTGACGCAGTTGAGTTTCGGGTTCCACCCGCCCGAACTGTCGATCGCGTAGAGGCACACCTGGTGCGTCCCCTGCGTGAGGGTGATCGTCGTGTCGATGCCGTGGTTGGCGCCCTTGCCGTGCACCGCGTCGACATCGGGTCGGCTGGCGTTGGCGGTGACGGCGGTGTGGAAGACCCCGTCGACGTACAGGTGCGCGGTGATCGGGTCGCGCGTATCGGGGTCGAGCGTCCACCCGCGCACCTGCACCTGACCGCGCAGGCCCGGGGTGAGGGAGTCGATCTTGCCGATCGGGCGCTGGTTGACCACGGTCACCGACTTGCAGGCGATCTTCGGGTTCCAGCCGCCCGAGCTGTCGATCGCGTAGAGGCAGACCTCGTGCACGCCGTCGGTCAAGGTCAGGGTGGTGTCGACGCCGTGGTTGGCGCCGGTGCCGTAGACCGCGTCCACGTCGGGCCGACTGGCGTTCGCGGTCACGGCGGTGCGGAACACGCCGTCCACGTACAGGTGCGCGGTGATCGGGTTCCGGGTGTCCGGGTCGAAGGTCCAGCCCTTGACCTGGACCCGGCTGATGCCGGTCACGGTCAACGAGTCGAGCCGTCCGATCGGGCGCTGGTTGTTCACCGTCACGGTGGTGCAGCCCAGTTCGGGGTTGGTGCCTCCGGTGGAGTCCAGGGCGTAGACGCACACCCGCTGGGACCCGGCCGCCGCGGCCAGTGTGACGTCGAAGCCGTGCGCGGAGCCCTTGCCGTAGGCCGCCGCGACATCGGCCCGCTGACCGTCGGCCTGGGCGGCTCGCACGAACGTGCCGTTCACGTAGATGTGCACCTGGATCGAGGCGGTGGTGTCGGGGTCCAGGGTCCAGCCGCGGACCCGCAGAGCGCCGACTCCGGACGCACTGATCTGGTCGACCGAGCCGATCGGTGCCTGGTTGGTCGTGGTGACCGTTCCGCAGCCGATCCGGGGATTCGAACCGCCGGCGGAGTCGATCGCGCTCACGCAGACCGTGTGCGTGCCGTTGCTGAGCTTGATGGTGGTGTCGAACCCGTGGTTGTCGCCCTTGCCGTAGATCGCGCCGACGTCGGCGCGCGCCGTGTTCGCGACGATGCTCGCCGCGAACGTCCCGTCGACGTAGATGTGGGCCTGGATCGGCGACGTGGTGTCCGGATCCAGGGTCCATCCGCGGACCCGCACCGCGCCCGGTCCGACCTGGGTGAGCTCGTCCAGCGATCCGATCGGCTCACGCTGCTGGGTCGAGCCGAACCAGTCCGTGAAGTAGTTCCAGAAGTTGCGGTTCCCGTAGGAGGAGCAGCTGTTGCCCGTGCCGTAGCCCGCGGCCAGAGCGGCGGAGTTCGGCTGGTAGGGCGTGTAGTTGTAGAGGCTCGCGGTGGCCTGGTTCTGGATGTAGACCGCGCTGCTGCCGCAGGTGGCGTCCGGGTGGAACCGCACCTGGTTGACCATCCCTGCGCGGTGCGCGTAGGAGGTGGGCTTGGCGGCGTAGTTCTTGAACTGGTGCGCCGCGTTGTAGAGCTGATTGGCGAATCCGTAGTAGAGGGTGTCGCAGGGAGCGGTGTCCGGGCAGCCGTAGCCCATCGCCTTCTGGTACACCGCCGCGGACTTGCCGGCGGTCGCGGTGACCAGGCCCTGTTCCTTCTGCAGCGTCACCAGCAGGACCTGGGGATTGATGCCGCAGGCGGCCGCGACCTTCGCGACGATCTGCGCCGCGGTCTCGTTGCTGGCCCCGGTGTACGCCCCGGTGCACCGGTCGTCGGCCGCTCGGGAGGCGGTCGTCTGCCGGAAGTTCTTCAGACAGGTGTTGCCCGTGGCGGCGACGCAGTTGGCGCCCTTCGTGTCCAGGAAGCTCTGGATCTGGGCGGCGGACATCGTGCTGGTGTCGTAGAACACCGAGTCGGAGATGATCATCCCCGGGTTGAACTGGCCGAGGTCGGCCGCGTCCGCGGTCGTGCTGCCGGCGACGCCGACCAGGGCACCGGTGACCATCAGCGCGGAGACGGCCGCCGCGACGGCTCGCCGGAACGTCCGGAGCATCACGGGACCTCGACCTCGACCGGCGCGCTCGTCCCGGCGGAACGGGGCGACCCGTAGGTCACCACCGCCTGCCAGGTGCCGGAGCTCAGCTGGTCGCCGGGGAGCGCCAGGGCGCCGCACGCCGTGGTGGACACGTCCGGCGTGGCGGCGGCCTGCACGGAGCGCTCACCGCCGGGACCGGAGAGGGTGAGCGTGCAGATACCGTCCGCCTCGACGACCGCGGCGTAGGCGCCGACCTCGACCGCGTCGCTCAGGTCGTTCCAGCCGGCGTAGGTCGTGGTCACATCGGCAGCGGTGGGTGCGACGGCCCCCGGATCGACCGGCTCGGAGCCCGGATCCGGCGTCGATGTCGGCGCGGTGCCCGGGTCGTCGGGCCTGTCGGTGGGTGAGGCGCTCGGGCTGGGCGTGGTCGTGCCGCCCGGGGTCGGCGTCGAGCTCTGCCCGGCGATGGGGCTCGGGGCGGGCACCGGCGACTCGTCGTTCCGGGAGGCCGACCACCACCAGAGGGCGCCACCTCCGACCAGGGCCAGGGCGACGACGCCGGCGACGGCCGTCTGTCGGCGGGAGACGGACACGGCGAATTCCTTCGGTCGGGAGCAGCGGGCCGGACGGCGCGGCCAGAGTAGGTCGACCGACGGCGATCCGGGTGGATCTGCCGCGTGATCATCGGCGTGCCGCCCGAATTGCCCCGCTACGTCCCGGGTGTGCCGCGGTCCGGTCCGTCCGCCGGGACGGTCAGCGCACGGTGACCGTGCTGCACCCCACCCGGGGGTTCGATCCACGGGGCTGGTTGATGGCGCTCACGCAGACCTCGTGCCGACCCGCCGTGAGCGAGACGTTCAGGTCGAAGCCGTGCGCCGCCCCCTTGCCGAAGGACGCCACATCCGCCCGGTGCCCGTTCGCGACCGCGCTGGTGGCGAAGGCGCCGTCGACGTACACGTGGACCTCCAGGGCGTTGGTGGTGTCCGGGTCGAGCGTCCAGCCACGCACGCGCGCCGTGCCGGTGCCGCCGGTCACCTCGTCCAGGCTGCCGATCGGCTCTGCGTTCACGACGGTGACGGTCGAGCACGCGATCCGCGGATTGGGTCCGACCGGCGTGTTGATCGCGTGCAGGCAGACCTCGTGCCGACCGGCCACCGCGGGGACGGTCACGTCGAAGCCGTGCGCGGCGCCCCGCCCGTACCGCGCTGCGACGTCGGCCCGCTGGCCGTTGGCCACGGTGGACTGCGCGAACTTCCCGTCGATGTAGAGGTGCGCCTGGATGGACGTGACGGTGTCCGGGTCCAGCGTCCAGCCGCGGACGCGGATGCTGCTCGCGTCCGCGGTGACCTGGTCCAGCGCGCCGATCGGCTCGGCGTTGCTGATCGTCACGTTGCGGCACGCGATCTCCGGGTTGCTGCCGCTCGGGGTGTTGATCGCGTAGAGGCAGAGTCGGTGCGCGCCCAGCGACATCGGGATCTGCAGCTCGAAGCCGTGGTTGTCGCCCTTGCCGAAGGCCTGTCCGATGTCCGCACGGGTCTTGTCGGCGGTGAACACGCTCACCCGGGAGCCGTCCACGTAGGCGTGCACGCTGATCGGGGCGGTGGTGTCCTGGTCGAGGGCCCAGCCCCGGATCGTCACGCCCCCGGCCCGGGCGGTCAGGGCGTCGAGGCTTCCGATCGGGGTGTGCCCGACCTGCACGGTGGCGCAGGCGATCCGGGGGTTGGAACCGGTGGGCTGGTTGATCGCGTGCGCGCAGATCTGCCGGGTTCCGCCGGTGGCCGGGATGGTGGCGGTGAAGCCGTGGTTGTCACCCTTGCCGTAGGCGGCACCGACGTCCGGACGCGACTGGTCCGCGGTCACCGCCTGGACGAACTGGCCGTCCAGGTAGAAGTGCACCTGCACGGCGGCGGTGGTGTCGGGGTCGAGTGCCCAGCCGCGGACGGAGATCGAGGTCGTGGTGGCGCTCACCGCGTCGAGCCGTCCGATCGGTGTGGCGTTCTGCACGGTGAGCCAGTCGCAGGCGATCACCACGTCCTGGCCGGCGCCGACGTTGCCCACGGTGAGACACACCAGATGGCGGCCGCCGCCCGCCGACACCGTGCCGGCGAAGCCGTGGTTCGGTCCGACCCCGTAGGCGGCTGCGACGTCGGCACGTGCCTGGTTCGCGGTGAGCGTCTGCTCGGCACCGTCGATGCTGACCCGGACCGGGAGCGCGGCGTCGGAGTCCGGGTCGAAGGCCCAGCCGCGGACCGCGATCCCGGACGGAGTCGCCGACAGCGAGTCCAGCCCCCACCGCGGGGAGGACGCCACCGTGGCGTTCGCCAGCTCGGCGACCCGGTTCCGGATGGCCGGCAGCAGGTCGTACAGCGCCTGCCCGGGGCAGGAGGTCAACGCCGCGTCGCGGTGGGCGTAGATGGTCGGGAAGGTGACCACGGTCCCTGCGGGGTACTTCGACGCGCCGCCGCCTGAGGTCATCGTG
Organism: Cellulomonas sp. RIT-PI-Y; assembly: GCF_025642745.1. GTDB lineage: Bacteria > Actinomycetota > Actinomycetes > Actinomycetales > Cellulomonadaceae > Cellulomonas. The sequence goes on from NZ_JANZKP010000012.1 coordinate 27,616, forward strand.
ACGCTCGAGTTCGCCTGGATCCGGTGCACGGCGAACTTCCAGGCGATCAGCTGGCTGATCCCCTCACCGAGGGCCCCCGAGGGCCCGTAGGTCGAGTAGTCGCCGATCGCCGCGACGCCGATCGTCCTGCTGTTGAACCCGCCGGTGTGCACGCCGACCACGGTCGAGGCGATGCCGCCCGCCCTGCCCTCGAAGATCCGGCCGTACTGGTCGACGAGGAAGTTGTAGCCGATGTCGCACCAGCCGCGGCCGCCCGCGGCCTCCGGACGGGTGTGGTACGCGTAGAAGCCCCGGATGAGTCCGGGCACGGCCTCCGCGGAGTAGCCGTTGGCGGACGCGGTGTGGTGCACCGCCGCGGACACCATCGAGCGGGAGTAGTCGGGTGTGCACCCGCGCAGGCTCTCGTCGGCGCCCCAGCCGGCCCGGCTGATGATGCCGGGTTGGGCGACCGCGGCGGTCCGCACGGTGCCGGTGTCGCTCGCGGTGCCGAGGCTCTGGAACACCGCGTCGGTGGTCGAGCCGGTGGTCGCGGTCGTGCTGCCGGTGCCTTCGACGGTGGCGCCGACGTCGGCCGGATCGCTGCCCGGGTCGATCAGCACCGCCTTCAGCCCGGTCACGGTGCCGGCCTCGGCCTCGGCCCAGATCTGCACCCCGTCCGCGCCGACGGCGACGATGGGATCGGTGCCGTCCCGATCACCGGAGGACTCGGCGTCGTCGGAGCCCTCGTCGGGCCCGATGTCCGAGGACTCCAGGCCGGACCAGTCGCTCCAGTCGCCGTCGATCCGGACCCGGTAGCGGATCTGGACGCCGGCGAGGCCCTCGGAACGGTCCCAGGTGACGCCCAACACGCTGAAGTCGGCGGTGTCGAGTTCCTCGGTGAGCACGTCCGGCTCCGCGGCGGGGCCGGGGTCCGTACTCGGGCCGGCGGTGGGCTCGGTGGTCGGTGCGGGGCTCGCGGTGGCCGTCGGCCCGGTGCTGGGTTCGGCGCTCGGCTCCGTGGTGGGTGCCGGGCTGGGCTCCACGCCCGGGTCGGCGACCCGGGCGGAGGAGGAATCGGTCGCGGCCTGCGCGCCCTCCTCGGTGGGCACCGAGTCCGGCTCGGGGAGAGCGGCGAGATCCTCGGTCGCCACCCCGTCCAGGTCGAGTTCGGTCACGGACAGGTCGTCGCCGTCGGCGGCCTGCGCGGGCGTGACGGCGCCCGGGATCGCGGCGAGCAGAGTGGCGGTCAGGGCCGCACTCAGGACGGTGCTGACGAAGCGGCGTGACCGCATGGTCTCCCCCTCAGATGACGGACAGTCTGCGCACAGCGCACCATTCCCACGGCGATTCGTCGCGCCGACGCGCCGGAGTCACCGTCGGCGATCGGCCACGGCGCGGTAGGCCACCAGGTGCTGCTGTGCCGCACGCGCCCAGGTGAAGGAGGCGGCGCGCTCCACGGCCGCCGTGCCGAGGTGCCGGCGGAGCGCCGGATCGTCGAGCAGCACGCGCAACTGCGCTGCGATCTCTCCGGACGTCGTGCCGCAGTAGGCGACCGCGTCGCCGCCGACCTCGGGCAGGGAGAGCTCCTCGCTGGTGAGGACCGTGGCCCCGCACGCCATCGCCTCCAGCACCGGCAGGCCGAACCCCTCGCCCAGACTCGGATAGGCCAACACGGTCGCGCCGGCCAGGAATCCCGGGAGATCCGCCAACGGCAGATAGCCGGGAGCGCGGACGACCAGGTGGCCGGGCACCTGCTCCAGGGCCCGGGCGACGTCCTGGTCCCAGCCCTTCGCCCCGGCCAGCACCAGCGCCGGGGGATCGGTACGTCCTTCACACGCCGTGACCCAGGCGCGGATCAGCGCGGGCACGTTCTTCCGCGGCTCCAGGGTGCCCAGGAACCCGACATAGGGGCGGTCGCCGATCTCGAGCGTCGCCCGGACCCGGGCGATCTCGGCCCGGTCGACCGGGTGGAACCGCTCGGCGTCGACCCCGTGGTGCGCGACGACCGCCCGGTCCGGATCGGTCCCGGTGGCGCGCGCGATCTCCGAGCGGGTCGCCGCCGAGGGCACGACGATCGCGCCGGCGAGCCGGACCGCCCACCGGATCCAGGTGCGGAAGAACGCCCCCTTGGAGCGCAGGTGCAGCTCCGGGTCGGAGAAGAAGGTGGCGTCGTGCAAGGTGTCGACCACGCGGGGGGCGATCAGTACGGGCAGCGTGTAGTGCGGGGAGTGCACCACATCGGCGCGGACCTTGACGGCCAGTGCGACCAGGCCGGTCTGCTCCCAGAGCATGCGGAGCGGGCGGCGTGCCACCAGGCCCGGCGCGGCGATCACCCGGGCGGACGGCGCCAGCGCCCGGTAGTGCGCGACGTCGCGTCGCTGGACCGCGAGCACGAGGTCGACGTCCGATCGGTCCAGCTCCGGCACCAGCTCGTCGACGTAGCGGCCGACGCCGCCCCGGTCCACCGGCACCGCGGTCGCGTCCAGCAGCACCCGCATCAGGTGTCCTCCTCGTTCGGCCTCGCCCGGCGCCGTCCCGGCGCGGTGACCGTCCATCGGTCCGGTCCCGGCTAAGGTATCGGTCCGTGAGCGAGGATCTGCGATCCAGGCTCCTGGTGATCGTCCCGGCCTGGAACGAGCGGGACGCTCTGCCGGGAGTGCTGGTCGAATTGGCGCGGGAGCTGCCCGAGGCGGACGTCCTGGTCGTCAGCGACGGCTCGACCGACGGCACCGCCGACGTCGCACGGGCGGCCGGGACCGCCATGGTGCTGGATCTGCCGCTGAACCTCGGCGTCGGAGGGGCGATGCGGGCCGGCTACCGCTTCGCCGCACGGGAGGGATACGGCGCCGCCGTGCAGGTGGACGCGGACGGCCAGCACGACCCGGCAGACGTCCGCCGGGTGGTGGACGCCCTGACCGCGGAGTCCGCCGACGTCGTCATCGGCGCCCGGTTCGCGGGGGTGGGCAGCTACCGGGTGCGCGGCCCCCGTCGCTGGGCGATGTCCGTCCTCTCCGGCGTGCTGTCCCGGATCGCGGGTGCCCGCCTGACCGACACGACCTCCGGATTCCGGGCGTCCAACCGGCGCGCGATCGCCCTGTTCGCGAACGAGTACCCGGCCGAGTACCTGGGCGACACGGTGGAGTCCCTGGTCATCGCCTGCCGGTCCGGGCTCACCGTGCGCCAGGTGGGGGTGCAGATGCGCCCCCGCGCCGGTGGGACCCCGTCGCACAACCCCGTGAAGGCCGCCGTGTTCCTCGGACGGGCGGTCTTCGCGTTGTTGATCGCGCTGACCCGCCCGCTGGGCCAGGCTCCGGCGGGGGTGCACCGATGATGACGGGGTACTGGTTCGCGCTCGGCAGCTGCCTGCTGCTCCTGGTGTTCCTGGTGGTCCTGATGCGCACTCGCCGGATCAGGGAGAAGTACGCGCTGATCTGGGTGGCGCTGGCGATCGGCGTGTGCATCGTCGGAGCGTTCCCGTCGGCCGTGACCTGGCTGTCGAGTCTGGTCGGCGTCCAGACGCCCAGCAATCTGCTGTTCGCCTTCGCGCTGATCCTGCTGCTGCTGGTCTGCATTCAGCTGTCGGTGGAGATGACCACGATGGAGGAGGAGACGCGCACCCTCACCGAGGAGGTGGCGCTGCTGCGCTTCGACCTGGACCGGATGGCGGCGGGACAGCGTGACCGGGACGGTGCCCGGTCCGGGCCGGTGGCGTTCCCGCCTCCGGAGGACGGCCCGGCGTGATCGACCTGCTCGTCCCGTACTACGGGGATCCGGAGTACTTCCGCGCGCTCGTGCGCAGCGTGCTCGCCCAGACCGACCACCGATGGCGCCTGGTCGTCGTCGACGACGCCAATCCCGACCCCTGGGCGGGGCCGTGGCTGCAGTCGCTGTCCGACGAACGGATCGTCTACCGGCGCAATGAGCAGAACCGCGGCATCTCCGAGGTCTTCCGCCAGTGCGTCCAGCTGGCGGAGGCGGAGCTGCTCGCGGTGCCCGGCTCGGACGACCTGCTCGACCCGGACTACGTGGCGGTGGTCCTCGCCGCGCACGCGCGGTTCCCGCACGTCGACATCATCCAGCCCGGCGTCCGGGTGATCGACGGGGCGGGTGAGCCGGCGGCACCGCTGGCCGACACCGTGAAACAGCGGCTCGTCCGGCCCCGGGGAGACGGCGCCAGGGTCCTGGCGGGGGAGCGGCTCGCGGTCAGCCTGCTGCACGGCGACTGGCTGTACTGGCCCTCGCTCGTGTTCCGGCGCACGGCGGTGCAGGAGATGCCCTTCCGGCCCGGTCTGCCGATCATCCTGGACCTCGCCCTGGTGCTGGATCTGGTCCTCGCCGGCAGCGAGTTGCTGATCGAGCCCACCGAGTGCTTCGCCTACCGACGGCACCGGGAGAGCGCCTCCTCCGTGAAGCTGCTGGACGGCAGCCGGTTCGCCGGTGAACGCGAGTACTTCCAGCTCGCGGCGGCATTGATGCACGACCGCGGTTGGCGCCGCGCGGCGCGGGCGGCCCGCCTGCACGCGACCTCGCGCCTGTACGCGTTGACCCTGCTGCCCACTGCGCTGCGACGACAGCCGCGCGCCGTCGGGACGCTCCTGCGCCACGTCCTGGGGAACTGAGCCATGCCCACCGAGCCCGCCGCTCCGCCGGCCGTCCGTCGCTGGATCCCGTCCGCCTGGATCGGCGTTCCGGTGCTGCTCTACCTGCTGCTGAGCGTGTGCGGGGTGACGCTGTCCTCGATCGGCATCGGCACGCTCCGCGAGGATCCCGCGGCCGCGACCTCGGACCAGATCGGAGCCTCGGTCCCGATCCGCACCGACGAGTACCTGACCTCCAGTCCGATGGCGATCGGCGTGCTCGCGACCGGCATCGAGGAGGATCTGAACCCGCTGACCGCGGCACAGGGATTCACCAGCTCGCTCCCGTCCACCCCGGTGTCCAGCGTGGTGCTGGCGGAGAACGCGGCACTGCGCTGGGGCGGGTTCCTCCCGGACCAGATGGTCTTCGCCGCGCGGTGGTGGTTGCCCACCCTGCTGCTCTTCCTCGGGATGCCGGTGTTGCTGCGGCCGCTGGTCGGGAGCCGCTGGCCGGGCCTGTTCGCCGCGGTGCTGATCGCGCTGTCCCCGGCGACGGTCTGGTGGTCGCTCTCGCCGCTCGCGCTGTGGGGCTTCACCACCGCCGGGACGGCCGCCCTGTACCGCGCCGCGATGTCGGTCTCCGAGCGCCGCTCCTGGTGGCGCAGCGCGCTGTGGGGGCTGGCCGCCGCGCTGCTCCTCGCCCGTACGCCGCTGCACTACCAGCCCTGGGCGATCGTCGCGGCGCCGGCCATCCTCGCCGTGGGGATCGTGCCCCTGCTCGTCCGGCCGGAAGGGCGGCGTCGGCGTCTGCTGACCGTCGTCGCCGTCGGTGCCTGTTCGCTGGTGCTCGCGGCCCTGGTCTTCTGGGAGAACCGCGCGTCGATCGCGGCCACCTCCGCGACGGTCTACCCCGGGGCCCGCACCACCAGCGGCCATGCGGTGCCGATGGAGCTGCTGTTCGGGGCCACGTCGCTGGGATGGATGCGTGACACCCCGCTCACCCAGCTCAATCCGTCCGAGATCTCCTCGGGCTTCCTGATCGCCGGCGTCCCCGCGCTGCTGCTCCTGCTGATCGGTATCCGCTTCCGTTCCGGTGAGCACCGGGCCGCGGTGTGGACCCTGCTGGTCTGCTCGGCGCCGTGGGCGGCCTGGTGCGCGATCTCGTTCGGCGGCCTGGGCGAGCGGATCCCGCTCGCCAACCTGGTCACGCCGGACCGTGCCGCCACGATGCTGGGCTACCTGGCGGTGCTGCTGTTCGCGCTGGTGCTTCCCGGGTGGCGGGAGCGGGGCGGTTGGCGGGCCGTGGCCGGTGCGGTGATCGCTGCGGTGCTGGTGGCCGGGTACGCGGGTTCCCGGCTCGCGGTGACCACCATGCCCGAGCTGTCCACCAAGCAGATCTGGTCCGCCCTGGCGGTGCTCGCCGTGGTGGTGGGGCTGCTGGTGGCCCGTCCCCGGTGGTGTGGCGGGTACGTAGCGGCCGGTCTGGCAGCGTTCCTGCTGGTCGGTCAGGTCAACCCGGTGTTGATCGGGCTGGCCGACCTGCGCGATTCCGACGTCGCTCAGGAGATGCTGGTCCAAGGGGAGCAGGCCCGCGAGGACGGGGTGCTCTGGGCCAGCGACGACACCGCCGTGGACGCCTTGTTCGCCGCGACCGGAGTGCCCTCGCTCAGCAGCCGGCAGATGGCCGGCCCGGACCAGGACGCCTGGCTGGCGCTCGACCCGGACCGTGCCGCGGAGGGCGTCTGGAACCGCGGCGGGTCGTTCATCCAGTTCGAGTGGACCGATGACCCGTCGATCACGCTGACGAACACCGCGCCGGACCGGATCCTGGTCGCGGGATCGGCCTGCACGATCCACGACCGGATCCCCGAGCTGACCCGGGTGGTCTCGGTGGAGCCGCTCTCCTCCTCCTGCCTGACCCAGGTGGACGAGTTCGCCTGGGGCGGCTCCGAGCACCGGGTGTACGAGGTCACCGGCTCCTGATCCCCGTCCGGTTCACCGCCGGACGAGGAGTTCCACGCAGGCGCGGACCAGCATCCACCGGGACCGCAGCACCAGCAGCGGCCCACGCGGACGGTCCGGGCTGGAGTTCTGGTCGTGGTACCGGCGCCGGACCGAGCGGAACTCCACGTGCCGCATCCGCCCGCGGAGATTGCCGTGGAGCGCCAGCCACAGGTCGTGCGACTCGGTCAGCAGCGCCGGGAAGGGCAGCACCGTGGACAGCGCCGACCGCCGCAGCCCCATCGCGCAGCCGTAGTACGGCATGTTGCCGATCAGCACGCCGAGGACGTTGCGGAGCCGGTGCCCGGACGATCCCGCTCTCAGGTGCCAGTCGGCTTGGCCGTACGGCCCCCGGATCGCGTCCGGTCCGCCCAGGGTGGCGAGGTTGCTCGCCACCACGTCGGCGTCGGCCAGCGCGGCGATGATCGCCTCCGCCCTGCCCGGCGTCCACACGTCGTCCTGGTCCGCCAGCAACAGGAACTCGCCCCGGGCCTCGGCGAGGGCCTGCTCGAACGCACGGACGTATCCCCGGTTGTCGTGGCGCGCGATCAGCCGCACCCGCGGATCGCCGACCGACCGGATGCGCGCGACCGTGTCGTCCGGGGACCCGTCGTCCACGATCACCACCTCGTCGTCCGGGCCGATCTGCTCGAGGATCGAGTCCAGCTGCTCGGTGACCCAGGCGGCACCGCGATAGGTGGCGAGACAGACACTGACGGCGGGGGTGCTCATGCGACTCCTGGACGAGGGGTGCTCCGGCGCGGACGCAGAGCGATGAGATGGACCACGATCCCGGCGACCGGGCCCAGCAGCAGCGCGGCAGTGGTGCGGGTCTCCAGATCGGCGGGCAGCAGCAGGGCGGCGACCGCCAGCAGGACCGCGGTGAGCCACCCGCCCACGAAGGCGCCGTGCCGGGCCAGCGCCTGGCACACCGCGCCGGTCAAGGTGAGCAGCGCCAAGCCGGTGGCGGCCAGGGTGAGCAGCCCCAGAGTGACACCGGACACCCGGTAGTCGGGTCCCCAGATCGTGCTCATCAGCCACGGCCCTGCTCCCCAGGCCGCCACGGCGCCGAGCACGCCGACCGGCACCAGCAGCCGGGCGATCGGCCACAGCGCAGCCGGGCCGCGGTCGCGGTGCTGGACGAAATGGCTGACCGCGACACCCTGGAACGCGTTGAGCGGGATCATCAGCGGGGCACGGGTCAGGGTGAGGGCCAGGAGGAGAGGAGCGGCCGCTCGGTAGGCGGTCTGCGGGGTCGTCAGGGACATCAGCGTCGGGAAGCCGATCACCAGGACCGCGCTCGACCCGCTGGACACGGCGGCGGACAGCAGTCGGCGCAGATGGGCGCCGGTGGGCACGTCGGCGCGCACGGCGACGGCGTCCCGGGCACCCGGGGAGACGACCAGGACGATCACGGCGGTGAAGGCGGCGAGCGCCGCTCCGAGCTGCCAGCCGGCCAGCACGGTGCCCGCCAGCATCGTCGACAGGACCAGGACGAGGCGGACCGCGGACTCACCGCCGATCAGACGGGAGTAGACCGGCCAGCGCGCGGCACCGGCCAGTGCACCGGTCGTGGCGGCATGCACCGCGCACCCGGCGCAGCCCAGTGCGACCAGCAGGGCGGGCATCGTGCCGTGAGCGTGGAAGACCGCCGGGCCCCACCACGGGGCGCCGAGGGCGAGCACCGCTGCGAAGCCGACGCCGAACAGCGCCCCGGCGGTCCCGACGCGAGGCCCGGTTCCCGGGACGCCGGATCCCCGGACGGCAGTCACCGCCCGCGTGGTCTCGATGGAGATCCCGGTGAGCACGCCGAATCCTGCGAACAGGGTGGACCAGAAGGTCAGGAAGGCGGTGCTGTCGGCTGTGGAGGGGCTGAGCAGCGGAACGGCCAGGACCACCAGGGTCGAGCACGCCGCCGCCACGCCCGCGCCGATCGCGACCCGCCGGGCGTCGGCGCGTCCGATCGTCCGCGCGGCATCGGTGGTGCTCATCGGTCGCGGAGCGACTCCAGGTAGGTCCGCACGTCCTCGTAGCGCGGCAGCAGCCCCTGTTCCGCGGCCTCGGCCAGGGTGGGCGCGGCCGTGTCCTTGTCCGACAGCTGCGGAGTCACGGGGTTGCCGTGCCGGTCGGTGGTCGGCCACTCGATCCCGATCGAGGCGTCCAGCGGGTGGATGCCGTGCTCGCGGCCGGGGCTGTAGCCGGTCGAGCACAGGTACATCACGGTCGAGCCGTCCTCGAGCGAGAAGAACGCGTGCCCCAGCCCCTCGCTCAGGTAGATGGCGCGGCGGTCCACGTCGTCCAGCAGGACGCTGTCCCACTGCCCGAAGGTCGGCGACCCGACCCGGATGTCCACCACGATGTCCAGCACCGCTCCCTTCGGGCAGGTCACGTACTTGGCCTGGCCCGGAGGGACGTCCGCGAAGTGGATGCCCCGCAGCACCCCGGCGGCGGACACCGAGAGGTTCGCCTGCTGCAGATCGAACCGGTGCCCGAGGTTCTCCGCGAAGGGACCGCCCTGGAAGGCCTCCAGGAACACGCCACGGGGGTCGCCGTGCTGGACGGGAGTGATCTCCCAGGCACCGGGTACGGACAGCTCGCGGTAGGTCATGCGGGGGGTTCCTCTCGGGGAGATCGGCTTCGGGCAGCGTCCTCACAGTAGTGGCCGAACCCGCCGGGTAGGCTGCCGGACGGTCCGACGACGACAGGGAGTGGATGTGCGCTGGTTGGTGACGGGTGCGAATGGCATGCTCGGGCGGGACCTGGTGTCCCTGCTCCAGACGCGCGGGCACGAGGTGACCGCGGTGGACCGTGACGTGCTCGACATCACCGACGCGGTCGCGGTCGCCGATGCGGTCGAGGGCTACGAGGTGGTGGCGAACGTGGCCGCCTACACCGCGGTGGACGCGGCCGAGGAGCACGAGGACCTGGCGTTCGCCGTGAATGCGGTCGGCCCGCAGCTGCTGGCCCGCGCGGCCCGTCGGGCGGGAGCCCGGATCGTGCAGATCTCCACCGACTACGTGTTCGAGGGCGAAGCCGAGAGCCCGTACGCGGAGACCTCTCCGATCGCACCGCGGTCGGCCTACGGTCGCACCAAGGCCGCCGGCGAGTGGGCGGTGCGCGCCGAGAATCCCGACCACCTGATCGTGCGCACCGCGTGGCTGTACGGCGCCCAGGGCGGTTGCTTCCCCAAGACGATCGTCCGGGTCGCAGGCGAGAAGGGCGGCCTCGACGTCGTGGCGGACCAGGTCGGGCAGCCGACCTGGACCGTGGACCTCGCCGACCTGGTGGAGCGGCTGGTCGCCGCCGGGGCGCCTGCCGGGACCTATCACGGCACCTCCTCCGGCCGGACCACGTGGCACGGGTTCGCCCAGGCGGCAGTCGCCGCCGCGGGCCTGGACCCCGCGATCGTGCGGCCGACCGATTCCCGCTCCTTCGTCCAGAAGGCGCGACGCCCGGCGTTCTCCGTCCTGGGCCACGACGCGCTCGGTGCGATCGGCGTGGAGCCGATCGGCGACTGGGCCGAACGCTGGTCGGTCGCCGCGGCGGACGTCCTGGCGCGATGACCCGCGGTCCGGTTCTCGCCGCGGGGACGTACGACCTGGAGGCGCACCCGCGGATGCGGGTGCTGATCGAGGGGCTGACCGCTCGGGGGTATCAGGTCGAGGAGATCGTCGAACCCCTGCGGTTGAACACCGCCGAACGCGTCGAGGTGCTCCGGCACCCGAGCCGGCTGCCGCAGCTCGGCCGGGCGTTGTGCCGATCCTGGCTGCGTCTGGGCCCCCGGCTGGCACGGCGTCGGCGCCGTGCCCCCCGTCCGTCCGCGGTGGTGGTCGGCCATCTCGGGCACTTCGACGTGAGCCTGGTCCGGTTGCTCACCCGGCCCGTCCCGGTGGTGCTGGACTACCTGATCTCCGGCGCGGGCACCGCGACCGATCGGGGCGAGCGCGGCTCGGTGAAACAGATCGCGCTGCGAGCTCTGGACACCTGGGCGCTGCGGCATGCCGATCTCGTGCTGGTCGACACCCAGGAGCATCTCGACGCCTTGCCGGAACGATTCCGCGACCGGGCGATGGTGGTGCCCGTGAGCGCGGATCGGCGCTGGTTCGACGCCGGTGGGCACCGCACGCCGCCGGCCGGTGATGCGCCGCTGTCGGTGGTGTTCTTCGGTCTGTTCACCCCGTTGCAGGGCGCGCCCGTGATCGCCCGCGCTCTGCGGGAGCTGGACGGCCTGGTCCAGGCGACGTTGATCGGCACCGGCCAGGAGGAGCCGGAGGTCGAGGCGCTTCTCGCCTCCGTCCCGGGTGTCCGTCGCCTGACGTGGGTGCCGGGGGACGACCTGCCGGACCTGGTGGCCGCCCACGACGTGTGCCTCGGCGTGTTCGGCCTCGGCGACAAGGCGTCGCGCGTGGTGCCGAACAAGGCCTACCAGGGCGCTGCCGCCGGCTGCGTGGTGGTGACCAGTGACACCGCCCCCCAACGCCGAGCCTTCGGTGAGCACGCGGTGTTCGTCCCGCCGGGCGATCCGGTGGCCCTCGCCGCGGTCCTGCGCGACCTCGCGGCCGATCGGAGCCGTGTGCACGAGATCGCCGCGCGGTCGGTGCAGCACGCACGGGAGAGCTTCTCCGCCGCCGGGGCCGTGGAGCCCTTGACCACCTGGATGGAGCGGGCATGATCGGCCGCGTCATCGGCGTCCTGCGGTCGCCGTGGACCCGCTGGGCCTTCGTCCTGGTGGCCGTCGGCGCGGCGGCGCTCGCGGTGCACCGCGAATGGGACGACATCGTCGCCGCACTGAGCGACATGCCCCCGGGGCTGGTGGTCGCCGCCTTCCTGGCCGGTCTCGTCTACCTGCCCGTGACGATGCTCTCCTGGCGGGCGGTGCTCGCCGACCTGGGATCGACGCTGCCCCTGCGGCAGGCGCTCGGGGTGTTCTTCGTCAGCCAACTGGGCAAGTACGTGCCCGGTGGGGTGTGGAACGCCGTCGCGGCCAGCGAGCTCGGCGCCGACCAGCGGATCCCGCGCCGTCGGTCGCTCAGCGCCATGCTCGTGACAGTGTTCGTCAGCCTGGTCACCGGGCTGGTGGTGGGGGTGCCCGGCCTCGCGCTCACGTCGGGTGGCCTCAGCGCCTCGTACCGGTGGCTGTGGCTCGTGCTCCCGATCGCTCTCGCGCTCCTGGTGCCGGCGGTGATGAACCGGCTGCTCGCCGTCGGCATGCGGCTGCTGCGCCGCGAACCGCTGGAGCACCCGCTCACCACCCGGGGGACGATCGCGGCGTCGGGGTGGTCGATCCTCGGCTGGCTGGTCGCCGGCGTGCAGGTCTGGTTCATCGCGGTCGCGGCCGGGTCCGAGGTCGGAGCCGAGGCCTGGCTGCGGGTGACCGGCGCCTACGCGATCGCCTGGGTGATCGGCTTCCTGATCATCGTGGTGCCCGCCGGGCTGGGCGCGCGGGAGGTCGTCCTGGCCACGCTGCTGGGCGGGGTGGTGCCGGACACCGCGGCGGTGCTGGTGATCGTGCTGGTCAGCCGGATCGTGCAGACGCTGTGCGACCTGCTGATGGCCGGGACCGGGATGCTCCTGCTCCGCAGGACCGGTCAGGAGGGGCCGGTGCCGGAGGGCCCGACGTCCGAGGTGTCCTGACCGACGACGTCCGCTGGGATCCTCACCGCTGCAGTTCGCCGAGGCCGATCAGTCCGGGGCCCGCGGTCGGCACCCGGCGCTGCCACACGGCGAACGGACGGGTGGCCACGTGGCGCAGTCGTCCGGCGGTCGGGGAGACCGCCTGGCGCTGACGTCCGGAGCCCTCGGTGCGCTCGTCGAACGGCACACCGGCGAACTGCCGCTCCTGACGACGGGCGATGAGGTTGCGCGCCGTCTCCAGCGCGTAGCCGAAGGGGTAGCCGTAGTGCTGGACCTGCAGCGGTCGCAGGCCGGCGGCCTCCAGGACGTCGGTCATCTGCTCCCGGTCGTACCGACGGTAGTGGCCGACCTTCTCGTCCCAGGGACCCATCCGGTCCGGGTCCGCCGGCACCGAGACCACGACCTGGCCGCCGGGGCGCAGCAGCTGCGCCCAGTCACGGAGCAGCCCGGCGTCGTCCTCCAGGTGCTCCAGGACCTCGAAGGCGCACAGCAGGTCGAAGCGCTGGTCCGGGTCGAGGTCGGACTGATCCGCGACCACCCTCCCGCCATAGGGAGCGACTCGCTCCCGGGCGACCTGCGCCGACTCCGTGGCCGGCTCGACCCCGGTGTAGTCGGCGTACCGGGCGGCCAGCCTGGCGCCGAAAGCACCCATGCCGCACCCCATCTCGACCACCGACAATCGCCGGTCGGTGGGCAGGACGCGGTCGACGAGGTCCCAGCGCATCGTCGACCACCAGGTCAGGGGAGGGAGATCAGCCACGTGCTCACCCTAAGGGCACAGGTCTGATCGGCGCGCACGGTCCGACGTACCTGTTCCGGCGCGGCGCCCTGGGTAGCATCGGCGGTCGGCCCGCCGGGACCGGCCGGACCAGCGACGCGAGGAGTGGCGGAGACATGTTCGGGTTGACCACGGCAATCCAGCACTACGCCTGGGGGTCGCACACCGCGATCCCGGAACTGCTCCGGATCGAGTCCTCCGAGGGACCCGTGGCCGAGGCGTGGTTCGGCGCGCACGCGAGCGCGCCGTCGTTGTGCCGCGGAGCCGACGGTGCCGCCCGTCCGCTGACCGAGGTGATCGCGGCCGACCCGGAGCGGGTGCTCGGCCCGGACGTCCGCGCGCGGTTCGGCGACTCGCTGCCGTATCTGTTGAAGGTGATCGCGGCCGACTCGCCCTTGTCGTTGCAGGTGCATCCGCATCTGGACCAGGCGCGGGCCGGGTTCGCCGAGGAGGAGGCCGCGGGGATCGCTCACGACGCCGCGCACCGCAATTACCGCGACCGCAATCACAAGCCCGAGCTGGTCTTCGCCCTCACCCGGTTCGAGGCCGTCTGCGGGTTCCGTGCTCCCCGGCGCGCGGCCGAGCTGCTGGAGGGGCTGGAGGTGCCCCTGGCCCAGCAACTGCGGGCGCTGCTCGCGGCCCGCCCGCACGCCGACGGGATCCAGGCCGCCTTCACCCATCTGCTCCGGCCGGAGAGTCGCGCCGGCGCTCAGGCCATCGCCGAGGTCGCCGCCGCCTGCGCGGCAAGGCTCGCCGCCGGCTCCCCGTCGCCCCGCGCGGACCGCACGGTGGTCCGGCTGCAGGAGGCGTTTCCCGGCGATCCCGGCGTGGTGACCTCGCTGCTGCTGAACCCGGTGACGTTGCAGCCCGGTGACGCGCTGTTCGTCCCCGCCGGTGGCGTGCACGCCTATCTCAGCGGCGTGGGCGTGGAGGTGATGGCCTCGTCGGACAACGTGCTGCGTGCGGGGCTGACCGGAAAGCACGTGGATGTCGACCAGGTGCTGCGGAACGTCGACTACGTGGCCGCCCCCCCGATCCGGATCGCCCCCGAACGATTTCACGGTGCCACGCGGGTCTACTACGCACCGGTGGACGACTTCGAGCTGTCGATCACCCGCGTGGAGGACGACCGGGTGCACCCGTTGCCGGGTCGTGGGCCACGCGAACTGCTCTGCCTGGACGGTGCGCTGACCGTGCGGGGCGAGGGGGACCAGATCAGATTGCAGGCGGGGGAGGCGGCGTTCGTGCCGGCCTCGGACGGATCCCTGCACGTCTCGGGCGCGGGGGTCCTGGTCCAGGCCGGGGTTCCCTGACGTGACCGTCGCTCGTCGACTCGCGCGGCTCGGGACCGAGCTGCCCGACCGGATCCCGGTCTGGCTGGCGGCACTGGCCGTGGCCGGGGTGCTCGCCGCGCAGAGCGGGATCTTCAGGCCCTGGACGGTTCTGCCGGTGGCGGCCGCGCTGATCGCGCTGTCGTGGCGGGCGGTGCCCGAGTCTCCGGGCGGTCGCCACGTCGGTACGGGCGCTGGGCTCGCCCTCGGTGCCGTCGCGCTGTGGTGGGGACTGAATCTGCCGTACGCCGCGCAGTACGTCGTGGTGAACCGCGATCCCGGGTTCCTGACCCTGCGGGCGCTGTGGATGTCCGAGCACGGCAGCGCGCTGATCGGGGTCGGAGGGGCTGCCGAGGCCGCCGCCGCGGGCGGTGCGAGTGCGGGGACCGAGGCGTTCTGGCTGCACGGCGGACAGCTGTACGCGCAGGGCACGACCATGGTCCCGGGAGTGCTGGCGGTGCAGGGCTGGCTCGGTGGTGAGCGAGCGGTGCTCAGCGGCAATCTGCTGATCGGCGCGGTGGGCCTGCTCGCGTTCTACGCCTTGTGCCGCCGGTGGATCGGTCCGCTCTGGGCGCTCGTCCCCATGCTGGCGCTCGGCCTGTGCCTGCCGTACCTGGTCTTCACGCGTGCCGGTTACACCGAGCCGCTCAGCCTCGCCGTCCTCTGTGGTGCTCTGGCGGTGCTCTCGGCCCCGTGGCCACCGGGCGCCGGAGGCGTTCTCGGCCGGCACGTCCTGGCCGGTGCGCTGATCGGCGTGGTGGCGGGAGCCCGCATCGACGGGGCGGTCGCCGTCGTCGGACTGGCCGCGGGCTCCCTGCTCACCGTGCTGGTGCCCTCGGAACGGCTGCCCGTCCGGGTGCGGCGCCGGGGTGCGGTGCTCGCCACGGCCGCAGCGGTCGCCCTGATGGCCGTCGGGCTGATCGACGTCCACCACCTCAGCCCGGAGTACGCGCGGGTGCACGCACCGCTGGTCCGGCAGCTGTTGCTCGGAACCGGGGCAGCGGTGTCGGTGAGCGTCCTGGTCCAGCTGGCGCCGGAACGCTGGTGGGCGCGGGCGCGGGCCGCGCTCGCCCGGCGCCCACGAGCGGTGACGGCGGGTGTCGCCGGGCTCGGGACGTCGGTCGCTCTGGTGCTCCTCAGCCGACCCTGGTGGTACGAGGGCCGGCGGAGCGACGGTGACCAGGCGTACGGCGTCGCGGTCCAGATCCTGCAGCAGGCGGCGGGGTTGCCGCTCGACCCGGCCCGGACCTACGACGAGCAGACACTGGTGTGGGTCTCCTGGTATCTCGGCTGGGGGGCTGTCGTCCTGGGGCTGGCCGGACTGGTGGGGGTGACAGTCTCCGCGGTCCGCGGCCGTGACGCGCGATCGGGCGTCGTGGGAGCGGTCCTCCTGGTGACCGGCATGTTTCCGGTCGTCGTGGTCAACATCACCCCCGATCAGATGTGGGCGTCCCGCCGACTGATCGCCGCCACCTACCCGGCTCTGCTGTTCGGTGCGGCGCTCGTGGCGGCCCGCCTGGCCCGGCGCCCGAGACGCGGGACGGGTGTCGGGAGGGGGCTCGGCAGAGCGGTGTCGGCGCTGATCGTCGCCGTGCTCGTGATCGCCCCCGTCCACGGATGGCGTTCGACCGCGAGCGTGGTCGAGTTGTCCGGGCGAGCGGACCAGGCACACGCCGTCTGCGCGGCCTTGGAGGAGGCCGGCGCCGAGCGCGTGGTCTGGGTGCACTCGAGCCCGTTCCGCTACCTGGCGACGTTGCGGGTGCTGTGCGACGTCGAGGTGATCGAGTACGTGACGCCGCCCACGACCGAGCAGCTCGCCGCTGTCGCCTCCGCCTGGGGGGAGCAGCCGGTCGCCGTCGCGAGCTTCGATGCCGCAGACCTGCCCTGGAACGCCTCCCCGACCTCCTCGGTGGGAGGGACCCTGAGCACCACGATCGCTCGTTCCCTGGTGTCCCCCCCGACCACCGCCGACACCACCTGGAGCGAGGTGTGGTGGGGGCTGCTCGACGCCGACGGCACCGTGCGGCCGGTCGGGTGACCGCCACCGCTCACCCGACGGCGGTCACCCGTTCGTCCCGGGCGATCCGGTCGGTCCGGTCCTGGTCGCCGTCCAGCACGAAGAGCAGTGAGCCGTCCGACGCCAGTACGCCGAGCGCGCGCAGCAGCAGCGGGGCCAGGTCCGTGCGTCGCCCCCGTGTCGGCAACAGGGTGCGCGCGCCCCGCTCCACCGCGACCGCCGCCTCAGCCGACCGCACCAGGTCGCCGTGGGCCAGACGACCGTCCTCCAGATCCAGCGCCGCCGCGGACGGGTCGGACTCGGGTACCCAGTCGATCGTGTCCGCGTAGGTCATCACCGCCTGGGCGGCGTCGATCGCACCGGGTGGGAGGTCGCCGGGCCAGGACCGGGCGAGCGCCGGCAGGCTCTGGACGATCAGCGGTGCGGTGCGCGAGGCCGCCGGGCCGGGACGATCGGTCACGAGGGCATCGGCGGGCTCCTCGGCGCCCGTACGCACCGTGGCCCCGCAGCGCCAGGCGGCGAGCGCCCACACCACGCTGCGCCAGTGCGGGGGCAGATCGAGTGCGACGGTCGAACCCGGGGCGATGTCGAACTCCTGCACGAGCAGGTTGACGCTCTTGGACACCCAGTTGTCGAGCACCGCGCCGGAGAGTTCCACCCGCTCGCCGTCGGCCCCGTACCAGGTGAGTCGGGGCCGGCCCGGCTCCCGGAGCAGGCCGGTCAGCAGGTCGGCGACGGTGAGGACAGGTCGGGGCTCGGCGGCGGGCATGCGAGCAGCGTAGGCGGCGACACCGGTGCCGGGCCTGTCGCGCCCGGGTCGGGCGTCGGGGGAGCTGCGGTGCGGGATCGGTGAAGGTCGCGGCCAGGAGATCCGGACACTTCGCCCGATCACGGCCCAATAGCACGCCTCGGCTTGACGGATGGGAACGACACCCGTGTAATTTGCATCGGAGACACACCGAGCTCTGGCTGTGCGTCCTGAGGGACGGCGCGGTGCGGTTCGGCGCAGGGGGCACCACCGACAGCACTTCACCACGATCGAGCGCGGAGGCACACATGTGGAATCTGCTCGACGACGACGGGGATTTCCCGTCCGACGCGCTCACCTCTCCGACGTCCCAGGGCGCGGCGGTCCTGCCGCTGTTCGGCAGCCCCGAGGACGACGGAGTGATGGGCTGGCAGGAGCGGGCGCTGTGCGCCCAGACCGACCCGGAGGCCTTCTTCCCGGAGAAGGGCGGGTCCACCCGGGAGGCCAAGAAGGTCTGCCAGAGCTGCGAGGTCAAGTCCGAGTGCCTGGAGTACGCACTGGAGAACGACGAGCGCTTCGGCATCTGGGGCGGACTGTCCGAGCGAGAGCGCCGCAAGCTCAAGCGGCGTGTGGTCTGACGAAACCCGGCCTCCGGGCCGCATGATGGCCTGAGGATGCCCGAACAGACTCCCTCCACTGCCACGGCGCCGACCGTCACCTCCGTAGTGACCGCGGTCGTCGTCACGCGTGGCCGCACCCCCTTCCTCCCGGCGACGCTGCGCGCGCTGGCCGGCCAGAGCCGCGCCCCCGAGCGCGTGGTGCTGGTCGACGTCGGCTCGGATCCCGATCCGCGGGTCGCCGACATGCTGGACGCCGCGGGACTGAGCGCCACCGTGCTGCACGACCCACGAGCCGCCACGTTCGGAGCCGCCGTCCACACCGCGGTCGGCACCGGCTCCGGGACGGCGGGCTGGCTCTGGCTGCTGCACGACGACAGTGCCCCCGACCCCACCGCCCTGGACGCCGTGGTGCGCGCGGTCGAGGCCGCCCCCTCGGTCGCGATCGCCGGGACCAAGCAGCGCACCTGGACCCGTCCGGTCCGTCTGCTGGAGGTCGGCCTGCGCACCTCCCGGTCCGGGCACCGCGCCCGCGACGTCGAACCCGGGGAGGTCGACCAGGGCCAGCACGACGGCCGGGACGACGTGCTCGCGGTCGGCACCGCGGGGATGCTGATCCGACGCGACGTCTGGACGGAGCTGGACGGCCCGGACCCCGTGCTCGGTCCGTTCGGTGACGGACTGGACCTGTGCCGGCGTGCCCGGCTCGCCGGACACCGGGTCGTGGTGGTCCCCGGCGCCGTGGTCCGGCACGCCCAGGCCTCGCTGCACGGTCTGCGCGGCCCGGACGCCGGGCCCGAGGCCTTCGTGGACCTGGACGCGGACGGCGAGCCGGACGGCGCCGATCCGCGCCGCTCGTACCGTGCCCGTCGGATCGCGCTGCTGCATCAGCGACTGACCGGGGTGCCGCTGCCGGCGGTCCCGTTCGTCGCGGTGCTGGCCGCTCTCACGGCCGTGCTGCGGATGCTGATCCGGATCGCGAGCAAGGAACCGGGGCTCGCCGCGGCCGAGCTCACCGCAACCGCGCGCGTGCTCACCCGGCCCGGCGCCGTCGCGCGCGCTCGACGTCGTGCGGGCCGGACCCGGAGGCTGTCCCGCCGCGCCCTGCGCCCGCTCCAGGCAGGTCCGCGCACGGTGTGGCGGCAGTGGCGCGACCGTCGGCTGACCCGCGCCGAGGCCCGCCGCGTGCGCCGGGCGCCCTCCGAACTGGAACTGCGGGAGCTGGCCGCCCTGGCCCGACGTCGTCGGATCGGGCTCGGTGTGCTGGTGGTGCTGCTGCTCGGCGTCACAGTGGTCGCCCTGGGCCGCCCGCTGGTGTCGGTGCTGGGTGGTGCCGGGCTGAACGGCGGCGACCTGATGCCCGCCGGGAGCGGCCTGTCCGACCTCTGGCGCACGATCAGCACCGGCTGGGTGCCGTCCGGGCTGGGGGACCGCGGCCCGGCCGACGCGCTGCTCACCGTGCTGGTCCCCCTGACCGCGCTGGCCGGGGGCGACCTGGACGTCGCCCTGAGCGTGCTGGTGCTCGGAGCGGTGCTGCTGGCCGGGATCGGCGCCTGGTTCGCAGCCGGGGCCGCCACCCGATCGGTGACCGTCCGGCTCTGGGCGGCGGTGGCCTGGGTCGCGCTGCCCAGCCTGCTGCTGGCGACCGGCGACGGCCGGGTGGGTGCGGTGCTGGTGCACCTCGCCCTGCCCTGGTTCCTGCTCGCCCTGGCCCGGGCGGTCGGGGCCCAGCAGGTGGATCGCGTCGTGTCCGGCCTGGAGACCGTCTCCCGGGAAGCGGTGACCGGCGGGCCGGAGATCGCACCCGAGGACTGGGGCGACCCGGAGGCATGGGCGCGGGCGGGCTTCCGGGAGATGCGTCGCGGCGGCCGCCGTCGCGCGCGGCGGGCCGGGTCGGACCCTGACGCCCCCCGCGCGGACGGGACCGAGCCGGATCCGTCGGACGCGGATCCGTCCGAGTCGGGGCCGTCCGACGAGGCCGGCTCCGCGACTCCGGTGCGGGGCGTGCCGACGGTCGTCGCAGCGGACTCCGCGCCCGTCACCACCTCCATCTCGCTGCCCGACGTCGACCATCCCGGCGACCCGGACGGCGAGGTCGCACCGCCCCCGCCGGACCCGACACCCACCGGCTCGATCGCCGCGGCCGCCGGAGCCTCGCTCGCACTGGCCGTGATCGCCGCCGGTGCACCGGTGCTGTTGTTCCCGGGTCTGGTCCTGATCGTCACCGCCGCCTGGTGCGCGCCGCGGGGCCGTCGCCGTCGCCTGGTGCTCGCCGGGGTGCCCGCGCTGGTGCTGCTCGGTCCGACGCTGGCCGAGGCCGCCTCGCGCGGGGCGGCGGGCTGGCGACTGCTGGTGGCCGATCCGGGGTCGCCGCAGGCCGCCGGCACGGTGGATGCCGTGCACCACCTCCTCGGCGTGCCTGCCGACGCCTCCGGTCTCGTCCCGGCCTGGCTCACCGGCCTGCTCGGCGCGGATCTGGCCGCGTGGTGGCCCGCGCTGGCCGGGGCCGGGGTGCTCGTGCCGGCTCTGATCGCCCTGGCTCGCGGACGGGAGGTGGCACGGGGCGTACGGCTCGGTTGGCTGATGGCGGCGCTGGGTCTGGCGGCCACGGTCCTGTCGGCGCGGGTGGTCGTCGGGCAGCAGGCGGGCCAGGCGGTGACGGGGTGGGCCGGCGCCGGTCTGTCGTTCGCCTACGCGGGACTGCTGGCCGCCGCCGTGCTCGGCAGCCGCGGGGTGCAGACGTCGTTGGCGCAGGTGAACTTCGGCTGGCGACAGCTGACCGCGGGTCTGGCGACCCTGCTGGCCGTGCTGCTGCCGCTCGCAGGATGGTCGAGCTGGGCATGGCAGAGCCGGCAGGGCGACGTGGGCGCGCTGACCACGCTGGACCGCTCGGTGGTCCCCGCGATCGGGCGCCAGACCCAGGAGGGTCCGGACGCGCCGCGGGTGCTCGCCCTGACGGTCGACGAGGACGGGGCGACCGGTTGGCAGCTGCTGCGCGGCGACGGCCCGCAACTGGTCGAGGACGCTGCGGCGGCACGGACCCGGGACCTCACCGGTGCGCTCGCCGATCCGACCGTCGGGACGGCGGACGAGGCGGCACAGGAGATCGTCGATCTGGTGGCTCGGTTGTCGGCCGGGTCGGGGGAGGACGTGGCCGCCGAGCTCGGTGCCCTCGCGGTGGCCGACGTCCTGGTACCGAGCACCGCGGAGGACGACACGTCGGTGCGTTCGCAGGAGCGCACCGCCTTGATCGGCCGGTTGGACGCCACCCCCGGGCTGGAGCGGATCACGGAGGTCGCCGCCGGGGTCATCTGGCGGGTGCAGCCCGCCGCCGCCGACGGACAGGTCGACGAGGTCGTCGCGGCCTGGGCGCGGCTGCTCCCGGATGCCTCCGGCGCCACCTCCGCGACGACCTTGACCGGTGCGGACGCCGTCGCCGTCCCCGCCACCGGGACCCAGGTGGACACCAGGATCGCTGCCGGGGGCAGCGGGCGCCTGCTGGTGCTGGCCGAACGCGCCGACTCCGGTTGGCGCGCCACCCTGGACGGTCGCCCGCTCCGCAGCGTGACCGAGGGCTGGCGTCAGACCTTCGAGGTCGGCGCGAACGGCGGCCACCTGGTCGTGACCTATCAACCCGCCGACCGCGCGCCGTGGCTGATCGTGCAGGGCGTGGTCGCCCTGCTCGCCCTGCTGCTCGCGGTGCCGGTGCGCCGCCGGCGCGCGGGGAGGAGATGAGATGACCGACGTGACGACCGGCCGTGGCCGTGCCCTGCGCTGGGTCGGCGGTCTGCTGGTGCTGGCCCTGACCGGCGGTGCCACCGCCCTGGGCCTCGTCCTGCCCGCCGCCGACACCGCCGCTTCCGGCGCCACGGAGGTGGAGGTGCCGGCCGGCACCACGAATCTGGTCTGCCCCGGGCCGCTGATCCTGCCCGAGGAATCGGACGCGGGAGGGTCCGCGTTCCGGCGGGTGCCGGTGGATCCGATCGAGCGGGTCGGTGTGCTGGACACCTCCGGGGGCAGCTCGGCGACGCTGACCGTGGTGGGCGGCGAAGCGGAGCAGCTGTCCGGTGGCACGCTGACCGCGCGCGGGATCGCCGGACCGTCGTTGCTCAGCGCACCGGCCGTGGACGGCGAGGCCGCACGGGTGGTCGGCACGACCAGTGCGGTGACCACCGACGGCGACCTGCGCGGTCTCGCCGCGGGCAGCTGCGCCGGCGCGTCCTCGGACGTCTGGTTGGTCGGCGGCAGCACCGAGCTGGAGAGCACGGCGGATCTGGTGCTGGTCAATCCGGGGGTCACCACCGCGCAGGTCTCGCTCAGCGTGTGGGGCCCGGCGGGCGCCGTCGATCTGGCCACCAGCTCCGACGTGCTGGTCGCCCCGCAGTCCAGCCGGACCGTGGTGCTGACGGGTGTCGCCGCCGAGCAACGCCGCATCGTGGTCCATGCTCAGGCCTCGGGCGGACAGATCTCGGCGTACCTGCAGGACTCCCTGCTGGACGGTCTGACCCCGCGCGGCACCGACCTGGTCACCGCCGGGGCCGCACCTGCCACCTCGCAGGTGGTGCCCGGACTGATGCTGCAGACCGCCGCGGTGGACGACCCGGACGCCGCCCAGCTGCGACTGCTGGCTCCGGGGGATGAGGGCGCCACGGTCTCGGTCTCCCTGATCGGCCCGGACGGAGAGGTGCCCCTGTCGGGGGCCGAGGACCTGACGTTGGAGCCCGGCGTGGTCACCGACCTCTCACTGGGCGGGGTTCCCACCGGGGCCTACACCGCTGTGGTGGCGAGCGATCAGCCCGTGGTCGCGGGCGCGATGCTGGCCCGGGAGGGCACCGCCGGAGACCAGGACTCGGTGCCACGCATGGATCGGGCCTGGGCGGCGGCGACGGCGACCGGCGGCGGACTGGCCGCCCAGCCTCCGGGGGCCAGGGGCCGTCTCCTGCTCACGGTCCTCGACGCGGACGCCGACGCCGAGGCCGCCGCGGAGCCGAGCGCCGAGCCGTCTGCGACTCCCACCCAGGGCGAGCGCCCCTCCGGCGACGAGGAGACGGAGACCGGGCCGACGGTGGACCTGACCGTGCGGGCCTACGGCGACCGGGGCCTGCTGGCGGAGCGGACGATCACCGTGACGGTCGGCACCACGGACCGGATCGACGTGTCCGCGGTGGACGCGGACGCGACGACGGTGGAGGTCGAGGCGCCGGACGGGGTCGACCTGGCGTGGTCGATGTTCGCCTGGACCACGGCCGAGGACGGTCAGTTGATCTCGGTCATCAGCCCGGTCCTGGACGCCACCACCGACCGGACCGTGCGGGTCCGCCCGGCGGACCGGGCCGGTCTGGACTGAGCGCCGGTCCGGACTAGCGCGCCGCCCGCAGCTCCAGCGTCTCCCGCAGCCCCAGCCCGAGGCTGACCGCCATCCGCACCGGCCACTGGTACCAGCGGTGGTAGCGGCGGTGCAGGTACTGCTTCGCGCTGGCGTGGTGCGCCGAGATCATCCGGGAGGGCCGTGCCTTCCAGGACACCCCGCCGACGTGCACCACCTCGGCCGTGGGCAGGTACACGTTCGCCCAGCCCGCCCGGCCGAGCCGTTCGCCCAGGTCCACGTCCTCGAAGAACATGAAGTAGCTGGTGTCGAACCCGCCGACCGCGTCGAAGGCCGAACGGCGCAGCAGCAGGCACGCCCCGGACAGCCAACCCGCCGGGCGCTCGGCGCCGAGCGACTCCTGACGCCGGTGGTACGCCCGGGTCCACGGGTTGCCGGGCCACACCTTGCCCAGCACCGCGTGTCCGGCGCCCTGGGTCAGCGAGGGCAGCTCCCGGGCGGAGGGGTAGACCGTGCCGTCCTCGTTCAGCAGCGCCGGCCCGAGCGAACCCGCGGCGGGAATCCGTTCCGCGGCGCGCAGCAGGGTGTCCAGCGACCCGGGCCGCCAGATCACGTCCGGGTTCGCCACCACCAGCCAGTCCTGGTCCGCGTCCGCGGCACCGAGGTTCGCGCCGCCGCCGTAGCCGTGGTTCTCCCCGGTGCGGATCACCCGGGCGCCGCTGCGGGCGGCCACCCGGTCGGTGACCTCGGGCTCCGCGCCGTTGTCCACGATCACCAGCTCGACCGCGGCGGTGGTGGCGGTGGCCAGGCTGTCGACGAAGGTGTCCAGCTCCGGGCCCGGGTTGAACACGATGGTGACCACGCGCACGGCGGGCACGGGGGCAGGAGCAGAGGTCGTCATGGCCGGGCCAGACTAGCGTCCGTCCCCGAGCTGAGGATCGATCTCCTCCGGCGCGCGGCCCAGCAGGTGCGCCACCTGGTCCACCACGACCTCGTGCACCAGCTCGCCCAGGTCGTCGCCGCCGACCGCGCGGCTCTCCACCGGACGGCGGTAGACCACGATGCGCGGCGGCAGTCCGGGCTCGCTGGGGAAGCACCGGCCGAGCGGCACCCCGCCGCGCTCCCAGGGTGCCGGGTCGGCGGGCGGCACGTCCTCCACCGCGAACTCCACCCCGTCCAGCTGACGACCCCAGCGCAGCTCGAGCCGCTCCACCGAGCCGAGCACCAGGTCGTCGAAGCGCTCGCCCCGGGTCCGGGAAGCGGGCAGCCCGGCGGGCAGCAGCGGTCCGCGGATGCCACGGCCCCGGCGGTCGCGACGGCGCACCGGCCCCACCTGCCGAGGCGCGGAGAAGTCGGGGAGGAAGCGGCGGGGAGCCATCCGCGCACTCTATCTCCGCGCCACGGACGGGTGAGCCGCAGGCGGGTCCTGCCGCGGGTCCCGGTCGACGAGAGGTACCGTCGTCCCCGTGAGATCCGTCCGCCAGTGCTCCCGCACCGCGTGCGGTCGTCCGGCGGTGGCCACCCTCACCTATGTCTACGCCGACTCGACGGCCGTGCTCGGTCCGTTGGCGACCACCGCGGAGCCGCACTCCTACGACCTGTGCGCCGAGCACGCCTCGCGCCTGACGGCGCCGCGCGGCTGGGACGTGGTGCGCCTCGCGCCGGAGTTCGTCGAGACCGGGCCGAGCCATGACGACCTGGTCGCGCTGGCGGAGGCGGTCCGTGAGGCCGGACGACCAGCCCAAGCCGTCATGCCGGAGGGCCTGCCACCCGCCCAGCGGATGACCGAGGACCGGCGTCGCGGGCATCTGCGCGTGCTGCGTGGCGACGAGGACTGAGACATGGCGGAGGGGGCGGCAGGGGGCACAGGCCGGCGACGGGGACGGCGCGCGGCGGAACCGGCGCGACCGCTGGGATCGCTGACCCGGCAGGACCAGCCGCACGCGCTCGGCACCGAGGAGTGCGGCTCCTGCGGGTCGCGGCAGCTGACCCGGCTGCGCCTCACCCTCGCCGACGGCACCGAGGTCACCTTCGTGTCCTGCCACAGCTGCGAGCACCGCGCCTGGATCCCGGTCGACGGCGACGGGACCGAGCTCACCCGCGAGCAGGTCATGGAGCGGTCGGCGCGTCGCTGAGCACACCGCCCGGCTAGAGTGGCGGGCGTGTCCGAGACGCCCCGTGCAGACCTGCCCGACCTCACCGGCCTGATCAAGGCCTACGACGTGCGAGGGACGGTGCCCGACCAGCTGAACGCCGGGGTCGCCCGCGCGATCGGCGCCGCCTTCGCAGAGGTGGTGGTGATCCCCGAGGCCCCGGCCGGTGAGCGACCCCGGGTGGTGATCGGCAACGACATGCGCCCCTCCGGCCCCGAGCTGGTCGGCGCCTTTGCCGAGGGTCTGTCCTCCCGGGGGGTCGACGTGACCACCATCGGCCTGTGCTCCACCGACGGCCTGTACTTCGCCTCCGGGTCGCTGGGCATCCCCGGCGCGATGTTCACCGCGTCGCACAACCCCGCCGAGTACAACGGGATCAAGCTCTGCCGTGCCGGTGCCCGCCCGGTGGGTCAGGACTCCGGTCTGTCCGCGGTGCGCGACCTCGCGTCCCGGTACCTGGGCGAGGGTCTGCCGGCCGCTGTCGAGTCCGCCGGGAACGTCTCCGAGCGGGAGATGCTCGCCGACTACTCCGCCTTCCTGCGCGGCCTGGTCGACCTGTCCGGCATCCGGCCGCTCAAGGTCGTCGTGGACGCCGGCAACGGCATGGGCGGCTACACCGCGCCCGCGGTGCTGGGCACCGAGGCCGGTCTGCCCGCGCTGCCGCTGGAGGTCGTCCCGCTGTACTTCGAGCTGGACGGCACCTTCCCGAACCACGAGGCCAACCCGCTGGAGCCCGCCAACCTGGTCGACTTGCAGAAGGCCGTCGTCGAGCACGGCGCGGACCTCGGCCTGGCCTTCGACGGCGACGCCGACCGCTGCTTCGTGGTGGACGAGAACGGCGACCCGGTGTCGCCCTCGGCCATCACCGCGCTGGTCGGACTGCGGGAGATCGCCAAGGAGCAGGCAGCGGGCCGGCCGAACCCGGTGGTCATCCACAACCTGATCACCTCCCAGGTGGTGCCTGACCTGGTGTCCGCCGCGGGGGCCACCCCCGTGCGCACCCGGGTGGGGCACTCCTTCATCAAGGCGCAGATGGCGCAGTCGCAGGCGGTGTTCGGCGGTGAGCACTCCGCGCACTACTACTTCCGCGACTTCTTCTTCGCGGACACCGGGATGCTCGCGGCGCTGCACGTGCTCGCCGCGCTCGGCGGGCAGCCGCACCCGCTGTCGGCGCTGGCCGAGCAGTACCAGCCCTACGTCGCGTCCGGGGAGATCAACTCCCGGGTCGACGACGTCGCCTCGGCACGGGAGCGCGTGATCCACGCCTACGTCACCGAGCAGGGCGCCGGTCCGGTCACCACCGACGAGCTCGACGGCCTGACCGTCTCGCACTGGGACGGCCATCCGCAGTGGTGGTTCAACCTGCGGGCGTCCAACACCGAGCCGCTGCTGCGCCTGAACGTCGAGGCGGCGGACGAGGACATCATGGAGAAGGTGCGCGACGACGTGCTCGCACTGGTCCGGCAGGAGATCTGACCATGAGCGAGAACACCACCGGCACCGCCCCCTGGCTGCGCGAGCTGCTGCGCTGCCCGGTCACCGGAGCCACCCTGGTCGACGGAGTCGGCCCCGGCGGTCAGCCGGAGCTGGTCTCCACCGACCCGGATCGTCCGCTGGCCTACCCGGTCCGCGACGGCATCCCGGTCCTGCTGGAGTCCGAGGCCCGCGCGGTCTGAGTCGTCGCACGCACACGAATGCCCCGGGCGGTGGCCCGGGGCATTCGTCGTCTAGCATCACCCCCGGTCCGTACGCAGTCACCCGAGGGGAGCTCCGATGGCACACGGTGGGGGAAACAAGGCGATCGTCGCCGCGCTGTCCGCCAATCTGGGGATCGCGGTGACCAAGTTCATCGCCTTCCTGCTGACCAGCTCCAGCTCGATGCTGGCGGAGTCGGTGCACTCGGTCGCCGACTCCGGCAACCAGCTGTTGCTCCTGATCGGCGGGAAGCGTGCCCGCCGGGCGGCGGACGAGGAGCACCCGTTCGGCTACGGCCGGGCCCGCTACCTCTACGCCTTCGTGGTGTCGATCGTGTTGTTCAGCCTCGGTGGGCTGTTCGCGCTGTACGAGGCGTGGCACAAGTTCGCCGAGCCGCACCCGATCGAGTCCTGGCACTGGGTGCCGGTGGTGGTGCTGATCGCCGCTCTGGGCATGGAGGGCTTCTCCTTCCGGACCGCGATCACGGAGGCGAACCACACCCGCGGCGACCAGTCCTGGTGGCAATACATCCGCACGGCCAAGGCGCCGGAGCTGCCGGTGGTGCTGCTGGAGGACTTCGGCGCGCTGCTCGGCCTGCTGTTCGCGCTGTTCGGCGTCGGGATGACACTGGGCACGCACGACGGGCGCTGGGACGCGGTCGGCTCCGCGGCGATCGGCCTGCTGCTGGTGGCGATCGCGATCGTGCTGGCCATCGAGACCAAGTCGCTGCTGCTCGGTGAGTCGGCGAGCCGCAGGGACGTGGACGCGATCCGGGCGGCGCTGGTGGGGGAGGGCGTGCCCTCGGTGATCCACCTGCGCACCCTGCACCTCGGGCCGGAGGAGCTGCTGGTCGCGGCCAAGATCGAGGTCGACGCCGAGGAGTCCGCGGCGGAGGTGGCACACGCCATCGACGCGGCGGAGCGCCGGGTGCGGGCGGCGGTGCCGATCGCGCGGGTGATCTACCTCGAGCCGGACCTCCGGCGCGCGGTCGAGGCGGCCGCACGGCCCTGACCGCCTGACCCCGGTCGCCGAGTGCGAAGAACTCGTCGCGATCCAGGCGATTCGGGCGACGACTTCTTCGCACTCGAACGGACGACGGCCCCGGTGCCTGCGCTCCGGGGCCGTCGTCCGTCCAGGGAGGATCAGACCCCGGCCTTGTCCTTGAGCTCGGTCACGAAGTCGGGGTTCGCGTCCAGCCAGGTGCGGACCGACGCGGCGGGGTCGGAGCCGCCGTCCTCGTTGAACACCTGGTTCTCCAGGGAGAACAGCTGCTCGTCGGTCAGGGTGAAGTTCTCGATGATCTTGCTCAGCGTCGGGTAGTCCGCCGCGAAGTCGGTGCGGCCGACGGTGTGGATCTCCTCGGCGTCGCCCATCGCGCCCTCGGGGTCCTCGAGGTCCTTGATCGGGTAGGCGTCGTAGGCCCAGTGCGGCCGCCACAGGGTGACGGCGATGTTCTCGCCGGCGTCGGTGGCGCCCTTCAGCTCGGCCAGCATCGCCGGAGTGGAGGAGACCACGTACTCCATGTCGTCCAGACCATAGGTCGGGATGGCCTCGTCCTGGGTGATCCGGGTCAGACCGGCACCGGCCTCGATGCCGACCAGACGGTTGTCGAACAGGTCGGCGTTGTCGGCCAGCTCGTCGAGCGAGTCGATCGGCGCATCCTCGTTCACCGCGATGGTGAGCTTGGCGTCGTCGTACCAGGTGCCCAGGTCCTCCATCTCGTCGCCGTACTGCTCCCAGTAGTCGGCGTGGGTGGTGGGCAGCCACATGTCGAAGTTCAGGTCGAAGTCGCCACCGGTGATGCCGGTGTAGACCACGCCCGGGTCGGCCTCCTCGGAGGTGACGGAGTAGCCGTCGTCCTCCAGCATGGCGGCGAACAGGTGCGAGACCGCGATGCCCTCGTCCCAGCCGGAGTGGATGCCGATCGACACGGTCGACAGGTCGCCGTTGTCCAGACGATCGCCGTCCGAGCCGGAGCCCGAGCCGGAGGAGCAGGCCGCGAGGGCCAGAGTGGTGCCGAGCGCCGTGGCGGCGATCAGGGTGTGACGCGTGCGCATGTCGTCCTTTCCTGGGGACGGCAGAGAGCCGTCCTTCGTGGGGGATGTCGCGAGAGTGAAGTGGCTGTCAGTGCGAGGCCGACGCGGCGGCCACGGCCTTGGCGACCTTCGACCGGGTGCCGAACGCGGAGGTGACCCGGTCCAGGAACATCGCCAGGATCACCACGGCGAGCCCGGCCTCGAAGCCGAGCGAGATGTTGACCCGGTTCAGCGCGGCGACGACGTCGCCACCCAGGCCGCCGGCGCCGACCATGCCGGAGATGACCACCATCGACAGCGCCAGCATGATCACCTGGTTGACGCCGGCCATGATGGTCGGCATCGCCAGCGGGAGCTGGATCTGGCGCAGGATGCGGCCGTCCGAAGACCCGAAGGCGTGGCCGGCCTCGACGACCTCACGGTCGACCTGGCGCAGGCCGAGCTCGGTGAAGCGCACGCCGGGGGCCATCGCGAAGATCACGGTGGCCACGATGCCGGGCACCACGCCGACCCGGAAGATCACCACGGTGGGGATCAGGTACACGAAGGCGGGCATCGTCTGCATGAAGTCGAGCACCGGGCGCAGGGTCCGGGAGACGTGGTCGTTGCGGGCGGCCCAGATGCCGAGCGGGATCGCCAGGATCAGCGCGACCGCACTGGCGAGGATGACCAGGGCCAGGGAGTCCATCGCGTTGGACCACTGGTCGACCGCGGCGATCACCACGAACCCGGCCAGGGTGCCGACCGCGAGCTTCCAGCCCTTGGCGAACAGGGCGATCAGGGCCAGCGCGATCACGATGATCCAGAACGGCGGACCGCTGAGCACGGTGTCCAGGCCGTCGTAGGCCGAGGTCAGGATCGAGCGGATGACCTTGAACAGTCCGCTGAAGGTGGTGGTGATCCAGGTGACGATCGTGTCGACCCACTCACCCAGCGGCAGGCGGGGCATCCCGGTGTCCGTGGCGGCGTGGATCACGCGCGCACCTCCTCGATCGTGGTGTCGGTGTCGGTGGTGGTGCCCGCGACGACCGGGGTGCCTTCCGGCGGGGTGGTGTTCTCCGGCGGGACCATGGCCTCGAGCAGCGTCACCCGGGGGATGACGCCGACCAGGCGGCCCTGCTCGTCGGTGACCGGCACCGGCAGCGGGGACTCGGCGGCGGGGGCGAACACCTCCGCGAGCGGGGTGTCCGCGGAGACCGAGGTCAGACTGGCGTCGACCCGCCCGACCAGGTTCTCGGCGCCGTCACGGGTCGCCTTGACGGCGTCCTCGTCCCGGATGATGCCCTGCAGCCTGCGCGCCCGGTCCACCACGTAGGCGGCGGCGACCTGCTGCTCCTGCATGGTGCGCAGGGCCAGTCGGGGGCCGGCGTTCAGCGACGCGACCGCGGCGGGGCGGCGCATCACGGAGGAGGCGGTCAGCACCCGGGTCCGGTCCACGTCGGCGACGAACTGCGCCACGTAGTCGTCCGCCGGGTCGGAGAGGATCTGCTCGCTGGTGCCGACCTGCACGATCCGGCCGTCGCGCATGACCGCGATCCGGTCGCCGAGGTACATCGCCTCGTTCAGGTCGTGGGTGATGAAGACGATGGTCTTCCCCAGGGTCTGCTGGAGCTCCAGCAGCTGGTCCTGCATCTCGCGCCGGATCAGCGGGTCAAGGGCGGAGAACGCCTCGTCCATCAGCAGGATGTCGGTGTCGGCGGCCAGGGCGCGGGCCAGGCCCACGCGCTGACGCATGCCACCGGAGAGCTCGTGCGGCAGGTGGTCGGCCCACTGGTCGAGCCCGACCATGGCGAGCGCCTCGCGGGCCCGGCGGTCGCGCTCGGACTTCTCCACGTTCTGCAGCGACAGCGGGTAGGCCGCGTTGTCCAGCACCGTGCGGTGCGGCAGCAGGGCGAAGTGCTGGAACACCATCGACACCTTGCGCTGGCGGATCTCACGCAGCTGCGCGGGGCTCACCGCGCTCAGGTCGTCGTCCCCGAGCAGCACCCGGCCGGCCGTGGGCTTCCACAGCCCGTTCAGCATCCGGATCAGGGTCGACTTGCCGGAGCCGGACAGGCCCATCACCACGAAGGTCTCACCGGAGGCGATCTCGAGGTCCGCGTCGATCACCGCAGCGGTTCCCCACTGCTTCACCTCGTCGCGTCCTGCGCCCTCGCGCAGGCGGCGCACCGCCTGCTCCGGTCGTCGACCGAAGACCTTGTACACGCCCTCGACGCGCAGTCCTGTCACTCATCCACCTCGTCACGTCCATGACACGCGCACCGGGGGAGACGGCGCTCCGGTCGGAGCGCGCTGAGTCCGCGCCTGGTGCCTCGCGTGTCGGGTCGGCACTCCTTCGCGGAGCGGTCAGGTCGCGCGATGGTCGTCGCGGTCCGGACCGGCCCTCCGAACGTGGATCGGCCCCCGCATCCGCACCCCCCATCGGGGTGCCGCGAGGGCCGAGAGTCCCTGTTCCGTGCCGACCAACTCGTTGATCTGGTCGTTGACCACCATTCACCAGATCTGCGCGAAGGGCGAATGGGAAGTGCTGAAATCAAGGGTGTGCAGGCGTGACTTTGCCTAGGTAAAGGCATCCTGACCTGCGACTTTACCTGATCTTGGATTGTTACCGTTTCGTGACATGACGGCTGCCGTGGGCGCGCGTCCATGCGCGTCCGGGCCGTGGCGGGGGTCACAGGTGCCGTCGGTACGCGCCGTGGCCTGACGCGCCCGGGCCGCGCGCACGCGGGCACCGCCCCACCCGAACGGGGGATAACCCCACCCTGCCTCACGGGGTCGCCGGGTGTCCTGTCGAGTCCACCGCGCGGGACGATGGAGATCGCGACCCACCCTGCGAGGAGCACCTGATGCCCGATCCGTCCGTCCACGAGCCGCCTGCGGCCCCGCCCGGCCCCGCACCGCACCGGAACGGCGAGCCCACCGCGTCGGCGTCACCCGCCGAGCCGTCCCCGCCCTCCGCGAACGCCGAGCCGGCCCTGACCGCCGAGCCGGCCCTGACCGCCGAGCCGGCCGCGACCGCCGAGTCGGCCCCGACCGTCGATCTGGCCGCGATCGATCCGGTTCCGGTCGGCCCCGCCCGGCCCGTCATGGCGTGGACCCCGCTCCCCGGCCGGACCTGGCGCGAGCTCGGCTACCTGCTGGTCATGCTGCTGCTCAGCTCGGCCGCGTTCGTCTACCTCGTGGCCACCGTGTCGTTGACCGCGGGACTGCTGATCACCGTGGTGGGTCTGTACGTCCCGGGCGCGATGGTGATCGGCGCCCGCGGCTTCGGCTCCGCCTACCGGTCGATGGCCCGCACCTTCCTCGGGCTGGACGTCCCGGCACCGCCGCGGCGGCGCGAGGTCGACGGGTCGTGGCGGCGGCTGCTCGCCTGGTGGGCGGACCCCGCCGGGTGGCGGGCGATGCTGTTCGGTCTGGTGTCCTGGCCGCTGTCGATGCTCGGGACCGTGGTGTCCGTCGGGTTCCTGGCGGTCGGCCTGGGCGGGCTCACGCACTGGATCTGGTACCGGTTCCTGCCCGCCCAGATCGGCTCCGACGGCCGGATGCACCGCGGCGCGTCCTTCGGCGACGGCTACTTCATGGACACCACGCCACGGCAGTGGCTGCTGATCTCCGGCGGGGTGCTCTGCCTGGTCGCCTGGTGGTCCCTCACCCGGGCCTTCGGCCACCTGTTCCGCGGGCTGAGCCGGGGGCTGCTCGGCCCGACCGAGGCCAGCCTGCGGGTCGCCCACCTGGAGCGCACCCGCAGCGCGGCGGTGCAGGGCGCCGACGCCCGGCTGCGCCGGATCGAACGGGACCTGCACGACGGCACCCAGGCCCGGCTGGTCGCGGTGGCCATGCAGATCGGCGATGTGAAGGACCGGCTGGAGGAGGGGCCGGACCCGGAGTCGGCCGCCCTGCTCGGCGCCGCGCACACCGGACTCAAGGACACCCTGGCGGAGCTGCGCGAGATCGCCCGGGGCATCCACCCGCCGGCCCTCGACGACGGTCTGGCGGTCGCCCTCACCACGCTCGCCACGCGCTGCCCGCTCAGCGTCGCCGTCCGGACCGACCTGCGCCGGGAGCCGGACCCGGAGATCCAGACCATCGCGTACTACGCCGTCGCGGAGCTGCTGACCAACGCGGCGAGGCACTCCGGGGCGGACAAGGCCGCGGTGGAGGTGCTCGGCGGTCGTCGCCGGGTCACGGTGCGGGTCACCGACAACGGGCGCGGTGGCGCGGCCGCCGGGCTGCCGGGTGCCTCGGGCGGCTCGGGTCTGGCCGGGATCGGCGACCGGGCCGCAGCGGTGGACGGCCGGATCGAGATCGACAGCCCCGCCGGTGGGCCTACGGTGATCACCGTGGACCTGCCGATGAGCGCCCGATGACCCCGACCCCGCTGACGGTGGTCATCGCCGAGGACTCGGTGGTGCTCCGGGACGGTCTGGTCGCGCTGCTGACCCGGCGGGGCCACCGGGTGCTGGCGGCCCGGCCCGACGCCGACGCGCTGCTGGCCGAGCTGCCCACGCTGTCCGAACGGCCGGACGTGGCCGTGCTGGACGTCCGGATGCCACCCACCTTCACCGACGAGGGACTGCGCGCGGCCCTCGCGATCCGCCGGGACCACCCCGGGGTCGGCGTCCTGCTGTTCTCCCAGTACGTCGAGACCGCCTACGCCACCGAGCTGTTCGGCGCGGACGCCCGGGGGACCGGCTACCTGCTCAAGGACCGGGTCGCCGAGGTCCGGGACTTCCTGGACGCCCTGGAGCGGATCGCCGCCGGGCAGACCGTGCTGGACCCGGAGGTCGTCGGGCAGTTGATGGGCGCCGCACGGGTGGACCCCGGGCTGGCCCGGCTCTCCCCGCGTGAGGTCGAGGTGCTGGAGATGATGGCCGAGGGCCGGTCGAACGGCGCGATCGCCGAGCGGCTGTACCTGTCCGCGGGGGCGGTGGAGAAGCACGTCACCTCGATCTTCGGCAAGCTCGACCTGGCCCAGGACGCCGGGGACAACCGCCGGGTGCTGGCGGTGCTGCGGTACCTCAGACTCGGCGTCTGAACCTGCCGGGGGATCACCCCACCCCGATCATGACGAAGCCCGCCGGACACCCGGCGGGCTTCGTCATGTTCCGGATCGGTCGAGGCGAACAGGCTGGTCAGGCGCCCGAAAGCCGGGTTCCCGCGTGAGCTGCGCGGCTGCTGTCGAGGAGCGCCATGTCGGCCACACTCACCGCCCCGGTCCGGGAACGGTCCACCACCCCGGACCCCGCCCGTCCGGCGCCGCCCGCCCGCGACCCGTACGTGGACGGGATCCGCGCGGTGGGCATCCTGGCCGTGGTGGCGCTGCACTGGTCGATGGTCGAGGCGTCCTGGGACGGCGACCGGCTGGTGATCGGCAACGCGCTCGGCCACGGCTGGGCCTGGCTGCTCACCTGGTCGCAGCCGCTGCCGGTGCTGTTCTTCGCCGCCGGGGTCGCTGCCCGGCACGGGTGGCGCAGAGCGGCCTCCGCCCACAGCTTCCTCACCGCGCGGGTCCGGGCGATGCTCCCGGCCCTCGGCGGCTTCGCGCTGATCTGGGCCGGTCTGGTCGTGGTGCTGCCCCTGCTGGGCATCCCGGACACCGCGGTGCGGCAGGTGGCACGGATCGCCCCGCAACCGCTGTGGTTCCTCGGGGTCCAGGTGGTGCTGCTCGCCCTGACCCCGGTCCTGGTCCGGGCCGGGGAGCGCTGGGGATGGCGGGTGCCGGTGGCCCTGGGCGCCGCGGCGCTCGCGGTGGACCTGCTCCGGTTCGGCGCCGGGATCGGCCAGGTGTCGATGGCCAACCTGGTGCTGGTCTGGGCGGTGCCCTACGTGATCGGCCTGCTGGACGCCGAGGCCCGGATGGCGGGCCGGGCCGGGTCACCCCGCCGGGCCGCGCTGGTGGCGGTCGGCGGGCTGGCGGCCACGGTGGTGCTGATCGTCTGCGGTCCGTACCCGGTGTCGCTGATCGGGATGCCCGGCGACGCGGTGTCCAATCTTGCCCCGCCGACCGCCCCGGTGCTGACCTTCGCGGTGGCCCAGGTGGCCTTCGCCCTGGCGCTGCGACCCCGGCTGGCCGGGCGGGCGGCCCGGTCGCCGCTGGTGGCCTGGGCGAACGCGCGGTCGATGGGGCTGTACCTGTGGCACCTGACCGCGATGTTCCTGCTCACCGGGTTGGTGCTCTTCGGCTTCCGGCTCTCGGTGCCGGAGCCCTGGACCGCCGGGTGGTGGCTGACCCGGCTGCCGGTCGCGCTGGCGGCCTGGGGCCTGCTCCTCGGGCTGCTCCGGCTCGACCGCACGGTGCAGCCGGTGGTGCGCCGCGTGGTCGGGGCGCGGCGATGAACCCGGGTCACGACCGCAGGGCCGGCAGCACCTCCCGGGCGAAGACGTCGATCCACTCGGCCTGGTTCCGTCCCACGTTG
Organism: Cellulomonas sp. RIT-PI-Y; assembly: GCF_025642745.1. Taxonomy (GTDB): domain Bacteria; phylum Actinomycetota; class Actinomycetes; order Actinomycetales; family Cellulomonadaceae; genus Cellulomonas. The sequence continues at coordinate 62,924 of NZ_JANZKP010000012.1, forward strand.
TGCAGGTACACGTGGGTGAAGCCCGCGTCGATGAACCGCTGGATCTCGGCCCGGTGCGCGTCGGGGTCCGCCGAGATCAGCAGGCGCCCCTCGAAGTCCTCCGGCCGGACCAGCTTGGCCATCTGCTCGAAGTCGTAGGGCGAGCGGATGTCGCCCTTGCCGAACTTCATCCCGCCGTTCGGCCACTCGGTCATCGCGTTGGCCAGCGCGTGCTCGTGGGTCGGCGCCCAGGACAGGTGCAGCTGGAGGACCTTCGGCATCGCATCCGGGTCCTTGCCGGCCTCGCGGGCCCCCTCGGCGAACTTGGCCAGGATGCCCGCGACCTTGTCCAGGCTCGCCCCCGGGGTGATGATCCCGTCCGCCTCCCGGCCGGTGCGCCTGGCGGTGATCGGCCCGGCGGTGGCGATGTGGATCGGCGGGGCCTCGTCCAGGGTCCACAGCCGGGTCTTCTCCAGCGTGAAGAACTCGCCGCGGTGCTTGACCTCCTTGCCGCTGAACAGCTTGCGGATGATCGCGACCGCCTCCCACATCCGGCGCAGGCGGTCCGGCGCCTCCGGCCAGTAGCCGCCGACCACGTGCTCGTTCAGCGCCTCGCCGGAGCCCAGTCCCAGCCAGTGCCGGCCGGGGTACATCGCCGCCAGGGTGGCCGACGCCTGCGCGACCAGGGCCGGGTGCATCTTGAAGCTGGGGCAGGTCACGCCGGGCCCGAGGTCCCCGGTGGTGACCGCGCCCACCGCGGTGAGCAGGTTCCACACGAACGGCGCATGCCCCTGCTGCGGGACCCAGGGCTGGAAGTGGTCGGCGGCCATGGTGCCGGCGAACCCGGCCTGCTCGGCCCTCCGGCAGAGCTCCACCAGCTCGGTGGGGTGGAACTGTTCGCTCATCGCGGCGTAGCCGATCTGCGCGGTCATCGCGGTTCTCCTCGGTGCGGGGTGGCGGGGTGGCCCGGCGTAACACGCCGGAAGCAGGGGGATGGTGCGATGGACGCCCGACCGCACGAGGGAGCCGAACCATGCGCACACCACCGGAGGTGCTGCGCGTCGCGCGGTCGATGGTGACGGACTTCGCATCGATCATCGGGGAGATCACCGATCGGGTCTGGCGGCTGGTGCCGGCCTACCCGCAGGTGGTGGTGGACCGCACCGATCTGACCGCCCAGGTCAGCGACTCGATCCTCAATGTGCTGGTCTGCCTGATCGAGGAGCGCGCGCCGTCGGCCGGGGAACTGGAGTCGGCCGCGACCAACGGCGAACGCCGGGCGTTGCAGGGCGTGGCCCATGCCGCGATCGTCCAGTCCTACCGGAACGCCGAACGCTCGCTGGTGGACACCTTCCTGGACCGGTGCGCCCGGATGCAGGTCGGTGCGGCGGCGGCCCGTGCCGGACAGCGGGCGATCATCGCGGTGCTGGACCAGCTGGAAGGCGCGATGCTGGCGGCCTACCAGCGGATGCAGCACCGGATCGCGACCCGCACGGTGCTGACCGAGCCGGATCTGATGAACCGTCTGGTCAGCGGGGAACCGATCGAGTCCGCGGACCTGGCCGGCCTGGTGCGGTCGCTCGGTCTGGACCTGGACGAGGACACCCGGATGGTGGGCCTGGCACTCGCCCCGGTCGAGCCCGCGGAGGAGGGCCTGCACGACCCGCTGGCCGAACTGCGCCACCACGCGGTGGCCCATCTGCGCACCGAGACCGGCACCGCCCCGCTGTCCGGCGTGGTGCGCGAGGACAGCCACCCGCCGGTGGTGGTGCTGGCGGTGGCCTGGGACCGGGCGCCCGCCGACCTGGCCGCGGTGCTCACCGCCGGTCTCGGGCAACGCCGGATCGCGGTGGCCGCGGTCGGCGGGGTGGGCGAGCCGCGGCGCGGACTGGCCCGGGTGGGCGGGTCCTGCCGCCAGGCGATCGGCGCGGTGCGGGTCGGCGCGCTGCGGGGCGCGAGCCGGCAGATGCTGGCCTTCACCGAGGTGCTGCTGGAGGTCTGGGCGCTGCGCGACCCGCGGATGGTGGTGAACCTGCAGGACCGCTACCTGCGCCCGCTCGCCGGGCACGAGCACCTGGTCGACACCCTGCGGGCCCATCTCGCCACGGACCTGTCGGTGCCGGAGACCGCCCGCCGGCTGGTGGTGCACCCGAACACGGTCATCTACCGGCTGCGCCGGATCCACGAGCTGACCGACCTCGATCTGCACCGGGTGCGGGATGTCGCCCAGGCGATGCTGGCGGTGGGCGGTCTCGATCTGGGGATCAGCGCGGCCAGCCATGGGTCGGCGGCGGTGGAGGCCGGGGGGTAGCGGGGTCACAGCAGTCCGGCGCGGCGCGCGCAGGCCGCGGCGTCGTCCAGCACCCGGAGCGGATCGCCGACCCCGTCGTCCATCACGACCAGGGTGTCCAGCCCGGCGTCGGCGAAGGCGGACATCCCGGCCGCGATCCGCTCCGGGTCCCCGGCCAGGGTGACGGCGCGCACCAGGTCGTCGTCCACCAGGTCGGCGCCGTCCTGCCCGGCCAGCATCCGCGAGCGCAGCAGGTCGGCGTGCTCGGCGGGCACACCGGCCGTGGCGGTGATCGGGGACGCCCCGTGCATGCCGAGGAACCGCGCCGTCCGGGACCGGACCCGGTCGTAGGCGCGGGCGGGGTCGTCGTCGCAGCTGAACGCGGCATAGCCGGTCAGCGCCAGCCCCGCGCGGGGGTGGCGCTCCCGGATCCAGCGGACGTAGGCCGGGGTGGACAGCACGGAGAGCATCAGGCCGTCCGCGCGCTCCGCCCCCGCGGCGAGCGCCCGCTCCCCCTTCACCCCCCAGAACACCGGGGGATCGGGGCGCACCGGGGTGAACGACAGCCGTGCCGATCCGGCCGTGCGACCGGCCAGCAGCGCGCGCAGGTCGTCGCTGAACGCGGTCAGGGTGCTGATCGGCCGGTGGTACGGGATGCCCAGCTGGTCCTGCATCCACACCTTGTTGCTCGCGCCCAGGCCGATCACCAGGCGCCCGCCGCTGACCTCGTCCAGCGCGGCGCACTCCATCGCGGTCAGGGCCACGTGCCGGGTCCAGGGATTGATCACGCCCAGACCGACGGTGACCCGCTCGGTGGCGGCCGCGACCGCGCCGGCCACCGCGAACGCCCCGCGCTCCAGGTAGTCCTCGCTGAGCCAGACCTCCGCGAAGCCCGCCCTCTCGGCCCGCCGGGCGAGGTCCACCGCGGTCCGGGCATCCCGGCGGCCGGCCGGGGCGAACGCGATCCTCATCCGCGGACCGTGGCGGCGTCGAAGGCGGCCAGCGTCGGCTCGATCACCGGCACCGGGGCGAGCCGGGCGGCGGTGGCGCCGACGTCCTTGAGCCCGGTGGAGGTGCCCAGCAGCACCACGGTGTCCGACCGGGAGATCACGCCCCGCTCGATCAGGGTGGGCAGCACCGCGACCGTCATCACCGAGGACGCCTCCAGGTAGAGCCCCTCGGTGGCGGCCAGCCGGGCCTGGGCAGCCATCACCTGGTCGTCGGAGGCGGTGGCGGCGCCGCCGCCGGTGCGGTGCAGCACGTCCCAGCCCTGCCAGGTCGCCATCGACGAGCCGATCGAGAACGCCACCGTCGGACCGGCGGGCACCGTCGCCCCGGGGACGAACCCGTCGCGCAGCGCCTGCTCGTGCGGGCCGAACGGCTCGGCGGCCACCATCCGCGGCATGCGGTCGATCACCCCGAGCGCGAGCAGGTCGGCGAACCCGCGGGCCATCCCGGCCGCCCCGTCCCCGTAGGCCACCGGCGCGACCACCACGTCCGGGGCACGGCCGCCGAGCTGCTCGACCAGCTCGAAGGCGATGGTCTTGTAGCCGTCCACACCGAACGGGTTCGAGCCGGACGGCGGCGACAGGTAGCCGGAGACCGGCACCCAGCCGCGCTCGGTCACCCCGGCCCGCATCACGGTCCACCGGTCCGCAGGGTCGTCGAAGGCCACCACGTCGGCCCCGTACGACTGCATCAGGGTCTTCATGGTCTGCGGCACCGAGGCCACGGTGAGCACCACGCAGCGCAGTCCGGCGCGGGCGGCGTAGGCGGCGGTGGCGGCGCCGTGGTTCCCGGTGCTGGCCACCACCACGGTGTCCAGGCCCTGCTGCACCGCCTTGGTGACCGCGACCGCGGCCAGCCGGTCCTTGTAGGACCAGGTCGGATTGCGGGACTCGTCCTTCACCCGGAGATCGGCCAGCCCGAGCTCGGCCGCCAGCCGGGGGACCGGCACCAGGGGGGTGCCGCCCTCGCCGAGCGACACCAGCGGACCGTCCGGGTCCACCGGCAGCAGGTCGGCGTACCGGAACAGCCCGGGCCGGTCGGTGACCGGCAGAGCGGTCAGCCCGGTCAGGTCGTACACCGGGGAGGCGAAGGCGTGCACCCCGACCGCGGCGGCCTCCGCCGACGGCCGGTAGGCCGCCGACTCGGGCACCACGGCACCCGTCACCCCGCAGCGCAGCTCTCCGGTGTAGGTCGTGCCGGCGCCGGTCATGCGGGCACCTCCGTCAGACCGCGGGCCAGGGAGGTGAGCGGGCGCGCGCCGTCGGCGGTGACCACCAGTGCGTCCTCGATCATCATCCCGCCCCAGCCCAGCTCGTAGTACGGCGTCTCGAAGCAGAAGGTCATCCCCTCGGCCAGGGCCACGTCCTCCCCGGGGCGCACGATCGGCGCCTCGTAGACGTCCAGGCCGATCCCGTGCCCGACGTGATGGCGGCGGTAGGGCGCCGGGCCACCGGTGGCCTCGGTGGTGCGGATCGCCACGTCGAACAGCTCGGAGGCCAGCACGCCGGGCCGGGCCAGGGCGAGCTGAGCGTCCACGCCGGCCAGGATCGCGTCGTAGTACCCGCTCTGCCGGGGGGTGGGGGAGCCCACCACGGCGGTGCGGCCGATGTCCGACCAGTACCCGTCCACCAGACAGCCCACGTCGAAGCGCAGCAGGTCCCCGGGCGCGAGCGGGCGGTCGGTGGGCTCGGCGTCGGCCAGGGCGGAGCGGTCGCCCGCGGTGACCACCACGAACTTGGGCTGCCCGCCCCCGTCGACCATGGTGCGGGCCACCACCCGGGCCAGCTCACGCTCGGTCACCCCGGCGCGGGCGTGGGCGAGCGCGGCGACGATGCCGCCCTCGGCCAGGGCGGCCGCGCGGCCGAGCAGCTCCAGTTCCCCGGGCAGCTTGCGGGAGCGGACCCGGGTCAGCCACGCGGAGGCGGGGGCCCAGGAGACGCCGGGAAGTGCGCGGGCCAGCGCGGTGCGCAGCGGCTCCGGGCAGGCGGCCTCGTCCAGGCCGATCGTCGCGGCGGCGAGTCCGGCCCGGTGGACGGCAGCGACGATCGCCTCCGCCGCACCGGCGTGCTGCTCGACCAGACCGGTGGCCTCCGCCGCGCCGTCGGCCGACTCGAAGAAGAACCGGCCGAAGGCCAGGAAGTCCCCCTCCGGCAGACCGGCGTCGAAGGCGGGGGCGGCATCCGCGACCGGGCCGGACAACAGCAGCAGGCCACCGGTGACCAGCGCGGCGACCGCGTTGCTCCCGTGCACCGAGCCGGACATCGACCGGTATCCCGACGCGTAGTCGACATTCGCGGTGGACAGCGCCAGCACCGCGTCGAACGGCCCGTCGGCGAGCTGGGCCCGGAGCCGGGCGGTCCGGGCGGTGATCAGGTCGGCATGGCTCATCGGGTGGCTCCGTTCACCGGGGCGATCACGTTCTCGGCGAAGTCCGCCATCTGGTCGAGCGTCTCCTCGACGGTGTTGCAGGCGAACAACAGGGCGGAGAGCGTGGTCACCCCGGCCTCGGCGTAGGCGTGCACCTGATCCTGGATCTGCGCGGCGGAGCCGACCAGGTTCCGCGCCGCGAACCCGTCCTGCTGGTCCTTCAGCGTCGACGCCGACAGCGACAGCATGTGCTCGTGCAGCTGGGTGGACTCGAACCGGGCCATCGCGTCCGCGGTGGAGGAGCCCATCGCCACCGACAGCTGGGGCGCCACGTCGAAGTCCGGCGGCAGCTCCCGGCCGATCTCCGCGGCCTCCCGCCGGATGTCCGTCAGCCCGGCGGCCACCTCCGCCGGGCTGAGCACCGCGGGCAGCCAGCCGGTGCCGTACCGGGCCGCCCGCTTCCTCGATCCGACCGCGTTCCCGCCGGACAGGATCGGCAGCGGCGTCTGGCGCGGCTTCGGGAAGGACTCCACGTCCTCGAACCGGATGTACTCCCCGTCGAAGCTGGACCGCCGGTCGCGCAGCAGGGTCTCCAGGGCGGCCAGGAACTCCTCGGCCTGCTTGCCCCGGTGCAGGGTGTTGCCCGGCCACATCGCGTCCGTCTCCTCGCGGTACGCGCCGATCCCGACGCCGAGGATGAACCGCCCGCCGGAGAGCTGGTCCAGGGTGGCGGCCTGCTTGGCGGCGACCACCGGGTGCCGGAACGCCATCACCGTGATCGCGGTGGCCAGGCGCAGCGTGGTGGTGCTGGCCGCCACGTAGGACAGGTACAGATACGGGTCGTAGAACCGCGGCGGTGCGTCGAACTCCGCGCGGACGTAGCGCTGGGTGGTGACGTGGTCGTTGCCCCACACCGAGTCGAAGCCCAGCCGCTCGGCCTCGACCGCGATCCGCACCGCCTGCTCCGGGTCGGCGTAGGGCACCGGGTACATCAGTCCCTCGGTGCCCGTGGGCACACCCAATCCGAACTTCATCGTGTCTCCTCGTGACGGGGAAGGGCCCGGGCACGTCGCCGGGGGTCGGCCACCGGCACCGCGGCCAGCAGCGTGCGGGTGTAGTCGTCCTGCGGGTGGTCCAGCACCGCGGTGCGCGGACCGCGTTCGGCCACCTCGCCGTGGTGCATGACCACCACCTGGTCGGCGATCCGGCGGACCACCGAGATGTCGTGGGTGATGAACAGGTAGGCGGCCTGGGTCTCCTGTTGCAGCTCGCGCAGCAGGTCGACGACCCGGCCGCGGACCGACTGGTCCAGGCCGGAGGTCGGCTCGTCCAGCACCACCAGATCCGGCCGCGGGGCCAGCGCCCTGGCGATCGCCACCCGCTGCTGCTGACCGCCGGACAGCTCCGCGGGCAGCCGGCCGCGCATCGCGGTGGGCAGCCCAACCTGGTCCAGGAGCTCGTCCACCCGGCGGTCCGCGGCCGACCCGCGCAGCCCGGACAACCGCGCCAGGGGCTCGCGCAGGATCCGGTCCACCGGCCAGCGCGGGTCGAGCGACTGGAACGGGTGCTGGAAGACCATCTGCACCGAGCGACGGCGCTCGCGGTCCCAGGCGCCCAGCAGGTCGGCGCCGCCGAAGGTCGCCGTGCCGCCCGAGGCGCGGTGCAACCCCGCGACGATCCGGCCCAGCGTCGACTTGCCCGAGCCGGACTCGCCGACCAGCGCCACGGTGCTGGCGGAGTCGAGGTCGAGGTCGACGCCGCGCACGGCATGGACGGTCCGGCCCCGGCCGGTGAACGTCTTGCTGATCCCGCGCAGCTCAAGCAGCGCCATCGCCGACCTCCTCGCCGGCCGTGACCAGGTAGCGGGTGTACTCGTGTGCGGGGGACTCGAAGAGCTCGACGACGCCGGTGGTCTCCACCAGGTCGCCGCGGTACAGCACCGCCACCCGGTCGCAGACCTCCGCGACCACGCCCAGGTCGTGGGTGATGAACAGCACGCCGCAACCGGTCTCGTCCGCCAGTTCGGTGATCAGGGCCAGGATCTGCGCCTGCACCGTCACGTCCAGCGCGGTGGTCGGCTCGTCCGCGATCAGCAGCGCGGGACGGCAGCTGAGCGCCATCGCGATCATCACCCGCTGGCACATGCCACCGGACAGCTGGTGCGGATAGCAGCGGGCCACCTGCGCCGGGTCCGGGATGTGCACCCGGCCGAGCAGCCGCTCGGCCTCGGCGCGGGCGGACGCCTTCGAGGCGCCGGCCGTCCCCGGCTGGTGCAGTCGCACCATCCGCGCGATCTGCTCGCCGACCCGCATCAACGGGTTCAGCGAGTCCTTCGGGTTCTGGAAGATCATCGCGAACCGGTGCGTCACCGAGCGCCGGGCGGTGTCCGTGGCATCCGCCCCGCCGACCAGCACCCGGCCGCCGCTGAGCTCGATCCCGTCCGGCAGCACGCCCATCACGGCCAGCGAGGTCATCGACTTGCCCGAGCCGGACTCGCCGACCAGCCCGACGATCTCGCCCGGGGCGACGCTGAGGCTGACCTCGCGCAGCAGCTCCGCGCCGGTCGCCCGCACCCGGACCGACAGCCCCTCCAACTCCAATACGGCGGTCATCGGTCCCCTCCCAGGTCGTCGCCGACGAAGTGCAGCCCCATCACGGTCAGGGCGATCAGCAGGCCGGGGAAGAACGCCGTCCACCACTGGCCGGTGAGCATGTTCTGCGCGCCCTCGGCCACCATCACGCCCCATTCGGGGGTCGGTGCGTGGATGCCGATGCCCAGGTAGGCCAGCCCGGCCACGTTGAGGATGGAATAGCCGCAGACCAGGGTGAACTGCACCGCCGCCGGCCGCAGCGAGTTCGGCAGCACGTGCCCGAAGGCGATCCGCAGCCAGCCCGCGCCGGAGACCTTGGCGCCGTCGACGTACTCCAGCTCGCGCTGCGCCAGAGCCTCGGCCCGCACCAGCCGCACGAACGGCGGCACCGCGGCCACCGCCAGCGCGAGGGCGAGCTTGGGGGTGGACTCCCCGATCGCCAGCAGCAGGATCATCGCCAGCACGAAGCCGGGGAAGGCCATCAGCACGTCGGTGACCCGCATCAGCACGTCGTCCACCCGGCCACCCAGGTAGCCGCTGATCACCCCGACCGCCGACCCGATCACCAGGGCCAGCAGCGCGACGCTCACCCCGAGCATCAGGTCCAGCCGGATCGCGTGCACCGCCCGGGCGAACACGTCCCGGCCGTAGTAGTCGGTGCCGAACCAGTGCGCGCCGGACGGGGACTGCAACGCGTGCACCGGGTCGACCGCCAGCGGGTCGGCGACCAGGAACGGCCCGACCAGTCCGAGCACGATCAGCACCGCGAGCACGCCGGTCCCGGTCCACAGGAACGGCCGTCGGCGGCGCACCCGGGTGCGGACCGCCTCGACCGCGGTCATGCCCGTCCTCCCAACCGGATCCGGGGATCGATCAGGCCGTACGCCAGGTCGATCAACACATTGAGTCCGATGTAGACCACCCCGATCACGATCGCGTAGCCCTGCAGGATCTCCAGGTCGTTCGCCCGGACCGCGTCGTAGGCCAGCCGGCCCATCCCGGGCCAGCTGAACAGCTGCTCGACGATCACGTTCCCGCCGAGCAGGAAGCTGAACACCAGGCCGAGCGAGGTGAGGATCGGCAGCATCGCGTTGCGCATCCGGTCCCGCCAGAGCACCTCCCGGCCCGGCACCCCGAAGGCCAGCGCGGTGCGCACGTAGCCGGTGCCGGCGGTGGAGATCAGGGCGGAGCGGACCATCTTCACCACCGCGGCGCTGGCGCCGATGCCCAGGGTGAGCGCGGGCAGCGCCAGGTAGCGCAGCGCCTGTCCCGCGGTGCCCGGGTCGCCGGACAGCAGCGCGTCCAGCACGTACATCCCGGTGATCTCCGGTGGTGGCGCGACCCCCACCGGCAGCCGCCCGATCGGGCCGGGCAGCCAGCGCAGGGTGGAGAACAGGCCGAAGATCAGCAGCAGCCCGAGCCAGAACGGGGCCATCGACGACCCGAGCACCGCGTACACCCGGGCCACGCCGTCCGCGACCCGCCCGTGCCGCGCCGCGGCCAGCACGCCGAGCGGGATGCCGATCAGCAACGCCACCACCAGAGCGGCCAGCGCGAGCTCGATGGTGGCCGGGAACCGGGCGAACAACTCGGTCGAGACGTCGCGGCCGGTGGAGACCGCCTGCCCGAGATCGCCCTGCGCCAGCCGGGCCAGGTAGTCGCCGAGCTGGACCAGCAGCGGGTCGTCCAACCCGTACCGGTCGCGCAGCGCGGCGACGTCCTCGGCCGTGGCCTCCGGTCCGAGCCGGGCGGCGGCCGCGTCGCCGGGCAGGATGCGGGTGACCAGGAAGACCACCAGCACCAGCCCGACCACGGTCACGGCCGAGATGCCCAGCCGGCGCAGGACGTATCGGGTCATCGCGGTCAGCTCTTGGTGAGGTACTGCAGCCGCAGCTGCTCGGTGTTGTCCCGGGTCAGACCCGAGACGCCGTCCCGGACCACGAAGGTCCAGTTCGGGTTGTAGACCGGGATGAAGGGCATGTCGTCGTAGATCACCTGCTGGGCCTCGGCCGAGATCTCCGCCCGCTCCGCCTCGTCGGTGGTGGCCACGCCCGACTGCAGCAGCGCGTCCAGCTCCGGGTTGGCGTAGGAGGTGAAGTTGGTGCCCGCCGCCGATCCGGCCAGGTAGTACATCTGGTAGAACGGGTCGGCGCCCCAGCCGAGGAAGTTGTTCAGGTACATCGGCAGCGACCGTGCGTTGGTCTGTGCGGTGAAGTCCGCGTCGGTGAGCGGCTTGAGGTCGATGTCGACGCCGATCTCCTTGAGGTTCGCCTGCACCAGCACCGCTGCCGCCGCCTCGACCGCGTTCGACTGCTTGTAGTAGAGCGTCGAGCTGAACCCGTCGGACATCCCGGCCTGGTCGAGCAGGTCACGGGCGGCGTCCAGGTCCTCGGTGAAGTCGCCGGCCTGGTCGGAGTGGGTGTCCATCGACGCGGGGACGACCCCGGTGGCGGGGTTGGCGTAGCCGTAGAGCACCTGGTCGACCAGGGCGGAGTACGGGACCGCCTTCGCGACGGCCTGGCGGACCAGCGGATCGTCGAACGGGGCCTCGCTGGTGTTGAAGCCGAGGTACTCCAGCCGGTTGGAGTCCTCCGAGACGACGGTCAGACCGTCCTCGTCCTCCATCTGCGCGACCTGGTCCAGCGGGATGCCCTGGGCCAGATCGATCTCGCCGGACCGGAGCAGCAGCGCACGCTGGGACGGGTCGGAGACGAACTGGATGGTCACGCCGCCGTTCTTGATCTTGTCGGCGTCGTAGTAGTGCTCGTTCGGCTCCAGCACCAGGGACTGGGTCGGGTCGTAGGAGGCCACGGTGTACGGGCCGGAGGAGTTGGCGTTCTCCCGGAACCAGTCGCCCGCCCACGGGTCGTCGTCGGTGGCGTTCGCCTCGCCGGTGGCCTGGCTGAAGACGCCCAGCGGCTGCATCGCCTCCAGCTTGGCCAGCAGCGGGCTGGCGAAGCTGCTGGTCACCACGACCGTGCTGTCGTCGGGGGCCGTCACGGCGGAGGCGTCCGCCACGCCGGCGAACGGCAGCAGCGCCTTGACGTACCCCGGACCGAGCAGGCTGCGCTGGTAGGACCAGACCACGTCCTGGGCGGTCAGCGGAGTGCCGTCGGCGAACGCCAGACCGTCGCGCAGGTGGAAGGTGGTGGTCAGCCCGTCCTCGCTGGTCTCCCAGGACTCGGCGAGGGCGCCCTCGAACTCGGTGGTGCCGGTGCTGACCAGTCCGTCGGTGGTGTAGGTCTGCTCGATCAGCTGCTCGACAAGAGACCCGGTGGCCACCATGGCGGCGGGGGTGCGCCAGGCCTGGGCGTCCAGCAGGTCCACCGAACTGTCCAGGCTGATCACGAGCGAGGCGGTGCCGTCCGCGGTGGACGACCCGGTGCCGGTCGTGCCGGAGTCGTCGCCGCCGGCACAGGACGTCAGCGCCAGCGCGCCGACCAGCACGGCCGCGGACGCACCGAGCGTCCGCCGTCGCCGTCGCGGGGAAGTGGATCGCATCACGGGAGGGCTCCTCATGCGG
>NZ_JANZKP010000013.1 GCF_025642745.1 Cellulomonas sp. RIT-PI-Y
CGCGTCCTGTCCCGTGCCCTGTCCCGTGCGCTGCGGATCGTCCTGGACGTCCTGCTCCTGATCGTGTGCCTGTTCTTCGCGGTCGGCACCGCCGGGGTGCAGTCGGACGGGATCGACGGCTGGTGGGTGCTGCTGTTCATGCTCGGGGCGGTCGCCGCCTCGGTGACGATCCTGTTCCGCCGCCGTCACCCGGTTCTCGCCACCGTGATCGCCGCCTGCCTCACCCTGGTGCAGCCGCTGGACAACCTCGCGGTGCTGATCTGCCTGCCGTGGGTGATCGCCCGGTGCCCGGCCCGCACCGCCTGGCGGGTCGGCGTCCTGGCCTCGGTCGCGGCGATGGTGGCGCTGGTGCGCGACGCCCTCCTGGGTCCGGAGCGGTCGATCTTCTTCATCGCGGACGAGGTGACCGGTGAGCGGCTGCCGTGGCCCGCGGTCGGCTATGCCGCGATCGGGGTGTTCCTGCTGGTGGTGGCGATCGGGGTCGGTCTGCTCCGGCGCAGTCGTGGCACCGTGGCGCAGGCCGAGTCCGCGCAACGCCGACTGCGGGCCGAGCTGACCACCGAGCTCAGCCGCCAGGACGAGCGCGACCTGATCGCCCGCGAGCTGCACGACACCGTCGCCCACCACCTGTCCGTGGTGTCGCTGCGGGCCTCCGCCTTGGAGGTCAGCGGGGACGACGCCGTGCAGGAGGCCGCCCAGTCGGTCCGGACCTCGACCCACCAGGCACTGGAGGAGATGCGCGACCTGATCGGCGTGCTGCGCACCGGTCAGGCGTCGCTGACCGCCGGCCCGGGTCCCGGCCGCACCCTGTCGGAGCTGCCCGAGCTGATCGCGACCGCCCGGGAGTCCGGCGCGGACGTGGCCGCGAACGTCTTCGTCACCGGCGGGGAGTCCGCGCCCACTCCGCTCACCCGGGCGGTCTACCGGATCGTGCAGGAGTCGCTGACCAACGCGATCAAGCACGCTCCGCACCGCCGGATCGACCTGGATCTGCGGGCGTCGCCCGGCATCGGCGTGCACCTGCGGGTGGCCAATCCGCTGCCGTCCGGCCCGGTCGACGCGCCCGGTTCCGGCACCGGTCTGCTCGGCGTCCGGGAGCGGGTCGCGTCGGTGGGCGGCACCGTCGAGGCCGGACCCCAAGGTGACCGCTGGGTGCTGACCGCGCACCTGCCCTGGCCCACGGTGGACTGACCGCGCACTACCCTGGCGCGGTGACCCGGGTACTGGTCGTGGACGACGACGCGCTGGTGCGCACCCTGCTCCGGACGATCCTGGAGCAGCAGGGCGTGACCGTCGTCGGCGACGCCACCGACGGCGACGAGGTGGTCCCGGCGGTCCAGGCGCACCGCCCGGACGTGGTGCTGATGGACCTGCGGATGGCCCGGATGTCCGGCGTCGAGGCCACCGCCGCGGTTACCCGGCTGCCGGACCCGCCCGCGGTGCTGGTGCTGACCTCCTTCGACGCGGAGGACCTGGTGCTGGCCGCGCTGCACGCCGGTGCCCGCGGCTACCTGGCCAAGGACTCCGCCCCGGCCGAGATCGCCGACGCCGTGCACGCGGTCGCCGCCGGAGGCAGCCGGCTCTCCGACCGGGCCGCCCGGGCGCTGGTCGACCACGTCGGCGCGGACTCCGGCGCCCACCGCGCCGCGGAGGCCCGGCGTCGGCTGGAGGTGCTGAGCGATCGCGAGCTGGAGGTGGCGGTCGCGGTGTCCCGGGGACTGTCGAACGCGGTGATCGCGGCGCAGGGATTCGTCAGCGAGGCGACCGTGAAGACGCAGCTGGCACGGGCGATGACCAAGCTGGGACTGGAGAACCGGGTGCAGCTGGCCACGTTGGTGGACCGGGCGGGACTGGCGGAGGGCTAGCGCCCCGACCGCCGCGCGTAGGCTCCGGCGTCGATGCCGCGCAGCTCGCAGAACTCCCGCACCGGACCGGTGAGCAGCAGATCCGTCCCGCGCAGCTCTGCCGGGGTCCGGGCGCCGAGCAGCGTCATGATGTCGCCGATCTGGCTCAGCCAGGTCTCGATCCGGGCGATCAGGGCCGGCTCGCCGTCGGTCAGCAGGGTGCGCAGGAACCCGCCCGCGACGCCGACCGCCAGGGCGCCGAGCGCCAGGGCCCGCACCGCGTCCAGGGGGTGGCGCAGCCCGCCGGAGGCCAGCAGGTCGACGTCGGTGCCGGCGGCGTCCAGCAGGCCCTCGACCGCGGACTGCCCCCAGTGGGCCAGGTAGGGCATGCCGCCGTCGGTGCGGCGGTCGGACTCGATCGCCGTGAAGTCGGTGCCGCCGCGGCCGGAGACGTCGACGGCGGCCACGCCCAGGGCGCGCAGGGCGGTGACGGTGCCGCGGGACATCCCGGCACCGACCTCCTTGGCGATCACCGGGACGCCCACGCCCTCGACGATGGCGGCCAGGTTGTCGGCCCACCGGGTGAAGTCCCGGTCGCCCTCCGGCATGACGATCTCCTGCGCCGGGTTCAGGTGCACCTGCAGCGCGTCTGCCTCCAGGATCTCCACCGATCGGCGGGCCTGCTCCGGGCTGAGGTTCGCATTGATGTTGGCCAGCACGAACCCGTCGGGGTTCTCCTCACGCAGGATCCGGAAGGAGGGGACGGCAGCGGGCTCGCGGTGCAGGATGCCGGTGGAGCCGCTGGCGATCGGCACGCCGGTCTCCCGGGCGGCGCGGGCCAGGGCGCGGTTGATGGTGCCGGTGTGCTCGGTGCCGCCGGTCATCGCGTTGATGTAGAGCGGGACCGGCCAGGCGAGCACCCGCCCGTGCACGGCGAGGTCGACCGCGGCGCGGTTCCCGGCGGACAGCGGGTGGTTCATCGGGCGGACGTGGTCGAAGTCGTGCGGCAGCGGCTCGGCGTGCTGGGCGGAGGCCAGGCGCACGTGGTCGGCCTTGCGGGTGGCGTCGCGCTCGGCGGGGCCGGTCACGGCGTCGGCTCCGCGACGTGCAGGTCCAGGTGCCGCACGCCGGTCGCCGTCCAGGCCGCGATCATCGGGCCGAGGTCGCTGCCCCGGTCGACCAGGACGATGCCGCAGTCGCCGCCGCCGGCCCCGGAGGACTTGGCGGCCGCGCCGACGGTCTCCGCGCCCTCGCACAGGGCCTTGAGCGCGGGCGTCTCGACGTCGACCCCGGCGGCGTTGGCCAGCGAGGTGAGCAGTCCGCGGGCGCGCCGCAGCTCGACCTTGGCTGCCGGGGCGTCGTCGTGCGCGATGGCGTCGGCCAGGGCGTCCACGCAGTCCCGGGACTCGGCCAGGAAGTCGGGGTAGTGCGACTCGGCGGCGCCCTTGCGGGACTGCATCGCCTCGACCAGCCGGGTGGTCGAGGCGGGCTGGCCGGTCCAGCCGACCACCAGGTCCATCGTGGTGGGGGTCGGCAGCCGGCGGACCGAGAGACCGGGCCAGTCGGCGGCGAGCAGGTGGGTCAGCGGGGTGCCGGTCTCCAGTCGCAGCCGGACCCACTCGCGGTCCAGCGCGGCGTAGCGGATCCACCCGCCGTACAGGCTGGCGGCGACGTCGCCGCCGGAGCCCATCGGGTTGACCCGCAGGGTGGCCAGCAGGGCGAGCTTGAGCAGCTTGTCGGTCGGCAGGTGCAGCTCGTAGAAGGTGTCCAGTGCGCGCACGGTGGCCGCGGTGACCGCGGCGGAGGAGCCCAGGCCGAACTTGCGACCCGAGTCGTCGTCCAGCTCGCTGCTGATCTCGATGTCGTAGAAGGACAGTGTGCGGCCCTGCTCGGTGGCGAACCGCTCGACCACCGCGATGGCGGCCAGCACGTAGTCGAACGGCCGGGAGTCGTGGTCCAGCACGACCCGGTGGCCGTTGCGGCGCCAGACGATCGGCAGCCGGCCGTACTGGTCGGAGGTGATCGACCCGGCGTCCTCGGCCGGGGCCAGGCGCACGGTGATGTGCCGGTCGACGCCGATCAGGATCGCGGGGTAGCCGGCCTCGACCACGGCGTACTCCCCGGCGACGAACAGCTTGCCGTGGGCGCGGGTCTCGATCATGCGACCGCCCCCGCCACGCTCAGCGCCGGACCCGGGCGGGCGGTGATCACCAGGCGGTCCAGATCGCCGTCGGGACCCTTGGACAGCGCCGCGGCCACCCGGTCCAGATCGGCGGCGGCGCACAGCACCTTGACGTTCGGGCCGGCGTCCATGGTCGCCCAGCACGGCAGGCCGGCGGCCCGCAGCGCGACGACCTCGTCCAGCACCGCGACCGTCTGCCCGGTCCAGTACCGGACCGGCGGGCGGGCGCCGAGCATCGTGGCGTGCATCCGCAGCGCGTTCGACTCGGCCAGCTCACCGAGCCCGGCCAGGTCGCCCGCGGCCACCCGGTCCAGCATCAGCGAGACGTCCTGCTCGGTGGACTCGACCCACCCGGCGAAGAACGGCGAGGTCTGCACCGTGCGGCGCATCGCCTCCCGGCTGGACACCGACTTGATCCCCGGGTTCAGCACCACCACCGCCATCGCGGGGTCCAGCGCACCACCGGGCTCGCCGCCCGGCACCGGCTCGGCGTAGCTGCCGGCGTCGTCGGTCCCGGCGTGCCAGACCACCAGGCCGCCGAACACCGACCGGCAGGCGGAGCCGGAGCCCCGTCGTGCCAACCGGGACAGGCCGCGGTCGTCCAGGTCCAGTCCGTACGCCCGCGCCCCGGCACCGGCCAGGGCCGCGAACCCGGAGGCGGAGGAGGCCAGCCCGGCGCCGATCGGCACGGTGGAGGTCGACGTGACCCGGGCGAATCCGCCGCCGCCCGCCTGCTCGCGGACCAGATCGAGGAAGCGCCGCACCCGGTCCAGCGAGTTCCCGGTCATCGGGGCGCCGTCCAGGGTGGCGAGGTCCGTGCCGGTCGCCTGCGCCTCGGGGTCGTCCGGCACCACGGTGGTGGTGCTGCGGAACGCGTCCAGGGTGAGCGACAGCGAGGAGGTGGCCGGCAGGGCGAGGGCCTCGTCACGCTTGCCCCAGTACTTGGCGAGCGCGATGTTGGCGTGCGCGACGGCGGTCGCGGGAGCAGTCATGCGAGGTGCACCTGGGTGGGGGAGGACTGACGCGCGTCGATCCGGTGCAGCCACGTGCGGGGTGCGCCCGAGCGGCGCAGGGCAGCCGCGATGCTACCAGCGGAGGCGGCATCGCTCGCGAGCGCGAGCAGGCAACCGCCCTGGCCACCGCCGGTCAGCTTGGCGCCCAGCGCCCCCGCCTCCATCGCAGCGCGTTGCAGCCGGTCCAGCTCCGGCGAGCTGACCCCGAGCTCGGCCAGGGCCTGGTGCGCACGGGTCAGCCGCTCGCCGAGCAGCACCGGGCGGTCCAGCCGGAGGTCCTCCACGGTGGCCCGGGTGATCCGGCCCAGCTCGGAGATCAGCTGGGCGCCGCGGGCGGGATGCCGGTCCCGGAACGCCCGGACGTCGGCGACCGCGACCCGGGTCCGGCCGTGCACGCCGGTGTCGGCGACCACCAGGTGCGCGCTCAGGTGCAGGTCCAGCGGTCGCATCGCGCCGCCCTGGAACCAGACCGGCACCGTCGAGGCGGTGGTGCGGGCGTCCAGACCGGAGGGGCTGCCGTGCGCGACCCGCTCGCCGACCTGCACCAGGTCGAAGTGCTCCTGCGCGGTCAGCGTCCGGCCGGCCAGGTCGGCCAGCGCCAGGGCCAGCGCCCCGGCGGTCGCCGCCGACGACCCGAGGCCACGGGCGGCCGGGATGCTCGACTCGGTGCTCAGGACGAGGTCACGGTGCGGCAGGCCGAGGTGGTCGAGGGTGGCCTCGATGGCGGCGCGGGGTGCGGCCAGCTCCTCCGGGGCGTCCGCGAGCGTGCCGGAGTACAGCACCGACTCGACGGACAGCGGCCCGGGCTCGCGGCGCACGGTGGCCCGCATCGGCAGGCTCGCCAACGGCAGCGCGATGGCGGGCTCGCCGTACACCACGGCGTGCTCCCCGGTCAGGATCACCTTGGCGCGGGTGTGGCCCGTGCCGGCGCGGTTCTCGATCATCGGCTCCTCACATCAGCTGGGTGATCAGCCACGGGCCGGCGTACAGCGACATGAACTGCACCCCGTAACTGACACCCATCCGGTTCAGAGTGCCGCAGGTCAGGCCGACCAGCAGCACGGCGAAGACATTGATCCACCCCGCGTCCAGGTACGCGAGCAGGAGGACGAACACCAGGAACAGCGCCAGCACGGCCTCGTGCGGCACCCGCCGGGTGACGATCGCGGTCAGGCGGAAGGAGTAGCGCACCGCCAGCACGTAGGACAGCACCAGGCTGATCGCCCCGCCGATCAGCACCGCGACGATGAACTGCGGCGTGCTGAGGATGTGGTGCAGATTGTGGTCGAGGGTCAGCACCGGCGGTGCGTTGAACAGCGCGTTCGCCGGTCCGATCGACACCGGGGACAGCGGCAGGCCGATCGCCAGCAGCGGGATGATCAGCCCGGCCAGGTAGGTCGAGTGCGCCAGGGCGGCCATCGCGGTGATCGCCCGGCTGGACCGCTGACCCGGGTCCTTCGCCCGGGCGCCCGCCGCCTCGCCGAGCAACAGCGTGAGCGCCACCGGACTCAGGAAGAACAACGGGGTGGAGATCGCCGACACCGCCGCGCTGGTGCCCAGCTCCGCGCGGGTCAGCAGCTTGCGCGGGCTGAGCGACTGCCCCTTCAGCTCCTCGCGGGTGATCACCACCGGGGTGCGGCCGGTGCGCGGCATCGCGGCCCGCAGCGCCGGGTTCAGCACCTCGAACAGCGAGACCAGCAGCGGACCCGCGGTGATCGACAGGAAGAAGGACACCGTGATCGTGCCCTCGGCCGGGAGGATCCCGATGGTCCGGTACAGCGCCTGCACACCCTGGAACAGCAGGATCAGCGGCACGATCGACAGCAGCGACAGGAACCGGTTCTTGCCGATCAGCGCCAGCACCACCGCGCCGATCACGAACAGCAGCGACCCGTGCTCGCGCAGGTCCTCGGCGTAGGGTGCGATGGCCCCGGCGATCAGCAGCGCCAACGGCACCGAGACCAGGGTGCCGATCACCGACCCGGCCGCCATCTTGCGGATGGTCTGGGCCGCCAGCCCCTCGCGTTTCAGCGTCAGGGCATGGTCGATCATCGGAGCGGACAGCACCCCGCCCGGCAGCCCGACCAGTGCGGTCGGGATCGAGTTGGTCAGGTTCAGCGTGATGACCGCGGCGATGAAGAACGCGAGCACGACCTGCGGGTCGACCCCGGCCAGCACCAGGGTGAGGGTGACCGGCAGCAGCACCGAGGTCTCGTCGGTGCCGGGCACGAAGCCGATCAGGGTGTACAGCACGACGGCGGCCAGGGCGGCGATCACCATCGGCAGCAGCAGAGTCAGGTCCACTCGGGTCTCTCGGGTTCAGGGTGCACCGGGTTCGGTGCCGCGGCGGCTGTGGATGGGTCGTCGTCAGTCGACGGCCGCGCCCGGGTCGTCCACGATCCGCACGTCCCGCTTCGGCCGGATCACCGCGCAGGCGACCGCGAACCCCAGCGCGGCGCCACCCAGCCCCCAGAACAGCGGCTGCCCGCCGACGACCTGGCCCAGGAGTACGGCGCCGACCGTGGGGACGGCGCAGACGACCAGTGCGATCACCAGGTCACGCAGCGAGACCCGGTCGCCCCAGATCTCGACGTAGTCGCCGTCGGTGCCCATCTGTCCTCCAGGAGGTCCGTCGCGGACCGATCCCGCGCCGCGGACAACCCTAGGCGGACCAGGGGGAGCGCGCGGTGGCACCGGTGTGTGTGCGCTGTGCAGACGGTCGTGATCCGCGTCACGAGTGGCGGTCTGCGCCCGGGCCCGGAGGATGGAGCGGTATGAGCGACCAGACCGCACCCCAGGACCCCCGTACCCAGCACCCGACCCCGGAGCAGCCCGCGGAGACCATCGCGCACCCGGGGCGCACCGACGACATGGCGCAGCAGCCCGACCACGGCGAACACAGCTACGCCGGCACCGGACGGCTCGACGGCAAGCGTGCCCTGATCACCGGCGGCGACTCCGGCATCGGCCGGGCGGTGGCGATCGCCTTCGCCCGGGAGGGCGCCGACGTCGCGATCTCCTACCTGCCCGAGGAGGAGGACGACGCCCAGGAGACCGTGCGTTGGATCCGGGACGCCGGCCGTCGCGCTCTGACGATCCCGGGCGACATCCGGGACGAGGCGCACGCCCGTTCCCTGCCGGACGCCGTGGTCGCCGAGTTCGGCGGTCTGGAGATCCTGGTCAACAACGCGGCGTTCCAGATGGCCCAGGACGACGGTCTGCTCGACATGACCACCGAGCAGATCGACCGCACGTTCCGCACCAACCTGTACGCGCTGTTCTGGATCACCCAGGCCGCCGTCCCGCACCTGTCCGCGGGTGCGAGCATCATCAACACCACCTCGATCCAGGCCTTCGACCCCAGCCCCCAGCTGCTCGACTACGCGGTGACCAAGGCCGGGATCTGGAACTTCACCAAGGGCCTGGCGCAGCAGCTCGCCGAGCAGGGCATCCGGGTCAACGCGGTGGCACCGGGCCCGATCTGGACCCCGCTGATCCCGGCGACCATGCCGGAGGGCAAGGTGGAGCAGTTCGGCGCCGAGACGCCGCTCGGCCGGGCAGGACAGCCCGCGGAGCTGGCCCCGGCCTACGTGTTCTACGCGTCCCAGGAGTCGAGCTACATCACCGGCGACCGGATCGGTGTCACCGGCGGTCGCCTCCTGCCCTGACGCACCCGCCCGCCTGGCGCTCCGTCACGCAGCGGCTCAGTCCCCGCCGGGCGCGAGTTCGGTACTTCCGCGCCGACTTCGGTACCCGAGGTGCCGAACTCGCGGCCGATGTACCGAACTCGGCGGGCACTGCGGCGCAGCGAGCGGGAGGGCGCCGTCGGGGGTGGGTCAGAGGTCGGCCAGGTCCCGGGCGCGGGACAGCACGGCGCCGACCATCGCGGGGGTGAGCCGCCCGGTGAAGGTGTTCTGCTGACTGACGTGGAAGCAGCCGAGCAGGGTGAGCCGTGCCTCGCCCCGGTGCAGGACGAGCTCGGTGCCGTGGCCGAAGCGCGGCCGGGGACGGGGCACCGCCCAGCCCTGTTCCTCCAGGGTCCGCAGCAGCGCGTCCCAGCCGAAGGCGCCGAGCACCACGGCCACCCGGGGCCGGACCAGCTCCAGCTCGCGGGACAGCCACGGTCCGCACCGGCGGCGCTCGTCGGGGGTGGGCTTGTTCGCCGGGGGTGCGCAGTGCACCGGGGCGGTGATCCGGACGCCGGTGAGTCGGAGCCCGTCGTCGATGTGGGTGCTGGTGGGCTGGTTCGCCAGGCCCGCCGCGTGCAGGGCGGCGAACAGGAAGTCGCCGGACCGGTCGCCGGTGAACATCCGGCCGGTGCGGTTCGCGCCGTGGGCGGCGGGCGCCAGTCCGACGATCAGGATGCCTGCCGTCGGGTCGCCGAAGCCGGGTGCGGGGCGTCCCCAGTAGGTCTGGTCCCGGAACGCCGCCCGCTTCTCCGTCGCCACCTGTTCGCGCCAGGCGACCAGGCGGGGACAGGCCCGGCACTCGGCGACCGCGCCGTCCAGCTCCAGCAGGTCCAGGGCGTCCGGGGCGGTGGTGGCGGGGTAGTCCGGGTCGTCGGGACGGTCGCTCATCGGGCAGGTCCGCGACGGCTCAGGCGAACCGGTCCGGGTCGCCCGCCCCGACCCGCACCACCTCGGGGAAACCGTCGGACCAGTCGATGACGGTGGTGGGCTCGGTGCCGCACTCGCCGGTGTCGACCACCACGTCGACCTGATGGTCCAGCTCCTCCTTGACCGTCCAGCCGTCGGTCATCGGGGCGTCCTCGCCGGGCAGGATCAGGGTGCTGGACAGCAGTGGCTCACCGAGCTCGCGCAGCAGCGCCTGCACCAGACGGTTGTCCGGGATGCGCACGCCGACGGTCTTCTTCTTCGGGTGGGCCAGCCGCCGCGGCACCTCCTTGGTCGCCGGGAGGATGAAGGTGTACGCCCCGGGGGTGGCCGCCTTGATCGCGCGGAACGGTCCGTTGTCCAGGTGCACCAGCTGCCCGAGCTGCGCGAAGTCGCTGCACAGCAGAGTGAAGTGGTGCTTGTCGCTCAGGTGCCGCAGCGTGCGGATCCGGTCCGGACCGGTGTGCGAGTCCAGGCGGCAGCCGAGCGCGTAGCCCGAGTCGGTGGGATAGGCGATCAGGGCGTCGTCGTCGCGCAGCGCGGCCACGATCTGGGCCAGCGCACGAGGCTGCGGGTCGTGCGGGTGGACATCCAGGTAGCGGGCCATACCTGCCAGGGTAGGCCCGCTTCCCGACACCGGCCCGGGAGCGAGGATCAGGCCCGGGACAGCACCGCGACCAGGAACTCCGATCCCGGCCCGAAGGGTCGCAGGTCCCAGGTGCTGAACCGCTGGTCGATCCGCAGCCCCGCCGCCCCGGCGTCGTCCGGCAGCCGGTCGAAGGCGTACCCGCGGCCCGCGCCGAACCCGATCACCAGCCGCCCCTCCGGGGTCAGCACGTTCCCGATCCGGCGCAGCACCTCGACCTCGGTGCCCTCCGCGACGAAGGTCAGCACGTTGCCCGCCATCACCGCGATGTCGAAGCGGTCGTCCAGGTCAAGCTCGGCCAGGTCGCCGACCAGCCAGGTCGACTCGGGGTGCTCGGCCTGCGCGGCCTCGACCAGCAACGGGTCCACATCGACCCCGACGACGACGTGCCCGCGCCGGGCGAGCTCCCCGCCGACCCGGCCCGGTCCGCTGCCGGCGTCCAGGATCCGCGACCCGCGCGGCACCATCGCGTCGATCAGCCGGGCCTCACCGGCCAGATCGGCACCCTGGGCGGCCATCGCGCGGAACCGCTCGATGTACCAGACCGAGCGGTCCGGGTTGGCCTGGCCGATCTGCTCCCAGCGGGTCGGCTGGCGCATGGGTGTCCTCCGGGGGTCTGGTCGGGCGGGATCCGAGCCTAGACCCGCCCGACCAGCCTGATCAGCGGTGCAGCACCTGGGCGGCCTTCTTGGACGCCTTCTTCCCGGCCTTCTTCCCGGCCTTCTTCGCGTTGGAGCCGAGGGCGTCCAGCAGGTACGTCGCGGCGGCGCCCAGCATGATCACGTCCTTGGCGATCCCGATGCCGTCCGGGTTGGGGCGGTAGTCGCCCGGGCCGCGGTGCAGCGCGGGCGTGCGCAGGTACAGGCCGACCAGTCCGGCGGAGAACGCGGTGAAGCCGGCCGCGACCACGGTCTTCGGCAGGACCGGCACCAGCAGGGAGGCCCCGAGGGCGACCTCGGACCCGGCCAGCACCGTGGTGAAGGTCTTCGGGTCGACGTTCTTGAACACGGGATACGCGTTCGACGCCATGCCGTGGTAGCTCGCGGCGGCGTCGTCGGAGGCGGACAGCTTGTCCAGCCCCGAACTGAGGATGTACGCGCCTGCTCCCAGTCGGAGCGGCAGGTGGCGGAGCTTCACTCGATCTCCCTCGTCAGAGCCCCGATGGGGCGGGTGGACGGAGGCGAGCACCTCCGTCCACCCGACGCTACGGCGATCGGGTCGGCCCCGCAGCCGGTCAGCTCCCGGCGAGGATGTCCACCACGAAGATCAGGGTCGAGCCGCCCGGGATCGAGCTGGTGTCCTCGTCGCCGTAGCCGAGGTCCGGCGGCACGATCAGCAGCACCTGGCTGCCGACGGTCTGACCGGCCAGGCCCTGGGTCCAGCCCGCGATGACCTGGCTCAGACTGAAGTCGGTCGGGGCGCCACGCGACCAGGAGGAGTCGAAGGAGGTGCCGTCCCACAGCCAGCCGCTGTAGTTCGCGACCACGGTGCCGGTCGAGGTGACCTCCGGGCCGGTGCCCTGGATCAGCGGCTGCACGACCAGCTCGGTCGGGGCGGCGGTGTCCACGGTGGTGATCGAGGGCTCGCCGTCGTCGGCCAGCGTCACGGTCGGCAGGCCCTCGGCCGGGGTCACGGCCTCGCCCTCGGGGGCGTCCAGCACGTCCTGGGTGGCCATCACGTCCACGACCCAGATCAACGAGCTCTCCTCGCCGGAGTCCAGGGTGCGCGGTCCGGCGTACAGCACGCGGACGCCGACCTGCTGGCCGATCACCGCGTTCGCCAGGGCCTCGGGCAGCGTGCTGCTCGACTGGTCGCTCATCCAGTAGCTCTGCGGGTCGCCGGAGTACGTGCCGCCCTGGTCCGTGCCGTCCGCGCCGCTGACCGCGCGCAGGTGCAGGCTGATCAGCTGGCCGTCGGCGATGTCGGCGCCGTCGCCCGCGTCGAGCACCGTGGCGGCGTCGGCACCGATCTCGAACGGCCAGTCGGCGGTGATCTCCGGCTCCGTGCCCGGGTCGCCGGTGACGGTCACCTCGTCCAGCGCCGCGAGGGCGTCCGCGGCGGACGCGGTCGACGAGGCGCTGCTGGTGGGGTCGGGGTCGTCACCGCCGCCGGAGCAGCCGGCGAGCAACAGGGTGGCGGCGATGATGGCGGCAGCCGTACGGCGCACGAGGGGTCCTCACGTCGGGGGCGGGCATCGGCGTGCTGGGCCGAGGCCGGGCGCGTCGATGGTAGACCGGCGACCTGTGCCCGGTGCGGGATCAGGTCAGGCGGGCCAGGCCCAGGGAGGCCAGCACCTGCGCCAGCTCCTGGGAGATCTCCCCGCCGCGGGCCGCGATCAGCTCGACCAGCAGCAGCGCGGACTGGGTCCGGCACTCCTGCTCCAGATCGACCGGGGCGCCGTCGCGGGCGCTCGACCGCTGCCACTGGTCCAGCCGGCGCAGTGCGCGGTACAGCTCGGCGGCCTGGTCCGGGGACAGCGGGACGACACCGCGGTGGGCCGGGGGCAGGGCGACCCGGAGCGTGGTCGTCGACTGGTGTGCGGGCAAGGGTCCACCTCCGCGGCTCGGACACGGCCCGGGTGGCGGCGTCGACGATCAGTCTTCGACGCGGAGGGGGCGCACACGGCGGTTCTGCGCGGAACTGGGTAGCGCCGGCGGGATCGGCCCGGCGGATCGGGCGAAGTTGAGTGGCCTGGCGGGGATGTCTAGGTAGTGCCCTCAGTCGCCGACGATCCGGCTGGCGTTCCGGGCGACCCAGCCGACCAGCGGCAGCAGCACGGTGGCCAGCTCCTGACCCAGCGGGGTCAGCGAGTAGTCGACCCGCGGCGGGATGGTCGGCTGCGCCTCGCGGAGCACCAGGCCGTCCTGCTCCAGGGTGCGCAGGGTGGAGGCGAGCATCTTCTCGCTGATCCCCTCGACCGTCCGGCGCAGCTCGCCCCAGCGCTGACCGCGTTCGGCCAGGGCGACCAGGACCAGCACGCCCCACTTGCTGGAGATGTGGTCCAGCACCACCCGGCTGGGGCACGCGGCGCTCAGGACGCCGTCCACCATCAGCTCGTCGAGCAGGGACACACGGGTGTCGATCACCGTCATGGGACCAGGCTACGCCCGTGTGACCTCATTGCTTACGCCTCGGGCAGTACCTGACCGCAAAGTGGGCACCCGCCATCCGGAAGGTTTCCGAGCGGCCGGGGTGTTATCGCTGGTCGCCGGACCGCCCGGCACAGATCTGGAGGAACGCAGATGTCCATCGTCGTCACCGGAGCCACCGGCCAGCTCGGTCGCCTGATCGTGCAGCACCTGATCGCCGACGGGGTCGCCCCCGGGGAGATCGTCGCCACCGGACGCCGGGTCGAGCGGCTCGCCGACCTGTCCGAGCGGGGTGTGCGGGTCGTCGAGTCCGACTACAGCCGCCCGGAGACCCTGGTCGAGGCCTTCGCCGGCGCCACCACCCTGATGCTGGTCTCGGGTTCCGAGGTCGGGCAGCGCACCCCCCAGCACCGCAACGCCATCGAGGCCGCGAAGACCGCCGGTGTGCAGCGGATCGTCTACACCTCCGTGCTGCACGCCGACCGCAGCACCCTGCCGGTCGCGCCCGAGCACGTCGAGACCGAGGCGCTGCTGCGCGACTCGGGCCTGGCGATCACCCTGCTGCGCAACGGCTGGTACACCGAGAACTACCTGGGCGACCTCGCGCAGGCCGCCCGGTCCGGCGCGATCGTCGCCGCCGTCGGGGACGGCCGGGTCGCCTCCGCCGCCCGGGACGACTACGCGGCCGCCGCGGCGAAGGTGCTGAGCACCGAGGGCCACGAGGGCGCGGTCTACGAGCTGACCGGCGACACCGCGTGGACCTTCGACGAGCTGGCCGCGGCCGCGACCGAGGTGCTGGGACGCCCGGTGGAGTACCGGTCGGTCACGATCGACGAGCACCGGGCCGCGCTGGAGGCCGCCGGGCTGGACGCCGGGACGATCGGGTTCGTGCTGACGATGGACGAGACCACCGCGAACGGCGCGCTCGCCGAGGTGACCGGTGACCTGCCGGCCCTGATCGGGCGTCCGACCACCCCGCTGGTCGACGCGCTGCGGGCGGCGCAGGCCTGAGCGCTCCCCGGCCCGCGCCCCCGGGAGACCGGTGCGGGTGCGGGTCGGGGCAACTCGGGCGAGGCTCAGGGCATGACGCGATTCGGGTACACGTTGATGACCGAGCAGTCCGGGCCCAAGGAGCTGGTGGGCTACGCCGCCGCGGCCGAGCGGATCGGATTCGACTTCGAAGTGAGCTCCGACCACTACTTCCCCTGGATCGACGAGCAGGGCCACGCCCCCTACGCCTGGTCGCTACTGGGCGCGGTCAGCCAGGTGACCTCCCGGGTCGACCTGATGACCTACGTCACCTGCCCGACCGTCCGGTACCACCCGGCGGTCGTCGCGCAGAAGGCCGCCACGCTCGGCGTGCTCTCGGACGGGCGGTTCACCCTGGGCCTCGGGTCGGGGGAGAACCTCAACGAGCACGTGGTCGGCGAGCGCTGGCCCGCGGTCGGTGAGCGGCACGACATGCTCGAGGAGGCGATCGAGATCATCCGCGCCCTGCTCGACGGCGAGCGGCTGACCTACGACGGCGTGCACTTCCGCACCGACTCCGCCCGGCTCTGGGACCTGCCCGACGGCGGCGTGGACCTCGCGGTCGCGGTCTCCGGGGCGCAGTCGATCTCCCGGTTCGCCCCGCTGGCCGACCACCTGGTCGCGACCGAGCCCAAGGCCGAGATCATCAGCCAGTGGGACGAGGCGCACGAGGCGCCGTCCCGGAAGATCGGCCAGATCCCGATCTCCTGGGACCCGGACGCCGACGTGGCCACGCAGCGCGCCCACGAGCAGTTCCGCTGGTTCGCGGGCGGCTGGCACGTGAACGCGGACCTGCCGACCACCGAGGCCTTCGACGCCGCGTCCCAGTTCACCCGGCCGGACGACGTCGCGGAGACGATCCCGTGCGGCCCGGACCTGGACGCGATCGTCGACTCCGTCTCCGCGTACTGGGAGGCGGGGTTCACCGACATCGCACTGGTCCAGGTCGGGGACGCGGCCCAGCAGCGGTTCCTGGACGAGGCCGCCGGCCCGCTGCTGGAGAAGCTGCGCGCCGCCGCGCCGTCGGAGTGACCGACGCCCCCGGTCCACCGGCCTGGGAGAGTTGACCCATGAGCGAGCATCCCACCGGGAGACAGGTGCGCCGGTGGCGGCGGTACCTCGCGGACGAGCGCGCCGAGGCCGCCGTCTACCGCGACCTCGCCTCCCGGCGGACCGGCGAGGAACGGGACATCCTGCTCGCCCTCGCCGACGCCGAGGGCCGCCACGAGGCGCACTGGCTGGAGCTGCTCGGCGACCGGGTCGGCCGACCGCTGCGCGGCGACATCCGGTCCCGGGCGCTCGGCTGGCTGGCCCGCCGGTTCGGGGGCGTGTTCGTCCTGGCGCTCGCCCAGCGTGCCGAGGCCCGCAGCGAGTACGACACGGACGATGACGCCACCGCGTCGATGGCCGCCGACGAGCAGATCCACGGCGAGGTGGTCCGGGCGCTCGCGATCCGGGGGCGCAGCCGGATCTCCGGCACCTTCCGCGCCGCCGTGTTCGGGGCCAACGACGGCCTGGTGTCCAACCTCGCCCTGGTGCTCGGCATCGGCGCCTCCGGGGTCGGCGCGCACACCGTCCTGCTCACCGGTCTGGCCGGCCTGCTCGCCGGTGCGCTGTCCATGGGAGCGGGTGAGTACGTCTCGGTCCGGTCCCAGCGCGAGCTCCTGGACGCCGCCCGGCCCAGCAAGGAGGCGCGGGCCGCGCTCAGCGCGCTGGACCTCGACGCCAACGAGCTCGCCCTGGTCTACCGCGCTCGCGGGCTCGAACCCGAGGCGGCCAGTGCCCGCGCCGCCGCCGTCCTGCACCGGATCGACCACGAACTGCCCGCCGAACGCGCCCTCACCACCGCCGAGGCCGAGCTCCCCGACGTCGACGAGCACGAGACGGTCGGCAGTGCGGTCGCCGCCGCGGTGTCCAGCTTCTGCTTCTTCGCCTCCGGCGCGCTGATCCCGGTGCTGCCCTACCTGCTGGGCATGACCGGCTGGCCCGCCGTCGCGCTGGCCGGCGGCATGGTCGGCATCGCGCTGCTCGGCACCGGCGCCACGGTCGGCGTCCTCTCCGGCGCCTCCCCGGGCAAGCGGGCGCTGCGACAGCTCGCGATCGGCTTCGGGGCCGCCGCCGCGACCTACCTGCTGGGCCTGGCCTTCGGCACCGGAGCGGCGTGACCTGAGTCACAGGGGTGCCGAATGAGGTTTGGCTGCCCTTACCGTTGACCCATGACCGCTGTCGCCGCCGAGGTCACTCAGCCGCCCGTCCTGCCGTTCCGGACCTTCGACGTCCGGGTGTCGCGCATCGTCGACATGTGCCCCTCGTTCCGCCGGATCACCTTTTCCGGCGACGACCTGCACCTGTTCGCCGACAACGGGTTCGACCAGCGGATCAAACTCTTCCTGCCGCTGCCCTGCGGCTACGACACCCTGCCCACCGGCCCCGAGTGGTACACCGAGTGGCGCGACCTCCCCGACGAGGTCCGCCACCCGATCCGCACCTACACGGTCCGGGCCGTCCGCCAGCACGCGAACGAGATCGACGTCGATCTGGTCCTGCACGGCTCCACCGGCCCCGCCTCCCGCTGGGCCACCGAGGCCAGGCTCGGCGACCCGCTCGCCATCCTCGGCCCCAACGCCGCGCACGACGGCACCAGCGGCGGCATCGACTTCATCCCGCCCGCGCACACCGACCGCCTGCTGCTGGCCGGTGACGAGACCGCCGTCCCCGCCATCGCCTCGATCCTGGAGCGCCTGCCCGCCGACGCCCGCGGCGAGGTCGTCCTGGAGGTCCCGGTCTCCGGCGACCTCCTCGACCTGAGTGCCCCGGAGGGCGTCGCGATCACCTGGCTGCCCCGCGACGGCGCCGCCCACGGGTCCCGGCTGGTGCCCGCGGTCCAGGCCGCGTGTGTCCGGCTGATGCCGCTGGAAGCGCCCCGGACCGAGGGGATCGAGCTGGAGGACGTCGACATCGAGAACGGGCTGCTCTGGGAGCTGCCCGTCGACGCCCAGGGGCAGCCGCTGCGGCAGAACGCGGCGCTGTACGCCTGGCTGGCCGGGGAGGCCGGGGCGATCAAGACCCTGCGGCGGCACCTGGTGGCCGAGTGCGGGGTGGACCGGAAGGCCGTGGCGTTCATGGGGTACTGGCGGGAGGGGCGGCCGGAGAACTGACGCGCTCCGCGTCCGTCCCCTGCTCGGCCGACGTCCGGACGTGGTCGGTCCGGCGGGCCAGCATGGAGACGCCGATCAGCGCGGCGATCGTCCCGAACAGGATCCCGGCCCCACCGTTGTACACGCTCGTCCCGATCCCCCCGTCGAGGGACGTCAGCGCCGTCTGCGTCAGGACGATCAGCACCATCGCCCCGGCGAGGTTGACCATCCGGATCGCCTCGACGGTCAGGTCCTTGCTCCGTCGTGCCACCACGACGCCGCGGATCGCCATGGCGAGTTCGGTGAAGGCGACGACCGCGATCGAGATCGCGACGATCTCGGAGAACCTCTCCTGCTCGCCCGGATCGACGACGAGCGGCACGCAGCTGGCGACGTAGAGCAGAGCCAGCACGCTCACCATCGCGCCGGTGGCCCGGTAGGCGCGACGTCGCTCCGGGTGCGGCCGCAGGGTCCCGTCTGGGTCGGGGGCCGTCCTGGTCAGGAAGTGCGCGCGCACGACGTGCTGCTTCGCGACCACGGCACCGAGGGTGAACAGGGCGTTCGCGGCGAGGAACCACGACGGGGAGAGCACGGTCAGCGCGATCTTCCATCCCGCCACCAGGATCCCGATCGGGATCGAGAGACCGGCGAGATAGATGCCGCGTTCGGACGTGTCGTGCACGGCGTACCGCAGGGCGGTGAGCGGACCGAAGCGTCCGACCGGGCCGCCAGGTCGGACCGTCGCCGCGGTCGACGGGCCCGGCGCACGGCGGCCGCGTTCAGTCGGTCGCACGAGCGGGCAGTTCGGCGCGGACCCAGAAGAGGTGGCCGTCCGCGCGGACCTGCAAGGACCCGTGTGCGGCGGCGGCGCGCTCTCTCATCCCGATGATGCCGTTGCCGCCCGGTGAACTCCCGCGGCGCGCGGCGTCCGTCCGGGGGTTGACGACCTCGACCACGATCCGCTCCCCGGGGGTGCGCTCCACGAGGATCGACGCCGACCCGGTGCCGTACTTCTGGGCGTTGGTCAGGGACTCCTGGGCGATCCGGTACACGGCGGCGCCGACGGCGGGCGGCAGATCGAGCGGCTGCTCGGGCAGCGTCGCCTCGACCTCCAGGCCGGCCTCGCGGAACGAGGCGATCAGGTCGGGCAGCAACGCGTGCCCCGGGGTGGGTGCGACGGTCTGCTCCTCGGTGCCGACGCGGAGCACCTGGAGGATCTGCTGGGTCTCGCGGAGCACCTCCTGAACCGCGGCGCGCGCGGCACCCAGATCGGCACGGGACGCCTCGGAGTCGGCGGGCAGATGCACCTCCGCGGCGCCCAGGCGCATGTTCACCACGGCGATCTGGTGGCCGACGCTGTCGTGCAGGTCGCGAGCGATGCGCACGCGTTCCTCGGCCACGGAACGATTGACGGCGGCCTCCCGGGTGGCGATCGCCTGAGCGGTGCGGCGCTCCAGCTCGGACCAGTACTGCCGGTGCCCGCGTATCGCACTGCCGGCCGAGGCGGTGACGAAGGCTGCGCAGGCGGCGATCGACGCGCCGGGATTCTGCGAGGGCAGGGCCGTGCCGAGGGAGATCCACGAGGCCGTGAGGTTCGCGGCCCCGACGACGGCGCCGGTGAGCAGACCGGGAAGCGACCGCAGGGTCAGCAGGAACGCCACGAAGCAGGCCAGGGACCAGCTCGCGATCGGGTCCCAGCCCAGCAGCGCCGCGACGACCGGCGCCGCCGCCGTGAGTCCCAGCCCCAGGTGGGGATCGCGGTGGCGCACCCAGATCCCGGCCGACGACAGCACGATCGCGAGCCAGCCGCCGACGGGGTTCCCGGCCTCCACCACGATCACCACTTGAACGGACAGCGCCAGAGCGACGATCACCAGGACCGTCCGTTCCAGCACGCGGGGCAGCCGGTTCCAGAACGCCGTTCCGGCGCGGGAGCGGGGAGCAGAGGCCGTCACCTGTCCGATGGTGCCATCGGGCGTCACCGGCCACGTACTGCCGTCGCAGTAGGGGAAGTCGGTGCACCCGGAGGACGGCAGGCCGCTGTCGTGTCGACAGGCTGGGGACATGCCGGAGGAGAGATCGGGCCGCTCCTCGCGGATCACCACCCGACGGCCCGTCGCAGGAACAGGAGATCGATCATGAGCCAGACCGAAGCCGTCGCCACGGGCACCGAGTTCGTGGCCTACGAGTACACGACGGTGCGCGCCGACCGCGACCTGGAGTCGCTGTACCGCGACGCGTACCGCAACTTCGGCTGGGTCGCGGAGGGGTACGCCACCACCATGCCGGGGACCGGCGCGGTGACCCTGAAGTTCAAGCGCGACCGCCGGGTGAAGAACCGCGCGCTGGTCCTGGAGCTGCAGCGCAAGTGCCAGCACGCCTTGGACTCCATCGCCAGCCTGGAGCGTTCGAAGACCACGACGGCCACCGCGGCGGCCGTGGGCACCGGGATTGTCGGTTCGGCGTTCCTGGCCGGGTCGGTCTTCTCCCTGGAGGCCGACCTGACCGCCCTGTCCATCGTCCTGGGCGCGGTGGGCCTGATCGGCTGGCTCGTGGGCTACCTCGCGCACGGGCGGGTGAAGGCGAAGAAGACCGCGCAGGTCACCCCGCTGATCGACCAGCAGTACGACGTCGTGTACGAGACCGGCGAGCAGGCCGCGCACCTGCTGGCCTGATCCGCGTCCCGCCCTGTCATCCGCACGGCCGGACGAGGGTGCCCGACCGCTCGACCACACCGGAGGAACCCTCCTATGCACCGCACCAGCACCCGGGCGCCCGGGCTGATCGTGGCCGTCCTCGCGCTCGCCGGGGTCATCGCCGCCGGCATGCAGACCCTGATCGTCCCGCTGATCGGTCAGCTGCCGAGCATCCTGGGCACCAGCGCCGACAACGCCTCCTGGGTGGTCACCGCCACCCTGCTCGCCTCGGCCGTGGCCGTCCCGGTCGCCGGCCGCCTCGGCGACCTGCACGGCACGAGGCGCATCTTCCTGATCAGCATGGTCCCGCTGATCGGCGGGTCCGCGGTCTGTGCTCTGTCGGCCTCGCTGGCCCCGATGCTCCTGGGGCGAGGTCTGCAGGGACTCGGCATGGGAGTGGCGCCCCTCGGCATCGCCCTGCTGCGGGAAGTGGTGCCGCCCGAGCGCGTCGCGTCCTCGGTCGCGCTGATGAGCGCGTCGATGGGCATCGGCGGAGCGTTCGGGCTGCCGTTCGCCGCCGCCATCGCCCAGACCGCGAGCTGGCAGGCCATGTTCTGGACCTTCGCGGCGCTGGCGACCCTCACACTGGTCGCGGTGTGGCGGGTGGTGCCCACCGGGTCGAACCGCAGGCCCTCGGGCCAGCGGTTCGACCCGGTCGGCGCGATCCTGCTCTCCGGGGGACTGATCAGCCTGTTGCTGGCGGTGTCCAAGGGAGCGTCCTGGGGCTGGACCTCCCCGGCGACGCTCGGCTGCGCCACCGGGGCCCTGGTGGTCCTCGGGCTGTGGGTGGTCGTGCAGCTGCGCTCGACGCACCCGCTGGTCAACCTGCGGTCGATCGCCAGCCGTCCCGTGGCGGTGACCAATGCCGCCTCGCTCCTGGTCTCGTTCGGGATGTACGCCCAGTCCCTGGTGATCCCCCAGGTGCTCCAGCTGCCGACCGCCACCGGGTACGGGCTCGGGCAGTCGATGCTCGCGATGGCGCTGTGGCTGGCACCCGGCGGGTTCGTGATGATGGCTGTCGCCCCGCTCGGCGCACGCCTGTCGCGCACCCGCGGACCGAAGATCACGCTCACGGCGGGCGCCGCCGCGATCGCCGCCGCCTATGCGGCCTCGCTGCTGCTCATGGGCTCGACCTGGGGCCTGATGGTCGCGGTGATGCTGGTCAACGTCGGCACCGGCATGGCGTACGGGGCCATCCCGCTGCTGATCATGGGCGGGGTCCCGCGCTCGGAGATCGCCTCCGCCAACAGCTTCAACACCCTCGTCCGGTCCCTGGGGACCAGCACCGCGGCAGCCGTCGTCGGGGTCCTGCTGGCCACGCTGGGCTCCCTCACCGACGGGCATCTGGTCCCGTCCGAGGGCGCCTTCCGCCTCGCGCTGGCTGTGGGGTGCGCGGCGGGCGTCCTCGCCGCGGTCGTCGCGGCCACGATCCCCGCCTCGGCCGGGCGCGAGGATCCCGCCGCCACGCCGTCCCCCGGCGCCGACCGCCCTTCCTCCCCGGTCGTGACCGCCGTCCGCTGACACCGCACGCACCGCATTCCGATCACCCCGACCCCGAGGAGCACCCCATGTCCGACGTCACCGGGAGGACCACTGCGAGGATGAGGGCCCGCGACGCACGGGCTGCGCGAACAACCGGGAGGTATCGATGGTCCGCGTGATGCTGGTCGAAGACCAGGAGATGATCCGCTTCGGGCTGCGCACGATCATCGACGCCCACCCCGACCTGTCGGTGGTGGCCGAGTCCCCGGACGGTCTGCACGCCCTGCGCGCCCTGGAGGCGGGGGAGAGCCACGTCGACGTCATCCTGATGGACCTCCGCATGCCCGGCATCGACGGCGTCGAGACCACGCGCCGGATCCGGCGGTCGCACCCGCCCGAGGACGTCCGGATCGTCGTGCTGACCACCTTCGACCAGGACCAGAACGTTCTGGCGGCCCTGCGTGCGGGCGCCGACGGGTTCCTCAGCAAGGGTGTCGGGCCGGCCGAGCTGACGGCCGGGATCCTCGACGTCGCCGCGGGAGGGGGCACGCTGTCGGCGGCGGCGGCGGCCGCGATCATCGACCACGTCGCCACCGACGCCGGCGTGCCGCCCGACGAGACCGCTCGCCAGCTGCTCGCCGCCCTCACCGCGCGCGAGCGCGAGGTCGTCGAGGCAGTGGTGCAGGGTCTGGACAACCAGCAGATCGCGGAGCAGTTGTTCGTGTCCCCGTTCACGGTCAAGACGCACGTCAACCGCGCGATGACCAAGGTCGGGGCCCGCGACCGCGCCCAGCTCGTCTCCCTCGCCGTCAGGGCCGGTCTCCGACCCTGAGCCGAGAGGCCTCCGGCGCGTCGCCCGGATCCGGCCCGGCCCTGAGCGCACCGCCCGGCCGCACCGCCGGGAGAGGGCGCGCCGCCGGGGCGCAGGGACCGGTCCCGTGCCCGGGCTTTCTCCCTCGGTGCCGTCGTCACCCGATCGGCTGAAGGCTCGCTGACCCGCTGATAACCTCCGGGGAGCGCTTCGGCGCCGGTGCATGAGGACGCGAGCGGGGGGCAATGGCGCGATGCACATTGTCCTGATCACTCATCATTACCCGCCCGAGGTCGGCGCCCCGCAGCGCCGGTGGCAGCAGTTCTCCCGGCGGTTCGTCGCGCAGGGCCACCGGGTCACCGTGCTGGCACCGCCCCCGCACTATCCGCAGGGCGACGTGGAGGACCTCGCCGACGAGGACCGCCCCCGTGCGACCTCCCGCGGGCAGGGCGGGGAGACGATCCACCGGGTCCGGTTCCGCCCGCACGGGCCGGACCTGCTCAGCCGGACGCTCGACCAGGCGGTGGCCGCCGGGCACTCGGTGTGGGTGGGTGCGCGACGACTGCGGGGCCAGGACCGGCCCGACGTCGTGATCGCCACCGCTCCGGGGATCCCGTCGCTGGGCGCCGGTTATCTGCTGTCCCGGTGGTTCCGGGTGCCGCTGGTGGTCGAGATGCGCGATGCCTGGCCGGACCTGATCGCCCCGAGCGGGATGTGGGGGCACGCGCGGCGGCGTGGCTGGAAGGCCTGGGCGACACGGACGGCGCACCGGATCGTGACCTCCCTGCAGCGGCGTGCGGACGCCGTGGTGACGACCACGGCGTCGTTCGCCGACATCCTGCGCGGGCGGCGGATGCCCCGGGTCGAGGTGATCCGCAACGGCGCCGCCTCGGTCGAGCCGCTGGCGCCGCCGTCGGCGACCCGGGAGGCGCTGCACGTGCTGTACCTCGGGACGATGGGGCGCAGCCAGGGTCTGGTGAACGCGGTGTACGCGGCGGCATACGCGACCGCGCGGGGTGTGCCGGTGCGGCTGCGGCTCGTCGGGGGCGGTCATGACGAGCAGGGGCTCCGGGAGGCGGCGGCCCAGCTGGGGATCGACGCGGAGTTCGTCGGGCGGGTGCCGCCCTCCGAGGTGGAGGCGCACTACGCCTGGGCCGACACGGTGCTGGTGTCACTGCGCGCCTGGGACCCGTTCGAGTGGACGGTGCCTTCCAAGCTCTACGAGGTGATGGCCTCGGGCCGGCACGTCTCCGCGTCCCTGGCCGGTGAGGCGGAGTACGTGCTGCGTGAGGCCGGTGCCGGGGACGTCGTGCCCCCGGAGGACCCGGAGGCGCTGGCGGATCTCTGGGTGGCGCTCGCGGCCGATCGCTCGCGACTGCGGGTGGGCCAGAACGGCCGCCGCTGGGTCGCCGAGCACGCCGACTTCGATCGGCTGGCCGCGCACTACCTGGAGGTCATCGGCGAGGTCGCCCGGTGACGACGCCCCTGGACATCGCCCGGAACACGCTGCTCGCGGCGACCACCGCGGCGGGGATGCTCCGGGAGGACCCGCTGCTGCTCGTGGTGCAGGCGTCGCGCCGGCTGCCACGGCGACTGACCGGCGCGGTGTCGGCGGTGCTGCTGGCCGGGCGGCCCGGGGACGGCGTCCGCGCGGTCGCCGGGCACTGGCTGGCCGGTCGACGGGAGGCGGCGGCGCAGGCGGTGCCGCACGCCCGGCCCCGGGGCCGGCTCAGCCGGCGGCTGTTGCAGGAACTGGCGGTGGAGTTGGAGGCGGTCCCGGTCGCGGCGGCCCCGGCCGGACGGGTGCGGGCCCGTGCGGCCTGGCGCAGCGGTGACCTGTCCGGGGCGGCCGAGGTCGCGCGCGCGGCCGGGGCCGATCGTCTGGCCGACCGGTACCTCGCGGAGCGGCAGACCCTCGACCCGGCCTTCGCGCTCCCGGTCCGGCGGAGCACCGACCGGTGCCGATCGGAGGGTCCGCCGCGCGCCCTGCACCTGCTGACCAACTCCCTGCCGCACACCCAGAGCGGGTATGCCCTGCGCTCGCACGCGGTGCTGCGTTCCCAGGCCGCCGCCGGCGTCGAGGTCACCGCCGTCACCCGGATCGGGTACCCGGTGACCATCGGGTCGCTCGCCGCCCGGCACCGCGACACCGTCGACGGCCTCACCTACGAACGGCTGCTGCCGCCGCGCCTGCCCGCGACCGTCCCGGACCGTGCGTCCCGCACCGTGGCCCTGCTGCGGCCGGTCGCCGAGCGGTTCGGGGCGACCGTTGTGCACACCACCACCCCCTACGGCAACGGGCAGATCGCCGCCGCCGTCGCCGCCGAGCTCGGTGTGCCGTGGGTGTACGAGGTGCGCGGACTGCTGGAGCAGACCTGGGTGGCAGGCCGCCCCGGACCCGCGGCCCGGGAGCGGGCCACGGCGAGCGAGCGGTTCCGGCTCCTGCGCGCCCAGGAGGCCGCCGTGGCCGCGGGCGCCGATCACGTCGTGACCCTGAGCCGGACGTTGCACGCCGACCTGACCGGTCGTGGTGTCCCGGCCGAACGGGTCACCGTGATCCCCAACGCCGTCGACGGCCGGTTGCTGACCCTGCCGGACCGGTCGCCGGCGGACGCGCGAGCGGACCTGGGACTCCCGGAGGACGGTTTCTGGGTGGGTACGGTGAGCAGCCTGGTCGGCTACGAGGGTCTGGACATGGTGATCGACGCGGTACGGATGCTGCGAGCCCGGGGCCTGGACGTGCGGGCGTGCCTGGTCGGGGACGGGGTGGCCCGGCCCGAGCTGGAACGCCGGGCACGCGCCGCCGGGATCGCCGACGCCGTCGTCCTGCCGGGACGGGTACCCGCGGCCGAGGCGCCGCGGTGGCACCGGGCGCTCGACGTCTTCACGGTGCCGCGTCGTGACCTGGAGGTCTGCCGTCGGGTGACCCCGCTGAAACCGGTCGAGGCGATGGCGCTGGGCCGGCCGGTGGTGGCCAGCGATCTGCCCGCCCTGGCCGAGGTGCTCGAGGGCGGTGCGGGGCGACTGGTGCCTCCGGGGGACGCCGGGGCGCTCGCGGACACGATCGCCGAGCTGCGCGAGGACGACCGGGCCCGGAGCGAGCTGGTCGCGGCCGGACGGGAGGTCGCGGCCGGACGGACCTGGGAGCGCAACGGCCTGCGGTACCGGGAGCTGTACGAGCGGCTGGGGGCGACATGACCGACCCGGCCCCGACCACGACCAGGCGTGAGGTCCGGTCCGAGATCGTCGACGGCTCGGTGCTGCTGCCGGTGTCCCGACGCCCGCCGCTGACCGAGTACCTCGCCCAGCTGTGGCAGCGCCGCCACTTCATCCGGGCGGACGCCCGAGCCCGGGTGGTCTCGGGGACCCGGGGCGCCCTGCTCGGCACCGCGTGGCTGGTGCTGCGGCCGGTGCTGGACGCGAGCGTGTACCTGATCATCTTCGGGCTGGTCCTGAAGGCCGACCGCGGCATCGAGAACTTCCTCGGCTACCTGGTGATCGGGACGTTCATGTTCCAGTTCACCGCGCGGTCGGTCAGCTCCGGCGCGCAGTCGGTGATCGCCGGGCGGACGCTGATGAAGGCCTTCGCCTTCCCGCGCGCCTCCCTGCCGATCGCCGCGGTCGTCCGCGAGACGGTCAGCTACCTCCCGGTCCTGGTCGCGATGGTGTGCGTGGTGCTCGTCCTGCCGCCGGGGCCCGACCTGAGCTGGCGATGGCTGCTGGTGCCGTTCGTCCTCGGACTCCAGGTCCTGCTGGCCCTCGGCCTGGCCCTGCTGCTCGCACGACCCGTCACCCGGGTGCCCGACCTGCAGCACCTGATCGGCATGGGGACGCGGTTCTGGCTGTACGGGTCGGCCGTGTTCTTCTCCTACGAGCGGTTCATCGACCACCCGGGGATCCTGCGCGTGATCGAGCTCAACCCGATGTTCCAGGTCCTGGACATCACTCGCGACTGCCTGCTGTACGGCGTGACCCCGCATGCCGGCGCGTGGCTGACGCTGGGCCTCTGGGCGGTCGGCACCTGCGGGATCGGCATGGTCGTCTTCTGGCGCGGGGAGGACCGCTATGGCGCTCTCTGAGCACTTCGGGCCGGACGTCCAGGTCGCGGTCGACGAGGTGCACGTGCGCTACCGGACCGCCTCGGACGACGCCGGGCTGCGCCGGTCGCTGCCGCGCTGGCAGCGGGCCGCGAACCGGGTGATCGGGCGTGAGCCCACCGTGCTTGTGCGGGCACTGGCGGGCGTCTCCCTGGTCGCACGGGCCGGGGACGCGGTCGGCATCGTCGGGCTCAACGGCTCCGGCAAGAGCACGCTGCTGCGGATCATCGCCGGATTGGAGCATCCGGACCGGGGGCAGGCCCGGGCACGCAGCACTCCGGTGCTGCTCGGCGTGAACGCGGCGCTGCTGCCCGAGCTGTCCGGCCGCCAGAACGTCCACCTCGGCTGCCTCGCCATGGGGATGACACCGGCGCAGGCCGAGGCGGCCTACCCGACCGTCGTGGAGGTCGCGGGCATCGGCGCGTCGATCCACCGGCCGATGAAGACCTACTCCTCGGGGATGGCCGCCCGGCTCAAGTTCGCGATCGCCGCCGCGTCCGAACCGCAGATCCTGCTGATCGACGAGGCCCTCGCCACCGGCGACGCCGCCTTCCGCGACCGCTCCGAGGAGCGGATGAAGCTGCTCCGCCAGAACGCCGGCTGCGTGTTCTTGGTCAGCCATGCGGCCAAGACGGTCGAGGAGACCTGCACCCGGGCGATCTGGCTGCACCACGGCCGGGTGGTCACCGACGGCCCCGCCTACGAGGTCGCCCAGGCGTACCGCTGGTGGGCCTGGAACCTCGCGAAGGGTGAGACCGAGAAGGCCGCCGGTCTGCTGGAGGACGCCTTCCGGCAGGGCGTCGACACCCAGATCGTCCTCTCGCCCGCCGATGCCACCCACGTCGTCCCGCGGCACGCCCGCCGATGATCGGAGCCACCATGCCCATCCGTGTCATGACCGTGTACGGCACCCGGCCCGAGGCGATCAAGTGCGCGCCGGTGGTCAAGGCACTGGCGGAGTCGCCGGACTTCGCGGGGATCACGGTCGTCACCGGACAGCACCGGGAGATGCTGGACCAGGTCAACGAGCTGTTCGGCATCGTGCCGGACCACGACCTGGACGTGATGAGCCACGGCCAGTCGCTCAGCGGGATCTTCGCCCGGGTCCTGGCCGGACTGGATCCGGTCCTCGAGGCGGAACGCCCCGACGCGGTGATCGTCCAGGGCGACACCACCACCTCCACCGCGGCCGCGGTGGCGGCGTTCTACCGGCAGATCCCGGTCGTGCACCTGGAGGCGGGGCTGCGCTCCGGGGACCTGGACTCGCCGTTCCCGGAAGAGGGCAACCGGAAGCTGACCAGCCAGATCGCGTCGCTGCACCTGGCGCCGACCACGACCAGCCGGGACAACCTGCTCGCCGAGGGCGTGCCGGCGGAGCGGATCGTGGTCACCGGGAACACGGTGATCGACGCGTTGCTGGAGACGGTGGCGAAGCGGGTGCCGTTCGCGGACCCGGCGCTGGCGGAGGCGGTCGACGTCGGCCGCCGGCTCCTGGTGGTGACGACCCACCGCCGGGAGAACTGGGGCGGGGCGATGGAGGGCGTCGGGCGGGCGATCGCCCGGATCGCGCGGGAGCACCCGGATCTGCTGGTGGTGTTGCCCGCCCACCGGAACCCGGTGGTGCGGGAGGCCGTGCTGCCCGCACTCGACGGAGTGGCCAACGTCGTGGTGACCGAACCGCTGCCCTACGGTGAGTTCTCCCGGCTCATGGCCGAGGCGCACCTGATCCTCTCGGACTCGGGCGGCGTGCAGGAGGAGGCACCGAGCCTGGGGACGCCGGTCCTCGTGATGCGGGACACCACCGAACGACCCGAAGCGGTGGTCGCGGGCACGGTCCGGCTCGTGGGGACCGACGAGGAGAGGATCGTGGACGAGGTGACCAGACTGCTGCGGGATCCTGCCGCCCACGCCGCGATGGCCGCCGGGGTCAACCCGTACGGAGACGGGACCGCCGCCCGGCGCAGCCTCGTCGCGCTCCGCGGACTGCGATCCGGCCGTCCCGGCAGCGGTCCTGATGCGGGTGCGCGGCCGTGACCGGTCCCACCCGGGTCCTGATCTACGGGAGCTGTGTCGCCCGCGACTCGCTCGCCCATGCGGGACCAGAGCGGCTCGCCCTCGTGCGGTACATCGCGAGGCAGTCGCTGATCAGCGCGTACTCTCCCGCTGCCGTCGTCCCGGACGGAGATCTCCACACCAGCTCGGCCTTCCAGCGCCGGATGATCGACGACGACGTCCGGGGCAGCCTGCCCGCGGCGCTCGTCGACGACGCCGACCGGACGGACCTGGTGCTCTGGGACCTCACGGATGAACGGATGGGTGTGCTGGTGTCCCCCGAGGGACACGTGATCACCCGGTCGGTCGACTCGGTCTCGAGCGGACTGGTGGACCGCCTCAGGGGATGGCGGCTGGTCGCGTTCGGGAGCGACGAGCACTTCGCCGCCTGGCGGACGGCACTCGGACGGCTGACGCGACAGCTGGCGGCGATCGGGCTGGCCGACCGCGTGCTGCTCCTGGCCGTGCCGTGGGCCACGATCGCCGAGGACGCGGGAACCGTGCCGCGCAGTGCCGGGCTCACCTCGCACGAGGCGAATGCGATGTTCGCCCGCTACTACGACGCCGCGGCGGAGGCCGGACTGCGGGTGGCGGCGGTCGAGCCGGATCGGGCGGTCGCGGGTGCTTCCCACCGCTGGGGGCGCGCGCCCTTCCACTATGCGACCAGCACCTACGACGACGTGGTGCTGCGGATCGAGCGAGAAGTCGCCGTCACGGCAGGGGGCCGGCCCGAATGAACGTTCGTCATGCGCAGATCGTCGGTGCCGGGGCACTCGGTGGGGGAGGTGTCGCCGCGCTGGTCGCCCTGCTCGGCGGGCAGTCGATCTGGACGGTCATCGCGGTCCTGTGCGCTCTGGTCGGGGTGGCCGCGGCCCTGTTCGCGGTGCGAAGTCTGCGCATGCGGCTGGCTGTCTCCGAGCGTCGCTGGCGCGAGCTCCGGTCGCAGCACGACGCCCTGACCGCGCAGGTGAGCCCCTCCGCCTCCTCGCGAGGTGAGGGAGCGAAGGCCGACCCCCAGGACCTGTGGGCGGATCTCACCCTCGCGGTGGCCCGGGTCGAGCTGCAGGCGCTGTCCGGGCCGTCGCACATCGGGACGCGCGGCGGAGCGATCGCCGGGGTTCCCGCCTCCACCCTCGCCGCCGCGGTGCTGCGTGCGGTGGAGCGCGGCGACGTCCTCTTCGGGGACCACCTCGTGCGCCGGTACGACGTGGCCGCAGCCCTGCCGCTCCGCACCCTGCGGTTGCTGGCCCGCGGGCTGCGAGACCGTGGCTACCTGGCCCGTGCGGGCGAGTACTTCGCGGCGGCGGCGGCGATCGGTGACGAACGGGACCGCACCACGGCTGAGCTCCGGCGCAGCGAGATCGAGGTGATGGCGGGCACGGCCAGGCCGGTGGTCACCGCGACCGACCCGGTGGTCCCGACGAGCCACCGGGTGCTGCACGTCGTCGGACGGGCGGTGCCGACCACGCAGTCCGGCTACACCCTGAGGACGCACAGCACGGTGCGCGCGCAGCTGGATCAGGGGCTCGAGCCGCACGTCTTCGTGCAGCTCGGGGTCACGGAGGCGGAGGTCGCGAGCACGGATGTCCTCGACGGGGTGACCTACCACCGCCCCGTCGGCCGGTCGGTGTTCACCGCCGGGCACGGCGCCTGGCTGCAGGCGAATGCCGAGGCGTTGCTGGCGGTCGTCCAGGAGGTCCGCCCCGCCGTGCTGCACGCGCATTCCGACTTCTTCAACGCGTTGATCGCTTCGGCCGTGGGGGCGGCCACCGGGCTGCCGGTGGTCTACGAGGCCCGCGGGTTCTGGGAGGAGTCGTGGCTGTCCCGGACCGCCGACAAGTTCGGCTGGGACGACGTCGAGCGGCTCTTCGCGGAGTACGGCGCTCCGGAGGCCTACAGCTGGCGCCAGGCGCGGGAGGCGGAGGCCCGGGGGGCCGCCGCGCACGTGGTCACCCTCGCCCGGGTGATGGCGCGCCGGATCCTGGATCACGGTCTCGACCAGGACCGTCTGACCATCGTGCCCAACGCGGTGGACGGAGAGCAGTTCAGCATCGGGGAGCGCGACCAACGACTGGCCGCCGAACTCGGTGTCCCCGCCGGCACCGTGGTCCTCGGATGCATCACCTCAGTGGTCGAGTACGAGGGGATCGACGTCCTGCTCGAGGCCCTCGCGCTGCTGGCGGAGGCCGACGCTCCGGCCCCGCTCCGCTTGCTGGTCGTCGGGGACGGGCCCGTGCGCTCCGCTCTGCAGGAGCAGGCGTCGGCGCTGGGGTTGGACAACGTGACCTTCACCGGGCGGGTGCCGCACGAGGACGTGCTCGGGTACTACAGCCTGATCGACGTGTTCGTGGTACCACGCCGACCGGCTCGGGTGTGCCACCTGGTCACACCGCTCAAGCCGTTCGAAGCGTTCGCGGCGGGCCGCGCCGTGGTGATGTCCGACGTGGAGGCTCTGCGCGAGATCGCCGAGGACTCGGGCGCCGCCGATCTCTTCACCGCCGGGGACCCCCGCTCGCTCGCCGACACCCTCGATCGGCTCGCGCGTGACCCGGAGCGCCGGGAACGCCTCGCGGCGCAGGGCGCCGCGTGGGTGCGGGCCGAGCGTTCGTGGACCGGCAACGCCGAGCAGTACCGGCGGTTGTACGCGCAGGTGGGAGGGTCGCATGGCTGAGGCCGCCCCGGTCCCTTCGGCGGATGACGCGGTGGAGCATGCCCGGGGAGTCGCCGCACGGCAGTCGTTCGGCCCGCACTTCGAGTGGCGACGGACCGATCGGGCGACCGTCGCGGAGGTCGCGGGCGGCCGGATCGCGCTGCACCCGCATCCGGTGTGGCAGATGTCCGGCGACCTGTCGTGGACGGAAGACCCGTTCGACAACCGCAACTGGCGGGCCCAACTGCACATGTTGCGGTGGCTCGAGCCGGTCCGCCGCGTCGCGGCCGCGGGTGATCCGGCGGCCGCCGCGCTCTGGGAGCGGTACGCGCGCTCGTGGATCGCGCACAATCCCCCCGGCCCCGCCGCCGCCCGGTCGACCTGGTCGAGCATGGTGGACGCGTCCCGGGCACTCGTCCTGACCGCCGGGCTCACCGTGGTCGAGGATCCGGGGTGGCTGCTCGTCGCG
Organism: Cellulomonas sp. RIT-PI-Y; assembly: GCF_025642745.1. Classification (GTDB taxonomy): domain Bacteria; phylum Actinomycetota; class Actinomycetes; order Actinomycetales; family Cellulomonadaceae; genus Cellulomonas. The sequence continues at coordinate 31,811 of NZ_JANZKP010000013.1, forward strand.
CTGGAGGAGCACGGGGCGTGGCTGTTCGACGAGGACCGCCTCGGACATTCGAACCACGCGCTGCACCAGCACGAGGCGTTGTTCGTGCTGGGCACCGCCTTGCGCCGTGGTGAGTGGGTCGAGGCGGCGACGGATCGTCTCGGGCTCCTGTTCGCCGCCAGCTACGACGACCAGGGCATCAACGCGGAGGGCAGCCCGCGGTACCACGATCTCAACTTCCGGTGGTGGTCCCGCGCCTTCGAACGACTGCGTCGCGAGGGAGTGCCTCCGCTGGAGCACGCCGCACGGCTGGAGCGGGCTCCGCTCGCGCTCGCGCACGCGACCCGCCCCGACGGGGTGTACGAGAGCATCGGTGACGGCGACGGTGGTCGGCCCCAGGGGATCGACCACCCGGCGACCCGGTACGTGGTGTCCGAGGGATCGGAGGGCGAACCGCCGACGGAGGTCCTCGCCGTGTACGACCAGGGCTACGCCTTCGGACGCACCGGCTGGGGCGAGACGGACCGTGGCTACCGTGACGAGACGTTCTACTCGGTGTCCTTCGGACGAGCGGACCGGGTGCACGGGCATCCGGACGGCGGGTCGCTCACCTACTACGCCGGTGGCGGGTCCTGGGTGGTCGATCCGGGCAAGTATCTGTACGGCACCCATCCGATCCGTGATCTGGTCGAGAGCCGGGCGGCCCACAACGTGCTGCACGTGCCGGGCCGGGCCTACGCCGTGGATGCCCGGGTGCGGCTCGTCAGCGCGACGACCGGCGCCGACGAGGACCGTCTGGTGCTCGCCGACGACGGGTACGAGGGCGTCGAGGTGCGACGGACCGTCACGTTCGATCGCCGCACCGAGGCTCTCGTCGTCGTGGACGAGGTGCGCGCGGAAGCACCGGTCGATGTCCAGCAGCGCTGGCTGCTCGCGCCCGGGGTGCGGGCGACCGCGGGTGCCGACGGCCTCGAGCTCGCCCGTGGTGACGATCGGGCGACGCTGCTCGTCCTCGGCGACGTGGAACGGATCGACCAGGTCAGTGGCGGGACCGAGCCGCACCAGGGGTGGGCCGCCACCGGATGGGGGACCGCGGAGCCGGCGGTCCAGGTCACCGTCACGGCGTGCGGCGCACGGTCACGGCTGGTCTCCGTGATCGTGCCGGTCGCACCCGGCGCCCCGGCGCTCCCGCGAGAGCACTGGCTGGCGGTGGCGGACCCCAGCACGGTCGAGCACAGCACCGCCGCCGGGCGTGCCGCGGGGCCGGCGGACGTCGGGTCGCTGGCTCGGGCGGTGCGGGACGCCCGCCGGTCGGCGTGGCGTGAGGCGTCCCCGGACACCAGGACCGCCATCGCCGCCGACCTGGCGACCCGGTTCTCGGGCTACCTCGGAGAGGATCGCGATCTCGGGCTGCGGGCGACTCTGACCGATCTGCTGGGCAGCGACCGGGCCGGCGCGGTGCCGTTCACGGCAGATCGAGAACCACTGATCGCCTGGCCTCGGACCGACATGCTGGTGCAGGGGGTGCCGGTCGTCTCCGCCGGGCCGGACACCGACTTCCCGGCCGGGCTCCAGGACCGTGCGGTCCTGACCGTCGAGCAGGGTGGGCTCACCCAGCCCTTCCTCTTCGTGCCGGGGGAGGGATCGGTGCTGACGGTCCTCTTCCACGGTGCCCTCGATCGGACCCGGACCGCTCTGCCGCGGTTCGAGCGGGTCCGCACGCACGAGCGCTTCGGCGGACCGCTGCTGGCCGTGGGCGACCCGACACTGGATCTGGATCGCACCCTCCGCCTGGGGTGGTACCTGGGCACGGGTGACGTGGATCTGCCGGTCCTGTTGGCCGAGCAGATCTCCCGGGCCGCGGCGGCGGTGGGCGCCCGGCAGATCGTGTTGGTCGGTGCGTCCGGGGGCGGCTTCGCGGCGATCCACGTCGCGGCGCATCTCGAGGGCAGCGCCGTGCTCGTCATCAACCCGCAGACCGATCTGTCCGCGTACTTCCGCCGTCTGGTCGTCCCGGCGACCGACGCGGTGTTCGGAGCGGGGTCACCGGGTCCGCCGGAGCGCACGCGCGTCCTGGACCGGTTGCGCGCCACCCGGGCCGCGTGCCGCATCGTGTACGTGCAGAACACCGGGGACCGGGTCCATCGTGACGGCCACCGTGACCCGTTCCTGGCCGGGGTCGCGCTCGCCGCCCCCGGCGTCGAGGTCCGCTCGGTCGAGATCGACTCGGGTCCCGGGCACGTGACTCCCCCGCCGGACGTCTACGAGTCCCTCTGGCACGAGGCGTGCGAGTGGTGGGATCCGGCCTCGTGAGAGCCGGGCGGGCCGGTCGGAGTCGGGGCCCGCGTCACCGCTCGGTGTCGAACGGGTGCTCCGGCACTCCGGCGGCGGGGTGGTCACCGTGGTGCAGGAGGACGCGGAACAGGTGGTGTCCGGTGGGCCCCGACTCGTAGCCGGTCGACCAGGCCGGGTCCAGCTGACGATCCTGCACGGAACGCCAGCCGCGCAGCGGGGGACCCGTCTCGCCCCGGACGGGCCGGATGAGATGGCCGCCCTCCCCCCAGGACTGGATCCACAGCACGGCCTCCGGATCCGTCCTCGCCACCCGGAGCCGGTCGGCCTCGCGGACCACCTCGGCATCTCCGGGGAGGTTGAGCCAGGTCTGGAAGACATGGTCACCGGTGTCGGACGAATCGACCTGGTCGAGCAGGAGCAGCCAGCGACCGGGGAGCGCCACGACCGATCGACGGTGCGTCCAGTGGCCGTGGTCGACGGAGGAGCGCAGGCGGACGTGTCCGTCGCGGACCTGCGCGTCGACGATCCCGGAACCGTAGGGCGCCCGAGCGCGGCGTTCGTGGTCCTGCCGGTCGCACGTCACCGTCGTGTGCGCCGTGCTGGACTCCACGTACTGCCGTTCGGGCGTGCCGTAGTAGAACCCACGGGCTCGCAGCGGGGAGTCGGCGGGCAGGAGCTCCGCGTACCCGAACCGGCCGCCGTCCACGAGCCACTCGTGCCCGCGGTCGTGCCAGACGACCGCGCCGTCGTCCGCATGCTTGTGGGCGCGAGAATGGAAGGCGGCCGTCTGAGCCAGGTACATCTCTCCGTCGCGCCGCCTCCCCGCCCGGGCGAAGGCGTACCCGGACTCCGGGAAGGCGACGGCCTCGACGTCGCCGCGGTCCGAGCGGTCCGGTCGGGCATCGGTCGCGAGGTCGGCGGTGTCACCGAACTGCACCAGGCGTCCGTCGGGCTGGACCATCCAGTCGAGCACGGATCGAGCCCGCTCCAGACGTCGGCGGACCGCCGGGTCCGTGACCAGCCCGAGGTCCTGTGCCAGACGGAAGTCCCGGAGCAGCATCTGGTGATAGCCGGGCGAGTGCTCCGCGTGGCCGCCGTCCGGCAGGAACTGCCGACCGGCGATGTCGGCGAGTCGGGCGCGGCCCTGTGCGTGCAGTCGGGCCATGCCGGGCAGGGGCCGCATCTCGCGGGCGAGGACCATCTGGCCGACGGCCGTGTAGAAGCCGTGGTTGTTCCGGCCGTTGTACGCGGCGGCACGGCCCAGCGCGCGTTGGTGGGCGAGTGTGGCCTGGTACAGGACCTCGACCTGGCCGTCGGGCAGGCTCTCGCCGGAGGTGAGGGCGGTCCGGAGCAGCCAGGCGAGGCGCGGCGCCCGCAGGGACAGGGCCATGTCGTACCAGGCCATGGTCCCGCCGTCGTCGGCCGGTTCGTTCCCCGCCTGGTGCGCGCGGACCCATGATCCCGCCACCCGGACGCACCACGCGAGCAGGTCCGGCGCGCCCGTGTCCAGGTACTCGCGGACCACGGGGTCCAGGAAGGACCACGTGTGCAGGCGGAATCCCCAGGAGCGGTGGGCGCGTGCCGCCTGCTCCCAGGCGATCGGTTCGAGCGGGATGCGGGGGAAGCCCTCGAGCTGCCATCCGTGGTCGATCACTGTCGCCGCGTCGTCGTCGGGGTTCCCCGCGAAGTGGCGGGCGGTGACGACGGTCGGACGCGTCGCGAAGGAGTGGGCCAGTCGTCGTCGCGCGACGTGCCAGCCGAGTGCGGGAGGTGGCAGCAGATCGCCCTGGTCGGCGACGTGGAGGCTCGAGCGCTCAGCGCTCGCGGTCACCGCCACACCCCCCGCGTGTCGATCACGACCCTCTCCCGCAGCCGCAGCCGCCGTCGGTCGGCCTCCCGGAACGGCGTGTGGTCCACCAGCAGCACCACGATGTCGGCGCCGCGCACCGCCTCGTCGAGCGTCTCGAGCGTGACGTTCTCCCGCTGTTCCAGCTCGTCGGGCAGGCGTTCGATGTTCGGCTCCACGGCGGCGATGCGCGCCTCCGGCAGCTCGTCGGCGATCCGGGCGACGATCTGCCGGGCCGGTGACTCCCGGAGGTCGTCGATGTCCGGCTTGAACGCGAGCCCGAGCGCCGCGATGCGGGGCTCGCGCAGTCGCCGGGCCTTCGCGACGACCCGGTCCACCACCAAGCCGGGCTTGGCGTCGTTGACCTCGCGCGCGGTGCGGATCAGCCGGGCCTCCTCCGGTGCCGAGGACACGATGAACCAGGGGTCGACGGCGATGCAGTGGCCGCCGACGCCGGGGCCGGGCTGGAGGATGTTCACCCGCGGGTGGTGGTTGGCGAGCTCGATCAGCTCCCAGACGTCGATGCCGAGCGTGCCGGAGATGACGGAGAGCTCGTTGGCGAAGGCGATGTTGACGTCGCGGTAGGAGTTCTCGACCAGCTTGGCCATCTCGGCGGTGACCGCGTCGGTGGTCATGATCTCGCCCTGGCAGAAGGTGGCGTAGAGGTCCTTGGCGCGCTGGGCGGCCTCCGGGGTCAGGCCGCCGACGATGCGGTCGTTGGTGATCAGCTCGACCATGACCCGGCCGGGCAGCACACGTTCGGGGCAGTGCACGACGTGGAGCAGAGCGCGGCCGCCGGTGCCGTCGAGGCTCAGGTCGGGCCGGGCGGCGAGGAGGCGGTCGGCGAGGTGGCGGGTGGCGCCGGGCGGGGAGGTGGACTCGAGGATGACCAGCTCGTCACCGCGCAGCCGCGGGGCGATGCCGTCGGCCGCCGCGTCGATGTACGACAGGTCGGCGGTGTGGTCCTCCTGGAACGGGGTCGGCACCGCGACGATGTAGACGTCCGCCTCGGGGGTGGCGATGTCGGCGCGGAGCCGGCCCTGGGAGACGGCGCCCGAGACCGAGACGGACAGGTCGGGTTCGACGAACGGCACCTCGCCGCGGTTCACCGCGTCGACGGTCGCGGCGTTGACGTCGACGCCGATCACGTCGGCGCCGTGGGTGGCGAGGACGGCTGCGGTGGGCAGGCCGATGTAGCCGAGGCCGATGACGGCCACCGTGGGACTGTCGGTCATGGTGCGGTTCCCCTGCTGTGGTGCGACGGACGGACGTGGGTCAGACGAGGGCGTGTACGGGTCCCACCACCACGACGTCGCTGCTGGCGAGCAGTTCGGCGTCGGTGGCCGCCCAGGTGTGTGCGGTGCCCCCTGCTGCACGCACCTGGACGAAGTTGAACCGGTCGGCGGAGTAGATCCGCCCTCCGGCAGCGAGCACGGCCTCGAGGAAGCCGGTGTCCTCTCCGCGGCGCAGCGCGGGGAAGGGGTGGATGCGGGCGACGTCCCGGCGGGTGACGATCGTCGGGCCGGACACCCGGTCGCCGAACCGGTGCTCGGCATGGGCGTAGCGCAGCACGGTCAGGTCGGGTCCGGCCAGGTGCAGGTAGTGCGCCTGCTTCCCGACCACCTCCGCACCGCTGTAGCCGAGAGCGGCGGCCTGGTCGGCGAGGTAGTGCGGGCCGTAGAGGTCGTCGTCGTCGATCTTGGCGACCAGCTCGCCGTCGGCGGCCTCGACCAGGAGGTTCAGGCAGCTGCCGAGCGGGAGGTCACCGGGTGCGGCGAGCACGACCAGGTCGGTGAGACCGGCCTCGGCGGCCCGGGCCCGCACGTCGGCCTCGGGCAGGTCGACGCCGTGGGCGAGCAGCACCAGCTGCAGATCGACGCCGGTCTGGGCGGCGAGGGTGCGCAGGACGTGGTCCAGCTGACCGGGACGCCGGGTGGACACCAGGGCGGAGACCCGCGGCAGCCGACCGGTGACGGTGGCGTGGTCCAGCCCGACGGACCGCAGCACGTCGTCCACCCGATGGGCGTAGGTGTGCCCGGCCCAGATCCGGCGCTGGGCGCGGTGCACCATGCGGTCGCGGAGCTCCGGGTTGCGCACCAGGGCGCGCAGGGTCCACTCCGCCTCGTCCGGCGCGGAGACCTGGGCGACCTCGTCGGCGGGGAACACCGCGTCGATGGCCGGGCTCGGGGTGCTGACCACCGGGGTGCCGCTGGCGGTGATCTCGAAGATGCGCCGCGCGCACATGGTGGGCGAGCCGACCACGGTGTTCACGTTGAGGAAGACCTTGTGCGCCCGGTATGCGGACAGCATCTGCGCGTAGGGCAGCGAGCCGACCACGTGCGAGGCGAACGGGGCGGGGAACTGGTACCGCTCGTCCCCGCCGAGCTGACGGGAGTAGATCTCCAGGCCGGTGTCCATCCGGGTCCCGGCCCGCACCGCCGCGCCCAGCAGCAGGTCCATCTGCGCGCGGCGCTCCGGGTGCCGGTGCGCGAAGTACATCCCGGCGAAGGCGATGTCCCGTTCGTGATGCCCCGAGCCGTGCCGGACCGGGTGGTGCAGCGCCGGCTGCGCAGCGAAGGGCAGCACGCCGACCCGGTCGTGGCCCAGGTCCCGGCGGTAGTCCGGCAGTCGGTCGGCGTCGGTGGTGAACACCCGGTCGAACAGCCGGGCGGTGGGCAGGAAGTCGGCGTAGTGCGCCGGGTCCTCCTTGTTCCAGAACACGGTCGGGATCCCCCGCTCGCGGCACCAGGCGACCAGCTCCGTGAGCGCCGGACGCGGCGCCGACCCGCCGGCCAGGTGGTAGCGCCAGGCGCCGCCGTTCCCGTGCCAGGCGGACTCGACGAAGAGCAGTTCCACCGGGTCCGCCGCGAGGACCTCGCGCCAGTCCGAGGGCCGGACCGGTACCTGCTGCCACTCGAAGCCGAAGGCCGACCGGGAGAAGTCGTCCAGGACCACCGCCACCCGCAACCCGGAGCGGCGCAGCGGAGCCGGCGGCACCGGCAGGTCGGCGAACCGGAGGCCGCCCTTGCGGGCCACCGCGCGGACCCCGGTCGGCGAGCTGCCCGGCGGGGTGCGCCGGTCGCGCCAGCGCCGGAAGCCGGACAGTCCGCCGTGCCGGAGGTGCCACACGCCGCGGCGCCAGTGGTCGGCTCGCTCCGACAGGCCGCGCAGGGCCCGGTGCTGCGTCGTCACGTCTGAGCCCCCTCGTGCGTCCCGTTGCCTCTCCGTGCCCGGCGCTCGCCCATCGTCAGGACGGGCCGGCAGCCCCCTCGGCCGGGTTCCCCCGGCTGGTGGACTACTGCACGACCGGCGGCAGCATGTCGACCGTGTCGGCGTTCGCCGCCAGGTAGTCGTCCACGGTGTCCGTCCCCACGGACGCCATCAGTGCGGCCAGCGCCTCCTGGTTCAGCACCACGATGCTCTGGGTGCCGTCCGGGCTGCGACCGGTGCCGTCGGTCGGCACGGTGAAGAACGCGATGTCGGTCGAGGCCAGGTTCTTCGCCATGTTCTGCAGCTGGCTCATCACCTGGTCGTCGAGCCCCGGGTCCGTGGCGACCGCATCGCCGACCGAGCGGAGGAAGGGCACCGACTTGGCCGGGTTGGACAGGGTGCCCTCGTTGCGCATCCGGGCGACCATCGACCGGATCCAGGCCTGTTGGCGCTGCACCCGGTCGAAGTCGCCGCGTGCCAGCGTCTTGCGTTCCCGCACCCAGGTGAGGGCCTGCTCGCCGGTGAGCAGCTGCTGCTTCCCCGCGGGGATGGTGGTGCCGTCCACCGTCAGCGGCTGGTCCAGGGTGATCCGCACCCCGCCCATCGCGTCGGTGATCTGCTGGAAGGACTCGAAGTCCGCGATGACGAAGTGGTCGATCCTGATGTTGGTCAGCTGTTCGATGGTCTGGATCATCAGGGTCGGCCCGCCGTAGGAGAAGGCGGCGTTGATCTTGCCCTCGCCGTGTCCCGGGATGTCGACCCAGGAGTCGCGGGGGAAGGACATCACGTAGGCGGCCTCACCGTCGGCGGGCAGGTGGACCAGCATGATCGTGTCGGTGCGCTGCGCGCCGACCTCCCACTGCGAGGGATCGCCGGCCGAGATCCGGCTGTCCGATCCCAGCAGCAGGATGTTCATCGGTGCGTCCGCGTCGTCGGCCGGTGCGGCGGTGGCCGAGGTCGCGGGCCGGCTCGGCAGGGCCGCGAACGGGTCGTCGATCTTCTCCACCCGACTGGTCAGCCAGTGCTGGATCCCCCAGAGGCCTCCGACGCCGACCGCGCCGAGGCCGAGCAGGACGCACAGGCTGATGATCAGGGCGCGCCGACCGGTGGAGCGGCGACGGCTTCGCGGACGCGCTCGGCGGTGAGCATCGGGTGCCATGGCGGCGATGCTAGCCGTCCCCCTGGTCCGGGTTCGCGCCGTACGTCCTGTGCGGAAGCTGTGAACGCGCGGCCGGATCGCGGGCGACGGCCAGCCCCACCGCCCCGATCAGGCCCGATACCGCGAACGCCCCGAGTGCACCGGCCGCAGGCAGCAGCGCGCCGGTCAGCGCCGCGCCGACCGCCTGCCCCAGCACCAGGGCGATGAACAGTCCGGCCGTGCCCGCGGCGGCTCGCCGGGCCTCGATCCGGGTGGTCCAGGTGATCAGCACCCCGGTCGCGGCGGTGTAGCCCCAGCCGGCGAGGCCGCAGACCAGCGCCGCGGCAGGCAGGACCGGAGCGGCGATCGGCAGGGCCAGCGTGGCCGCGGCGACCGTCCCGGCGGTCAGGGCCCACGCGGTGCCGGGTCGACGGCGGACCAGCCACCCGCCGGTCGGCAGCACCGCGACACCGCCGAGGCCGAGCGCGATCCACGCCACCGCCGACGCCGATCCGGCATCCCCGGCCGCGACCAGGAGGCTGCGCCCGTACGACCAGACCGCGGCCGACCCGGCGCCCAGGGTGAGGGCGGCGACCACCGGGGCGCGATGGGCGTGCAGCCACGCCGCCGTGACGCGGCTGCCGGGCCCGGAGCGGTGATCGGGTCGTGCGTCCTGCCGGGCGGTCGCGGACAGGGTCAGGGCGGTCGTCAGCACCGCGACGGCGGCCGCGAGGAGCCATGCGGCTCGCCAGTGCGGCAGGAGCAGGAGCGCCAGCGCCCCGGCGATCACGAGTCCCGGTCCGGTCCCGGCGTTCACGGCGGTCTGTGCCCGGTCGCGCGCGGCGCGCTCGATCCCCCGCGCTCCGTCGACCCGTGCGCGCGGCGTCGAGCGGTCGACCAGCACGACCAGAGCGGGTGACGCCAGTCCGGCCCCCGCCGAGCTCAGTACGGCTCCGGCGGCGAACACCGCGGCCCCGGGTGCGAGCGACATCGCCGCGCATCCGAGCGCGGCGGAGGTCCCGGCCGCGAGCACCAGGGCCCGCGGACGCCGGTCCGCCGTGACGAATCCGATCAGCGCGCCCAGGCAGTACAGCACCGAGGCTCCGGCGGCGACGAGCCCCGCGGACGCGTCCCCGAGTCCCAGCTCGGCCTGGGCCTCCGGGAGCAGCAGTCCGTAGGCCAGGCGGACCAGGCCGTAGGTGGTGGCGATCAGGGCGGTGCCGCTCGCGATCACAAACAAAAACGTACGTTTCACATCCGCAGCCTAGGATGTCGGCATGCCGATCCGCATCAGCACCGAGTCGAGGCTGCTGGACGCCGCCGAGGAGCTGTTCTTCACCCGGGGGATCGCGGCCACCCCGGTGGACGCGGTGCTGGCCCGCGCCGGGGTGTCGGCGGCCACCATGTACCGCGGGTTCCCGAGCAAGGAGGCGCTGGTCGCCGCGGCGCTGGCCCGGCGGCACGACGCGTGGCTCGCCTGCTGGGACCGTGCGCTGGACCGTGCCGACGGCGCCGAGGGCCGGCTGCTCGCGGTCTTCGACGCGCTGGACGCGTTCCGGTCCGGACCCGAGGGCGCGCGCTGGTGCGCGTTCCTGGGATCGGCTGCCGAGTACGCGGACGCGCCCCCCGACGTGGCGGACGCGGTCCGGCTGGACACCGACACGCTGCGCGACCGACTCACCACGTTGGCGGTGCCGCTCGCCGGGGACGCGGCGCCCGAGCTGGCCGAGCAACTGCTCCTGCTGGTGACCGGCTCGCTGGCGATGCGACTGCGCGACCCGGCCGCCGGCACCGAGGTCGCCCGCCGGGCGGCGACCAGGCTGATCCCGGACCGCTGAGGCTCCGTACCATCGGCCCGTGCCGCCCCGCTCACCGCTCCCGCCCCGCCACGGCCTGAGTGCCGCCTGGCTACGCACCCCCGACCGGGACCGCGCCCATCCCGAGCGCACGCCGTGGCCCACGATGGCGGCGTGGCTGCGCGACCGGCTGCCCGAGCAGGTCGACGTGGCCGGGATGCTCGCCGACGGCCGGTTCGTCGCCGAGGACGGCGGCGCGGTGCGCGGGGACGACCCGTTCCGCCCGCATCTGTTCGTGTTCTTCCACCGGGACCTGCGCGAGGAGCCGCCGGTGCCGGGGCAGCTCCACCTGGTGCACCGGGACGAGCGGCTGGTCGTGGTCGACAAGCCGCCGTTCCTGTCCTCGATCCCGCGTGGCCGGCACGTCCTGCAGAGCGTGGTGGTGCGCCTGCGCGCCGAGCTGGGCCTGCCGGAGCTGTCGCCGCTGCACCGGCTGGACCGGGTGACGTCGGGACTGCTCATGCTGGCGACCGAGCGGCGCTGGCGGGGGGCGTACCAGTCGGCGTTCGAGCACCGGGCGGTGGCCAAGACGTACTGGGCGCTGGCGCCGATCCGCGCGGGTCTGGAGTTCCCCGTGACGGTGCGCAACCACCTGCACAAGGAGCGCGGCGACTGGCAGGCGTACGAGGTGCCGGGCGCGCCGGTGAACGCGGAGACGCTGATCGAGCTGGAGTCGGAGGTCGACGGGCACGGGGTGTACCGGCTGGCACCGCGCACCGGCCGCACCCACCAGCTCCGGCTGCACCTGCACGGGCTGGGCATCCCGATCGTCGGCGACCCGCTGTACCCGCGGGTGCGGGACGTGCCGGTGGACGACTTCCGCACCCCGTTGCAGCTGCTGGCGGGTGAACTGTCCTTCGTCGACCCGGTCGACGGTTCACCCAGGCGGTTCCGGAGCGTGCGGCGGCTGCCGATTCCGCCGCAGGTGTGACGCGTGGACCGACCGCTCACATCTCAGCATCTGGTCCCGATCGGGTGAAAGAAGGCCCGTGACCAGGAGTTGAGATGACCATGACATCAGACGTTTCCCGACGACGGTGGTTCGCCGACCGACCGCTCGCGCTGAAGATCGGTGCTTGCCTCGCGCTGCTCGCGCTGGTGGCGGTCGCGATCACCGGGGTGGCGACCAGCCGGATGACGGCGCTCGCCGACGAGCAGGACGTGATGCAGGCGGAGGGGATCGACCCGCTGATGAAGGTCGCCGACCTGCAGCGGGCGTTCACCCTGGTGCGGCTGGGGAACGTCCGCCTGGCGACCAACACCGCGGACGAACGGCCGGGCACCCTCGCGTCGATCCAGGACAACGAGGACCAGGTCGACGCGCTGCTGACCGAGATCGAGTCCGCGAGCCCGGAGCTGGCCGATGCGCTGACGGGTGCCGTCACGCCCTACTTCACGCTGATGACCGAGTACCAGGAGATGGTCGCGGATGCCGATCCGGGTGCCGCCGCGTTCCTGAACGCCGACCTCACCACGGTGGCCGGTCAGGCCGACACGGAGATCAACGAGGCGATCGACGCGATCAGCGACCGCGCCATGGACAGCGCCGCCGCCAGCGACCGGCTGGTGCGCACCTCGATCCTGATGCTCTGGTCGGCGCTGGCGGCCGCCCTGGTGGTGGTGGTCGTGATCGCGGTGTCCGTGGTGCGATCGATCCTGCGGGCGGTGGGCGGCGTGCAGCGCTCGCTGGCCGCGATGGCGGCGGGTGACCTCACCGTCGAGGCGCCGGTGCTGTCGGACGACGAGATGGGCCGGATGACCGCCAGTCTGACCGCGTCGCAGCGCAGCCTGCGGGACACCCTGAGCCACGTGGTCGACACCGCGCAGACGGTGGCGTCGGCGACCGAGCAGCTGTCCGCCTCTTCCACCCAGGTGGCCGCACTGGCCCAGGAGACCGGCGCGCAGTCCGGGACGGTGGCCTCCGCGGCCGAGCAGGTGTCCCGCAGCGTGCAGACCGTGGCCGCGGGCGCCGAGGAGATGGGCGCGTCGATCCGGGAGATCGCGCAGAACGCCTCGCAGGCGGCCAAGGTCGCCGGTCAGGCCACCGAGGTCGCGTCGGCCACCAACGACCAGGTGTCCCGGCTGGGTCAGTCCAGCCAGGAGATCGGCAACGTGGTGAAGGTGATCACCAGCATCGCGGAGCAGACCAACCTGCTGGCGTTGAACGCGACGATCGAGGCGGCGCGTGCGGGAGAGGCGGGCAAGGGCTTCGCGGTCGTCGCCGGTGAGGTCAAGGAGCTGGCCCAGGAGACCGCCAAGGCGACCGAGGACATCGCGCGCCGGGTGGAGGCGATCCAGGGCGACACCACCGGTGCGGTGACGGCGATCGAGGAGATCTCCTCGATCGTGGCGTCGATCAACGACTACCAGCTCACCATCGCCAGTGCGGTGGAGGAGCAGACCGCGACCACCACGGAGATGTCCCGGTCGGTGGCCGAGGCCGCCTCGGGGTCGGGGGAGATCGCCGCGACCATCCACGAGGTCGCCGGCCAGGTCGGCTCGACCACCGAGGCGATGAGCCAGGTCGACTCGGCGGTCAACGAGCTCGCGCGGCTCGCCGCGGACCTGCGGACCCGGACCGGCCGGTTCGTCTACTGAGCCGGGGTGCCCCGGGGTCCACCTGACGGCGTACCCCGGGATACATCCCGCGGCCGATGTGCCGACCGTGCCGGCCGGGAACGATGGACACCAGTCGTCCCCCCTCGGAGGTCATCGTGTCCTGGCAGGTCCTGATCGTGCTCGCGGAGTTCGCCGTGGTCTGCGCGGTGATCGGTGCCGGGACGCTGGTGCAGCGGGTGCGGCAGCGCGGTCGTGAGCAGGTCCGGCACTGACCCCGGTCGTGCCCGGCCTCACAGCAGCTGGTTGATCGCCACCCGCGCGAGCATCGCGTCCCGCCGGGCCAGTGCCCGCAGCCCCGCGCCGACCTCGGCACCGAGGTCGAAGCTCGGGTCGATCAGCCAGTGCGCCTGCAGCCCGTCCCACAGCGCCATGAACTGCCGGGCGAACTGCTCGGGGTCGACGTCCGGGTGCGCCCAGCCGTCGGCCTGGAGCCGGCGCAGGAACGTCGCGTAGCTCAGCGTGATCCGCGCCCGGCGCTCCGTCATCCACCGGTGGGCCGGGTGCTCGGGATCGCCGGCCTCGGCGGCCATCGACACGAACAGCCGCAGCGAGGCCGGGTCGGCCAGCTCGTGGTTGATCGTGCGGGCCAGGGACGCGTCCGGTTCGGTGCCGGGGTCCGGTCGTCGCTCCCGGGCGGCCTGGTCCGAGCGGCTGTCGGCGTGGACCAGCGCGGCGACCAGCAGATGGTCCCGGGACGGGAACAGGTAGAGCAGCTGCGCCTCGGACAGCTCGGTGCGCCGGGCGACCTCGGTCATGGTGAGGGCGCGGTGGCCGGCGGAGCGCACGAGCTCGTACGCGACCCGGCCGACGGCCTCCTCGCGGCCGCGGGTCTTGGCGTAGGGGCCGCGGCGGGAGGTCATGGGGTCAGAGCGTACTGCTGCCGGGGCGAATTTCGAGTGGAGTAGATTTTGCGCCTCAGCCCCCACGGAGGACGCCGATGTTCACCATCACCATGGCCGAGGACGACCCCGCCGACGCCGCGCAGCTGGCCGGTCAGATCCGGCGCTACGCCCGCGAGCGCGGGATCGAGATCGCGCTCACCCGGCACGCCGACGGCGCCGCGCTGATCGAGGCGCACGACGGCGCGACGGACCTGCTGCTCCTGGACGTGGTGCTGCCCGACCTGGACGGCTTCTCCGTGGCGGAACGGATCCGGCAGCGCGACCGGCTGGTGGACATCGTCTTCGCCACCGGCGCCGCGACCGAGGCGGTGCGCGGGTACGCGGTCGACGCCCTGGGCTATCTGGTGAAGCCGGTGCGCTACCCGGCGCTGGCCCGGGAGCTCGACCGCGCCGTGGAGCGCGCCGGGCGCCGGGGCGGGCAGCCGGTGCTCCTGGACGCGGTCGGCGGTCCGCTCCGCCTGGACCCGGCGCAGATCGTGGCCTTCGAGGGCTCCCGGCGGCAGGTGCTCGTGCACACGCTGGACGGCCGGCACCTGGTGCGCGGCCCGCTCAAGGCGCTGGAGGAGCAGGTCGGCGAGCGGGGGTTCTACCGCTGCCACCACGGCTTCCTGGTCGGTCTGCGGCACGTGGTCACCGCCAGGCAGGACTCCTGCGAGACGGTCACCCGTCAGCGGATCCCGGTCAGCCGGGCCCGTCGGCAGGGCTTCCTGGCGGCGCTCACCGACTACCTGGGTGCCTGACAGCCTGTGCCGCTGGCAGGACCAGTTGTTCCGCGCCCGTCGGAATTCCAGTGCCCTCGTGTTTCGATCTGCCCGCACCACAGCACCAGCTGTCCACGGCGGGCGTCGCTGACGACCCCGGCCGACGGCGTGCGCGCGCAGGGGAGCGCCGCCGCCCGGTCCACGCCGTCGATCCACGAGATGAGGCCAATGATGTCCAGGAAGCACCCCCGGCGGCTGTCCACGCCGGCGGCGGTCGGCGTGTACGCACTGTGCGCCGCCCTCGCCGGCGGGCTCGTCGTCGGCAACGTCTACGCCCAGAAGTACTCGGACCTGGTCTCCGTGTACCTGGACCAGCCCACCCAGAAGGTGGTCACCGCCGAGGGCGAGGACGCCGACTACTTCACCAGCGACTTCAGCTCGGACGAGGAGCGCCAGGCGTACCTCGCGGACGTCGGCACCCGGATCGGCGAGGAGGGCATCACCCTGCTGGCGAACGACGGCGCCCTGCCGCTCGCCGAGGGCGCCCGGCTCAGCGTGTTCGGCCAGAGCTCGGTCGACCCGGTCTACGGCGGCACCGGCGCGGGATCGCTGGACACCACCCAGGCCGTCGACCTGGAGGACTCCCTCACCGACGCGGGCTTCACGATCAACCCGACGCTGCGCGACTTCTACACCGACGGCGCGGGCAAGGACTACCGCCGCTCGATCCCGGACGTCTACGGCGAGGGCGAGTTCGCGGTGAACGAGGTGCCGCAGAGCGCCTACTCCGCGGACGTCACCGCCTCCTACGCCGACTACGACGACGCCGCGCTGGTCGTGCTGGCCCGCTCCGGCGGTGAGAGCAAGGACCTGATCGCCACCGGAGACCCGGGGGACGGGACCTACCTGCAGCTCACCGACGACGAGCGCGACCTGCTCACCGCGGTGACCGGTTCCTTCGACACCGTCGTGGTGCTGCTGAACACCCAGAACCCGGTCGAGCTGGGCTTCCTGGACGAGTACGACGTCGACGCGGCCCTGTGGGTCGGCGCCTTCGGCGAGACCGGCGCCACCGCGGTCGGCCGGGTGCTGGACGGCGAGGTCAACCCCTCCGGCGCGCTGGTCGACACCTACGCCTACGACTCGCTGAGCGCCCCGAGCATCGAGAACCTCGGCTCCTACGACATCGTCAACAGCGAGGTCGACCGCGGGAACAAGTACCTGGTCTACGCCGAGGGCATCTACGTCGGGTACCGGTACTACGAGACCCGGTACGAGGACGTGGTGCTCGGCACCGAGCAGTCCACCGCCTACGACTACGCCGACCAGGTGCAGTTCCCGTTCGGCTTCGGGGAGTCCTACACCGACTTCACCTGGTCCGACTACACCGTCACCGAGGGCGAGGACGCCTATGACGTCAGCGTCACGGTCACCAACGCCGGTGACGTGGCGGGCAAGGACGTGGTCCAGGTCTACCTGCAGCAGCCGTACACGGACTACGACCGGCAGAACGGGATCGAGAAGTCCGCGGTCGAGCTGGCCGGGTACGCCAAGACCGCCGAGATCGAGCCCGGTGCCACCGAGACGGTCACCGTCTCCGTCCCGCGCGAGCTGATGCGGACCTACGACGCCCAGGGCGCCGGCACCTACGTGGTCGACGCCGGTGACTACTACCTGGCCGCGGGCACCGACGCGCACGACGCGCTGAACAACGTCCTGGCCGCCAAGGGCCGCACCGTCGCCGACGGGATGACCGCCGACGGCGACGCCGACCTGACCTGGACCACCACCGTCGACAGCCTGGACACCACCACCTACGCCACGGCCGACACCGGCACCGCGATCGTCAACCGGTTCGACGACGCCGACGTCCGCACCTACGACGCCGACTTCACCTACCTGAGCCGCTCGGACTGGACCGGCACCTGGCCGACCACCTACGCCGACGGCAGCTGGACCGCCCCGGAGCAGCTGCTGGCCGACCTGGAGATCCCGGACGTCGACGACCCCGATGCCGAGCAGCCCGTCCTGGACACCGTCAGCGACGAGTACGGCGAGCTCAACGCGGCCACCCTGGTCGGCCAGGACTACGACGCCCCCGCCTGGGACGCGCTGCTGGACCAGATGTCAGCCACCGAGCTGGACGAGCTGACCCGGATCGGCGGCTACGCGACCAAGCGGGTGGACTCGATCCAGCTGCCCGCCACCGTCGACAAGGACGGCCCCGCCGGGATCTCCGACACCCTGGTGGGCGGCCAGAGCGGCATGGGCTACCCGCCCGCGATCGTGCTGGCCTCCTCCTGGAACGACGACCTGGCCCAGGAGTTCGGCGCGGCGATCGGCGAGGACTCGCTCGATCTGGGCGTGACCGGCTGGTACGGCCCGGCGATGAACATCCACCGCTCGCCGTACAGCGGCCGGAACTTCGAGTACTTCGCCGAGGACGGCCGGCTCTCCGGGCGGATGGCCGCCGCGGTGATCGAGGGCGCCCAGTCGAAGGGCGTGCTGGTCTTCATGAAGCACTTCGTCCTCAACGACCAGGAGACCGACCGGATCGGCCTCGCCACCTTCGCCGACGAGCAGACCATCCGCGAGCTGTACCTGACCGCCTTCGAGCTGCCGGTCCGCGAGGCCGACGCCCGGGGCGCGATGGCCGGGATGAACCGGATCGGGGCCCGCTGGGTCGGAGCGCACGAGGGTCTGATGACCGGCACCCTGCGCGACGAGTGGGGATTCCGCGGCGTGGTGATCACCGACCAGGCGTCGTTCTCGGTCTTCGCCTACGAGGACCTGCGCGCCGGACTGGCCGCAGGCACCGACCTCTGGCTGAACACCGACGCGTCGCTGTGGAAGCTGTCCGACGACCAGCTCACCCCGTCAGTCCTGACCGACATGCGGCGGGCGTCGCACAACATCGCCTACGCGATCACGGCCAGCAACGCGATGAACGGCCTGTCCTCCGGCAGCCAGCTGGTCTCGGTCACCCCGCTCTGGAAGCAGGCGCTGATCGGCGCGGATGTGGTGATCGGCCTGCTCCTGGTCGGCGGCGTGTTCCTCACCACCCGCACGCTGGTCCGCCAGCGCCGCACCGCCTGACACGAACACCCCGGCCCGGCCCCGCGACACGACCGCGGGTGCCGGGCCCGGCCGCGCCGTGACCCGTCCCGGGCGGGCCGTCGGGGACCGCCGCCACATCCTCCGGACCCGCCGCACGACATCGGTACATCCGCGCTCGGTCTGCGGTCGCCCCAAGCGAGTTCGGTACATCGGCCCCGAGTTCGGTACCCCGGCGACCGAACTCAGCACCGATGTGCCGAACTCGGCCGCGCGACGTACCGAACTCGGCTGGCCGCGAGTGCCGCCCGGGCCCGCGCGCCGCCCGGCCGAGCACGCCGCGCGGCTCCCGGCGGTCAGTCGCGGGCCGTGACCAGCTCCCGGGGCTCCGGTGCGCCCTCGACCGACAGGTGCGGGGTCACCCGGTCCGCCCAGCGGGGGTACCACCAGTTGCGCCGGCCGATCAGGTGCATCAGCGCGGGCACCAGCGTCAGCCGGACCAGGAAGGCGTCCACCAGCACCGCGATCGCCAGCCCGATCCCGATCGCCGACACGATCCTCTCCCCGGAGAACCCGAACGAGCTGAACACCGCGAGCATGATCGTGGCGGCGGTCGCGATCACCCGGCCGGTCTCCGCGACGCCGACCCGGACCGCACGGCCGTTGTCCCGGGTGTGCGACCACTCCTCGTGCATCCGGGAGACCAGGAACACCTGGTAGTCCATCGACAGCCCGAACATCACCCCGACGATGATCACCGGCACGATGTACATGATCGGCGCCCCGGACCCGACCCCGAGCAGCCCCGCCCCCCAGCCGAACTGGAAGATCGCGGTGATCGCGCCGAGCCCGACCGCCAGGGTGACCAGGTTGGTCAGCGCCCCGACCAGAGGGACCAGCACGCTGCGGAACGCGATCATCAGCAGCAGGAACCCGAGCACGGCGACCAGCCCCAGGTAGAGCGGCAGCTTGCTCATCAGGGCCTCGGCGATGTCGATGTTGGTCGCCGTCTCCCCGCCGACGTACACCGTGACGCCGGAGTCCGGGATCACCTCGGTGCGCAGCCGGTCGACCAGCTGCTGGGTCTCCTCGGCCTGCGCGCTGGTGGTGGGGGTCACGGCGGCGACCGCCACGGTCTGCCCGTCCTGGACCGGCACCGACCGCACGGCCGCGACCCCCGGCACCTCGGGCAGCTCCTCGGTCAGCGCGGTGAACGCCTGCGCGGCGGCGGCGTCCGGGAGCTCGGCGACCAGCACCAGTGTCGCGTCGACGCCCTCGCCGAAGGCCGGTCCCATCAGGTCGGCGTACTCCCGGGTCGGCGATCCGACCGGGTCGGACGAGGCATCGGCGTTCCCGACCCGCATGCTCAGCGCGGGCACCGCGAGCGCGACCAGCACCACCAGGACGCCGGCGGCGATCCGGCGGGGTGCCGCGCGCAGCACCAGGGCCCACCGTGCGGACAACGGCGCGGCGTGCGAGCCCTCGACCAGCCCGGCGCGCTGCTTGCGGGACAGCACCCGGGTGCCCAGCATGCCGAGCAGCGCGGGCAACAGGGTGATCGCCGCGGCCACCGTGAACAGCACCGTCACGGCGGCGGCCTGACCCATCCCGGTCAGCACCTCCATCCCGACCACGGCCATCCCGAGCAGCGCCACCACCACGGTCAGTCCGGCGAACACCACCGCGCGGCCGGAGGTGGTCACCGCCTGCGTGATCGCGTCCGGGACCGAGCTCCCGGCCACCAGCGCCTTGCGGAACCGGTTGACGATGAACAGCGCGTAGTCGATGCCCACGCCCAGGCCGATCAACGCGGCCATGGTCAGGGAGGTCGAGTCCAGGTCGACCGCGTGCGCGGCGATCATCACGACCAGCAGCGACGCCCCCACCCCGGTGATGCCGGTCAGGATCGGCAGCGCGGCCGCCCACCCGGAGCGGAACACCAGCAGCAGGATCACCAGGGCCGCGATCAGCCCGATCGCCTCCGGCCCGTGCGAGGGCTCCGGCTGCTCGGTGAAGGCCGTGCCCCCGACCGCGACCGTCAGACCGTCGTCGGCGTACCTGTCGGTGACCTCCCGGACCTGGTCGACGTCGACCTGGTCGGTGGTGGTCAGCGTGGCGAAGGCGGTGTCCCCGCTGATCTGCCGGGCGCCCTGATCGCCGTACGGGCTCGCGACGTCCTCGACGCCGGGCAGTGCTGCCAGCTCGGCCAGCATCGGGTCGACCTCGGCCTGGACGGCGGGGCCGTCGACGTCGGCCGCCTGCCAGACCACCGTGCCGGTCGAGGTGTCCGAGCTGCCCATCAGGGCGTAGGCCCGGGACGACTCGCTGTCCGGGAGGGTAGTGGCGGTGGTGAACGCGGCGCCCATCCCGAGGGCGGCGACCGCGAGCCCCACCAGGAGCACCACCCACCCGACGACGACGGCCCTGCGCCGTCGATAGCTGAACTGCGCGAGACCTGACACGTGAGACTCCTCGGGACGACCGTCGTTCGGACGTCCGTCAGCCTCGGTCGCCCGGCCCTGCCCGGTCGTCGGCCGGGCGCGGTGATCGGGCTACCGCGACGGCGGTACCTCGGCGAGCCCGGCCTCGTACGCCAGGTAGACCAGCTGGGCGCGGTCCCGCGCACCCGTCTTCATCATGGCCCGGTTCACGTGGGTCTTGGCGGTCGCCGGGCTGATGAACAGCCGGGCCGCGATCTCGGTGTTGGACAGCCCGGCGGCGACCAGCGTGGTGATCTCCCGCTCGCGCTCGGTCAGCTCCGCCATCCCCGGCACCGCGGCACGGTCGCGCGGCTCCGGCCGGTCCAGCACCGAGGCGATCACCGCGCGGGTCGCAGCGGGGGACAGCAGCTGCTCACCGGCCGCCACGGTCCGGATCGCCTCGATCAGCGCCCCGGGCTCGACCCCCTTGCCGAGGAACCCGCTCGCCCCGGCCCGGAGCGCCCCGAGCACCAGGTCGTCGTTCTCGAAGGTGGTGAGGATCAGCACCCGCACCCCGGCCAACGACTCATCCGCGGTGATCCGCCGGGTCGCCTCGATGCCGTCCATGTCCGGCATCCGGATGTCCATCAGCACCAGATCGGCCAGCGCCTCGCGGGCCAGCCGCACCGCCTCCGCACCGGTGGAGGCCTCACCGACCACCTCCAGGTCAGGGGTGGCCTCCAGCAGCAGCCGGAAGGTGGCGCGCAGCAGCGCCTGGTCGTCGGCGAGCAGCACCCGGATCGGGGTCATGTGAGGTCTCCGTCGTCGAGGGGGTCGGGCAGGGCGGCGAGCACCTCGAACCGCCCGTCGGTGGTGGGTCCGGCCCGGAACGAGCCGCCGATGCTGAGCGCACGCTCCCGCATCCCGATCAGTCCGTGCCCGGTCCCGGGGCCGGGATGCTGGTCCGCTCGCACCGGATTACGCACGCCGACCAGCAGGCCCCCCGCCGACCAGGTCAGCGCCAGGTCGATCGTCGTGCCCGGCGCGTGCTTCGCGGCGTTGGTGAGCGACTCCTGAACGATCCGGTAGGCGGCGGTGTCGACCTGGGGGCTCAGGGGCCGGGGAGCCCCGGAGCGTGCGACGTCGACCCGGGCTCCGGCACCGGTGAACCGGGTGACCAGCTCGTCCAAATCCGCCAGTCCGGGCACAGGGCGGAGGGCCGGCCCACCCGCGCCCGCGTCCGCCCCGGGGTCGGACGTCGTGCCGTCCGCGGTCCGCAGCAGCCCGATGGTGGCGCGCAGGTCGTCGATCGCCCGCCGGGTGTGCGCGGTGATGTCCGCCAGCGCACGTTCCGCCGCGGCCGCGTCGGTCCGCAGCAGGTAGCCCGCCACCCCGGCCTGGGCGTTGACCAGCGTGAGATTGTGCGCGAGCACGTCGTGCAGTTCCCGGGCGATCCGCAGCCGCTCGTCCAGGACGGCCTCCTGGGTTTCCGCCGCCCGCTGCGCCGCCGCCCGTTGCGCCCGCTCCCGTCGGCCGGAGCGCCACACGCCCACCGCCGCGGCGGTCAGCACCACGTAGAACAGCACCAGGTCGGTCAGCGAGGTAGCGCTGGACCGCTGCGACAGCCCGACCAGTGCCAGGTAGCCGCCGGCGACAGCGCCGATCCACCATCCCCAGCGGGACGGCACCCGTGCGGTGAGCGTGGCCACCGCCAGCATGGTCGCGAGCGGGACCGGCTGGTACGCGCCCATCCCCTCGGTCGCCGCCAGCGAGTCGGGCACCGCCAGGAACACCAGGATCAGCGTCTCCGCGACCAGCGCGCCCAGCAGCGCCAGCACCGGACGCCAGGTCCGCAGCAGCAGCGGTGCCCAGGCCCCGGCCACGGCCACGGTCAGCGCGGTGCCGGGGAACTCGAGGGCCCCGGTCCGCACCGCGGCGGTGGTGTACATCCCGGCGAGCCAGAGCACCGTGACCGCGAGCTGCCCGCGGCTGGGCCGTCCGCCGCGACCGAGGTCGAGGAGAGCGCGCGGCGACGGGCGGAGAGGCACGGGGTCCAGGATGCCGCAGTCGTCCCCGGCGCGGATCAGCCGCCGGTCGTGCTCCGTCTACCGCAGGCGCGGTACGTCACCGCCCCTCGGCGGTCTCCCGTCTCTTCTGCTGCACCGGCCGTGCCGGGAGGTCCGGCCCGTTCCACACCTGGACCGCACCCCACGCCGACGCCGCGACCGGCACCGCCAGCACCGCGCCGGTGATCCCGGCCAGCACCGTCCCGACCGTCACCGCGACCAGGATCACCAGCGGGTGCAGCGCGAGCGAGCGTGCCATCACCACCGGCTGGAGCAGGTTCCCCTCCAACTGGTTCACCGCGATCACGATCGCCACCACGATCAGCGCATCGACCCAGCCGTTGGCGACCAGGGTGACCAGCGCGGCGAGCACCCCGGCCAGCGTGGCGCCGACCAGCGGGATGAAGGCGAGCAGGAACACCAGCACGGCCAGCGGGATGGCGAGCGGGACGCCCATGATCACCAGGCCGAGACCGATGCCGACCGCGTCCACCGCCGCGACGATCGCGGTGCCGCGCACGTAGCCGCCCATGGTCGTGACCGTCCGGCCGCCGACCCGCCTGCCCCGCGCGTAGGCCTCGCCGTCGAAGGGCCGGAGCAGGAACTCCCAGATCCGCGGCCCGTCCTTGAGGAAGAAGAACAGCACCACGATGGTCAGCACCCCGCCGGTGACGAAGTTCGCCCCGGCCGAGAAGCCCGCGATCGCACCGCTGCCGAAGCTGCTGGACGTGAGGAAGCCGGTCACGGCGTCCTGGGCGTCCTGGATCTGCTGGTCGGTGATCTCGATCGGCAGATGGCTGATCGAGTCCTGCAGCTCGCTGAGCCCCGCGACGGCCTGGTCGGCCAGGTCCTGCCACTGGTTCGCGACCGCGTAGACCACCGCGGTCAGCACCCCGCCGAACACGGCGACGATCGCGAGCAGCGCGGCCCAGGTCGCCGCCAGCGACGGGAGTCCGCGCCGGCGCAGCCAGGACACCAGCGGATGGATCGCGCTGGCCAGCACCAGGGCGATGAGCACCGGGATGACCACCAGCGTGAGCTTGGTCAGGGCGAACACCGCCACCGTCACCAGCGTGAGCAGCGCCAGCGCCTGCACCGACCGGGTGCCGGCCCGGCCGAATCCGTCCGCCCACAGCGCTCCCGCCCGGGACCGCTGGGCCACCGGCCCCGGGGGCTGCTCGGTCCTCGGTCGCCTCGACCACCCCATGCGCGTGTTCACCCTCCTGGAAGTCTGCTGTGACCAGCGAGGCTACGGGCCGATCGGCGGCCCCGCCCGGTCAACGGCAGCGGGGTCCCGGGTCGTGCCCGGCCAGGTCGTCGCGGCGATGCCGGTCGCGACCGCGGCGACGACCCCGAGCGCCAGCGCGGAGCCGCCCGAGCCGAACGCGGTGCCCAGCGCGCCGCTCAGCGGATAGGTGAGCAGCCAGCCGGCATGCGACAGCGAGAACTGGGCCGCGAACACCGCGGGCAGCTGCCCGGGGGCCACCGCGCGTCGGATGATCCGGCCGACCGGGGTCTCGGCCATCGCCCAGCCGACCCCGACGGCCAGCCAGAGCAGGCTGACCGCGAGCAGGCCGAGCACCGGCGACGACGCCCGCAACGCCAGCGGCAGCAGCAGGACCCCGGCGGTCGCGACCACCGCGCCGCCCAGCATCACCGCACGTTCGCGCTGCTCGGTCAGCACCCGGGGCAGCGTGAACGCGGTGAGCATCGACCCCGCCCCGTTCGCCGCCAGCACCAGGGCCATCACCCCGGCGCTCTGCCCGAAGTGGCCGCGCACGATCAGCACGGTCTGGACCAGCACGGTCGCCCCGGCCGCGGCCACCGCGACGTTCAGCGCCAGCACCGGACGCAGCGCGGGACCGCGCACCATCAGGCGGGCCCCGGCCAGCATCCGGTCGGACAGCGGGGCGGGGGAGTCGTCGGCGGCGGTGGTCCTGGGCAGCGTGCTGCTCAGCACCACCAGGGCGGAGGCGCCGAACCCGGCCGCGGTGCCGAGGAATAGCGCGCGATCCGGCACCACCAGCAGCAGTGCGGCCGCGAGCACCGGGGACAGCACCGCCTCCAGGTCGTAGGCGAGACGGGACAGCGACAGCGCTCCGGTGTAGTCCCGCTCGTCGGCGAGCACCGCCGGGATGGTCGCCTGGAACGCCGGGGTGAAGGTCGCGGACGCCGACTGCAGCACCAGCACCAGCAGGTAGATCTGCCAGCTCTGGTCCACCCACGGCAGGCAGGCCGCGGCTGCCAGCCGGACCAGGTCGGCGCCGACCATCACCGCGCGGCGGGGCAGCCGGGCCAGCAGCGCCGCCGCGGCGGGGGCGACCAGCACATAGGCCAGCATCTTGATCGCGAAGGCGGTGCCCAGCACGCTGCCGGCCCGGTCGCCGCCCACGTCGTAGGCGATCAGGCCGAGCGCGACCGTGGCGAGCCCGGTCCCGGCCAGGGCGATCACCTGGGCGAGGAACAGTCGCCGGTAGGTGGCGTTCCGCAGAGCGTTGAGCACGGGCACAGCTTGGTGCGTATCTGCGTGAATACGCAACTACGCGGACATGCGTAGGATCGGGCGCATGGCTTTGGACGACTTCGGGATCGACGATCAGTACATCGAGCTGGCCGCCGAGATCTTCGGGCTGCTGGCGGACCCCACCCGGATCCGGATCATCCTGGCGTTGCGCGACGCCGAGCTGTCGGTCAACCACCTGGCCGACATCGTCGACGCCGCACCGGCCGCGGTGTCCCAGCACCTGGCCAAACTGCGCTGGAGCAAGATCGTCCGGGCCCGCAAGGAGGGCAACCGGGTGTTCTACGCCCTGGTCGACGAGCACGCGCGCCGCCTGGTCGCGGACGCGGTGTTCCAGGCCGAGCACGCGCTGGACGACTCCCCGGCGCACCACGGCCGGGTCGGTGGCACCCCGGAGACCCGGCGTCCCGACCTGGAGCCCTGAGGCCTCCGCCCAGTGCGGGCCGCTCCGCAGGTAGGGGCGAAGCCGGGTGAGTGGGACGCACCGATCCGCCCTCCCGACCACCTGGCGTGAGTGCCGGAAACACTCAACTCGGCCTCGTCGGGCCTGAGTGGTGAGCCCGGTGTCGCCACCACGTGCCGATACTCGGACCCGCGACGCGGCGAGGGGACGGTGCGGTGGAACTGGAGCGATACCTGGCGGGGCTGCCGCATGCCATCCGGGGCGGCCGGACGGTGCTGGACGCCGCGCGGGAGCGCATCGCGCGGGTGTTCGAGGACTTCGACCAGGTGATCGTGGCGTTCTCCGGCGGCAAGGACTCCGGGGCGATGCTGCAGCTGGTGCTGGACCATCTGCGCACGCACGGCATCCGGCGGCCTGTGCAGGTCTTCCACCTGGACTACGAGGGTCAGTACTCGGCCACCACCGACTACGTGGACTCGATCATGTCCACCCCGTCGGAGCTGATGGTGCCCTGGCGGATCTGCCTGCCGGTCGCGGCCGGGTGCGCGGCCACCATGTACGCCGACCACTGGCGACCCTGGGCACCGGAGCAGCGCGACCTGTGGGTGCGCGAGCTGCCCGACCACCCGGGCGTGGTGCACACCGGGAACGTCCCGCCGGGCTTCCCGGAGTACGACGGTGTCTGGGACTACCGGTTCCAGGACCACTTCGAGCGGTGGCTGCACACCGTCTCGGGCGCCGCGCGCACCGCGGTGCTGATCGGCATCCGGGAGGAGGAGTCGCTGCACCGCTACTCCGCCATCAACTCGGCGGGCCGCCGGTCCACCTACCAGGGGCTGCGCTGGACCTCGGTGCTCGGACCCGGGGTGGTCAAGGCCTACCCGATCCACGACTGGCGGCTGGCCGACGTCTGGCACGCGCACGCCCGGTACGGCTGGTCGTACAACCGGCTCTACGACCTGATGCACCTGGCCGGGGTGCCGCCGCGTCAGATGCGGGTGGCGTCGCCGTTCATCGGGCAGGCGATCCGCCAGCTCCAGCTCTACCGGGCGATCGAGCCGGAGGTGTGGGGCAAGCTGGTCGGCCGGGTGAACGGGGTGAACTTCGCCGCGAGCTACGGGCAGAGCGCCGCGATGGGCGCACGCCGGGTGACGTTGCCCGCGGGCCACACCTGGGCCAGTTACCTGCGACTGCTGCTGCGGACCGTCCCGGCGTCGGTGCGGCGGCGTTATCTGGAGAAGTTCTCCACCTCGGTGCGCTACTGGACCGAGCGCGGCGGGGCGCTCCCGGTGACGACGGTCGACGTGCTGCGCGCGACCGGGGTGCACGCCGACTACCTCGGGTCGCCGACCGGCGGGCGGACCTACACCCGCCCGCACGAGGTCGTGCGGTTCCACGAGTACCCCGACGACCTGCCGGACGTGCCCGGGTTCTCGGCCCTGCCGTCCTACAAGCGGATGTGCATCACCGTGCTGCGCAACGACCACACCTGCCGGTACATGGGCTTCAGCCCGAGCAAGCAGGACCGGGAGCGACGGGAGGCCGCGATGCTGCGGTACCAGGAGGCGTCATGAACGGGCGGTCCCCGGTGTACGACGTGGTGGCGGTGCCGCTGGACCGGGTGCGGGCCAACGCGTACAACCCGAACGTGGTCGCCCCGCCGGAGATGGCGCTGCTGGAGCGCAGCATCTGGGAGGACGGCTACACCCAGCCCGTGGTGTGCGCGCACGACCGGGCGAGCGACCTCTACGAGATCATCGACGGCTATCACCGCTACCGGGTGATGATGACCTCCGAGCGGATCCGCGAGCGCGAGCACGGACTGCTGCCGGTGGTGGTGCTGGACAAGGAGCTGCCGGACCGGATCGCCTCCACCGTGCGGCACAACCGGGCCCGCGGATCGCACGCGGTGGAGCTGATGACGCAGATCGTGGCCGAGCTGGTGGACGCGGGGATGACCGACGAGTGGATCCGCCGGCACGTCGGGATGGAGCCGGACGAGCTGCTGCGGCTCAAGCAGATCAGTGGCATCGCGGCGCTGTTCGCCGACCACGAGTTCACCGCGGCCCCCGCGGACGAGGACGACCTGTTCTGATCGGCGGCCGGCAGAGTTCGGACATCCGATGAATCATTTCCGGATTGCGCCGTCCTCAATTATGGAAACATGATCGTTGCGCAATTCGGAGAATGCCCCGTAATGTGTGCGCCGCGAAGGGGAGTAGCCCGACCGGCCAGATGATGGCCGGTAGCGATGGTCGACACACTGGTGCCGTGGCACCCGGTCATCGCGCCGATCCGGTGGGCGAGACCTTCGGCCAGTCCGTCATTGTCTGCGGCTGGCCGGAGCCCCGCGCTTCGGCTGGGCGCCGGAGTCCGAAAGGCCCCGACACCACATGTCCGAGAGGTCACTCGCCACCGTCCCGCCGCTGCGGATCCTGGTGCGATCCCTGCTGATCGCCGTCGTCGTCGCGACGCCCGCGATCGTCCTGCGACTGTCCGGGAGTCACCCGGACCCGCTGATCCAGCTCGCGCTCTACGGCGCCGCCGTCGTCGCCGCGTCCTTCGTGCTGGCCTGGGCGGCCGAGGCCGCACAGGTCGACGTCTCCGGCGGCTTCGCGATCGCGGTCCTGGCCCTGATCGCGGTGCTGCCCGAGTACGCGGTCGACCTGTTCTACGCGTACACCGCCGGTCACGACCCGGCGTACGTGCAGTACGCCGCCGCGAACATGACCGGCTCGAACCGCCTGCTGCTCGGCCTCGGCTGGCCGCTGGTCGTCCTGGTCTCGCTCTACGTCGCCGGGAGGGTGAGCAAGAAGCCCGCCAGGTCGCTCGCCCTGGAACCGGGCAACCGGATGGAGCTCGGCTTCCTGCTGGTCGCCGGCGTGGCCGCGTTCATCATCCCTGCCACCGGGCACATCCACCTGGTGTTCGGCCTGGCCATGATCGCCTGGTTCGGGTTCTACCTGTACCGGCTCACCCGCGGCGAGGCCGAGGAACCGGATCTGATCGGCACCGCCGCGGTGATCGGCGGACTGCCCCGCAACCGGCGCCGTCCGCTGGTGATCGCCCTGTTCGTGCTGGCCGCCGCCGTGATCCTGGTCAGCGCCGAGCCGTTCGCGGAGTCCCTGGTCGCCTCCGGCACCCAGCTCGGCGTGGACGAGTTCCTGCTGGTGCAGTGGCTCGCGCCGCTGGCCTCCGAGGCGCCGGAGTTCATCGTGGCGATCCTGTTCGCCTGGCGCGGCAAGGGCACCGCGGCGATCGCCACCCTGATCAGCTCCAAGATCAATCAGTGGACCCTGCTGATCGGATCGCTGCCGATCGCGTACCTGGCCGGTGGCGGATCGGCCAGCCTGGTGCTGGACACCCGCCAGACCGAGGAGATGCTGCTGACCGCGACGCAGACCCTGATGGGGGTGGCGATCCTGATCTCGCTGCGGTTCTGGCGCTGGTCCGCCTGGACCCTGCTCGGGCTGTTCGCGGTCCAGTTCGTGGTGACCGGGACGACCGGGCGGTTCGTCCTGTCCGCGATCTACCTGGGCATCGCCGTGGCGGTGATGGCGAAGCACTGGCGGATGGTGGTCCCCACGCTCCTGGCGCCGTTCCGGCGGCAGGCGGCCGACGAGCCTGCGCCGGAGCTCGCGAGGGTCTGACCCCGCACCGGCCCGGAGCCCGGTCCGCCACCCGTGCGGGCCGGGCTCAGTCGTGCTCAGATGGTCCGCATGACAGCCACAGGACGGGGACGGACCATCGGGCGGGTGCTGCTCGGCGGGTTCCTGGTGTTCGCCGGGACCAGCCATCTGACCTTCGCCCGGCAGGAGTTCCAGGCGCAGGTGCCGGAGTGGTTCCCGGTCAACGACGACGCGACCGTGCTGGGCTCCGGTGTGGTCGAGATCGCGCTGGGCAGTGCGCTGATCGCGGCCCGCAAGCGTCGCGGGCTGGTCGGGTGGCTGGCGGCCGCGTTCTTCGTCGCGATCTTCCCCGGCAACATCTCCCAGTACGTCACGCACACCGACGGCTTCGGGCTGGACACCGACACCAAGCGCGGGGTCCGGCTGCTGTTCCAGCCGCTGCTCGTCCTGTGGGCGTTGTGGTCCACCGGCGCCTGGGCGCAGTACCGGAAGCGCCGCGAGCAGTGACGGTCCGCTCCGCCGCCGACCGGGCGACCGACCACCCGCTGCTGGAGCGCGGCGCTCGGTTGGGCTACGCCGCCAGCGGGGTGCTGCACCTCCTGCTGGCCTGGGTGACCGTGCGACTGGCCCTCGGCTCGGGCGGCGAGGAGGCGGATCAGCAGGGTGCGCTGGCCCAGCTCGGGTCCGAGGGCGCCGGGCGGGTCCTGCTCGTGGTGCTGCTGATCGGCTTCGTGCTGCTGGCGCTCTGGCAGGCGGTGGACGCGATCGCGCGCGGTGAGGCGTCGGACCGGCTCAAGGCCGCGGGCAAGGCGGTGGTCTACGCGGTGCTCGCGGCGACCACCGTGCAGGTGCTCGCCGGCTCCGGCTCGGGCGGCGGCACGCCGACCGCCGGGCTGCTCGGCTCCGGGGTCGGGCGCGTGCTGCTCGGCGTGGCCGGGCTCGGGATCGTCGCAGTCGGCGGGTACCACGCCGTGAAGGGATGGCGCCGGGGCTTCCTGGACGACCTGCGGCGGCACCCGGGCCGTGCGGTCGAGCGGGCCGGTCAGGTGGGCTACCTGGGCAAGGGCTTCGCGCTGGCGGTGGTCGGTGTCCTGGTGGTCGTCGCCGCGGTGCAGGCCGATCCGGAGCGCGCCGAGGGGATGGACGTCGCGCTGCGCACGCTGGCCGGCCTGCCGTTCGGGGCGGTGCTGCTGTGCCTGATCGCGCTCGGGTTCGCCGGGTACGGGGTGTACGCCTTCGCCCGGGCGCGGTTCGCGAAGGTCTGAGGCGGGCGTCAGTCGTCCAGGTCGACCTCGAGGACGGCACCGGTGTTCGCGTCGATCTCCGCGTCGTCGCCGTTGCTGAACTCGATCTGCCAGCGGAGCGCGCCGTCGTCGTCGTCCAACTCGACGTCGACGGCGGTCGCGTCCGCCCGGACCACGTCCTGAGCGAGGCCGACCGCCTCACCCGCGGAGACGGCCAGGCCGTCCGCGGTGAGCGAGCTGTTCGCACCCAGCCAGAGGTCGGTGCGGTCGATCGCGCGCTTCGCCTGGACGAAGGTCCGCAGCAGCTCCTGGAACTCCGGGTCGCGGCCGAGATCGCCGCCGGTCCACGCCTGGCGGTAGGCCACCATCGCCTCCAACGCGTCGAGGAACGTCCGCGCCTGGTCGTCGGCCGCCACGGAGGCGCCGGTGCCCGGGTCGGCGGTGAGCGACGGGTCGGTGGTGGCCGACGGGTCGACCGTCACGGTGACGGTGGGTGCCGGACCGGTCCCGACCACCGCCGGGTCGTCGGAGCAGGCGGTGAGCAGCCCGAGAGCCGTGACGGTCGCAACGGCCGGGACCAGGGTGTGGCGGAGGCTGAGAGCCAGGGGCATGGACGACTCCTCGGGGCACGTGGCAGGGACGTCCCGGACCCTAGGCGAAGGACGGGCACCCCTAGTCGTCGCGCGCTCGGGCTGAGTGGTCCCGACCCACGAAGCAGGTGGCTCCCTCAGTCGTGCTCGGCGATCCGAGCTGCGTGGTCCGGGACGGTGGTGAACTCCTCGCGCGGCGGTCGCTGGTAGTCGCCGGTGCCCGCCGGGCGCTCCGGCAGCTCCACCGGCGGATGCGGGACGTCGGTGTAGGGGATCGTGGACAGCAGGTGGCTCATCATGTTGAGGCGGGCCGCCTTCTTGGAGTCGGACTCCACCACGAACCACGGGCTGTCCGCGGTGTCGGTGTGCGCGAACATCTCGTCCTTGGCCCGGGAGTAGTCCTCCCAGCGGCGGATCGACTCCAGGTCCATCGGGCTCAGCTTCCACTGCCGGAGCGGGTCGTCCAGCCGGGACCGGAACCGCTTGAGCTGCACCTTGTCCGACACCGAGAACCAGTACTTGCGCAGCAGGATCCCGTCCTCGATCAGCATCCGCTCGAAGGTCGGCGCCTGGTGCAGGAACCGGGCGTGCTCCTCCTCGGTGCAGAAGCCCATCACCTTCTCCACCCCGGCGCGGTTGTACCAGGACCGGTCGAACAGCACGACCTCCCCGGCGGCCGGCAGGTGCTGGACGTAGCGCTGGAAGTACCACTGCCCGCGCTCGCGGTCGGTGGGGGCGGGCAGGGCCGCGATCCGGACGACCCGGGGGCTGAGGTACTCGGTGATCCGCTTGATCGTCCCGCCCTTGCCCGCGGCGTCCCGGCCCTCGAAGACCACCGCCACCCGCGCGCCGGTGGCCTGCACCCAGCGTTGCAGCGTCACCAGCTCGGACTGCAGCCGGTACAGCTCGTCCTCGTAGGCCCGGTCGGACAGCTTCGTCATAGCGGGACGTTAGCCCCTCCCTGCCGTTCTCTGACACCCTGACAGCACGCGCGTCGCCCGTCGACCACCCGGTCGTCCGCCGCCGGGTCGTCCGCGCCGGAGCTGGAAGGCGCTCGCGATGACGACCACCCCTGTCCTGTCCCCGCCGGTCAACCTGCGTGACCTGGGCGGCATCCCGGTCCAGGGCGGCACCGTCCGGCCCGGTCTGCTCTGGCGCGCGGACGACATGGCCTGCGTGACCGAGGACTGGGCGCGGCAGGCGGTGGACGACGGACTGAGCCACGTGGTCGACCTGCGGTCCGCCGCGGAGGCCGAGGCGACCGGCCGTGGGCCGTTGGGGCGGCTGCCGGTCAGCTACCACCACGTGCCGATCTTCGACACCGTCGGCGGCGGCGGTGGCACGAACCCCCAGGTGATGGCCGAGATGGCCCGGGCCGACGCGGCCGCCGTGGGCCGGGTCTACCTCGACATGCTGCGGGCCAACGCTCCGGCCGTGGTCGCGCTGCTGGGAATGCTGGCCGCCGCCACCGGCGCCACCGTCGTGCACTGCGCAGCCGGCAAGGACCGCACCGGCGTGCTCACCGCGAGCATCCTCACCGCCCTCGGTGCGGGACCGGACACGATCGTCGTCGACTACGCCCGGACCGCGGACAACCTGCCCGCGATCTACGCCCGGATGATGTCGGTGCACGCGGTCGCCGCCGACAGCCTCTCCGAGGGGCAGGCCGCGATGATGGCCGCGCTGATCGAACGGCCGGTCGCCGACCTCCCGCCGATGATGGGTGCGGACCCCCGGTCGATGTCCGCGATGCTGTCCCTGGCCGAGACCGAGGACGGCGGACTGCTCCGGGTGCTGCGCGCGGGCGGGCTGTCCGACGGGCTGATCGATGCGTTGCGGAACCGGCTGGTCGAGCCTGCGGCCTGAGCAGGCGCGACGACCCGCCCTCGCCTAGCGTGGACGACCTGCGATCAGGGAGGTCTGCGATGAAGGCGAAGAGCGCGTTCGTGGTCGGTGCGACGCTGGGCTACGTGCTCGGCACCCGTGCCGGCCGGGCCCGGTACGAGCAGATCAAGGGCTGGGCGTCGAGCCTCTGGCACGACCCACGGGTGCAGTCCCGGGTCGACGACCTGGAGGCCGGTGCGGCGCAGTTCGCCAAGGACCAGGCGAGCGCGCTCAAGGACAAGGCGGTCGACGCGGTGCGCAGCACGGTCTCCCGCACGCCGGAGCCCGAGGTCCGCACCACCCCGCCGGACGGCACGACCCGCTCCGGCCCGCTCGACGGCTGACCGGCCGCGGTCGCCGACCCCGCGGCCGGGGTTGGCACCCCGTTCCGAGCCGCGCGTCCTGAGGTCGGCAGTCTGCCCTGAGATCGGCAGTCCACCGCCGGTGTGCAGGCCGGAAGTGCCGACCTCGATGACGCGCGGGCGCCCGCCCCCGCCCCCGCCCTGGCGCGAGCCCGCGGCGGGTGCGTGGGCGTGCGGCGCTGTGCGGTGCCGGCGCCCCGCGGTGTCGGCGCACCGCGGTGCCCGCGCCCCGCGGTTCCCGCTACCCGCCTCAGGTGCCGGAGGGCGGGCGGCCCCCATGGGCGGGGTCAGCGCAGCTGGTCGACCGGTGCGGCGTAGTGCATCGGGCGCGGGTGCGCGCGGGCGACCTGGGCCACGCAGTCGGCGAGGTGGTCGTAGAGGTCGGGCTGCACGTAGGCGGGGACGCCCTGCGCCAGGTCCTCGGACAGCGGCTCGGGGACCGCGGGGTCCGGGTAGTCCTCGTCGCGGGCCCAGTCCGGCTTCAGCGCGTAGGCGACCCGGCCGTAGCGGCGGAGCACGTCCAGATCACGGCAGACAGCGGCCCACTCGTCGGCGGGGAGGGCGGCGTCGTGCAGGTGGGTGTGCAACAGGTCGCAGAACCGCTCGAAGTCGCGGTCCCAGTTGATGTTGCCGTGCTCCTGCGCCTCCTCGGCCAGGGACTGCACCGCGCGGAGCAGCTCGCCCTGCAGGATGGAGCAGCTGCCGTGCTCCGGGACCAGCTCGGTCCAGATGCTCTGGCACTCGGTGCTGAATCGGGGGCGGTAGCCCGGGTACAGCTCGTCACCCGGTGCGGGGAGCGACTGCGGGTCCTGACGACGCAGACGATCGAGGAAAGACATGCGGGCCAGCGTGCACCACATCGGCCCTCGGGCGCGAGTCCATCGGGGCACCGGTGCGTCGCGACCGGTGCCCCGATGACCGTTAGACGACCAGTCCGAGCAGCATGATCACGGCCAACGCGGTGACCGACAGCACGCATTCCATCAGCGACCAGGTCTTGAACGTCTGGCCGACGGTCATCTTGAAGTACTCCTTGACCAGCCAGAATCCCGCGTCGTTCACGTGGCTGAGGAAGACCGATCCGGCACCGATCGCCAGGACCATCAGGGCGACGTGGCTGGCGGGCAGGCCCTCGGCCAGCGGCGCGACGATCCCGGCGGCTGTGACCGTCGCCACCGTGGCGGAACCGGTGGCGACCCGGATCAGCACCGCGACCAGCCAGGCGGCCAGCAGCGGGGAGATCGGCGCGTCGGCCAGCCCGTTGGCGATCACGTCGCCGACGCCGGAGTCGACCAGGGTCTGCTTGAATCCGCCACCGGCGCCGACGATGAGCAGGATGCTCGCGATCGGGGCGAAGGAGGAGTCGACCAGCTTGCTGATCTGGCCTCGGCTGCGGCCCTGCAGGGTGCCGAACAGGATCAACGACACCAGCGCGGTGATCAGCAGCGCCTCCAGCGGGGTGCCGACGAAGTCGAGCACGCCGCCCACCGCGGTGTCCTCGAACCCGATCGTCTCCGCCAGGGTCTTGGCCAGCATGAGCACCACCGGCAGCAGCACCACCGTGAGCGCGACGGCGAAGGACGGGCGCTTGGCCTCGTCGTCCCGCTCGCTCGCGCCGAGGATCTCGGTCGGCGGGTCCAGCGGCACCCAGCGGGTCAGCGGCTTGGCCAGCAGCGGACCGGCGACGGCCACGGTCGGGATCGCGACCAGCAGGCCGAGGCCCAGCGTCAGACCGAGATCGGCCTTGAGCGCGTCGATGGCGATCAGCGGGCCGGGGTGCGGCGGGACCAGGCCGTGCAGCGCGGACAGTCCGGCCAGGGCCGGGATGCCGACCGCGATCATGGACAGCTTGGACCGGCGGGCGACCAGCATCACCACCGGGATCAGCAGCACCACGCCGACCTCGAAGAACAGCGGGATGCCGATGATGAAGGCGGCGAAGGCCAGTGCCCAAGGCAGTCGCTTGGCCGGTGTCTTGGCCAGCACGGTGTCGACGATCTGATCGGCGCCACCGGAGTCGATCAGCATCTTGCCGATGATCGCGCCGAGCGCGATCAGGATGCCGACCCCCGCGACCGTCTCACCGAGTCCGGTGGTGAAGGAACTGAAGGCGTCGGTGTAGGGCAGCCCGGCGACGACGGCCAGCACGGCGGCGCCGATCATCAGGGACAGGAAGGGGTGCAGCTTCAGCCAGACGATCAGCGCGACCAGGACGGCGATGCCGACCACGGCGGCGATCACCAGTCGGGTGGTGGAGGCGACCGGCGCGGCGTCGGCCGCGAGCAGCAGGGCGGTGCTCATGCGCGTGCCCCCTCGATCCCGAGCTCGCGCAGGGCGGCGTCGGCCACCGACTGCGGGGAGATGCCGACCGGGATCACGACGCCGTCCTCGGCGTCCGTGAGCGGCTGCAGGGTCTCGAACT
This sequence comes from Cellulomonas sp. RIT-PI-Y, assembly GCF_025642745.1. Lineage (GTDB taxonomy): Bacteria > Actinomycetota > Actinomycetes > Actinomycetales > Cellulomonadaceae > Cellulomonas. Next base: position 66,952 of record NZ_JANZKP010000013.1, read on the forward strand.
GGGACGGCAGCAGCGAGGTCGGCATGAAGTGCCCGGAGCGCCCGGACATCCGCTCGCCGATCTGCTCGATGGTGCCGTCCAGGTGCACGAACCGCACCCGGCCCTCGGCCTCGCGCAGGACGTCGCGGTACGCGGTCTTGAGCGCGGAACAGGTGACGATGGCGCTCCGCCCGGCGCGGGTCTGCTCGGTCAGCCAGTCGCGGATCGCGCCCAGCCAGGGCCAGCGGTCGTCGTCGGTGAGCGGGGTGCCCTCGGACATCTTGTCGATGTTGGCCTGCGGGTGGAACTCGTCGGCCTCGGCGTAAGGCCAGCCCAGCCGGTCGGCCAGGATCTGCGCCACGGTGGTCTTGCCTGACCCCGCGACCCCCATCACCACGAGGTGCTGGACGTCGGACATGGGTGTCCTCCTCAGAACGTCATTGTCCGGGCGGTGCGTCCGGTGCCGGTCACTCTGGCACAAAAATACGATCATTGGTACCGGATGGTGCTATCAGTGCCGCGCCGCTGGTTGGGCGGTACCCGTGTGACCCTGGCATGCTCGTCCGAGCCCCGCCCGCCGGGGCGTGATCGTGCAGGTGGTCCGTCGGGCCGGGACAGGAGTGCGCAGTGACCGAGGTGCTGCACAGCGGCGTCACCGACGCCCTCGGCGCGGAGATCACCTCCGGTGAGCTGGCCTCCGGGTCGACGCTCACCCTTGACGGCATCCAGCAGCGGTTCGGTGTCTCCCGCACCGTCGCCCGCGAGGCGATGCGCACCCTGGAGCACCTGGGCCTGGTCACCTCGCGTCGCCGGGTCGGCCTGATCGTGCGTGCCGACGCGCACTGGGCGGTCTTCGACCCGCAGGTCATCCGCTGGCGGCTCGCCGGGCCGCACCGGGTGGCCCAGCTGCGGTCGCTCACCGAACTGCGCGCGGCCGTGGAGCCGGTCGCCGCCGCCTCGGCCGCGCGGAACGCCGACGGCGATCAGGCCGATCGCCTGGTCGCGCTGTCGGCCCGCCTCCGTGTGCTCGGCGAGGCGGGCGCGGGCGACGAGTTCCTGGCCGCGGACATCGAGTTCCACCGCCTGGTGCTGGCGGCGAGCGGGAACGAGATGTTCCGGGCGCTGACCGAGGTGGTCGCGGAGGTGCTGACCGGCCGGACCCGGCACGGGCTGATGCCGCACCACCCGCGCGAGGAGGCGTTGGCCGCCCACGAGGCGGTCGCCGCCGCGATCCGCACCCGTGACCCCGAGGCGGCCGAGGCGGCCATGCTCCGGATCACCCGGGAGATCCGGGCGGCGCTGACCGACCTGTCCTGACGGCGCCGTTCAGGGACGCGGGATGTTCCGGATGTTCGATCGGGCCATCGACATCACCTCGGCCATGCCGCCGCCGAGGATCTCCTTGCTCATCGCCGCGGTGAAGCCGGTGACCTGCTGACGGGTGATCTTGGGTGGCAGGGACAGCGCGCGCGGGTCGGTGACCAGGTCGATCAGCGCCGGGCCGTCGTGGCTGAACGCCTCGCGCAGGGCCGTACGGATCTGGGTGGGGTCCTCGACCCGGACCGCCGGGATGCCCACCGCCCGGGCGACGGCGGCGTAGTCGATCGACGGGGAGTCGGTGCCGAAGCTCGGCAGGCCGTCGACCAGCATCTCCAGCCGGACCATGCCCAGGGTGGCGTTGTCGAACAGGATGATCTTCACCGGCAGGTCGTAGTGGACCAGCGTGATCAGCTCGCCGAGCAGCATGGACAGGCCACCGTCACCGGCGATCGCCACCACGTGCTTCTGCGGTGCCTCCGCGTCGTCCCGTGCGGCGAAGGCGGCGCCGATGGCGTGCGGCACGGCGTTGGCCATCGACCCGTGCAGGAACGACCCGATCACCCGCCGCTTGCCGTTCGGGGTCAGGTAGCGAGCGGCCCAGACGTTGCCCATCCCGGTGTCGACGGTGAACACCGCGTCGTCGGCGGCCTCCTCGTCCAGCAGGACGGCGGCGTACTCGGGGTGGATCGGGGTGTGGTGCTCCACGTCCTTGGTGTAGGCGCCGACCACGCCGGACATCGCCTTGTGGTGCTTCTTCAGCATCGAGTCCAGGAACCGGCGCGACGACTTCCGGCCGACCTGGGGCAGCAGCAGGCGCAGGGTCTCGGCCACGTCGCCGACCACGGCCAGGTCCATCCGGGTCCGGCGGCCCAGCCGGGTGGGGTCGATGTCGACCTGGGCGGTGCGCACGTCGGCGGGCAGGAACTGGTCGTAGGGGAAGTCGGTGCCGAGCAGCAGGAGCAGGTCGGCCTCGTCCATCGCCGCCTGGAGCGCGCCGTAGCCGAGCAGTCCGGTCATGCCGACGTCGTAGGGGTTGTCGTACTGGATGACCTCCTTGCCGCGCAGGCTGTGGCCGACCGGGGCGCCGATCAGCTCGGCGAGCGCGATCACCTCGTCGTGGGCGTCGCGCACCCCGGCACCGGCCAGGATGGTGACCTTCTTGGCGTCGTCGATCGCGGCGGCGAGCGCGGCGACCTGGTCCGCGGCCGGGACCACCCGCGGCGCGACCGGGCGGGTGAGCACGTCCGTGGCGGGCGCCGGCGACTCCATGTCCGCGACGTCGCCGGGCAGGGTCAGCACCGCGACACCGGGGGCACCGTAGGCGTGGTGGATGGCGGACCGGATCACGCGACCGGCCTGGACCGGGCTCGAGATCATCTCGGAGTAGACCGAGCACTCCAGGAACAGCCGGTCCGGGTGGGTCTCCTGGAAGAACTGGGTGCCGATCTGGGCGCTCGGGATGTGCGAGGCGATGGCGAGCACCGGGACCCGGTTGCGGTTGGCGTCGTACAGGCCGTTGATCAGGTGCAGGTTGCCCGGCCCGCAGGATCCGGCGCAGACCGCGAGGGTGCCGGTGATCTCGGCCTCCGCGGCGGCGGCGAACGCGGCGGCCTCCTCGTGCCGGACATGGACCCAGCTAATGTCCATGCCGTCCTTCTGCGCCCGGCGCACGGCGTCGACCACCGGGTTGAGGCTGTCGCCGACGATGCCGTAGATGTGTCGAGCGCCCGCGGCGACGATCTGGGCGACGAGCTGGTCGGCGATGCTGATGGTGCGTGCCACGGTGGGCTCCCTCGGGTCGACGAGTGGTCTGCCTCGATAGTCATCCCATGTTTCGTCGGATGCCAGTCGGGCGGGGTGTCTGCTCGGTCACGGCGGCTACCGGCCACCCTGCCGCCTCGGCCCGGGGTGCGCACGGTGAAGAGGGCCGGGCGCGGATCGGGCGTGCAGGTCACCGTGCGCGGTCCGGGTGAACCTGGGTAGAAACTGTGTGAGCCGTCACGTCGGCGCCCGCACGGTGGGACGCTCCCCTCGTGCGCACTCACTCGTGGCAGACCTCCCTCCGCCGTCGGCTGCTCGACTACAGCCGATGCCCGGACTGCGCGACGCCCCTGACCGGACCGGTCTGTGCCCGGTGCGGCCTGCGGCTGGACGGCGACGAGGGCATCCGGCTCGCGGAGGCGGCGGACGCGGTGTCGGCGGCGCTCGGACGGCACGACCAGGCGGTCGAGGCGGCCCGGGCCCGGCAGGGTCTGGTGCGTCCCGGCGAGGACGGCTCCGGGTGGCGGGTGACCGAGGTGCTGCCGGATCCGGCGCGGTGGGACAGCGACCCCGTGCGGTTCGGTGCGTCGGGGCTGCCGCCCGCGTCGTTCGCACCGCCGGGGACGCCGACGGCCTGGATGCCCGGCCCCGAGGGTGGGCGCGGTGCGGAAGCGACGGCGCCCCCGACTCCTGGTCGCGCGCTGCCGGACGGTGCGCGCCCTGAACCGACCGGGCCGGGCGCGCCGACTCGGCCGGTGGACCCGCCCGCCGCTGTCGACCCGGGCGCGGCCGTCTGCCCGCCGGCCGCGGTCCACCCGGGTGCTGCTGCGTACCCGCCCGCCGCCGTCCACCGGGGTGCAGCTGCCTACCCGCCCGGTGCTTCCTCCCCGGGTGTGGCCTCTTCCCCGGGTGTGGCTTCCTCCCCGGGTGCGGCTTCCTCCTCGGGTGCGGCGTTCTCCGCGGGTGCTGCCTCCTACCCGGGAGCTGCTC
>NZ_JANZKP010000014.1 GCF_025642745.1 Cellulomonas sp. RIT-PI-Y
CGTGCCCGCGCCGCCCTGGTCGCCCTGCCCGCCGTCGCCGGTCTGCTGGCCCTGACCGCCTGCGGCCAGAGCGGCACCATCGGTTCCACCTCCTCCGGCGGCGGCGACGTCTTCACCGCCGTGATGCTCACCGGCTACACCACCCCGCCGGACCCGGACGTGAACTACGACGGACCGGGCCTGAACATCATCGAGAACACCTACGAGGGCCTGGTCGCCTACCAGGACGGGGTGGAGAGCCCGGAGATCGTGCCGGAGCTGGCCGAGGAGTGGACGGTCTCCGACGACGGCCTGACCTACACCTTCACCCTGCGCGACGGGGTGACCTTCCACGACGGCACCGCCTTCACCTCCGCGGCGGTGCAGCGCTCCTTCGAGCGGCGCACGCAGGTCGACGCCGGCCCGGCCTACATGGTCGGCGACGTGGTGAGCGTCGAGACCCCGGACGACCTCACCGCGGTGATCACCCTCAGCGCACCGAACCAGGCGTTCCTGGACTACCTGGCCTCGCCGTTCGGGGTGAAGATGATCAGCCCCACCGTGCTGGACGAGCAGGCCGGTGACGACCTCGCGCAGACCTACCTGACCACGCACGACGCGGGCACCGGTCCCTACGAGCTCACCGCCGTCGAGACCGGTGAGCGCTACGAGCTGACCGCCTACGACGGCTACTGGGGCGACGCGCCTGAGCTGACCGACATCGAGCTGCAGGTCGCCGAGAACGCTTCCTCCGCGCAGCTGCAGCTGGAACGCGGGGAGATCGACGCGATCCTGGGCAACCTGAACAAGACCTCCTTCGAGTCCTTCGCGGACAGCGAGGACGTCACCACCAGCACCTTCGCGAACTTCACCACCCAGATGATCTACGTGAACCCCGGGTCGAGCTGGCTGTCGACCGTGGACGCCCGGGAGTCGCTGTTCGCCGGGATCGACAAGGAGTCGATCATCGAGGAGGCGATGGGCTCGCTGGAGGTCCCGACCGACCAGCTGTTCCCGCAGGGCATGGTGGACGCCGGGATCGACGACCAGGGCATCAGCTACGACGCCGACGCGTGGTCGAGCCTGGGCACCCCCGACTCCGGCACGGTCCGGATCGCGTACGCGGGGTCCAGCGCGGACGGCAAGGCGGTGGCCGAGGAGCTCGGTTCCCGGCTGAGCTCGGCGGGCATCCCGGCCGAGGCGGTCGCCTACTCCGCCGGCACGATCTACGGCATCGCGGACGAGGGCGCCGACGGGCCGGACCTGGCGGTGTTCTCGGTGTTCCCGGACGCCGGGCACCCGGACGCCTGGGCCTCGATCATCTACACCCCGGCCGGCGGGCTGGACCTGTTCGGTGCCGAGGCCCCCGGCCTGACCGATCTGCTGGACACCGCCCGGTCCAGCGCGGACGTCTCGGCCTACGCACCGGTCGCCCAGGCGGTCAACGCCACCCGGTACTGGTACTCCATCGGGTCGCTGAACACCACGCTGCTGACCACCCCGGACGTCACCGGCGCCACCGAGGCGCAGAACGTCCTGGAGTACAACGTGCTGCACTTCGCGGCGCTGGGCCGGGGCTGACGCGATGACCCACGTCCTGCAGGTCTCCGGCCTCGACGTCCGGCTCAGCCGGGACGGGGAGAGCGTGCACGCCGTCCGCGGTGTCGACCTGTCCGTGGCACCGGGCGAGGTGCTCGGTCTGGTCGGCGGATCGGGCTCGGGCAAGAGCATCCTCGGCCTGGCGGTGATGGGTCTGCTGCCCGCGACCGCCCGACCGGTGGTCTCCGGCTCGATCGACCTGGCCGGCACCGACATGGTCCACGCGCCGGACCCGGTGCGCCGGGCCACCCGCCGTGCGCACGTCGGCGCGGTGTTCCAGGATCCGATGACCTCCCTGGACCCGACCATGACCGTCGGCCGGCAGCTGGCCGAGGTCACCCGGGACCGGGCGCAGGCGCTGTCCCTGCTGCAGGACGTGGGCATCCCGCACGCCGCCGACCGGTTGAAGGCGTACCCGCACCAGCTCTCCGGCGGCCTGCGGCAGCGCGTGATGATCGCGCTCGCGGTGGCCCGCCGGCCGTCCCTGATCCTCGCCGACGAGCCGACCACCGCCCTCGACGTCACGGTGCAGGCGCAGATCCTCGACCTGCTGCTGACCCTTCGGGAGGAGATCGGCTGCTCGATCGTGTTCGTCACCCACGACCTCGGCGTGGCCGCCCAGGTCTGCGACCGCATCGCGGTGATGCAGACCGGCCGGATCGTGGAGTCCGCCGGGGTGGACCAGGTGTTCGGCGACCCGCAGCACCGCTACACGAAGAACCTGCTGCGGTCCCGGATCGACCTGTCCACCCCGCGGGACCGACCGCTGGCCGCCATGCCGGTGACCACGCCCCCGTCGGCCGGTGGCGCGGCCCTGGGCGACGACGACGTGGCGGTCGGCGCGGACGGGGTGCTGGACCTGGCCCCGGGCGCACCGACCCCCGCGCTGCCCGAGGTCTGGCCGCCCGCGCCGATCCGGCCCACCGCGGCGGTCACGGTCACCGGCGTGCACCGGGAGTTCCGGTCCGGGCCGCCGTGGAAGCGCCGGGTGCTGCCCGCGCTGCGCGGCGTCGACCTGGAGGTCAAGGCCGGTGAGGCGGTGGCCCTGGTCGGCGAGAGCGGCTGCGGCAAATCCACCCTGCTGCGGGTGGTGGCCGGACTGGAGACGGTGACCTCCGGGTCGGTCGTCCTCGCCGAGGGCGCCCGGCCGCAGATGGTCTTCCAGGACGCCGGCGCCTCGCTCACCCCCTGGCTGCGGGTCGGCACCATGCTGGACGAGCGGCTGCGGTCGCACGTCACCGGTATGTCCCGGGACCAGCGGCGGGCCCGGGTGCTGGACGCGCTGCGCACGGTGGGCCTGCCCGAGGACACCGCCCGGGCGCGCGGCGACCAGCTCTCCGGCGGGCAGCGTCAGCGGGTGGCACTGGCCCGCGCGGTGATCGTGCCGCCGACCGTGCTGCTCTGCGACGAGCCGACCAGCGCCCTGGACGTCTCCCTGGCCGCCACGGTGCTGAACCTGATCGGCCGGCTGCGCCGCGAGCTGGGCATGTCGGTGCTGTTCGTCACGCACGACCTGGCCGCCGCCCGGATCGTCGCCGACCGGATCGCGGTGATGCGCGAGGGCCGGATCGTCGAGGCCGGGCCGACCGACCGGGTCTGCGCCGCGCCGGAGCACGAGTACACGCGCACCCTGCTGGCCGCGATCCCCGGCCCGCAGCACCGTCGTCCGATCGGAGCCGCCCGATGACCACGCTGACCGCCGTCGCCCCCGGCCGGGCCGCCCGACGCTGGGCCCGGGTCACCGCCGTCCGGCACCGCGCGGTCGGGGTGGACCTGGTCGCGATCGGGGTGCTGGCGCTGATCGTCGTGGTGGCGCTGGCCGCCCCGGTGCTCGCCCCGCACTCGCCGATCCTGCGCAGCGGGGACGCCTTCCTCCCTCCCGGCAGCCCCGGCCACCTGTTCGGCACCGACGCCCTCGGCTACGACATCCTGTCCCGGCTGCTGTTCGGCATGCGGTCCAGCCTCGCCGCCGCGGCGCTCGTGATCGTCTCCGGGGTGCTGATCGGCGGACTGATCGGCCTGCTGGCCGGGGCACTGCCGGGCTGGGTGGACTCGCTCCTGATGCGGACCACCGACCTGTTCCTGGCCCTGCCCGGCCTGGTGATCGCGATGGCGGTCGCCGCCGCGCTCGGTGCCAGCTTCACCAGCGCACTGATCGGCGTGGCGGTGGTCTGGTGGCCGCTGTATGCCCGGCTGGTGCGCGGCGAGGTCCGTGCCTGGGCCGCGCGTCCGCACCTGGAGGCGGCCCGCCTGGCCGGGACGCCGTGGGGGATGCGGGTCACCCGGCACCTGCTGCCGGGAGTGCGCTCCACCCTCGTGGTCGCCGCCTCCCTGGACGTCGGCGGCCTGGTGGTCGCCCTGTCCGGGCTGTCCTTCATCGGCCTGTCCTCCCCCGCGCCCGCCCCGGAGCTGGGCGCGATGGCCGCGCAGGGCATGGCCTACCTGCTGAAGGCCTGGTGGGTGCCGATCTTCCCGGGCCTGGCGGTGCTGGTCATCGCCCTGGCCGCCAACCTCGCCGGTGACGGCGTCCGCGACCTGATGCGCGGCCGCTGATGACCACCCAATCGCAGAAGGAGATGCCGACATGGTGATGTTCCTGATCAAGCGGGTGGCGGCCACCCTGGGCGTCCTGCTGGCGCTCACCATGGCGCTGTTCGGCCTGCAGGAGGTCTCCGGGGTAGACCCGGCCAAGGCCTACGTGGGGACCAATGCCTCCGCCGACGCGGTGGCCGCCGCCCGCGAGCGCCTCGGTCTGGACGAACCGCTGGTCTCCCGGTATCTGACCTACCTGGACGGGCTGCTGCACGGCGACCTGCAGAACTCGCTGCGCAGCCGGACCCCGGTGTCGGAGAACCTGGCGCAGGTGCTGCCCGCGAGCCTGGAGCTCGCGGCCTGGGTGCTGGGGATCGCTCTGGTGCTCGGGGTGGCGTTCGCCGCGTTGACCACGCTGGCCTGGAAGGGCGCAGGGATCGTCCGGGTGGTCCTGCTGTCCGGGGCCGCCGCGCCGACCTTCCTGCTCGGCATGGTGGGTCTGCTGGTGTTCTACGCCCAGCTGGGCTGGTTGCCGTCCGGCGGCCGCACCGGGTTGAGGGACGCCCCTGCCGGGCCTACCGGGTTCCTGGTGCTGGACGGGCTGCTCGCGGGGCGGTTCGACGTCATGGGCGACGCGGTGGCGCATCTGGCGCTGCCCGCCCTGTGCGCGGCGATCTCCCCCGCGGTCGCCATCGGCCGGGTGCTGGTGGACGGGCTGAAGGCCAACATGTCCGCCGACCACGCCCGCACCGCCCGGTCCGCCGGGATGAGCGAGCGCCAGATCCTGGTCCGGCACGCGGTGCGCAACTCCCTGGGCCCCACCCTGTCGATGGTCGGGATCCAGGCCGGGATGCTGCTGGCCGGCCTGGTCGTGGTCGAGAAGATCTTCGACTGGCCCGGGGTCGGCTCCTACCTCGACAAGTCCGTGGCCGCCTCCGACTTCCCCGCGATCGCGGGGGTCGCCCTGGTGCTCGGCATCGTCTACGTCCTGCTCAACACCCTCGTCGACTGCCTGCAGGCCGCCGCCGACCGTCGCATCGCGCTCGCCTGAGCGCGATGAGGAAAGGAACAGCCATGAACGTCACCGGCAACGCCGTCCTGATCGTCGTCGACATCCAGGGCGGTGACGTGGAGCGGGCCGAGTCCCGCACCGAGATCCCGTACATGCCCGGGCGCACCGAGCGCGCGCCGCGGGTCCGGTCCCTGATCGCCAGGAGCCGGGAGCAGGGCATCCCGGTGGTCTGGATCCAGGAGGTGCACAAGCCCTCGCTGATCGACATCGGCCGGGAGCTGGACGGCGCCGAGGGCCCGCACTGCGTGGAGGGCTGGCCGGAGACCGAGCTGGCGCAGGGCCTGGACCCGCGACCGGACGAGTTCCTGATCCGCAAGCGCCGCTACTCCGCGTTCTTCGGCACCGAGCTGGAGATCGTGCTCAAGGCCTACCGGGCGGAGACCGTGATCCTGATCGGCGGGCTGACCGATGTCTGCATCCACTACACCGCGGTCGACGCGCACCAGCACGACTACCGGGTGCGGGTGGTGACGGATGCGGTGGGCGGCTCCAGCCAGGAGGCGCACGACGCGGCGCTCCGGGCGATCGGCTACCTGCAGACCGACGCCCTGGTCACCGCGGACCAGGTGCAGGACTGGCTGGCCACCGCGCCGGAGAACCCCGAGGTGGCCCGGGCGACCGCGTCGGCGGTGGCCCTGTGAGCACCGCCGACCCGCTGGGCGCCCGGGACCACGCCCGCGCCCAGGGCGGCACCGTCGTGGAGACCATGCCCACCGTCCCGGCAGCGGACGCGGCCGACTGGCCCGCCGACGCTGGGGAGCGCCTGCACGCGGAGACGGTCGCGGGCGGCAACTACACCAGCCTGGCCTTCACAGCGGGCACCGTGCTGGAGCTGACCGACCTGCTCGGCGACGCCTGCGCGCACCTGGTGCTGACCAACGCCGCCCAGGTGGACGAGCGGCTGAACGTCGCGGACACGGTCAAGATCCAGTGGCAGGCCTACCTGGGTGCCGGATCCCTGCTGCTCTCCGACCGCGGCCGCGTGCTCGCCACCGTGCTCACCGACACCTCGGGTCGGCACGACACCTTCTGCGGCACCTCGACCCGGGCCGCGAACGAGCGCCGGTACGGCGACGGTTCGCCGCAGGGCGGCACCCCCGCCGGCCGGGAGCTGCTGACCCTGGCGGCACTGAAGCAGGGGCTGTCCCCCCGGGACGTCCCGCCGAGCGTCAGCCTGTTCCAGGGGGTGCGGATCGCCGACGACGGCAGCACCGAGTTCACCGGTTCCGCGGGTCCGGGCGCCACAGTCCGGCTGCGGCTGGAGCTGCCCTGCCTGGTGCTGCTGGCCAACGTCCCGCATCCGGTCGACCCCCGCCCGGAGTACGTGTCCACCCCGCTGCGCCTGCGGGCCTGGCGCGGTGAGCCGACCGCGCTGTCCGACCCGCTGGCCACCGCCACCCCGGAGGCGGCCCGGGCCTACGCCAACACCACCGACTACGCCCGAGCGAAGGGGCTGTGACCATGACCATCGTTCTCGACCAGGTCGTCCCCCGCCGCGCCCCGTGGTCCGCCGTGGTCCCCGCCGGGCACGAGCTGACCATCGTGGACCTGGAGGGCAATCAGGCGGTCGACTGCCTGCTGTACGACGCGCACGACACCGGCGTCCGGTACTCGGCCTCGGCCACCATCGCCGCGCAGCGCAACGTCTACCTGACCACCGGGTCGGTGCTGCGCGCCTCGGACGACCAGCCGCTGATGACCCTGGTCCGGGACGACGTGGGCCGGCACGACACCATCGGCGGGGCGTGCTCCAAGGAGTCGAACTCGCTGCGCTACGGCCACCACACCGTGCACCAGCACGCCTGCGTGGAGAACTTCCTGGCCGAGGGCGCCCGCTGGGGGCTGGACAAACGGGACCTGGTCAGCAACATCAACTGGTACATGAATGTGCCGGTGGAGGCGGACGGGGCGCTCGGCATCGTGGACGGCCTGTCCTCCCCCGGGCTGACTCTCACGCTCCGGGCCGAGCGGGACGTGCTGGTGCTGGTGTCCAACTGCCCGCAGATCAACAACCCGTGCAACGGCTTCGACCCCACCCCGGTCCGGATGATCGTCGAGGACCCGCGGTGAACGTCGTCGCGGCCTACGACCGGATCGCGGCGGTCGACCGCCCGGAGGTCTGGATCCACCTCCGCCCCCAGGCCGACGTGGAGGCCGAGGCCGCGGCGCAGCAGGCCCGGGCGGCGGCGGGCGAGGACCTGCCGCTGCTCGGCCGCCTGGTGGCGGTCAAGGACAACATCGATGTCGCCGGGCTGCCCACCACGGCGGGTTGCCCCGGCGTGGCCTGGACCCCGGAGGCGGACGCCACCGCGGTCGCACGGCTGCGGGCCGCCGGGGCCGTGGTGCTCGGCAAGACCAACCTGGACCAGTTCGCCACCGGCCTGGTCGGCACCCGCAGCCCCTACGGCGCGGTGCGGTCGGCCGCCGACCCGGAGCGGATCTCCGGCGGGTCCTCCTCCGGTTCCGCGGTGGCGGTCGCGCTGGGGATCGTGGACCTGGCGCTCGGCACCGACACCGCCGGCTCCGGCCGGGTGCCCGCCGCGCTGCAAGGCATCGTCGGGATCAAGCCCACCCCCGGTCTGGTGCCGACCACCGGCGTGCTGCCCGCCTGCCGGTCGCTGGACTGCGTGAGCGTCTTCGCCCGGGACCTGCCGCTGGCCGCGCTCGCAGTCCGGCTGATGTCCGGGCCGGACGGGGTGGACGCCCTGGCCCGGCCGGTGCCCGCCCACGCCCCGCTCGCCGGTCCCGAGCACCCGGTGCTGGCCGTCCCCCGCGCCGAGGACCTGTCGGCCGTCGACCCGCAGTGGCGCGCCGCGTTCGACGGGCTCCGGTCCACGATCACCGGCATCGAGCTGCGCGAGATCGACCTCGCCCCGTTCCTGGCCGCCGCCCGCCTGCTCTACGACGGCGCGTTCGTCGCCGAGCGCTGGGCGGCGGTCGGTCCCCTGGTCGAGTCCGCACCCGACGGCCTGGACCCGACGGTCGGAGCGATCATCGGGGCCGCCCGGGACCTGCCCGCGCACCGCTACGCCGCCGACCTGATCACTCTGGCGGAGCTGCGCGCCGCCGCGGAACGCGCCCTGGCCGAGGTCGGCGCGGACGGTCTGCTGCTGCCCACCACCACGCACCACCCGACCCTGGCCGAGGTGGCCGCGGACCCGGTGGGCGTGAACTCCCGGCTCGGCACCTTCACCAACTTCTGCAATCTGTTCGGCTACACCGCGGTGGCGGTCCCGACCCCCGGGATCGGCGTCAGCGTCCTGACCCCCGGCTTCACCGACGCCGGCGCGCTCGACCTCGCCGCCCGCATCCTGGGGACGCCGCTACCGCTCTCCGACGACGACCGGGCCGTCGACCTGCTGGTGGTCGGTGCCCACCTGTCCGGCCTCCCGCTGCACGGCCGTCTGCGCCGCCACGGTGCCCGGCCGCTCGGCGAGGTCCGCACCGCCCCCGGCTACCGGCTGGTGGCGCTCGGCGATCCGCTCGACCGTCCCGGACTGGTCCGCGCCCCCGGCGAGGACCGCACCGTGGTCGGCGAGCTCTGGCGCCTGCCCCGCCCCGCACTGGCTGACCTGCTCGCCGAGAGCCTGCCGCCGCTCGGACTCGGCTGGGTCGACCTGTCCGACGGCCGCACCGTCCTGGGCTATCTGGCCGAACATGCCGCGGTCCGGGAGCTGGACGCCCTGCCCGGCGGGTCCTGGCGGGACCGTCCGGTGACGGTGTGAGCGTCGAGGCTCCCCCCGCGGTGGCCCGTGCCCGGCTCTGGCCCCTGGCCACCGGCACCTTCGCGATCGGCTTCGGCTCCTACGTGATGGCCGGGCTGGTGCCCAGCGTCTCCGCCGACCTGGACGTGCCCGTCACCCGGGTCGGCACCCTGGTCAGCGTGTACGGCTTCACCTACGCGGTCGCCACCCCGCTGCTGACCCTGGTCGTGCGCCGCCTGCCCCGTCGGCTCCTGATGGGCCTGGCGCTCGCCCTGTTCGCCCTCACCGCCGCGGCCACCGCCCTGGCCACCACGTACACCGCGGTCGCCGTGCTGCGCGGGCTGTCCGCGGTCGCCGCCGGTGGGTTCACCCCCACCGCCACCGTGCTCGCCGCCCGGCTCGCCCCGCCCGGCGGTCGTGGCCGGGCGGTCGCCACCGTGTTCGGCGGTCTGACCACCGCCACGGTGCTCGGGTCCCCGGCGGGCAACCTGCTCGGACCGGTGCTCGGCTACCGCGGGGTGTACGCCCTGGTCGCGGTGCTGGCGCTGGTGGCCCTGGCCTCGGTGCTGTGGCTGGTCCGTACCCCGGCACCCGTCGACCGGGACCTCGTCGGCCCCGTGCCGGTCGGCCCGGCCCCGGTCGACCCGTCCCTCACCGAGCGCGCCCCCGGCAGCGGCCGCGCGCTGCCGCTGCTGATCGCGGCGACCCTGCTGGTCTCGATGCTGGAGACCGCCTCCGCGCTGATGGTGCAGACCTATGCGTCACCGATGCTGACCGAGCTGGCCGGGATCACCGGGGCCGTCCTGTCCGTCGTCCTGCTCGCCTATGGTCTGGCCGGTGTGGCGGGCAACGTGGTCGGCGGACGGCTCGCCGACCGGTATGGGGCCGCCCGGAGCATCTCGCTCGCACTGGGGACCTCCGCCCTGGCCCTGTTCCTGCTCGCACCGTCCACCGGGTCGGTCGTCACGGCGGTGGCGGTGTTCGCGCTCTGGGGGTTCGCGGCGTGGGCGATGAACTCACCGCTGCAGAACGTGCTGCTGGCGTTGTCCGGGCGGCACGGGCAGGTGGTCGTCGCGCTGAACTCCTCGGTGATCTCCCTGGGCACCGGGGTGGGGGCGCTCGCCGGTGCCCAGGTGATCGCCGGACCGGGGTACGGGTGGCTCGGCGTCGCGGCCGGCGGGGTGATGGTGCTCGCGGTGGGGCTGGTGGCGGTGCTGGGGCGGCGTCCGGCGGTGCGAGCGGTCTGAGGAACCGATCCCGGCCCCCCAGCTCAGCTCCGCGGCTCCCAGACCGGGCTCCCGCCGCATTCGCAGCGCGGTCCGGTACAGCTCGTAGGTCGACCCGGGCACGTCCCGCTGGGGGCACCGTGTGGCGGTCCCAGTCGTCGCCCTGGGGCAGCCCGGTGTGCCCGGTCGGCGAGAACCCGGGCCCGGGGGCACACCGGGCTGCCACGGGATCGGCACCCGGCAACCGTCACGACCGGCCGCGCGGCCACCGCTGCGGGCGGACATCGGGGACGTGCCGGTGGCGGACCGTCGGCTCGCGGGCTGGGCCGAGGCGCTGCGCTCCGCCGGGATCGAGCCCGAGGACACCCGGGTCGAGCACGCCTCGTTCACCCGGGACGGCCGCCAGCAGGCGATGGCCACCCTGATCGAGCGCGCCGGTTGCACGGCGGTGTTCGCCTCCGGCGAGGTGCAGGCGATCGGCGCGCTCCCCCATGCCCGCAGCGCCGGACGGAGGGGGCCGGAGGACCTGAGCGTGGTGAGCTTCGACGGGACCGAGCTGGCCCGGCACGCCGTACCACGGCTGACCGCGGTGGTGCAGCCGCTGCGCCGGATCGCCGAGCTGGCCGCCGCCGAGGTGGTCCGCCGGATCGCCGACCCCGCCGCCGAACCCCGGTCGATCGAGGTGCCGACCTCGCTGGAGCCCGGCGACTCCACGGCGCCGCCGCGCGGGTGAGGCTCAGCCCTGGTCGAGCAGCCGGGTCAGCAGCTCACCGGCGGGCACCTCACCGAGGCTGAGGAAGGTCTCGATCCGCTGCAGACCGTCGATCTGCCACAGCGACTCCAGCAGCAGCGCCTGCAGGTGGGCGTGGTCGCGCAGCCGGAACCGGCCGATCAGGTCGTAAGTGCCGGTCACCGCGACCAGCTCCTCCAGCTCCGGCACCGCCCGCAGGTCGGTCAGGATCTGGGCCAGATCGGCGCCCGGGGCGATGCTGATCGGGATGTAGGCCAGCACCGGGAAGCCGAGCGCCGCCCAGTCGACGGCGACCGTGTAGCCCTTGATCACCCCGGCGCGTTCCAGCCGGGCGATGCGTTCGCCCACCGCCGGTCCGGACATGTTGATCTCCCGGGCCAGCTGCCGCTGGGAGGCACGCGGGTCGGCGGCCAACCGGCGGATCAGCTCCCGGTCGATGTCGTCGAGCGGCACGGCCGGACCCTGCCGCTCGATGAACCCGGCCAGGCCGGACATCGAGTTGCGCCGCGGGGTGTCGGCGGGCGTGCTGCGCCGGGTCCGGCGCCGGGTGCCCTCCCCCTCGCCCTCGGCGGTCACCGACCCCACCGCGCGGGCAGATCGGCCTCGGCCATGATCCGCGGGAAGCCGGGCATGGACACCTCCGGTTGCAGGTAACGGGCGACGTACAGCCCGAAGAATGTCGCAGCCTCGGTCCCGGCCGCGACCCGACCCGCCGGTGCGGGCGGCCGCAGCAGCAGATGGGTGACCCCGGCATCGGACCAGGCGGTCACCAGGGCGCGATCCCGGGCCAGATCGCCGGTCAGCTCCGCCACCCCGGGCTGGACCTGCCGGTCGGGCCGCGCCGCGGCCGGGTCGTCGATCACCTCCGGCAGGTCGACGCCCGGGACGGCACGGGTCAGCCACACCGCCAGCTCGACCTGCGACGGCACCGGCGTGATCGCGATCCGCTCAGGCATCCCCTCGCCCATCACACCGCTGGGCACCTGCCAGCGCGCGCCGTGGTGCGCCACCGGGCGACCGGACCAGCAGGCACGCAGCAGCGCCAGGTCCTCCGCGGCGGCCTGGTCGGACAGGGCACCGGGATCGACCAGCACCACGACCCGCCCCGCGCTGAGGTGGTCCAGCACCGCGACCTCCTCGGCCAGGGTGACCGGGTTCTCGGTGCCGAGCAGGACCCGGACCAGCACCCGGCAGTCCCGGGTCAGGGTCGCGACCTCGGCGGCGGTGACACTGCCGGTGTCCGATCCGGTGTCCAGCAGCACGCCGAAGGCACCCGCCTCCGCGGCCGGTCGCACGTCCGCGACCTCGGTGAGCCAGGCTCCGATCCTCATGCGACGGCCTCCACGTTCTCCAGGGCGGGCAGCACCTCGTCGGCCATCCGGCCGAGCATCCGTCGCACGGCGGAGGCGGGTGCGCCCTCGATGATCACCCGCAGCACCACGTCGTCGACGCCAGCCGCGCTCGCCTCGTGCAGGGCGTCCACGATCTGCGCCGCGGGACCCACCACCGAGGTCGCGACCGCCTGGCCGACCGCCTTGTCCAGGTCGGCCCGGAAGTCCATCGCCTCGGTCGAATCCTGCTGCGCCACCGCCCAGCCCAGCCCGGCGTACAGCACGTAGCTCGCCCGCTGCCAGTCCAGGACCGCCGCGGCCTCGTGCCGGTCGTCGGTGAGCCAGAAGTTCCGCAGCGCACTGACCCGGGGCCGCACGCCACCCGGCCGTCCGGCCTCCTCCCAGCCGGCACGGTGTGCCGCGGCGAGCTCGGTGACCAGCGACAGCGGGTTCGCGCCGGAGAGCATGATCCCCTGCCCGCGCGCACCGGCCCGCGCCACCCCGCGCGGCGTGGCCGAGCCGTTCCAGATCGTGGCCCCGGCCGGGACCGCGGTGCGCTGCAGCTCGGTCAGTCCCTCCCGGTGCAGGGCGACCCGGTCCTGGCGCCGGACCCCCTTGCCGTCGAACTCCACGTCCCGGTAGCCGAGTCCGACCCCGACGTCCAGCCGACCGCCGGAGCGGCCCGCGATGTCGGTGGCCAGCCGCGCGACCCGCCCGGGGTCCTGGAGCGGCAGCAGCATCATGCCGGTGCCGACCCGCAGCCGCGTGGTCGCGGCCAGCAGTCCGGAGGCCACCGGCAGCAGGGCCGGGCAGTACCCGTCGTAGAAGAAGTGGTGCTCCGACAGCCACATGCCGTCGTAGCCCCAGCCCTCCAGCAGCCGGGCGTCCTCGACCAGCTCGCGGTACGGGGTGCTGGGATGCCGGGGTGTGCTCGCGGTGGCCTGCAGGCAGTACAGCCCTACGCCGAACTTCACGATCCGCCTCCTGGTCTGTCGACTGTCGATCCGCTCGGCACCTTAGGCCGGATTTGTTTCACTTGTGAGTCACAAGACGACACCGGCTTTACATCTGCGTAGCTTTGGCGTGCTCACATAGTCACGTGACAACCGACACTGAGGCATCCCTCGTCAGCGGCGGCGCCAGCGGACTGGGCCGCGCCATCTGTCTGCGCCTGGCCGCCCGGGGCGATCTGGTCACCGTGGCCGACCGGGACGGCACCGGGGTCGCGGCCACCGTCGACCTGATCACCGCCGCGGGCGGTCGCGCCCGGCCGGTGACGCTGGACGTCACCGACGCCGACGCCGTCCGGCACGCGGTGGCCGAGGCGGACGCGGAGCTCCCGCTGACCACGGCAGTGGCCTGTGCCGGGATCGCCCTGCCCACCTCGGTGCTCGACCCGGACCTGTCCGGACTCGACCGCACGCTCGCGGTGAACGTCCGCGGCAGCTACGCGGTGGTCCAGGCGGCGGCGACCGTGATGGTGCCGCGCCGATCGGGCAGCATCGTCACGATCGGCTCGACCTCCTCCTTCACCGCCTCGTCCACCCCGATGCTGGCGTACGACATGTCCAAGGCCGCGGTCCGGATGCTCACCCAGGCGGCGGCCCGCGAGCTCGGTCCGCACGGGATCCGGGTCAACGGGGTCGCGCCCGGCACGATGGACACCCCCCTGATGCGCGGACTGGGCGCCGACGACGCCGGGCTGTCCACCCTGGCCGCGGCCCGGATCCCGCTCGGCCGGCTGGGGCTGCCCGCGGAGGTCGCCGAGGCGGTCGCCTTCGCCTCCTCCGCCGAGGCGTCGTACCTCACCGGTCAGATGCTCGTGGTGGACGGGGGGTGGCTGGCATGAGCCCGCGGATCTCCCTGGTCACCGGCGCCGGGGCGGGGATCGGGGCCGCGGTGGCCCGCCGGCTGGCCGACCGGGGCGACCGGGTAGTGGTCGCGGACCGGGACGGGGACGCCGCCGCCCGGATCGCCGCCGAACTGGACGGCCTGGGCCTGACCGCGGACGTCGCCGTCGAGGGAGCCGGGGACGACCTGGTCGCCCGGACGGTGTCGCACCACGGCCGGCTGGACGTGGTGGTGACCAGTGCCGGGATCGAGCGCACCGGCCCCGCGGCCACGCTGCCGACCGGCACGGTCCGGGACTCGCTGGCGGTGAACGTGCTGGGCTCCTTCGACGTCGCGGCGGCCGCCGCACGGCGGTTCCAGGCCCAGGGCGACGGCGGCCGGGTGGTGCTGGTCGGTTCGGTGAACTCGCTGCGCGCCCTGCCGGGTCAAGCCGCCTACGCCACGTCCAAGGGCGCGGTGCTCATGCTGACCCGGGCTCTGGCGGTCGACTGGGCGGCGGACGGCATCACGGTGAACATGGTCGCCCCCGGCGTCACCGACACCGCGATGTCCGCGGGCTCGCTCGGCGACCCGGAGCGCCGCGCGGCCCTGCTGTCCCGGGTGCCGATGGGCCGACCGGCCCGGCCGGAGGACATCGCCGACGCGGTGGCCTTCCTCTCCGGACCCGAGGCCGGGTACATCACCGGGATCGCGCTCCCGGTCGACGGCGGCTGGTCGGCCGCCGGATGACCCTCGCGATCGGCGCCAAGCTCCCGCACACCGGCGCGGCCGCCACCGGCCCCGCGGTCCGGGCCGCCGCCCGCGCGCTGGAACAGGCCGGGGCCGACGCCCTCTGGGTCAGCGACCACGTGGTGCTGCCCGCCCGGGTCGACTCCCGCTACCCCTTCGCCGAGGACGGCGTGGCGCGCTGGTCCACCGAGGTCGACTACCTGGAGGCCCTCATCACGTTGACCGTCGCGGCCGCCGTCACCGAACGGGTCCGGCTGGGCACCGCGGTGCTGGTGCTGCCGCAGCGACAGCCGGTGCTGCTGGCCAAGCAGGCGGCCAGCCTGGACGTGCTATCCGGCGGGCGGCTCGAACTGGGCGTCGGCACCGGGTGGCTGCGCGAGGAGTTCGACGCCCTCGAGGTGCCGTTCGACCGGCGGGGCGCCCGCGCCTCCGCGGCGATCGAGCTGCTCCGGGACTGCTGGACCGGGCGACCGCGCACCCCCGCGCTCCCGGCGGATCTGCTGGTGCTGCCGACCCCCGCCCATCCGATCCCGCTGCTGGTCGGCGGGCACTCCTCCGCCGCCCTGCGCCGGGCCGGGACCCTCGGCGACGGCTGGCTGGCGCAGCAGTCCGCCACCGCGCTGGACCCGATCACCCTCGCCGCAGAGATCACGGCCCTGCACCGGCACGCCGCCGAGGCCGGCCGGGACCCCGGGTCGGTGCGGGTGGTGCTCCGGGTCGCCGACTCGCTCGGGCGCTGCGCCGACCTGGCCGATCGGGTGCCGTCCCTGCGTGCGGCGGGGGTCACCGAGCTGATCGTCGACGTCGATCCGCACGCCGACCCGGCCGCCGAGCTGGACCGTCTACGGTCCGCCGCCGCTCAGTAGCCCCCGCGCCCCGCGCCGGTCGCGTCGCCCAGGGCGGCACGGGCGCCCGCGGCCAGCAGCCCCGCGTCGGTGCCGACGACCACCTCGGTGAAGCCCAGCTCGATCAGTCGCGCACCCCGGACCGGGTCCCCGGCGAACGCCCCGGCCCGCAGCCCGTGCGCGTGGCAGGCAGTGACCACCGCGCGCAGCGGGCCACCGTCGTCGAGCAGCGCGTCCAACGGCCGTCCGAGCGCCAGGGCCAGGTCGAAGGGTCCCAGGAAGATCATGTCCAGCCCGGGCGTCGCGGCGATCTCGGCCACCCGCGCCAACGCGGGCTCGGTCTCCACCATCACCGCGCACGCGGGATCCGCCTCGGCCGCCGGCACCACGGGTCGGCCGACCAGCGAGGCCGCCGGTCCCCAGCTGCGCCGGCCACGCGGCGGGTAGTGCACCGCGGCCACCACCGCCGCGGCCTGCTCCGCGGACTCCACCATCGGCACGATCACCCCGGCCGCCCCGGCATCCAGCGCGCGGCCGATGCCCGCGGGCCGGTCGTCCTGCACCCGGACCCACGCCGGGGACCCCAGCACCGGCAGCGCGGCGGCGATCGTGGCGTCCGACCACAGGCCGTGCTGGGCGTCCAGCACCAGCCAGTCCGGATCGGCGGCGGCCAGCAGTCGCAGCGCGGCGGTGTCGGCCAGACTGCTCCACAGACCGAGGGCGGGTGAGGCGGTGTGCAAGATCATGCGGCCACCGTAACTTGCACTCGCGAAGAATTCAGCGCGTTTGGTTATCACTTATTCGCCCTGTTACCCACGATGACTTCCGCCGTAACACGGGCTGCCTACCGTCCAAGGATCGAACCCGGCGAGAGAGAGATCCATGAACGTGTTGGAACGCGCGGGTCGGCTGACCGCCCACGCCGCCGCCGTCCCCGGGTCGGGGATCCGGGAGATCGTCATGCTGGCCTACGGCCGGGACGACGTGGTGCACCTGGAGATCGGCGAGCCGGACTTCGGCACCCCGACGCACATCGTCGCCGCGGGTGACGCCGCCCTGGCCACCGCGAACCGCTACACCCCGAGCGCCGGGATCCCACCGCTGCGCGCGGCGATCGCGGACCGGCTGCACACCCGTTACGGCACGCCGGACGACCCCGAGCGGGTGGTCGTCAGCCAGGGCGCCGTGCAGGGGCTGGCCGCCGTGCTGTCCGTCCTGGTCGAGCCGGGCGACGAGGTGCTGATCCCCGATCCGGCGTGGCCGAACTACGAGATGCAGACCCTGCTGCTCGGCGGCCGACCGGTGCGCTACCCGCTGGACCCCGCACACGGCTTCCGCCCCGACCCGGAGCAGGTCGCCGCCCTGATCGGCCCGCGCACCAAGGTCCTGGTGCTCAACACCCCGGGCAACCCGACCGGCGCCGTACTGGAACCGGGGCTGATCGAGGCACTGGTCACCGCCGCCGTCCGCCGCGGCGTGACCGTGGTCTCGGACGAGGTCTACGACGAGATCGTCCTGGACGGTCGCCACACCAGTGCCCTCACGGTGGCGCCGGACGACGTGGTCGGGGTGTTCAGTTTCTCCAAGACCTACGCCATGACCGGGTCCCGGGTCGGCTACCTGACCGCGCCCGCCTGGCTGGCGCCCACGGTCGCCCGGGTGCAGGAGCCCCTGCTGTCCTCGATCTCGGCCGCCGCCCAGGCGTCGGCGCTGGCCGCGCTGCGTGGTCCGCAGGACGCGGTGACCGCGATGGTCGCCACCTACCGCGACCGCCGTGACCTGGTGGTGGACCGGTTGGCCGCCGCCGGGCACCGGGTCACCCCACCGGCGGGCGCGTTCTACCTGATGCTGCCGCTCACCCCGGGTGCCGACTCCCGGGCCGCCGCGCTCGACCTGGTGGACCACGGCGTCGCCCTGGCACCCGGCACCGCCTTCGGCACCGCCGCGCGCAGTCACCTGCGCCTGTCGCTGGCG
Source organism: Cellulomonas sp. RIT-PI-Y (assembly GCF_025642745.1). Taxonomy (GTDB): domain Bacteria; phylum Actinomycetota; class Actinomycetes; order Actinomycetales; family Cellulomonadaceae; genus Cellulomonas. Next base: position 17,594 of record NZ_JANZKP010000014.1, read on the forward strand.
TCCTCGGCGGCCGACCTGGTGGCCGGGATCGACCGCTTCACCGCCTGGTACGCCCACACCGACGGAGGTGTCCGATGACCGTCGACCTGTCCGGAGGAACCGTGACCACCACCCGCACCGAGCCCACCGCACCGCCCGACGACCGCAGGCCGGTGATCCGGACGCGCGGTCTGCGCAAGTCCTTCGGCGATCTGGAGGTGCTGGGCGGGATCGACCTGGACGTGCACCCGGGCGAACACGTGGTGCTGCTCGGCCCCTCCGGCTCGGGCAAGTCCACCCTGCTGCGCAGCATCAACCTGCTGGAGCGACCGACCTCCGGGTCCCTGGTGGTCGACGGGCACGAGTACGCCTCCGGCACCGCACACCCGCGTGGCACCCCGGTGCGTCTGCGCCGGACCGTCGGCATGGTGTTCCAGCAGTTCAACCTGTTCCCGCACCTGACCGCGCTGGACAACGTCGCGCTCCCGCTGCGCTCGGTGCGCGGTCTGTCCCGCCGTGACGCCGACGAGCGCGCCGCTCACGACCTGGACCGGGTCGGCCTGCTGGCCCGCGCCGGGCACTACCCGGCCCAGCTCTCCGGCGGACAGCAGCAGCGAGTGGCGATCGCCCGTGCCCTGGCCCTGGACCCGCAGGTGATGCTGTTCGACGAGCCCACCTCGGCCCTGGACCCGGAACTGGTCGGCGAGGTGCTGCGCACCATCCGGGCGGTCGCCGAGTCCGGCATGACCATGGTCGTCGTCACCCACGAGATCGGCTTCGCCCGCGAGGTCGGCGACCTGACCGTCTTCCTGGAACACGGCCAGGTGGTCGAGACCGGCGGCCGCGAGTTCTACACCGAGTGCCGCACCCAGCGCGCACGTGACTTCCTCCAGGCGGTGAAGTGATGGACTGGTCCCTGATCTGGACGCATCGGCAGGAGCTGATCGACGGGCTGTTCGTGGCGCTGCGGGTGTCCGCGACCGCCCTGGTCGTCTCCGTGGTGCTCGGGATGCTGCTCGCCCTGCTGCGGATGGCCCGAGCCCCGTTGTCCTGGATCGCCGCGGCGTACATCAACGTGTTCCGCGGCATCCCGGCCCTGGTCAGCGTGATCTGGGTCTACTTCGGCCTCTCACTGGCCTTCGACATCTCGTTCAGCGTCTACCAGGCCGGCGTGATCGCGCTGTCCCTGCTGTACTCCGCGTTCCTGGCCGAGATCTTCCGCTCCGCCCTCACCGCGGTGCCGCCGGGGATGCGTGAGGCCGGGCAGGCCCTGGGACTGCGACCGGCCCGGATCTTCTTCTCGGTGGTGCTGCCGCAGGCCGGCAAGATCGCGCTGCCCAACATCGGCAGCATGTTCATCGGCATGGTCAAGGACACCTCCACCTTCACCGTGATCGGCCTGCTGGAGGTCGTCCGGGTCACCCAGAACCTGGTCAGCACCACCTTCCAGCCCTTCGTGCTCTACAGCGCGGCCGCCGCGATCTACGTCGCCGCCGCCTTCGTCATCGACTTCCTGTTCCGACTGGTCGAGAAGCTGCTGTCCAGCCCGCCGCAGGGCCGGCTGGCGCGGGCGCTGCGCGCACGTCGACGGGCCCGGATCGAGGAGCTGATCGTCACCACCTCCGACCGCCGCGAGCCCGCCGCGGTCTGACCCCCTCCGGCGGCACCCCCTGCGCCTCCGGACCCGAGAAGGGACACCCCTGTGCGACTGATGAACTCACGCCCCGCCCGACGTGCCGGTGCCGTCGGTGCCGTCCTCGCCCTGGTCGGGATGCTCGCCGCCTGCGGCGGGAGCGCCGACGCGGGATCGTCCTCGGCCGACGCGTCCGACGACCTCGGCCTGATGACCCCCGGCACCCTGGTGGTCGGGATGAACCTGCAGTTCCCGCCCGAGATGTACCTCGACGACGACAACCAGCCCGCGGGCTACGACGTCGACCTGCTCAACGCGCTGGCCGACGACCTCGGCGTGGAGCTGCAGATCCAGAACCTGGACTTCAACGGCCTGATCCCCGGGCTGCAGAGCAAGCAGTTCGACCTGGTCTCGGTGGGCCTGACCGCCACCGAGGAGCGGCAGCAGGTGGTCGATTTCTCCCGGGCCTACGTGCCGTACACCAGCGTGCTCGCGGTGCCGGACGGCGACACCACGGATGCCACCGTGGACGCCTTCGACCAAGCGGGGGTCACCATCACCGCGCTGCAGGGCAGCTCCGGCGAGAGCCTGGCCCAGACCAGCTTCCCGAACGCGACCGTGTCCGGGTTCCCGGACCAGAACGCCGCGCTGCTGGAGGTCGCCACCGGCCGGGCGCAGGCCAGCGTGCTGGAGGACTACATCCTGGCGCAGTACATCAAGGCGAACCCCGGTCAGGTGCAGAAGGCCGATCTGCCGGAGCCGCTGGACATCGGCTACGGCTCCTGGGCGGTACAGAAGGGCAACACCGCGCTGGTCGACGCGCTGGACACGTTCCTGTGCGGCCAGCAGACCGACGGCGGACTGGCCGCGCTGTACGAGAAGAACTTCGAGGTCCCGGCGGACGAGTTCCCGGAGATGCCCTCCGGCTGCTGACCGGCCGGCGCCGCCGTCGAGGAGCCGGTTCCGGTCCTCCTCGACGGCGGCGTCGTCACACGCCGCCGCGCAGCGCGGCGATCGGTTCGACCGACGCCGCCTTGAGCGCGGGGTAGATCCCGGCCAGGAGGCCGATCACACCGCCGCCGGCGGCTGCGCCCAGCACGACCCAGATGTCCAGGATCGGGGTCCAGGACTGCGCGGCGGAGACCGCGACCACCGCCGCGACGCCGAGGGCCGCGCCGACCATGCCGCCGAGCAGCCCGACCGTGGCCGACTCGATCATGAACTGACTGGCGATGTCCCGGCGCCGCGCGCCGAGCGCCCGGCGCAGGCCGATCTCGCCGACCCGCTCCATCACGGACAGCAGGGTGACGTTCGCGATGCCCAGCCCGCCGATCAGCAGCGCCACCCCGCCGAGCGCCAGGAAGATCGTGCTGATGTCCGCCTGCACGTCGCTGCCCACCGAGGATCCCCCGGAGGGCACTTGCATGGTGACCACCTCGGGGGTGTTGGGCGCCAGCGCGATCGGCACCTGCTCGGCCACCAGGGGCCCGGCGCCGACCGCGATCCGCAGGTGCAGCTCCTCCGGCGCGGCCAGCGCGAAGTCCTGGCGGGCGGTGCCGTCCGGCATCAGCACCGCGTCCAGCAGATCGGTGCGGCGCTGCATGCCGTCGATGATCCCGATCACCGTGTAGGCCCGCTCCCCGACGAACACCGAGGGCTGCGCGTCGACCCGGCTCACGCCGAGCCGCTGGGCCGCCCGGGTGCCGAGCACCACCACCCGGTCGCCGCGCTCGTCGTGCCCGGCGTCGAAGAACCGTCCGGTCACCACCGTGCCGCGGACCGCGTCCAGCAGTCCGGCCGACCCGGCCAGCACGGCCGGGGAGGTGGCCTCCGGCGCGGAGGGGTCGTTCACCGGCACCGCGGTCACCGTGGCGTCGCCGACGTCCACCGTGGCGACCAGACCGGCCGCCTCGACGCCGTTCAGCCGCCCGGCGCGGGCATCGGCGTCCCACGGCAGGGACTGGGTGGCCCGCTGCGACCCGTCCGCGGTGCGGGTCGTGGCCGGGCTCGCCATCGCCTGGGTCGCGGCGACCGCGTCGAACCGCCGGGCGATCTGGCCGGCCGCGGTCTGCGCCAGCCCGACCGTGACCACCACGGAGGCGATGCCGAGCACCGTGCCGAGGATGGTGAGGAACAGCCGTCCCGGTCGCGCGTCGATCCCGGCCGACGCCTCCCGGAACAGGTCCCGGGCGCCGAAGCGGTCGCTCATCACGCCACCTCCGTCAACCGGCCGTCGGCGATCCGCACCCGGCGGTCGGCCCGGGCGGAGACGACAGTGTCGTGCGTGATGACCACCAGGGTCAGGCCGTCGTCGTGCAGCTCGTCGAACAGTTCCAGCACCCCGGCGGAGTTCGTGGTGTCCAGATTGCCGGTGGGCTCGTCGGCCAGCAGCACCCGGGGCGCCGCGACCACCGCACGGGCCACCGCCACCCGCTGCCGCTCACCGCCGGAGAGCGTGGTCGGCAGGAAGTGCAGCCGGTGGCTCAGGTGCACCCGGTCCAGCGCGGCCAGCGCCCGTTCCCGCCGTTCGGCCCGCGGCACCCCGCTGTACAGGGTGGCCAGCAGCACGTTGTCCAGCACGGTGCGGTGCGGCAGCAGGTGGAACTGCTGGAACACGAATCCGATTCGTCCGCCGCGCAGCGCGCTGCGCCGGGCCTCGGAGATGTCCCGGGTCGGCTCGCCGTCGAGCAGGTACTCCCCCGACGTGGGCCGGTCGAGCAGGCCGAGCAGGTGCAGCAGCGTCGACTTGCCCGAGCCGGAGGGACCCACGATGGACAGGTAGTCACCTGCCGCCACCACCAGATCGCTGGCGTGCAGGGCGTGCACCGGCGGATCGCCTGGGAACACCCGGGTCACCCCTCGCAGCTCCACCACCGGCGGGACCTCGACCAGGTCGGGCAGCTCCGGTGCCGGGTCGAGGGCGGTCACGCGTCCTCGTCCGCGCCGGCGTCGTCGGCGGCCCCGGATCCGCTCTCGCCCACCACGACCAGGTCGCCCTCGGCCAGGCCGTCACCGGTGACCTCGGCGTAACCGCCCGCGGCCAGGCCGGTCTCGACCTCCACCAGGGTGGTGGTCCCGTCCTCGGCGAGCACCTCGACCCGGGACTCCCCGCCCGGGCCCGCGGTCAGTGCGGCGAGCGGCACCGCCAGCACCGCGCCGCCGGTCGAGGACACGGGGAGCGACACCCGGACGTTCGAGCCCTGCAACGCCGCGGTCTGCTCCGCGGTCAGGTCCGCGGGCTGCATCGTGACGGTCTTGCGCCCGGCGGTGGACTTGTCGTCGCCGGAGCCCGAGGACGTGGCGTCCTCGATCGCGGTCACCGTGACCGCCACCGGCGTCCCGTCCACGTCGATGCTGCCGACGCTGCCGACCTCCAGCAGCGCCGCATCCGCGGCGGCGGCGGTGCCGACCACCTGCAGAGTGGCGCCGGAGACGCTCATCACCGCGCCCTCGACCGTGCCACCGCGCTTGGCGTTCACCGCGTCCACCCGGCGGGGCAGCGTCTCCAGGTACACGATCTCGCTGGCCGGCAGCGTGACGACGGTGGCCTGCTGGGCCTCGCTCAGCGCGGTCCTGGCGTCACTCAGGTTGTCTCGCGCCGCCTGCAGGCTCGCCGACTCCATGCTGGTGTCCGGCGTCGCGCCGAGTCCGGCCCGCTCCGCCTGGGCCACGGCGACCGCATCCCGGGCGTCGTCGACGTCCTTCTGCTTCTGCGCCTGCTCCCCCGGCGTGCAGCCGGCGCTCGCGCAGGCGTCCAGCTCGGCCTGGGCCACGGTCACCGCGCGTTCGGCGGACCGGACCGCGGCATCCGCGGCGGCCACCTGCGCGGCGGTGGTCGAGCCGTTCCGGGCCGAGGCCAGCGCGCCCTCCGCGGCGGTGACCTCCGCCTGCGCCGAGCGCACCGCCCGCTCGGCGTCGGTGACGGTCTGCCTCTCCTCGTCGGTGGCCGACGGCACCGGGTAGCCGGATCGGCGGTACAGCTCCGCGACCGCGTCCGCGGTCGCCTGGTCGTAGCGGTCCGAGGTGGCGTCCCCCGCACCGATGCCCAGCGCGCCGAGCGCCGCCTTGAGCTGCAGCACGTCGGGCCCGGAGACCCCGATCCGCAGCGTGCGGTAGGTGGGCAGCGTGCCCGGCAGCACCAGCACGGGACGCCCGGCGATCTCCAGCGCCACCGACCCCGCGTCCAGCGTGGCGCCCACCTCCGGCACCTGGCCGGTGATCACGGCCCGCTCGCCGAGCTCGGCGGTCTCGACCCGCAGGTCGACGGCGTCGTCGAAGACCACGTCACCGCGCAGCGTCACGTCGTTGCTCAGCTCGCGGTTCTCCACCGGCACCGTGATCGGCCCGGCCTCGGGTGCGGCGGTGCGGGCGGCGGCCTCGGCGGGGTTCACGATCAGGCGGGACAACCCCAGACCCGCGATCAGGCTGACCACGGCGACACCGGCCAGCACGAGCAGCGTGCGGTTACCGGTGCGCCAGGACGGACGCGCCGCGGCGGGCTCCGTCGCGTCCGCCGACCCGAGCTCGGCCGGCTCGACCTCGGCGGGGACGCCCTCGGCGGCGACGATCTCGGTGGGCTGCTCGTCCCGGTGCGCGCTCACTTGTCCCGGCCCGCGGAGGCGGCGTCGGCCCAGGCCTGCAGCTCGGTGCGGTTCTTGTCCACGAACTCCTGCTGCAGCTCGTGGTCGATCTCCATCTGCCGCGCGGTGTAGTCCAGCTTCTCCTGGCAGGTGACGTCCGCGACGGCCTGGGCGATCTCCTTCTCCGTGAAGACCTTCACCGCCGCCTCGTCGGCCTCCGGCGCCGGCGGACCGTCCGGCTCGGCCTCCCAGTCCCAGCTGTCCGCGAGCGCGGCGTACTCGGGGTCGTTCCAGCCCTGCAGCTCGTTGTACTCGTCGTACAGGGCGTTGGTGGACTCGTTGACATCGGTCAGCCCGTCGAAGCCCTCGTCCGCCATGCAGGAGGTCCAGGACGCGTTCAGCTCGGTCATCCGCGAGTCGGCCTGCACGGTCTCCCAGAACCGGTTGACCTCGTCCTCGAGGTCGGCGTACTCGGTCCCGGTGTCGCCGCCCTCGTAGACCTCGTGCTGGGCGGAGCCGTAGCAGCCCGCGGTGGTCCAGTCGTACTCGGTCGACTCCTCACCCTCCACGTACTCGACGCTCGGACCCCACAACGCCTCGTCGTAGGCGAGCTGCTCGCTCTCCGACATCGCGTCGCGGTAGTCCTGGTTCGGGTCCACGTACTCCTCGCCGGAGTCGGCGGGGTCGCCGTCGTCCTGGGTGCCCCAGGGGTCGGTGCTGATGCCGTAGCCGTACTGCTCGGCGAACTCGATCGTGCCCCACTGCACGTCCAGGTCGTCGCTGCTGAAGGACACACCGCCGCTGTTGTCCACCGGCGTGTAGTCGAAGCCCTGGTCCTGCATGCAGGCGGCGACCAGCTCCTCGACCTGACTGTTCTGCCGGTCGGAGTCGGCCTGGATCTCCTCGTCGCTGCGCTCGTCGTCGTAGTCGTAGCCGTAGATCTGCGCCAGGTACTCGTCCAGGGCGCCGGGCTTCCACTCGGTGTCGGTCTTCCCACCGCCACCGCCGGCGGAGCAACCGACCAGGGCGAGCGTCGCGGTGGTCACTGCGGCGGCGAGGACGAGCACGCGGCGCGGGCGGGGTGTCGACATCGAGAACTCCGTTCGTGGGGGCATGCGCGCCCGGGCGGACGACAGACCTGACTGTGAGCTGTCTGTGACCCTAGCGACGCCATGTCCGCCGCGAGTCCGACTCGGGGTGGAGATTGCCGGACGACCACGGGTGGACACCAGGGCATTCACGCGGAATGCGCAGTCCGACACCGTGGATTGGGTGGACCACTCGGTCGAGTGGCCGGGATGCCTAGGTGCCCCGAGTGGGATTCGAACCCACACTGGATCGGGTTTGAGCCGAACGCCTCTGCCGGTTGGGCTATCGGGGCCGTGTGCGTGTCCCACTCTAGCGGCGCGTAGCGTGCCCCCGTGCCCCCGATCCTCTCCGACGACCAGTTCGCGGCCCTGATCGCCGAACTCCGCGGCGCCGGGTGCGTGTTCGCGGAGGACGAGGCCGCCCTGCTCCGGGAGGCGACGGTGGACCGGGACGACCTCGCGGCGCTCACCGCCCGCCGGGTGGCCGGGGAACCGCTGGAACAGGTTCTGGGGTGGGCGGAGTTCGCGGGCCGGCGGGTGCGGGTGGCCCCCGGGGTGTTCGTCCCCCGCCGCCGCAGCGAGCTGGTGGTCCGGGAGGCGGTGGCTGCCGGCGGGAGCACGGTGGTCGACCTGTGCTGCGGCACCGGCGCGATCGGCGTGGCCGTGGCCCTGGCGCTGCCCGGCAGCCGGCTGTGGTCCTGCGACCTGGACCCCGCCGCGGTGGCCTGCGCCGCTCGCAACCTCGCCGATGCCGGGGTGGACGGCCGGGCGCTGGCCGGTGACCTGGACGCGCCGCTGCCGCCCGCGCTCGCCGGACGGGTGGACGTCCTCACCGCCAACACGCCCTACGTCCCCACCGCCGAGATCGCCCTGATGCCCACCGAGGCCCGGGACCACGAACCGGCCCTGGCGCTGGACGGCGGCGAGGACGGCCTCGCGCTGCACCGCCGGGTGGCACGGGCGGCTCCCCGGTGGCTGCGACCGGGTGGCACCCTGGTGATCGAGACCTCCCCGCGACAGGCGGAGCGGACGGCGGCGGCCTGTGCCGCGGCGGGCCTGCACCCCCGGGTGGTCGGTGACGACGAGCTGGGGGCCACGGCGGTGGTCGCGCTCCGCTCCTGACCTCCATCGGGAGCACCACCGGAACAGAGCGCGCGGCGCAGGACGTTGAACGGGCACGATGACGGACGGCACCGGCCCACCCGGGCGGTGCACCGAACACGGCGGAGGACGACAGATGGCCCGGGCGTTGATCGTGGTGGACGTGCAGAACGACTTCTGCGAGGGCGGCGCGCTGGCCGTGGTCGGCGGCGCCGCGGCCGCCGGGGCGATCAGCGCCCATCTGGACGCACACGCCGCCGACTACGCGCTGGTCGCGGCCACCGCCGACTGGCACGAGCCGCTGCCGGACAGCAACGACGGGCACTTCGCCGTGGACGGGGCACCGGACTACGTCAGCACCTGGCCCGAGCACTGCGTGCGGGACAGCGCGGGCGCGTCGTTCCACCCGGACCTCCGGCTGCCGTCCGGCACCGTGCTCGTGCACAAGGGCCAGGGCCGGCAGGACTACTCGGGCTTCGCCGGGCAGCTGGTCGGTCGTCCGGGTGATCTTGCCGCGGCGCTGCGGGCCGCCGAGGTCACCGAGGTCGACGTCGTCGGGCTGGCCACCGACCACTGCGTCACCGCCACCGCCCTGGACGCCCGGGGGGCGGGCTTCGCGGTCCGAGTCCTCACCGACCTGACCGCGGGAGTGTCCACCTCGACCAGCATCGCCGCGCTCACCCGGCTGCACCGGTCCGGCGTCGAGCTGGTGACCTCTCAGCCCTGATCGGCGCGCAGCGTCCCGGTCGCGCGGAAGGTGTCCGCGATCTGCTGGGCCTGGGCCGAGATCAGCCGCCGGTACACGTCATAGGCACTGTCCACCCGCTCCGGCAGGTCGCCCCGATTGCGTGCGAGCTGCCAGTCCCGCTTGGCCGCGGCGATGTCGGCGTTGGTGACCACCACCCGCTCCTCGTCCTCCATGGCGAGAAGGATGCGTCCGATTTGCCCGATATGCGAGAGTTCCACGGGGTGAATCACTCGTGCGGCTCACGCTGCGGAAGTGGCACCACCCCTGGCACTCTGTGCAGGTGAGGACACACCGATGAACATCTGGCCGGGCCGCCCCTACCCGATGGGCGCCACGTACGACGGCAGCGGGACCAACTTCGCCCTGTTCTCGGCCGTCGCCGAACGGGTCGAGCTGTGCCTGATCGAGGCCGACGGCAGCGAGCGCCGGGTCGACCTGCCGGAGGTCGACGCCTTCGTCTGGCACGGCTATCTGCCCGCGGTGCAGCCCGGGCAGCGCTACGGCTACCGGGTGCACGGGCCCTACGACCCGGCCGCCGGGCACCGCTGCGACCCGAGCAAGCTGCTGCTCGACCCCTACGCCAAGGCGATCGACGGCCAGACCGACGGCGACCCCTCGCTGTACAGCTACACCTTCGGCGACCCCGAGCAGCGGAACACCGACGACTCCGCCGCGCACACCATGACCTCGGTCGTGGTGAACCCGTACTTCGACTGGGGGCACGACCGCCCGCCGCAGCGCGAGTACCACGAGTCGGTGATCTACGAGGCGCACGTGCGCGGATTGACCCAGCTGCACCCCGCCGTGCCGGAGGAGATCCGCGGCACCTACTCGGCGCTGGGCCACCCCGCCGTCGTCGAGCATCTGTCCAGCCTGGGCGTGACCGCGGTCGAGCTGATGCCGGTGCACCAGTTCGTGCACGACCACTCCCTCGCGGACAAGGGCCTGACCAACTACTGGGGCTACAACACGATCGGGTTCTTCGCGCCGCACAACGGCTACGCCGCCTACGGGTCGACCGGCCAGCAGGTGCAGGAGTTCAAGACCATGGTCAAGGCGCTGCACGCCGCCGACATCGAGGTCATCCTCGACGTGGTCTACAACCACACCGCCGAGGGCAACCACCTGGGTCCGACGCTGGGCTTCCGCGGCATCGACAACGCGTCGTACTACCGCCTGGTCGACGACGACCACGCGCACTACTTCGACACCACCGGCACCGGGAACTCGCTGCTGATGCGCTCCCCGCACGTGCTGCAGCTGATCATGGACTCGCTGCGCTACTGGGTGCGCGACATGCACGTCGACGGCTTCCGCTTCGACCTGGCGGCCACCCTGGCCCGGCAGTTCCACGAGGTCGACCGGCTGAGCGCATTCTTCGACATCGTCCAGCAGGACCCGGTCATCTCCCAGGTGAAGCTGATCGCCGAGCCGTGGGACCTGGGCGACGGCGGCTACCAGGTCGGAGGGTTCCCGCCGCTGTGGTCGGAGTGGAACGGGCGCTACCGGGACACCGTCCGCGACTTCTGGCGCGGCGAGCCGTCCACCCTGGCGGAGTTCGCGAGCCGGCTCTCCGGGTCCTCGGACCTGTACGAGCACACCGGCCGGCGACCGATCGCCAGCGTGAACTTCATCACCGCCCACGACGGCTTCACCCTGCGGGACCTGGTGTCCTACAACGAGAAGCACAACGAGGCGAACGGCGAGGACAACAACGACGGCGAGTCCTTCAACCGCTCCTGGAACGGTGGCGTGGAGGGACCGACCGACGACCCCGAGGTGCTGGACGTCCGGTTGCGGCAGTCCCGGAACTTCCTGGCCACGCTGCTGCTGTCCCAGGGCGTGCCCATGCTGGCCCACGGCGACGAGCTCGGACGCACCCAGCAGGGCAACAACAACGTCTACTGCCAGGACAACGAGCTGTCCTGGGTGGACTGGGACCTGGACGCCACCCGGGAGGAGCTGCTGGAGTACACCCGGACGGTGGTCGCCCTGCGCCGGGACCACCCGGTGTTCCGCCGCCGCCGGTTCTTCGCCGGGGCGCCGGAACGCGGCGGGGAGTCCGACCTGCGGGACATCGCCTGGCTGGACCCCTCGGGCACGCACATGTCGGACGCCCAGTGGCAGGAGGCCTTCGCGCGCTCGGTGGCGGTGTTCCTGAACGGCGACGCGATCGCCGAGCCGGGCCTGCGCGGCGAGGAGGTGGTCGACGACTCCTTCCTGGTGCTGTTCAACGGCGCCCCGGAGTCGGTGACCTTCACGCTGCCGAACCAGGACTACGGCCAGGAGTGGACCGTGGTGCTGGACACCGACAGCCAGTTCGAGGCGGGCGACGTCAAGGCCGCACAGGCCGAGCTGGCACTGGCCCCGCGCTCGCTGGTCGTGCTGACCCGGCCGCCGATGGACGCCGCGTGAGCGACCCGACCACGCCCAGCCGTCGCCTGCCCGCGCCGGGTCGCCCGGTCCCGGTGTCCACCTACCGGTTGCAGCTCGGACCGGACCTGTCCCTGGACGACGCCGCGGATCTGGTGCCGTACCTGGACTCGCTCGGGGTCAGCCACCTCTACCTGTCCCCCGTGCTGCGCGCCGCGCCCGGCTCCACCCACGGCTACGACGTGGTCGACCACGACGAGGTCGCGCCCGAGCTGGGCGGCGAGAACGCGTTGCGGCGCCTGGCGGAGGTGGCCCATGCCGCGGGACTGGGCCTGGTGCTGGACATCGTGCCCAACCACATGGCCGTGCCGACCCCCGCCTGGCACAACCGCGCCCTGTGGTCGGTGCTGTCCGAGGGACCGGAGTCGCCATTCGCGGCCTGGTTCGACGTGGACTGGTCGGCCGGGGACGGCGCCCTGCTGATGCCGGTGCTGGGTGACCGGATCGGGGCGGTCCTGGCCCGGGGCGAGCTGACCCTCGACCAGCACGCGGACGCCCCGGTCCTGCGCTACTACGACCACGTGTTCCCGGTCCGGCCCGGCACCGAGTCGTTGCCGCTGGCCGAGCTGGTCGAGCGGCAGCACTACCGCCTGGCCTACTGGCGGGTCGCCGACGAGGAGCTGAACTATCGCCGGTTCTTCGATGTCGGGACGCTGGCGGCGATCCGGGTCGAGGACCCGGAGGTCTTCGACGCCACGCACGCGCTGGTGCTCCGGCTCCTGCACGAGGGCGTGATCGACGGCCTGCGGATCGACCACCCGGACGGCCTGGCCGACCCGGCCGGGTACCTGAGCCGCCTGCGCGCGGCGACCGGCGGCGCATGGGTCGTGGTCGAGAAGATCCTGCAGAACGACGAGGAGCTGCCGACCGACTGGGACACCGCGGGCAGCACCGGCTACGACACCGCCTGGCGGATCCAGCAGGCCTTCGTCGACCCCGGCGGCGGCGGACGGCTGGGCGCCCTGATGCACCGGCTCACCGGGGACACCAGCGACGCGCTGCCCGCCCTGGTGGACGAGGCCAAACGGGAGATCGTCGACCGCGCGCTCTACGCGGAGGTGCACCGGCTGACCGAACTGGCCGCCGCGGTCTGCCGGGACGACCTGCGGCTGCGCGACCACACCTGGCGCTCGCTGCAGGACTGCCTGATCGAGCTGCTGATCGCCATGGACCGGTACCGCGCCTACGTGGTGCCCGGCCAGACCCCGCAGTCCGAGGACGTCGACGTGCTGTCGGCGGCGGCGGACATCGCCCGCACCCGGCTCGCCCCCGAGCGCGGGGACACGATGGACGTGCTGGTCGACCTGCTGCTCGGCCGGGAGGTCGGCTCCGCCGGACGGACCCGCGACCCGCGCCGGGACGAGCTGATCGTGCGGTTCCAGCAGACCTGCGGCGCGGTGATGGCCAAGGGCGTGGAGGACACCGCGTTCTACCGGTGGACCCAGCTGGTCTCGCTGTGCGAGGTCGGCGGCGAGCCGGACCGCTTCGCGCTGTCCCCCACCGAGCTGCTCACCTGGGCCGGCCGGATGCAGGTCACCTCACCGCTGGGGATGACCACGCTGAGCACCCACGACACCAAGCGGTCCGCCGACGTGCGGGCCAGGATCGGCGTGCTGTCCGAGCTGCCGGTCGAGTGGGCCGCCCTGGTCGGCGAGCTGCGTGCCGCGTCCGCCGCCTGGCGGCCCGCGCTGCTGGACGGCCGGACCGAGAACCTGCTCTGGCAGACCCTGGCCGGAACCTGGACCGCCGACGGCCCGTTGTCGGCCGACCGGTTGACCGAGTACCTGACCAAGGCGATCCGGGAGGCGAAGCAGCACACCAGCTGGACCGCTCCGGACCACGCCTACGAGTCCGCCGTGCTCGGCGCGGCCCGGCAGGCCGTGACCGACCCCGCGATCGCCGAGCTGTTCGGCCGCTGGGAGCTGCGAACCCGGGAGGCGGTCCGGGCGGCGACGCTCGGCACCGCCCTGCTCCAGCTCACCCTGCCGGGCGTCGCCGACGTCTACCAGGGCACCGAGGTCCCCTCGATCGCCCTGGTCGACCCGGACAACCGGCGACCGGTGGACCACGCCGCGATCGCCGCGCGCCTCGCCCGGCTGGACGAGGGTGCCGGACCCCGCGACCTCGCCGACGAGAAGCTGCTGCTCACCGCGCTCACGCTCCGGGTCCGCCGGGAGCTGCGCGAGGCGGTGATCGGCCCGGAGGCCGGTTTCATCCCGCTGGCGCACTCGTCCGGGCACGCGATCACCTACGCCCGCACCGTCGCCGGGGACCCCCGGATCGCGGCGGTCGCCACCCGGCTGGCCGCGTCGGTCGAGCGGATCGGAGGCTGGGCGGAGCACACCGTCGCGCTGCCCGAGGGCGACTGGCAGGACGTGCTGACCGGTCGAGCCGTGGCCGGTGGAGTGCGACGACTGAGCGAGCTGCTCGACCGGCTGCCGGTCGCGCTGCTGGTCCGGGAGGACTGACACATGCGGGTATGGGCGCCACGAGCGACCGGGGTGGCTCTGGTGCTGCCCGGCTCCGACGACAGCGGCACCGTACGGGTGCCGCTCGACCGGTCCGACGGCGGGTGGTGGACCGGTGACGACCACCTGCCGCACGGCACCGACTACGCGTTCAGCGTGGACGGCGGCCCGCCGCGCCCCGACCCGCGGTCACCCTGGCAGCCCGAGGGCGTGCACGGACCGTCCCGGGTGTTCGACCCCGAGCGCTTCGACTGGGCCGACGGCGCCTGGGCCGGCCGGGACGTCCGCGGTGCGGTGGTCTACGAGCTGCACGTGGGCACCTTCACCCCGGAGGGCACCCTGGACGCGGCGATCCCCCGGCTCGGCCACCTGGTCGACCTGGGGGCCGAGGTGGTCGAGCTGCTCCCGGTCGCCCCGTTCAACGGGCGGCACGGCTGGGGCTACGACGGGGTCTCGCTGTACGGCGTGCACCAGCCCTACGGCGGTCCGGCCGCACTGCAACGGTTCGTCGACGCCGCGCACCGGGCCGGGCTCGCGGTCTGCCTGGACGTGGTGCACAACCACCTCGGACCGTCCGGCAACTACCTCGCCGAGTTCGGTCCGTACTTCACCGACGCGCACCAGACCCCCTGGGGCAGCGCGATCGACCTGTCCGAGGTCGAGGTGCGGCGCTGGATCCTGGACTCCGCGCTGCGCTGGTTCCGCGACTTCCACGTCGACGCGCTCCGGCTGGACGCCGTGCACGCCCTGATCGACGACTCGCCCCGGCACCTGCTCGCCGAGCTCTCCGACGCGGTCGCCGCACTGGACCTCGGCCGCCCACTGTCCCTGATCGCCGAGTCCGACCTCAACGACCCGGTGTCGGTCACGCCCACCGCGCAGGGCGGCTGGGGCATGACCGCGCAGTGGGCCGACGACGTGCACCACGCCGTGCACGCCCTGCTCACCGGCGAACGCCAGGGCTACTACGTCGACTTCGGCGCGCCCGAGACGTTGGCGCACGCCATGACCCGGGTGTTCGTGCACGAGGGCGGGCGCTCCACCTTCCGCGACCGGGACTGGGGCCGCCCGGTTCCGGACGACGTGGACGGCCACCGGTTCGTGGTCTTCGGCTCCGACCACGACCAGGTCGGCAACCGCGCCCTCGGCGACCGCCCCGCCGAGAGACTGGACGACGCCGCGTTGGCCGCCGAGGCCGCGCTGATCCTGCTCTCGCCCTACACCCCGATGCTGTTCATGGGCGAGGAGTGGGGCGCCCGCACCCCGTGGCTCTTCCTCACCGACCACCCCGAGCCGGAACTGGCCGAGGCCGTCCGCCGGGGCCGGGCCGAGGAGTTCGGCTCGCACGGCTGGGCGGTGATGTACGGCCGGGACGACGACGACTTCACCGTCCCGGACCCGCAGTCCGCCGAGTCGCTGGACCGCAGTCGTCTGGACTGGACCGAGCCGGAGCTCCCCGGCCGTCGTCGGCTGCTCGACTGGTACCGCCGCCTGATCGCCCTGCGCCGCGAGGTCGGCGTGCTCGGTGACGGCGACCGCTCCGCGACCCGCGTGACCTGGGACCCGGCCGTCGCCGACGCCGAGTCGTCCACCGACGACTCCCCCGAGGCGGCACGGTCCCGCGCCTGGGGCAGCTGGCTGGTCCTGCACCGCGGCGACGCCCGGGTGGTGATCAACCTCGCGGACACCGAGCAGACGGTCCCGCTGGACCGCACCGGCACGCCGACGGTCCTGGCCGCCTGGGCCGCCGGCCACACCCGCGTCCTGCCCGACCCGGACCAGACCCGGGTCACCGTCCCCGCCCGCACCGTGGTCGTCCTGCACTGACCCGGTCCACGCCCTCTCCCCCGGTCCCGCTGGGCCGAGTGCGAAGAACTTGTCGCCCATATCGCCCGGAGGACGACGACTTCTTCGCGCTCGGCCGGAGGGTCGGTGCGGGGGCGGACTGGGACCGCGCGTCACGCCAGCGGCGAACACGGGACGCCTGGGCCCACCCCCGCCGTTAGCATCGAACAACGCCAGCCCCCGCCGTGCCCGGGCACCTGTCCGGCATTGCGGGGACGCCGCTCGTGAGGAGTGCACATGTTCGAGAGATTCACCGACCGTGCCCGTCGGGTGGTCGTCCTCGCCCAGGAAGAGGCGCGGATGCTCAACCACAACTACATCGGGACCGAGCACATCCTCCTGGGCCTGATCCACGAGGGGGAGGGCGTCGCCGCCAAGGCGCTGGAGTCCCTGAACATCTCGCTGGACGCCGTCCGGGCGCAGGTGCAGGAGATCATCGGCGAGGGCCAGCAGGCCCCGAGCGGGCACATCCCGTTCACGCCGCGCGCCAAGAAGGTGCTGGAGCTCTCGCTGCGCGAGGCCCTGCAGCTCGGCCACAACTACATCGGCACCGAGCACATCCTGCTCGGCCTGATCCGCGAGGGTGAGGGCGTCGCCGCCCAGGTCCTGACCAAGCTCGGCGCCGACCTGAACCGGGTCCGCCAGCAGGTCATCCAGCTGCTGTCCGGCTACCAGGGCAAGGAGCCGGTCTCGGCCGGCGGCCCGCAGGAGGGGCAGCCCTCCGGTTCCGCGGTGCTGGACCAGTTCGGCCGGAACCTCACCCAGGCCGCCCGCGAGGGCAAGCTCGACCCGGTGATCGGGCGCGAGAAGGAGATCGAGCGGGTCATGCAGGTGCTGTCCCGCCGCACCAAGAACAACCCGGTGCTGATCGGTGAGCCCGGCGTCGGCAAGACCGCGGTGGTCGAGGGCCTGGCCCAGGACATCGTGCGCGGCGACGTGCCGGAGACGCTGAAGGACAAGCAGCTGTACACGCTGGACCTCGGCGCCCTGGTCGCCGGTTCCCGGTACCGCGGTGACTTCGAGGAGCGCCTGAAGAAGGTGCTCAAGGAGATCCGCACCCGCGGCGACATCATCCTGTTCATCGACGAGATCCACACCCTGGTGGGTGCGGGTGCCGCCGAGGGCGCGATCGACGCCGCCAGCATCCTCAAGCCGATGCTGGCCCGCGGTGAGCTGCAGACCATCGGTGCGACCACGCTGGACGAGTACCGCAAGTACATCGAGAAGGACGCCGCGCTGGAGCGCCGGTTCCAGCCGATCCAGGTCGCCGAGCCGTCCCTGGCGCACGCGATCGAGATCCTTAAGGGCCTGCGCGACCGGTACGAGGCGCACCACCGGGTGTCCATCACCGACGGTGCCCTGGTCGCCGCCGCCACCCTGGCCGACCGCTACGTCAACGACCGGTTCCTGCCGGACAAGGCCATCGACCTGGTCGACGAGGCCGGCGCGCGGCTGCGCATCCGCCGGATGACCGCTCCGCCGGAGCTGCGCGAGCTCGACGAGCAGATCGCCGAGACCCGCCGCGACAAGGAGTCGGCGATCGACGAGCAGGACTTCGAGAAGGCCGCGCGCCTGCGCGACGAGGAGAAGCAGCTCGGCCTCAAGCGCCAGGAGAAGGAGAAGGCCTGGAAGTCCGGTGACCTGGACGCCGTGGCCGAGGTCGACGAGGAGCTGATCGCCGAGGTCCTGGCGCTGGCCACCGGCATCCCGGTGTTCAAGCTGACCGAGGAGGAGTCCAGCCGGCTCCTCAAGATGGAGGACGAGCTGCACAAGCGCGTGGTCGGGCAGAACGCCGCGATCAAGGCGCTGTCGCAGGCCATCCGCCGGACCCGGGCCGGTCTGAAGGACCCGAAGCGCCCCGGCGGCTCGTTCATCTTCGCCGGGCCGACCGGTGTCGGGAAGACCGAGCTCGCCAAGGCGCTCGCCGAGTTCCTGTTCGGGGACGAGGACGCGCTGATCCAGCTCGACATGTCGGAGTTCTCCGAGAAGCACACCGTCTCGCGGCTGTTCGGCTCCCCGCCCGGGTACGTGGGCTACGACGAGGGCGGCCAGCTGACCGAGAAGGTCCGCCGCCGTCCGTTCTCCGTCGTGCTGTTCGACGAGGTCGAAAAGGCGCACCCGGACATCTTCAACTCGCTGCTGCAGATCCTGGAGGACGGTCGCCTGACCGACTCCCAGGGCCGGGTGGTCGACTTCAAGAACACCGTGATCATCATGACCACGAACCTCGGCACGCGGGACATCGCCAAGGGCGTCCAGACCGGTTTCCAGGCCGGTGGCGACCTGTCGACGTCCTACGAGCGGATGAAGTCGAAGGTGAACGACGAGCTGAAGACCCACTTCCGCCCGGAGTTCCTCAACCGCGTCGACGACGTGGTGGTCTTCCCGCAGCTGTCGCAGCCGGAGATCTTCCAGATCGTGGATCTCATGGTCGCCAAGCTGGACGCCCGTCTGCGCGACAAGGACATGGGCATCGAGCTGACCGAGGCCGCCAAGACCCTGCTGAGCGAGAAGGGCTACGACCCGGTGCTCGGCGCCCGGCCGCTGCGCCGCGCGCTCCAGCGGGAGATCGAGGACGTGCTGTCCGAGAAGATCCTGTTCGGCGAGCTGCACTCCGGCCAGCAGGTGATCGTGGACGCGCAGGGCGAGGGTCTGCTCGGCGAGTTCACCTTCACCGGCGAGGACCGTGGCCCGCGGGCCAAGGAGCCGGTGTCGGTGGGCGCGAGCTCGGCCGGCAACCCGGCCTCCGGCACCGACGTGCCGCCGGCCCCGCCGATCGCCTCCTCGGGCGACGGGGGCACCGGGCTGATGCCCGCGTGATCTGAGTGACCCGGAGGCCCGGAACGCGACCGCGTTCCGGGCCTCCGGTGTGTCCGGGAGGGGTGACCGGCCCGATGGTCGGACCGCTACTGATCTGGGTGGCGACTCATCCGGGTGCTGGCACCTCTGCCACGGCTGTCTCTCCAGCGGGAATGCGCATACCGTCTGGGGATGGTCCGGCCCGTCACGCTCAGCGATGTCGCGCAGGAGGCCGGTGTCTCGCTGGCCACCGCCTCCCGTGCGCTCAACGGCAGCGCCACCCGGACGGTGGGCCCCGAGCTGGCCCGGCGGGTGCGGGCCGCGGCGGAGCGGCTCCGGTACGCACCCGACGGTGTGGCCCAGGCGATGGCACGCGGACGCACGAACGCGATCGGGCTGGTGGTCCCGGACGTCTCGGACGCGCTGTTCGGCGCGATCACCGCCGGGGTGAGTGCCGCGGCGGACGAGGCCGGACTCAGCGTGACCCTGGCCAGCACCCGGGACGTCCCCCGACGCGAGGCCTCGGTGATCGATGCGCTCGCGCGGCAGCGGGTGCGGGCGATGGTCCTGGTCGGCGGGCCCACCGGCAACGTCGAGGCCGACGTGGCGGCGATGCGCGCGATCGAGGCCTATCTGGTCGGCGGTGGCTCGGCCGCGCTGATCGGGGCCGCGATGCCCGGCACCAGCGGCGTGGACATCGCCGACAAGCGGAGTGCCGCGCAGCTCGCGATGGAACTGCACGCGTTGGGCTACCGGCGGTTCGTGGCGTTGGCGGGCCCGGACCGGCCGGGCAGGCCCGCGGAGCGACTGGCGGGTTTCGTCGAGACGGTCACGGTGCTGGGCGCTGAGGTGCTGGCGGTCCAGCGGATGACCGCGCCCACCCGGGAGGCCGGGCATGCCGCGATGGCGGAGGTGATCGCGTCCGGTGTGCTCACCGGGGGCGACGCCGGGCGGCCGCTGGTGTTCGCGGTGACCGATCAGGCGGCGTTCGGGGCGCTGGCCGCACTGCGCCAGGCGGGTATCCCGGTTCCGGACCAGGTGGCGCTGGCGGGCTTCGACGACTCCCCGGGGGCGGCGGAGGTCACGCCGACGTTGACCACCGTGCGACTGCCGCTGGTCGCGGCGGGCGCGGAGGCGGTGAAGCTGGCGCTCGCCGGCGAGGCGGGCCGCACCGTGGTGCTGGACGGGGAGCTGGTGCTCCGGGAGTCGACGCCCCCGCTGGCCGGCTGAGCGAGGCCCCACGACCGCGACCCGGAGCGGGGTGTCCACCGGTGCTCCGGGCCGTGGTCGGAGAGCTCAGCCCGCCAGACCCGGGTCGAGCACGACCTTGATGCAGCCGTCCTCCTTCTGCTGGAAGGTGCGGTAGGCGTCCGGCGCCTGCTCCAGCGGGACCCGGTGGGTGCGCAGGTCGAGCACGCCCAACGGGTCGGCGTCGTCCTGGACCAGGGGCAGCAGGTCGTCGATCCATCGACGGACGTTGGCCTGGCCCATCCGCACCGACACCTGCTTGTCGAACATCTGCATCAGGGGCAGTGGACTCTTCGCACCGCCGTACACCCCGGAGACCGAGATCGTCCCACCGCGCCGGACGGCGTCGATCCCGGTCAGCAGGGCGGCCAGCCGATCGCCGCCGACCCGCTCGGTGGCGGCGGCCGCGACCGCGTCGGGGAGCAGGCCGACCACCTTCATGGCGGCCTCGGCGATCGGGGAACCGTGCGCCTCCATCCCCACCGCGTCGATCACGCTGTCCGCGCCGCGACCGTCGGTGAGGTCGCGGATCGCCGCCGGGACGTCGTCCACCGTGCGCGCGTCCAGCACGTCGATCCCGTGCCGGGCCGCCATCGCCAGACGTTCGGGCACCAGGTCCACGCCGATCACCCGGGCCGCCCCGCGGTGCCGGGCGATCCGGGCGGCCATCTGGCCGACCGGACCCAGCCCGAGCACGACGACCGTGCCGTCCGGCGGGACCTCGGCGTACTCCACGCCCTGCCAGGCGGTCGGCAACACATCCGACAGATAGAGGTAGCGCTCGTCGGGCGCGCCGTCGTCCGGGACGACCACCGGGCCGTACTGCGCCTGCGGCACGCGTAGGTACTGGGCCTGGCCGCCGGGGACGCTGCCGTACAGCCGGGTGTAGCCGAACAGGGCCGCACCCTTGCCCTCGGCCCTGACCTGGGTGGTCTCGCACTGGGACTGCAGTCCGTTCCGGCACATGAAGCAGGTGCCGCAGGCGATGCCGAACGGGATCACGACCCGATCCCCGACCTTCAGGTCCCCGGCCGCCGTGCCGACCTCCTCGACGACACCCATCGCCTCGTGCCCGAGGATGTCCCCGGCGTCGAGGTACATCCCCAGGATGCCGTAGAGGTGCAGGTCGGATCCGCAGATCGCGGTCGACGTGACGCGGATGACCGCGTCGGTGGGCTGCTGGAGCTCCGGGTCCGGGACGGTCTCGACGCTGACCTTCTCGCGTCCCTGCCAGGTGAGTGCGCGCATGGTGGTCCTTTTCTCGAAGGGATCAGGGGGTGGGATCGACCGGTCCGTAGAGCGGCTGGACCTCGGCCGCCTCCAGGTCGGCGGTCGCCTGGATGAGAGCGAGCAGGTCCTTGTCCAGCCCGGGGGAGAACTCCTCGAACCGCTCCTCGGCGATGGCGCTCGGCACGCCCTCCGGGGCCTGCTCGCTCGCGTCCAGGGTGGTGCCGTCCTTCGACGGTGACATGCCCTGGAAGATCTTCCCGGCTTCCGAGGATGCGGTGAGGTCGAAGGTGTACTGCTTGCTCTGCAGCCCGAGGTCGACCAGCTTCTTGACCTCCGGGAACCGCTCGGCATTCGTCTTCGGGATCGGCAGGACGGTCGCCCAGTCCACGCCGAGCGTCTCCAGGGCGCGCGCGTAAGCGTTCTCGTGCGCCTGGTCCCGGACGATCAGGTACGCGATGGTGGACCGTGCCGTCGCGTTGTCGGTCATCTCGTAGATCCGGCACTTCTGCAGGCGGCCGGTGGACTCGAGCATCAGGTTGTACAGCAGGTCGAGCACCAGGTTGCCGGAGTTGTAGACGTACGACCCCGACCACGGGTTCCCGGCCGAGTCGACCGGCAGTGCACCCTGGGCGGCGACGAGGTAGTGATGGATGTTGCCCTGGTCGAGCGCCAGGCCGAGGGGTGTGGCGCCGCCGGCTCCGGGCTTGTCGAGCGGGTCGGCCTTCTTGCCCTGGTAGCGCGGGGAGCCGTCCAGCAGGCGGGCGATCGTGGTGCCGATCAGCTCGACGTGACTGATCTCCTCGGTGCCGACGCCCTGGAGCAGGTCGCGGTAGGGCTTGCCGGCGGGGCCGCGGAAGTTCATCGACTGGAACAGGTACTGCATCATCGTGCGCATCTCGCCGAACTGGCCACCGAGCCCCTCCTGCAGGGCGTTGGCCGCAGCGGGGTCGGGCTCGTCGGGGACGATCTCGTGGATCAGGCGTTGGACGTGCAGGTACATGGCGTGCTCGCTCTCGGTGCGAGGGCCGAAAAGGGTCCGCACCCCGTGGGGTGCGGTGGGGTCGGGGCGTCACCGTCGGCGCGATCCGATCCGTGGGGCGCCGGGTCCTGACGCCATCTGCCGTGCGGGAGGCCCGCCGACGACTCGACGGTAACCGCCCGGGTGGACCCGGGCCACCGGTGGGTCAGCCGCCCAGCGCGTCCAGCACCGTCGTCAGCGCCAGGGCGGAGCCCGGCAGCGCCGTGCCGTCCGGTCGGAGCGCGTCGCGGACCAGGGGCACCCGCCGCGCGATCAACGCCTCGTCGAGCTCCACCGGCAGCCCCGGCATCCTGCGGAGCGCGCCCGCGAGCAGCAGCATGATCTCGGCCGCCCCGATGTCCGCCCGGACCACCCCGTGCCCCTGGGCGGCGCGCAGCACCTCCTCGGCGGCACGGGCGGTGCGCGCGCGGGCGGCCAGCAGCTCAGCCGGGAAGACCTCGGCGTCGTTCGAGCGCGGCACGAGGGTCGGGACCAACAAGGGCAGGCCGGAGGCGATCAGGCCGTCGAACAGTCCCCACCAGGCGGCGGCGGGATCCTCGTCCAGCCGGGTGCGAGCCTGCTCGACCAGACCGGTGACGTGTGCGATCCGATCGGCGATCACCGCCCGGACCAGGGCGCCACGGTCCGGGAAGTGCCGGTAGACGGTGCCGACGCCGACCCCGGCGGTGCGGGCGACGGCCTCCATCGAGGCGTCCAGCCCCTCGCGGCCGAACAGGTGGCGTGCGGCGTCCAGGACGGCCCGGCGGTTGCGCGCCGCATCAGCTCTCACGCCGTCCAGGTTACGGGACGATAAGCGGAAGCGGATGTTCCGGTTCGGGTGTACGGTCGGCGGATGCGAGCGATGATCCTGAAGGAGTTCCGCGAGCTGCGGCGCGACCGCAGAACCGTGGCGATGCTGGTCGTGCTGCCGCTGCTGCTGCTCACGATCTTCGGCTTCGCCGCCACCTTCACCGTCGACCACCTCAGCGTGGTCGTGGTCGGGCCTGGGGCCGAGCAGGCCGAGCAGTTCCTCACCGCCGACGTGCTGCGGGTCGAGGACGTCCGGCCGGACGCGGACCGGGCCGACGCGGTGGCCGATCTGGCCGCCAACCGGGCCGACCTCGCCGTCGTGACCGGAGGGAGCGTGCCGGAGGTGTTGATCGACGGCAGCAACATCTTCGCGGCGCAGAGTGCCAACGTGCTGGTGGCTCAGCTGGGTGACCGGGTGGACAGCGAGATCCTGTTCAACCCCGGCCTGGACACCTCGTGGGTGATGGTCCCGGCGCTCATCGGGCTGATCCTGACCTTCATCGGGACGATCATCACCAGCATCGGCATGGTGAAGGAGCGGGCCGCGGGCACGCTGGAGCAGCTCGCGGTGATGCCCCTGCGTCCGATGGACGTGATCGTCGGCAAGATCGCGCCGTACTTCCTGCTGGCGGCGATCGACATGGTGCTGGTCACGGTGCTCGGCCGCGCGTTGTTCGGGGTGCCGTTCCGGGGCAGCGTGTGGCTGTTCGCGCTGGCCGGGGCGATCTTCCTGTTCCTCGTGCTCGGGATCGGCGTGCTGATCTCCACGGTCTCGCAGAACGCCGGACAGGCGATCCAGACCGCCATCCTGGTGCTGCTGCCACAGATCCTGCTGTCCGGGATGATCTTCCCGCTGGACGCGATGGCCGGCGGGGTGCGCTGGATCGGCTACTGCCTGCCGTTGACCTACTTCATTCAGGTGTCGCAGGGGGTCATGGTCCGCGGTGCCGGGCTCGACTCGCTCTGGCTCCCGCTGGTGGTGCTGACCGGGATGGCGGCGGCGGTGTTCGGCCTGGCGATCTGGCGGTTCCGGGCCTCGATCACGCCCCGCCGGGCGGTGGCCCGATGAGCTGGGGGATCACCGGGGTCGCGCTGAGGCCGGGCGCGGAGCCGATCGACCTGGACCTGCCGGGCGGGGAGGTGACCGCGGTGGTGGGTGGTGACGGCGCGGGCAAGACGTCGCTGGCCCGGCTGCTGGTCGGCCTGGACCTGCCCGGCACCGGGACCGTGCGGGCGCCTGCCCGGGGTGCGCTCGGCTTCATGCCGTCCGGCTCCGGCGTGTGGGGCGACCTGTCCATCGCGGAGAACGTCGATCTGGTGGCCCGCACCCACGGAGTCCGCCCCGACGGCGACCGGATCCGGCGGCTGCTGGCCGCCGCGGACCTGGACCGGGTGCCCCGCCGGCTCGGCCGGCAGCTCTCCGGCGGGATGCGGCAGAAGCTCGGGTTCTGCCTGGCCCTGCTGCACGACCCGGAGCTGGTGGTGCTGGACGAGCCGTCCACCGGGGTCGACCCAGTCAGTCGGACCGAGCTGTGGCGGATGATCACCGACGCCGCCACGGACGGCACCGCGGTGCTGCTGACCACGACCTACCTGGACGAGGCCGAACGGGCCGGGCGGGTGCTGGTGCTGGACCGCGGATCGGCGCTGTACGCCGGGGAGCCGGACCGGGCCTGGACGGCGGTGCGCGGGACGGTGCGGGAGGCCGGACCGCAGGACGGCGATGCGCTGCCCGGCTGGCGGCGAGGGCGCGCCCGCCACCTCCTGGTGCCCGGACGTCTCCCGGACGCACCTGTTCCGGACCTCGAGGACACGGTCATCGCGCTCACCCTCGAACACCGCGACACCGCACCCGCCGCGCCGTCGCCGCTCGTGCCCGTCACGGTGCCCGCCGACCCCGCGATCGAGGTGCGGGGCCTGGTCACCACCTTCGGCAGCCACCGAGCGGTCGACGACGTCTCCCTCACCCTGCGCCCCGGCCAGGTCATCGGGCTGCTCGGCGCGAACGGGGCGGGCAAGACCACCCTGATCCGCACCGTGCTGGGCCTGGTCGCCGCGGACGGCGGCGAAGTCCGCGTGCTCGGCGGCCCGGTCACCCGGGAGGTCCGCCGCCGGATCGGCTACGTGCCGCAGGGCCTGGGACTGTCCGCCGAGCTGTCCGTCGCGGAGAACCTCGGGTTCGTCGGAGCGGTGTTCGGAGTGGATCTGCCGGTCCCGACCGCGCTGGCCGGCGACCGGGACCGTCCGATCGGCCGGCTCAACCTCGGTGTGCAGCGCCGGACCGCGTTCGCCGCCGCCCTCGGGCACGGGCCGGAGCTCCTGGTGCTGGACGAACCGACCTCCGGCGTCGACCCGCTCGCCCGCGCCGCGCTGTGGGACAGCGTGCACGCCGCTGCCGATGCCGGGGCGGCCGTGCTGGTCACGACGCACTACCTGCAGGAGGCGGAGCAGTGCGACGCCGTCATGCTGATGGCGCACGGCCGGGTGGTGGCGCAGGGCGCCCCGGCCGAGCTCGCCGCCGGGATCGAGGCGGTGGAGGTGCTCGCCGACGACTGGTCGTCGGCCTTCCGCACCCTGGGCGCGGCCGGGCTGCCGGTGTCGGTGGACGGTCGGCGGCTCCGGGTCGCCGGGGTGCCGCTGGACCGGGTGCGGGCCGTCCTGCCGGACGCCGAGCTGCGCCCGGTGCCCGCCCGACTGGACGAGGTGATGGTGCTGGCCGCGTCCTGACGGCTCAGCTCCTCGACGGCTCAGCTCGCCGACGGCTCAGCGCAGCCCGCCGATCGCCTCCGGCAGCGCCTCGGCGAGCTCCCGGGTCTCCTCGTGCTGCGGGTCCGCCATCAGCTGCCGGACCGGGCCGCTCTCCACGATCTTGCCCTCGGCCAGCACGTGGGTGACCGTGGTCAGCCGGTCGACCATCCGCAGGTCGTGCGAGACCACCAGCAGGCCGACCCCCGCCGCGGTGAGCTCGGCGATCCGGTCGGTGACGGTGTCGCGCAGACCCGGGTCGAGCGCGGTGGCGGGCTCGTCCAGGATCAGGATCTCCGGACGGGTGGCCAGCGCGTTGGCCAGCACCACCCGCTGGCGCTCGCCGCCGGACAGCGACTGCAGGGTGCGGGAGGTGAACCGCTCCTCCATCCCGACCGTCGCCAGCACGTCGGCGGGGTGCTGACCGGTGGCCAGTCCGGCCTTGCGGGCGTCGTTGAGGGTGTTCAGCAGCAGCCGCTCGACGGTCATCCGCGGGTCGGCGCCGGAGAGACCCTCCTGGTGCACCGCACGCACGGTCGCGCGGAAGCCCTTCTTCTCCTTGCGGGAGAGCCGGGACACCGTGCGGCCGCCGTAGGTCGCCCGGCCGTGGGTCGGCTTGTTCAGCCCGAGCAAGACCTGGACCAGGGTCGACTTGCCCGCCCCGGACCGGCCGATCAGACCGACCGTCTCGCCGGGAGCGATGCTGAGGTCCACGCCGCTGAGGACCGAGGCGCCGCCGTAACCGGCCCACACCTCCTGGGCGACCAGCGGGGTGCCGGTCATCGCCGGTCCTGCGGGGAGGTGAGGGGGGTGAGAAGCACGGTCGTCCTTTCGTCGCTGGGGGAACGAGCGAGCGGAGACCAGGGTTCCACACGCGCGAGGGCCCGGCACCCATCGGGATGCCGGGCCCTCGCCGAGCGGTGCGGTCAGCGCCGACGCGCCGGGGGCAGGTTCTCCATGTCCTCCAGCTCCACGCCCTTGGTCTCCGGCACCTTGCCGAGCACGAAGACGAAGGACAGTCCGGCGAAGATCGCGTACATCAGGTACGGCCCGGTCGCACCGAACTGGCTGAGCAGCGGCGGGAAGGTCACGGTGATCAGGAAGTTCGCGATCCACTGCGCAGCGGCGGCCACGCCCAGTGCGGCGGCCCGGATCCGGTTCGGGAACATCTCCCCGAGCAGCACCCAGACCAACGGGCCCCAGGAGGCGCCGAAGAACACCACGAACGCGTTCGCCGCGACCAGGGCGACCGGCCCCCAGGCACCCGGCAGCGAGACGTCGTCGCCGGAGCCGGTGGACTGGGTGAAGGCGATCGCCATCACCGCGAGCGAGATCGTCATGCCCGCGGAACCGGTGAGCAGGATCGGACGGCGCCCGACCTTGTCGATCAGCGCGATGGCGATGAAGGTGACCAGCACGTTGGTGACGGAGGTGATGGTCGAGACCAGGAAGGACTGGCTCTCGTCGAAGCCCACCGCCTGCCAGAGCGTCGTCGAGTAGTAGAAGATCACGTTGATCCCGACGAACTGCTGGAAGACCGAGAGCAGGATGCCCGTCCAGACCACGGGGAGCAGGCCGAAGCGCGAGCCGCGCAGGGTGGCCTTCTCCGCGTTCTCCTGGTCCTTCTTGATGGTGGCCTCGATCTGGGACACCCGCTCCTCGGGGTCCTCGTCCGCGCCGAGCACGCTCCGGAGCACCTGGACGGCCTCGTCCCGGCGGCCCTTGGCGACCAGGTAGCGCGGCGACTCCGGGATCCGCAGCGCGAGGATGCCGTAGACCGCGGCCGGGACCACGGCGACCAGGAACATCCAGCGCCAGGCCTCCCAGCCGAGCCAGAGCACCTCGGACGCACCGCCCGCGGCCTCCTGCAGGAGCTGGTCGGACAACAGGGCGGCGAAGATGCCGAGCGTGATCGCCAGCTGCTGCAGCGAGCCGAGCCGGCCACGCAGGGCGGCCGGGGCGATCTCCGCGATGTACGCGGGGGCGATCACCGAGGCGATGCCGATGCCGACACCGGCCAGCACCCGCCAGACGATCAGGTCCCAGACGCTGAACGCGATCGCGGACAGGATCGAGGACACGAAGAACAGCACCGCGCCGAGCACCATCACCCGGGTCCGGCCCCAGTGGTCGGCGAGTCGGCCGCCGGCCCAGGCGCCCACCGCGCAGCCGAGCAGCGCCACCGCCACCGCGAAGCCGGTCAGGGTCGAGCCGAGCCCGAACTGGCCCTGGATCGCGTCCACCGCACCGTTGATCACGGAGCTGTCGAAGCCGAACAGGAAGCCACCCACCGCGGCGGCGACCGCGAGTCCGATCGCCTTGTTGTGCGCGGGGTGTCGGCCCTGCGTCGGTGTACTGCCAGCCATGACGACGTCCTTCCGATACGCGGGCACCGCCCGGCCGGTGCACATCATTGGGCGCCGGTCGAGGGCAGCTCCCACCATTGACCAGGTCGGCGCATCCCGCACCCGGAACGCGCCTCGGGGACCGTAGTGCCGGTCAGGGCGTCGCGCACGGCGAGCGGGTTCGCCGACCCGGGGCGTCGGGCGGAGAATCGTGGACGATGAGCAGCGAACAGCCCCGCCCCCGATTCCGTCGCCCGGCCATGCTCGACCCGCAGGAGGCCGACCAGATCCCGGGCGGGATGGACCCGGCACTGCGCTCGCGGGTGGCCCACACCACCGCGACGGCGATCGTGCACGGCGGTCGTGCCGGGGCGGGGGACGACCCGGCGCTGGTCGACCGGTTGGTGCACCTGGTGGAGTCCGAGGGGCTGGACACCCTGGCGGCGCTCTGGGCGGACTGCCCGGCCACCACACTGCCCGGCACGATGTGGCGGCTGTACGTGCTGCGCGAGTGGGTGCGGCGCGACCCGGCCACGCTGGCCGAGCGCTACCGCCTGGGCCTGGTCGCCGCCGAGGTGCCGCACGCGGTGGCCGGGGTGGTCACGCCGCCCGGACCGGGTGAGCTGCGCGAGGTCCTGGACGCGGTGCTGTCCGGCGTCTACACCGGCGACCTGGCCGTGGCCCTGGAGCGCGGGGCGGCGTTCTGCCGGGTGCTGGCCACCGGGGCCGCCTTCGACGCCGACCATCTGGACGTCGCGGACGCGGAGGCGGCGAACCGGCTCACGCGCGGTGCCGACGGGCTGCTGCGCACCGCGGAGGAGCTCGAGCACTCCGCCGGGCTGTGGCGCTCCGATCAGCTGGAGTAGCTCATTCCCGTCGTCCGGGTGGGATGTCTCACCCCCGCGAGGGGTGACGAACCGGACCGGCCGGGTAAAATGGTGGGCGACGTCGGGCCGCGGTAGCCCCGGGCTCCAATATCAGCCGCTTCGAGCGGCCACGCGCCGAGAGGCGCTTCCCGGTCCGGCGTCACCTTCTTCCCGTCCCGACGAGCGACGAAGCTCACAGGGGGAACGGGACCTCCGTCACATCGCCCGCACCGGACGCCGCCCCGTACCTGTGCGTTCACCCCGCGTTCATCTCCGGGGTTGCGTGTTCACCCGTCGGCTGCCCTAGCCTGAGCACGACCAGAGCCCTTCCACTGGGAGTCTCCCGTGCGCCTGCGCCTCACTCCGCGCGACACCTCGTTCTTCGATCTCCTCGCCGCCTCGGCGGCCCACCTCGTCACCGGCGCGAACCTCGTCGCCGAGCTGCTCGGGGCGGACCGCCAGACCCGCAAGGCGATCGCCAAGCAGATCAATGAGGTCGAGCACCTCGCCGACGAGGCGACCCACTCGATCATGCGGCGGCTGAACCAGACCTTCGTCACCCCGTTCGACCGGGACGACATCTACGCCCTGGCGTCCGCGCTGGACGACTGCATGGACTTCATGGAGGAGGCGACCGACCTGATCGTCCTCTACAAGCTGGAGGAGCTGCCGCCGCGGGTCTCCGACCAGGTCCAGGTGCTGCAGCGTTGCGCCGAGCTCACCGCCGAGGCGATGCCGAAGCTGCGCTCGATGGACTCGCTCAGCGATTACTGGGTCGAGGTCAACCGGCTGGAGAACCAGGCGGACAAGTCGCACCGCAAGCTGCTGGCGCAGATGTTCGACGAGATCGCCGACCCGATCCAGCTGATGAAGCTGAAGGAGGTCGTCGAGAAGCTCGAGGACGCCGCCGACGCGTTCGAGAAGGTGGCGAACACCGTCGAGACCATCGCCCTCAAGGAGTCCTGAGCTCCCGTGGAGATCGCGCTCGTCGTCGTCGTTGTCGCGTTCGCGCTCGGCTTCGACTACACCAACGGGTTCCACGACGCGGCGAACGCCATCGCGACCTCGGTGTCCACCCGGGCACTGACTCCGCGGGCGGCGCTGCTGATGGCGGCCGTGTTCAACCTGCTCGGTGCCCTGCTCGGCACCCACGTGGCGACCACCATCGCGCACGACATCGTCAGCATCGACGACGTGGCGCCACACTCCGGCCTGGTGATCGTGCTGTCCGCCCTGGTCGGCGCCATCACCTGGAACCTGATCACCTGGTGGCTCGGACTGCCGTCGTCCTCCACGCACGCTCTGATCGGCGGGTTGGCCGGTGTCGGCGTCGCCTCCGGGATCACCGTGCACTGGTCGGCGATCCTGGACAAGGTCGTCATCCCGATGATCGTGTCCCCTCTGCTCGGCTTCGCGGCCGCGTTCGCGGTGATGGTCGGCGTGCTGTGGCTGGTCCGGCGCGCGTCGCCCGCCCCCGCGCAGCGTCGGTTCCGGCTCGCGCAGACCGCCTCGGCCGCCGCCATGGCGCTGGGGCACGGTCTGCAGGACGCCCAGAAGACGATGGGCGTCATCGTGCTGGCGCTGGTCGCCGGCGGCTTCCACGACGGCGACTCGATCCCGCTCTGGGTCAAGCTGGCCGCCGCCACCGCGATCTCGCTGGGGACCTATTCGGGTGGCTGGCGGATCATGCGGACCCTGGGCCGCAAGATCATCGAGCTGGACCCGGCCCGCGGCTTCGTCGCCGAGTCGGTGTCCGCCGTGGTGCTCTACCTGAACGCCTACTGGCTGCACGCCCCGGTCTCCACCACCCACACGATCACCTCGGCGATCATGGGCGTCGGCGCCACCAAACGGCTGTCCGCGGTCCGATGGGGTGTCGCCAAGAGCATCGGCGCCGCCTGGATCCTGACCATCCCGGCGGCGGCCGCGGTGGCTGCCGTGGTCTACGTGGTGCTGCACGCCTTCCTGGGCTGACCGGCCCGTTCGGCTCACCCGATCGGCCTAGTCAGGCCATATCGCCCGTAACGCTTGAAGTGGACGAACCGCTTCGACGTCGGGTTCACTGCGTGTCATGTCTGTGCGGAAGCTGAACCTCACCTATGTCCTCGGGGGCCTCGCTGTGGCCTCCCTCGCCCTCTCCGGCTGTAGCTCGAGCGCACCCGACGCGCAGCGGGACGAGTCGTCTGGTGAGATCACCGCGTCCTCCGACGCCAACGTGTTCACGGTGGCTGTCGGCGACTGCCTGGATCTCGCGTCCGCTGACCTCGCCGACGAGGTCTCCTCGCTGCCTACGGTGCCCTGCTCCGACGCGCACGATTCCGAGATCTACGCCGAGGAGGAGCTGCCTGCCGGTGACTTCCCGACCGACCTCGACGCGCAGGCCGACGACTTCTGCTACGGCGAGTTCGCCACGTTTGTCGGGGTGCCGGCTGAGAACTCCTCCCTCGGCTACCAGCCGATGACCCCGACCGAGGGTGGGTGGGAGCAGATGGATGACCGCGTCGTCCAGTGCATCGTCATGAGCGCAGAGCCGGTGACGGGAACCTTGGAAGGCTCGGGACTCTGAGCTGATCGATCGCCTCGGCTGAGCGGCGCGTCCTGCACCACGGGCGCGCCGCTCACTCATGCCGGCCTCACCGAGTTTCGCACAAGGACGCCAGTCATCTACCGTTGTATTTGATGAATCAATCATCAAGATTTCTGGACTTGTTGTCATCGAATGGATAGCTTGGTCGTCCTATCGGAACAACAAGGGGGCATGATGAAGCGTAGTATCGGTGTGACCGCAGTGCTCGGCATGGCATGTCTGCTCAGCGGGGGCGCGATCTCTCCGGCTATCGGCAGCGAGTCGTCGCCGACGACGACCAGTGTCACGGTCTTCGACGCGGCCGAGCCGACGATCCGGCCGGCGGCAGGTGAGACGGTGGTCGTCCATGAAGGCGCCACGACAACCACGTACGTGGGAGTGACGGCGGCCTGCACAGAGACGGTCACCGCCGGTTCTCCCACGAAGAGCGGGAGCATCGTCATGAGCACCGTCTCCTTCGCGCGGAGTGCCGGATGCTCGCCGACGACGCAGGTCGCCACCGCGCGACTGTGGAGTTACCAGGGTGCACTGATCGGCTGGCGCGAAAACACATCGTCCAACACTTCCGTCATTGCCGGGGGTAAGGGTGTCGGTGTGATGACGAAGTTCACCTGCAAGAACTCCAATGCGACACAGTGGCGCAGCGGCGGATTCCTCGGTTCGGCTGGGAATCCGACGTACGGCGCGTCGGTCACGTTGAGCTGCGGCGGCTGAGCGAAATGGCGTAAAAGGCCCCGCTCTCCCGCGCCGAGCGCTGTGGCGCGGGAGGGCGACTCGTCAGGGCAGGTGCCGCTCCACCGCCAGCACCCGCCGCCGCCCGCGTTCGTCGGCTGCCGTCGCGACGTGGGCGACCAGCATCTCCCCGGGGTGCAGCCACGGATCGGCCGTCGGCAGTTCCGCACGGGCCTTGGTGCGGGCGTGGCCGGCCAGGACGCCGACCACGGTGGGCAGCACCGGCCGGTGGGTGCACAGCGCCAGGTCGACCTGTCCGGCCCGGGCGGCGATCAGCGCCTCGACGGCGTCCGCGGTCGCCCCCGGGTCGTGCGCGTGCGCGTGCTCGGTCAGCGGCTCGAGCTCGCCGATCGGCAGCCCGGCCGCGGTGGCATAGGGCTCCACGGTGCCGTGGCAGCGCGCCCAGGGGCTGGTGACGAGTTCCGCGACGCCGAAGGCAGACAGCAGCGGGACCAGGTCCTCGGCCTGGCGGCGCCCGACCGGGGTCAGCGGCCGGGTCAGTTCCTCCGCGCCGTGGGCGGCGCGACTGCGGGCGCGACCGTGCCGGACGACCACGACCGCGCGGGTGTCCAGGCGCCCCTTGGTGTGCGCTCTGACCAGGGCGTCCAACGGTTCGGCGTCGGCGCGCCGGGTGAGCTTGCGCCGGGCGACCTCGGCGTCCATCCAGGCGACCCGGTCGATCTCGGTGGCCGCGGCGGGCGCGAACGGCGGGCGGGCGTGCAGGGCGGGGCCCTCGGGGCGGCCGGCGACCTGCGCGGCCCAGTAGTGCACCCGCTTGTGCCGACCGTCGTTCAGCGCGTACTGCAGGCCGGGCAGCGGGCGGCCGAGCACGATCGGCAGCCCGGTCTCCTCCTCGACCTCGCGGATCGCGGCGACGGTGACGTGCTCCCCGGGTTCGACCTTGCCCTTGGGCCAGGACCAGTCGCGGTAGCGCGGGCGGTGCACCAGGGCGACCTGGAGCCGGCCCTGCCGCACCCGCCAGACCAGGGCGCCGGCCGCCTCGACGACCGCGGGCCGCCGGGCATCCCGGGCGGTGCGTGCGGCCCGGGCGGCCTCGGCGACGGTGGTGCCAGAGCTCATCGGCCCGCGCCCAGCCGCCGACGCTGCCGGTAGATCAGGGCGGACTGCAGGTCGCGCAGCCGACCGTCCGCGCCGGTGGCGTGCCGGTCCCAGGTGCCGTCGGGTCCCAGGTGCCAGGAGACGGTGGCGTCGGACATCGACTCGTCCATCAGGTCGACCAGCTCGGCGACCTGCTCGGGCTCGGCGATCCGGACCAGGGCCTCGACCCGGCGGTCCAGGTTGCGGTGCATGAGGTCCGCGGAGCCGATGAACACCTCCGGGCCGGGGATCAGGACGTCGGACTCCTTGCCACCGTCCACCAGGTCCTTGCGCATTCCGCCGTCGGCGCAGAACGCGTACACCCGGGAGTGCTCCAGGAACCGGCCGAGGATCGAGCGCACCCGGACGGTCTCGGACAGGCCGGGGACGCCGGGTCGCATGGCGCAGATGCCGCGGACCACCAGGTCGACCGGCACCCCGACCTGCGAGGCGCGGTACAGGGCGTCGATGGTCTCCTCGTCGACCATGGAGTTGACCTTGAGCTTGATCCAGCTGGGCCGGCCCTCCCGCGCCGCCTGCGCCTCGCGCTCGATCCGCTCGATCAGGCCGGAGCGCACCGACCGCGGGGCGACCAGCAGGCGGTGGAACCGGGACTTGGGCGCGTAGCCGGACAGCTGGTTGAACAGCCGGGTCAGGTCCTGCCCGACGTCCGGGTCGCTGGTGAGCAGACCGAGGTCGGTGTAGATCCGGGCGGTCTTCGGGTTGTAGTTGCCGGTGCCGACGTGGCAGTACCGGCGCAGCCCGTCGGACTCCTGCCGGACGACCAAGGACAGCTTGGCGTGCGTCTTCAGGCCGACGATGCCGTAGACCACGTGCACGCCCGCCTGCTCCAGCTTGCGGGCCCATCCGATGTTGGCCTGCTCGTCGAACCGGGCCTTGATCTCGACCAGGGCCAGCACCTGCTTGCCCGCCTCGGCGGCATCGATCAGGGCGTCGACGATCGGCGAGTCGCCGGAGGTGCGGTACAGGGTCTGCTTGATCGCCAGCACCTTGGGGTCGGCGGCCGCCTGCTCCAGGAAGGTCTGCACCGAGGTGCTGAACGAGTCGTAGGGGTGGTGCAGCAGGACGTCCCGGGTCCGGATCGCCGCGAAGACGTCGGTCGGGGTGGCGGACTCCACCTCGGCCAGGAACCGGTGCGTGGTCGGCACGAACTTCGGGTACTGCAGGTCCGGGCGCTCCAGGTCGGCGATCAGGTTCAGGCCGGTGTGGTCCAGCGGAGCGGGCAGCTCGTAGACCTCCTCCTCGACCACGCCGAGCTCGCGGATGAGCAGCTGGCGGATCCGCGGGCTGATCGACCGGGCGACCTCCAGCCGGACCGGCGGACCGAACCGGCGGCGCAGCAGCTCCTTCTCCAGCGCCTGCAGCAGGTTCTCGGCGTCGTCCTCCTCGACCTCCACGTCCTCGTTGCGGGTGACCCGGAAGGTGTGGTGCTCGCGGATCTCCATGCCCGGGAACAGGTAGTCCAGGTGCTGGGCGATCACGTCCTCGATCGGGACGAAGGACATCGGGCGCTGGTCCATCGGCGCCTGCCCGGCGGTGGCGGTGGGGCGGCCCTTGGCGTCCACCGCGATGTAGCGGGGCAGCAGCGGCGGCACCTTGACCCGGGCGAAGTGCTCCTTGCCGGTGGTGGGGTTCGCCACGACCACGGCCAGGTTGAGCGACAGGCCGGAGATGTACGGGAACGGGTGCGCGGGGTCGACCGCCAGTGGGGTCAGCACCGGGAAGATCTGCTTGCGGAAGAACTTGCGCAGCCGGTCCTGCTCGGCCTCACCGAGCTCTTCCCAGCGGACCAGGGTGATGCCCTCGGCGGCCAGGGCGGGCTGCACCTGCTCGGTGAAGACCGCGGCGTGCCGCTCCATCAGCTCGTGCGCGCGCTCGCTGATCGACTCCAGCACCCGGCGCGGGCTGAGACCGGAGGCGGCGGTGACCGCCAGCCCGGCCGCGATCCGGCGCTTCAGGCCGGCCACCCGGACCATGAAGAACTCGTCCAGGTTGGAGGCGAAGATCGCCAGGTACCGGACCCGCTCCAGCAGGGGCTGGCCGTCGTCCTCGCCCATCTCCAGCACGCGCTGGTTGAAGGCCAGCCAGGACAGCTCCCGGTCCAGGAACCGGTCATCGGGCAGCGGCTCGGACGCGGGGAGCCCGGCGGGCTCGGCCTCGGCCACCGGCGCGATGTGCTCTGCGATGTGCGCGGCCAGTTCCGGTGCCAGCGGCCGGCCGGTGCGGGTGCGACCGTCCTCGGTCACCCCGTCGGCCGCGGAGGTGCTGGCCGCGACGGTGCCGTTGGCCCGCGCGGCGGGCTGGTCGGCGGTCGGCTGCCGGCGGGCACGGCCGGTGGTCGAACGGCTGCTGGTCGTCGAGCGGCTGCCGGTGCCGGTGCTGCCGGCCGCGGAGCTACGACTGGTGCTGGTCGTGGCGGCGCTGGTCCGCCGGGTGCGACCGCGGGGCTGCTGGTCCGGGTTGTCGCTCATCGCCCCATGGTGGCACTGGAAGGTGTCCAGCGGGTGACCGAGATCCGAGCCCTGGGGACCACGGCCGTCCGTGGCGGCTTGTGGAGGGGCGGGTCACCGTCGGTAGACGACGTGCACCGCGCTGCGGTCGAAGCCCGCGCGTCGGTAGGTCCGCACCGCGGCGGCGTTGTCGCCCTCGGTGTAGAGGACCGCGGTCCTCAGTCCGCGATCGGCCAGCTGGGCCAGCATCCGGTCGGTGAGCAGCCGGCCCAGTCCGCGGCCCTGGGCCTGCGGATGGACGCCGAGCACGTAGATCTCGCCCTCGTCCTCACCCGGTGGCACCTTGGTCCAGCCGGCGGCCAGCAGCCGGCCGTCCACGGTCGACTCGGCCAGCAGGAAACCCGCCGGGTCGAACCACGGCTCGGCCTCGCGGGCGTCCAGGTCCTCCCGGGTCAGGCGGCCCTGCTCCGGGTGGTGGGCGAAGGCGGCGGCGTTCAGCTCCAGCCACGCGGCCTCGTCCCGGCCCGGGACGAAGGCCCGGATCCGCAGCTCGGGTGGGGTGGGCGCCGGGTCGGCGGGCGCGGGGAGCGGGTCGAGTCGCATCTGCCAGAGCTCCCGCACCACCGGCAGGTGCCGGGCGGCGGCGAGCGCGCGGGCCGCGGGCAGGTCGCCGTGCGCCCAGAGGTCGACCGGGGCCGTCAGTGCGTCGATCAGTGCGGAACCGAGACCCTGGCGGCGGTGGTCCGGGTGCACGACCAGCTCCGCGGTGGCCTGCCCCGGGTCGCGCAGATCGAGCTGGGCGTACCCGGCCGGTGCGGCCGGATCGCCGGCCGTGAGGTGGTGGATCGCCGGTCCGGCGCCGGTGAGCCAGAGCAGGGGCTGTTCGGAGAGCGGATCGACGCCGTCCGCCGCCGCGGCCGCTCGGGCCAGGGTGCGTACGGCGTCGGCGTCGGCGCTGCTCAGGGGACCGGTGCTGCGGCGGAGGTCGGCGGTCATGGCACATGCCTATCAGCCGCTCCGGTGCACCAGCCCTCAGGGCCAGGGGAGATGGCTACTCATGCGTGGGTGAATCGCACTCTGGTCGAGTCGATTTACTACTCGGGTCGTGCGTGATCAGTACCCCACCGGGAGCTGTTAACCCCTGAGTTGGACGGCGAACGGCGCCGATGCGGGGGCCGCTTCCTAGGGTCGCGGTCATTCCGCCCCCCGCTTGAGAGGTGCTCCGTGCTCCGCGATCTCGCACTCACGCTCGACGCCGTCGAGTCCTGGCTCGACCTGGGACGGGACGTGGTGATCCGTGGTGACGACGGATCCGGGCGCAGCACCGTCCTCCGGGGGCTGGCCGGACGACTGACCGAGCGCGGCGATCGGACCCTGCTGCTCACCGCTGCCGGCCCGCGCGATCACGCCGCCCTGCTCGCCCACCCGTCGTTCCCGCCCGCGCTCGCGGACGCCAGCAGCGTCGAGCTCGCGCGCTGGCTGGGTGACGAGCTCTCCGGTGAGCACGTCACCCTGCTGATCGACGACGCCGCCGACCTGGACCCGTGCAGCGCGCAGGTGGTCCGTCAGGCACTGGCCCGGTCCGGGGGCGCCGTCGTCCTGACCGCCGGTGGCCGACGTCGCGACACGGAGGGCGCCGGTGCCGTCCTCTGCGCCGAGCGGGCCCCGGCCGACGTGTGGCTCCGCCCGCTGACCTACAGCTCGGTGTTCGAGCAGATCGCGACCGCCCTGGGTGCGCCGGCCGACGTCCCGCTGGTCGCGTCGGTGGCGGCCCGGTCGGCGGGCAATCCCCGGGTGGTCGACGCCCTGGTGGACGCGGCGCGGTACGCCGGGGCGATCGAGCTGCGGGACGGCCGGTGGCATGCGGTCGCGATCGCCAAGGGTCTTCCCCTGGACGCCGTGGTGAACGCCTTCGTGCCGCGGTTGCCCGCCGCCGAGGCCGAGGCGCTGGAGCTGCTGTCCTGGCTCGGCCCGGCCGCGGCCGAGGACGTGGCGCAGTGGGTGCCGCCCGAGCTGGTCGGGCGGCTGGTCGACCGGGGGCGCCTGATCGGTTCCCAGGACCGTCGCGGTCGGCCGACCCTGGCGGTGTCGCCACCGGCGCTCGCGGCCGCACTGCGCTCGGGGTTGAGCCTCCGGCGCCGGGCCGAGTTCACCGAGCGGGCAGGCGCGACGGCCCACCGGCCCCGGGCCGACCACCGGTCGCCGCTGGACGTGGTGTTCGAGCCTGCACCGGACGAGGTGGGGCTGGGCGCGCTGTGGACCGCCGGGCTGGCGGCGCGGATCGAGGAGGACGAGGTCGCACGGGAGTCCGACCTGCGCGCCCGGTGGCTGGCCACTCCGTCGGTCCGGACCGCGAACGCCTACCTCACCCTGGTGCGCCGACGGCCGGAACGTGAACGGATCGCCGCCGTCTACCGGCAGACCGCGCTGTCCGACCGGGACGACCCGCTGGACCGGGCCCTGTACCGGCTGCAGCAGCTGGTCTGGGCGCAGTGGAGCGGACAGGGCCGGTCGGCCGTCGTCGCCCTGGCCGCCGCGCACGCGGAGGACCTGCGTCCGCTGATAGAACTGGACGCGCAGCGCGAGCAGGTGCTGGCCCTGGCCCGGGCGGGCGAGCCGGTCGACGCGGCGGTGCGGGCACTGCCCCCGGTCGGGGGCGGGACGCGCGCCGCGGTGCAGGCCGCCGTGCTGGCGGGCGTCCTGATCGAGGTGGGGCGCCCGGACCTCGCTTTCCCGCTCGCCGATCGGGGCGACCTGACGGATCAGCCGGGTCTGCTCGGGCACTTCCTGGCGGGCCTGCGCGCGTCGGCGCTGCTGTTGCTGGGGGACTGGGCGGAGGTGGAGCGGCAGTCCCGCGGTCTGCTGGAGACCGCCTGCGCGGAGCTGGACGCCCCGGGCATCCGGGTGCACTCGTGCCTGCTCGCCGAGGTGCTGTCCCTGACCGGCCGCCCCGACCAGTCCTGGCTCGCGGTGAGCCTGGCGCTGCGCTTCGGCACCTCCGGACCCGCCGAGGAGCCGTTCTTCCGCCGGGCGCTGGCCCTGGCCGCCTCGATCCGGGTGCAGCTCGGCGACCGGTCGACCGCTGAGGGGATGCTGACCGAGCTCCGGGCGGCGCCGATCCGGTACCGCCCGCTGATCGACTCCCTGCTCCCGCTGGCCGAGACGCTGGTCGCCCACGCCGGGACCGCCGAGGAATCGGCCGCGGCGGACCGGGCGCTGTGGGAGGAGGGACTGCGGCTGGTGGAGTGCGGTCAGATCGGCGTCGCGCTGGAGTGCTGGCTGCGTCGTCCGGGCCGCTACACCGTCGACCAGCTGGCCGTGATCGAGGCGCAGCTCGACCGGGTGACCATGCCGATGCTCGCGCCGTGGTACCGGCTGCACCGCGCCTTCACCGACGACGACTCCGACGCGATGCGGTCCGCCCTGGCCGAGGTGCCGCCCGCCGCGGAGCTCGCGGTGGTGGTCCGCGGGGTCCTGGGGCTGACAGAGTCCTGCCCGGCCCCGGCACAGGTGTTGTCCGAGCGTGAGCGCGGGGTGGCGGAGCTGGCCGCGCTGGGGTGGGACGACCGGGCGATCGCCGCCGAGCTGTTCCTGAGCCTGGGCAGCACCCGGTTGCACCTCGACCACGCCCTGACGAAGCTCGGCCTGGACGACCGCGTGCAGCTGGCCCGGATCGAGCTCGGCTGAGGGCGGTCCGGGAACGTCGGCGGGGTCGGAGGCGTTGACCGACCGTGGCCCCTGACGACGACACGCAGCGGGTGGACGTGGTGGTGATCGGGGCCGGGCAGGCAGGACTGTCGGCCGCCGCCCATCTGCGCCGCTCCGGATTCGCACCGGTGGACGCTCCCGCACCGGGAGCCCCGACCTTCGTGGTGCTGGACGCCGCCGACGGTCCGGGCGGCGCGTGGCGGGAACGCTGGCCCACGCTGACCATGCGCACCGTGCACAGCGTCTACGAGCTGCCGAACCGGCCGATGCCGGAGTTCGACCTCGATCTGCCCGCCGCCCGGGCGCTGCCCGGGTACTTCGGCGAGTTCGAGGCGACCGAGGGGCTGCACGTCCGGCGGCCGGTGCAGGTCCGCGCGGTCCGCGACGCCGAGGACGGCCTGCTCGCGGTGCAGACGGTGGACCGGTCGGGGTCGCCGGTCGGCCCCGTCGCCGAGGCCGCACCGGTCCTGCCGCAGTCGGAGGACTGCCTGGGCTGCGGTGCGGGACCGGTCCGGCCGGCCGGCGCGGCCCCGCGTCCGCCCGCACCGCCCGGGGCGCCGCGCCGGGTGCACCGGACCTGGCTGGCCAGGGCCCTGGTGAACGCGACCGGGACCTGGACCCGCCCGTTCTGGCCGGTGTACCCGGGGCAGCGCGAGTTCGCCGGGACCCAGCTGCACACCCACGACTACCGCGCACCGGAGGACTTCACCGACCGGGACGTGATCGTGGTCGGCGGGGGCACCTCGGCGGTGCAGCACCTGCTGGCGATCCGTCCGTTCGCCCGGTCGACCACCTGGGCCACCCGCCGACCGCCGGAGTGGATCGACGCGGAGTTCTCCCCGGAGCTCGGCCGGGAGGCGGTGGCCCGGGTGGAGCGCCGCGCCCGGGAGGGACTGCCGCCCGCCAGCATCGTCTCCGCCACCGGGCTGTCGCTCACCCCGGAGTACCGGCCGGGCATCGAGTCCGGTGTGCTCCGGGCCCGGCCGATGTTCGAGCGCCTGGTGCCGGACGGCGCGGTCTGGGCGCCCGGGCCGGTCGGTGCGGGCTGGGTCGACGGACCGGAGCACGTGCGGGCGGACGTGGTGCTCTGGGCCACCGGGTTCCGGCCGGCGGTGGAGCACCTGGCGGCGCTGCGCCTGCGGCACCACAACGGCGGGATCGAGCTGGAGGGCACGCGGGCGGTGGTCGATCGGCGGATCCAGCTGGTCGGCTACGGGCCGAGTGCCAGCACCGTCGGGGCGAATCGGGCCGGCCGGGCGGCGGCGCGGGAGGTCCGGAGGCTGCTCGACGCCTGAGGTGTCCGTATCCTGGGCCGGTGACCTCGCAGCCCCGTCGTGCCCGCGCGACCCAGACCATGAAGCCCGCCACCGCCGCGACCAAGCTCGGCGTGTACCTGCCCGCCACCCCGGCGGAGTTCCAGGCCGGTCCGGTGTCCCGCGACCAGCTGGACGAGTGGCAGCAGCACCCGCCGGAGTGGCTGACCGAGCTGCGCCGCACCGGACCGCACCCGCGCCAGGTGGTGGCCGCCCGGTTGCGGGTGTCGATGTCGGGGCTGGCCCGCGGCGGCCTGACCGATCCGCTGACCACCGAGCAGATCGACGCGATCATCGCCGACGCGCCGGAGTGGCTGCACCGGGAGCGGGCGAGCTACGCCGAGGTCAAGCGCGAGGAGCAGCGGCTCAAGGAGCGCGACCAGGAGCGCTGAGCGCAGGACGCGGACGGCCCGTCGGGGGTTCCCCGGCGGGCCGTCGTCATGTCCGGCATGCGGCCGTCCGGGTGTCGTGGCCGTTTTGTGACACGACGTCCTCTTGTTTCTGAGGGTGCCCTAACTTAGGTTAGGCGAGCCTTCCAGACGTAGGAGTTCGTCCCACCATGTCGCTGTTCTCCCGGTTGCGCCGTGTCCTGATCCCCGTGTGCGTGCTCGCCGTCCTCGCCGGCTGTTCCCTCACCGGAGCCGCGGGCGACTCCGGCCCGGCCGCCGCCGACGACCGTCCGGCGCTGGACACGCTGACCCCGTTGGAGCACCCGCGCGACTACCAGGGGCCGAGCACCGCGGTGT
Source organism: Cellulomonas sp. RIT-PI-Y (assembly GCF_025642745.1). GTDB lineage: Bacteria > Actinomycetota > Actinomycetes > Actinomycetales > Cellulomonadaceae > Cellulomonas. Next base: position 59,185 of record NZ_JANZKP010000014.1, read on the forward strand.
CGGTGGCGACGCCGGTCGAGCCGGTGGCCGAGGACCCGAGCCCGGCGCTGCCCGCCACCGTCACCGACGCCCAGGGCACCGAGGTGACGGTGACCGACACCAGCCGGATCCTGGCGCTGGACCTGTACGGCTCGACCTCGCGGATCGTCTACGAGCTCGGCCTGGGCGACAGCGTGGTCGGCCGGGACACCTCCTCGGACTTCCCGGAGATCGTGGACAAGCCCCTCGTCACCAGCAACGGGCACGAGCTCACCGGCGAGGCGATCCTGGAGCTCGCGCCGACCCTGATCATCACCGACACCACCCTGGGGCCCTGGGACGTGATCCTGCAGATGCGGGACGCGGGCATCCCGGTGGTCGTGGTCGACTCCCACCGCAGCCTGGAGAACGTCGCCACCCTGATCACGCAGGTCGCCGCCGCCGTCGGGCTGCCGGAGGCCGGTGCCGAGCTGACCAGTCGCACCCAGCAGGGCATCGACGAGGTCACCGGCCAGATCGCCCGGCTCGCGCCCACCGACGAGTCCGAGAAGCTCCGGGTGGTCTTCCTCTACCTGCGCGGCAGCGCCGGGGTCTACTACATGTTCGGCACCGGCTCGGGTGCGGACTCGCTGATCACCTCGCTCGGCGGCGTGGACGTCGCGACCGAGATCGGCTGGCAGGGCATGCGGCCGATCACCGACGAGGGCCTGGTCGCCGCGCAGCCGGACCTGGTCCTGGTGATGACCAAGGGCCTGGAGTCGGTGGGGGGCGTCGACGGCCTGCTGGAGCAGCTGCCCGCGGTGGCGCAGACCCCGGCCGGTGAGCACCGGCGGATCGTCGACATGGCGGACACCCAGCTGCTCGGCTTCGGGCCGACCACCGCGCAGACCCTCGACGCCCTGGCCCGCGCGCTCTACGCCCCGGACGCCGCATGACGGCGATCACCGCGGTCCTGCCCCGCACGGTCTCCCGGGTGGTGCCGGTGACCGTGCTGCTGGTGATCGCGCTGGTGGCGCTCGGGATCGTCAGCGCCGGGAGCGGACAGCTCGCCGTGCCGCCGGACCAGGTGCTCGGGTCGGTGCTGCACCGGATCGGTCTGGACTGGCTGCCGCTGCCCGTCCACCCCAACGGCGACGCCGCGCTGTGGAGCATCCGGTTCCCCCGCGTCGCGATGGCCATGCTGGTCGGAGCGGCACTGGCCACCGCGGGGGCGGTGATGCAGGGGGTGTTCGGCAACCCGCTCGCCGATCCGGGCGTGGTGGGGGTGTCCTCCGGTGCGGCGCTCGCGGCCTGCGCCGGGATCGTGTTCGGGCTGAGCTTCGCCGGGGCGTACACCACGGCGGTGCTGGCCTTCGTCGGCGGACTGCTCGCGACCTTCCTGGTGTACCTGCTGGCCCGGTCGGACGGCCGGACCGAGGTGGTCACCCTGGTGCTCACCGGGGTGGCGGTGAACGCGGTCGGCGGCGCGGGGATCGCGTTCCTGACCTTCCTCGGCGACACGCAGTCCCGGGAGCAGATCGTGTTCTGGCAGCTCGGGTCGATGAACGGCACCCGGTGGGCGTACGTCGGCGTGGTCGCGCCGCTGGTCGCGGTCGGCGTCCTGGTGGCGATGCTGCTCGCCCGGCGGCTGGACCTGCTGGCGCTCGGCGAGCGCTCGGCCCGGCACGTCGGCGTCGACGTCGAGCGGCTGCGGATGGCGAGCATCGTGGTGGTGGCGCTGCTGACCGCGGCGGCGGTGGCGTTCTGCGGGATCATCGCGTTCGTCGGACTGGTGGTGCCGCACCTGATCCGGATGCTGCTCGGCCCGGGGCACCGGGTGCTGGTGCCGCTGTCCGCGCTGGGCGGTGCGGTGCTGCTCACCGGTGCCGACCTGGTCGCCCGGACCGCGGTCGCCTACGCCGACCTGCCGATCGGCATGCTGACCGCGCTGGTCGGCGGCCCGTTCTTCTTCTGGCTGATCCGGCGCACCCGCCGCACCGCGGGAGGCTGGGCATGACCGCCGCGATCGAGGCCCGGGACCTGGGCTACGTCGTCGAGGACCAGGTGCTGCTGACCGGGGTCGACCTGGACCTGCGGCACGGCGAGCTGCTCGCGGTGGTCGGACCGAACGGTGCCGGGAAGTCGACGCTGCTCGGTCTGCTGGCCGGTGACCTGCGACCGTCGACCGGGTCGGTGCGCTACGCCGGCCGGGACGCGCACGCGTCGCCCGCCGCGGACCTGGCCCGTCGTCGTGCCGTGCTGCTGCAGGAGCACCGGCTGAGCTTCCCGTTCACGGTGCTGGACGTGGTGCGCATGGGGCGGGCGCCCTGGCGCGGGCGCCCCGAGGAGTCCGAGGACGACCGCGCCGTGGCCGAGGCCCTGGCCGCCGCCGACGTCGGACCCCTGGTGCACCGCCGGTTCCCGACCCTGTCCGGCGGGGAGAAGGCGCGGACCTCCTTCGCCCGCAGCCGGGCGCAGGGCACCGGGGTGCTGCTGCTGGACGAGCCCACCGCGGCGCTGGACATCAAGCACCAGGAGCAGGTGCTCGGCCACGCCCGGGACCGGGCCCGCTCCGGTGACGCGGTGCTCGCCGTGCTGCACGACCTGTCCCTGGCCGCCGCCTACGCCGACCGGGTGCTGCTGCTCGGCGCCGGCTGCACGCACGGCCTGGGCGCACCGGCCGACGTGCTCCGGGCCGACACCCTGAGCGACCTCTACCAGTACCCGGTCGACGTCTTCCGGCACCACCGCACCGGCGAGCTGGTGGTGCTGCCCGACCGCACCGCCGCCCACCACACCGTCCCGACCGCCCTGCCCACGGAGGCCCTCCGATGATCCGCCGCGCGGCACCCCGCCGCTCCGCCCTGACCGCGCTCCTCGCGCTGGTCGCCCTGCTGTTCGCCGCCCCCGCCGCGATGGCCGCCCCTTCGGTCGGCGTGGCCGGGGTCGACGGCCGGGCGCAGGCGGCGCTGGACGGGCCGACCACCCTGCAGCTGACCGGCACCGGGTTCCAGTCCATCCAGGGCGGGTTCGGCGGGATCTACGTGGTCTTCGGCTGGGTCGACGACGCCGCGGGCGGCAGCTGGCGACCGAGCCAGGGCGGCCACACCGGCAGCGACTACGACTACGTGCCCGACGCCGAGACCGCGGACAACCAGGGCTACATCCGGTTCGTGGCGTTCCCCGGCTCGGACACCGAGGCGGCGGCGAACGGCGGCACGGTGGCCGCGGACGGCACCTGGTCGACCTCGCTGACCGTGCCGGGCCCGACCTTCACCGCCAAGGGCCGCGACGGCGCCATCACCGAGGTGGACTGCACCCAGGTGCAGTGCGGGGTGATCACCATCGGCGCGCACGGTGTGGTCAACCCGAGCAACGAGAGCTTCACCCCGGTCGACTTCGTGGCCGCCGGATCCGGTGCCGCCGCTGCGACGAGTCCGGGTGCGGCCGCCGGGACGTCCGAGTCCGCCGCCGAGGAGACCACCGAGCGGGCCGCTCCGACCGTCGGCGTCGACCAGGCCACCGCGGTGGTCGGCAGGGCCCTGACCTTCGCCGGGCAGGGCTTCGACCCGGGCGAGCAGCTGACCGTGACCCTGGACGACGGTGTGGTCTCCCTCGGTCCGCTGAACGCCGGTGCCCAGGGCGAGATCGCCGGGGCGCTCCAGCTGCCGGGCGACACCCGGGTCGGCACCCACCTGCTGCGGGTCAGCGCCGCCGGTTCCGGGCTGACCACCGAGCTGGAGTTCACCGTCACGGCCGATCCGGCCGCCGCGAGCGCCGCCGACCTGATCGCTGCGCAGAGCGCGGGGGAGGGGCACGTGTGGACCGCCGCGGAGATCGCGGTGGCGGTGGCGGGCGGCCTGCTGCTGCTCACCGTGCTGGTGTCCCTCGTGACCGCGCAGCGTCGCCGCCGGCGGGCCAGGAGGGCGGCGCAGGCTCAGCCGTCCGCACCGGCCCCGGTGGACGGGGTCGCGGCGGCCCGGACCGCCGACGCCCCGCCCCGCGCCTCGGTCGCCCGGCACTACGCGGCCGCACCGCCGATCGCGTCGTCCGCGCCCGGTGCGGTCGACGGCCCCGCGACCCGGCGACCGTCGCCCCTGCCCGCGCACGACCCGGTGGACGGGCCGCCGACCGAACAGCTCCCGCCGGTCGTCACCACCGAGGCCGTCCGATGAGGCGGGTCCTCGCGGCCGCGGCCCTGGCCGCCGCCGCGCTGCTCGCCACGGCCCCGGCGGCGCTCGCCGCCGACGACCCGGACGGCTCGATCGAGGTCGGTGTGACCATCCCCGACCTGGGCGACCAGAAGCTGTCGATCACCAACGGCCAGCTGCGCTGGTCGCTGAACGCGGAGACCGGCGCCGGGGCGTACTTCGGCGGGTGCAACTTCCTGATGGCCGGCATCCCGGGCGCCGACGGGAACGCGGGCAGCGCCAGGGTCTGGTCCGAGGCGGACGGGTTGTACCGGGCCACCGACGGGGACGTCCGGATCGAGCGCCCGGCCGCCGACGGCACCCGGGTCACCGCCGACTGGGCCAGCCGGTGCACCGACCGGGACGGCGTCACCGTGACGGCGGGCAACAACCGGGTCACCGAGCAGCAGGTCGTGCTGGACGGCGGCACCGGCACCGCGGACCCCGATGCGGGCACCGCGCAGATCCGCTGGTCCGGCACGTTCAGCGTGGTGTTCTACGGCGGGATGACCTACTGGTGGGCCAGCGACCCGGTGCTCACGGTGAACGCGGACGGCACCGCCCGGCTCACCGCCACCGCGAGCGGCTACGGCACCTCGATGTCGGACACCTCGCAGTGGAACCGGTTGGCGGACACGACGATCACCCTCGCGGACATGTCCGGGGTCCGGCTGACCGACCAGGGGTTCTCCGTGCTGCCCGCCTACCGCGGAGTCGAGGTCAGCACCCCGTCCGGCGGGACCTCGCAGGCACGTGAGGGCGCGGACTGGGGATCGTTCCCGCAGAGCTTCGTCGACTTCCAGGTGCTCACCGGTCAGTCGGCGTACTGGTACTCCTCCGGCGGCGCGGCCGACTCCCGCAAGCCGGCCACCACGATCTACGTGAGCTACGACGCCGCGGCAGCGCTGGTCCCGGCCGAGGAGCGACCGGCCGCGACCGACGCGGCGATCGGCGCGACGACCGGCGCCGGTGGCACGGGGTCCGGCACCGGGGCGGCGTCGACGTCCCGGACCGCGACCACGCCCAGCGCGGCCGCCGCGGCCGTCGCGGAACAGAACGCGCTGACCGTCCCCGCCGTGGCCACCCAGACGGTGACCCAGGCGCGGGGCGACCTGATCCCGGCCGACGGCGGCACTCCCGCGGGGCAGACCGTCGCCTGGGGGGCGGCGGGCCTGATGCTCGCCGGGTCGGGAACGATCTTCGGCTTCCGCAAGGGCTGGCTGGTCCTGCCCTGGCGGTAGTCCGGTCGGGGCCACCCCTGTGGTCCCCCACCGGAGAACCGTGCGCTGTGGGGCGCACGGTCGGCGCCGGCCCCCGGGTCGGCAGACGAGAGGAACTGACGATGGCTCTTCGGGAGAATCGCGCCCGACACCGCTGGTCCGCGGTGCTCGGCACGGTCGCGCTCGGTCTGGGCATGGGTGTCGCGGTCGCGATGCCGGCCCAGGCGGCCACCAGCGACGTCGACGGCGTCGAGCTGCGCTGGGGTCTGAACACCGAGGCGAACTCCGGCGCCTACTTCGGTGGGTGCAACTTCCTGTCCGCGGGCAAGGCCGGCAACACCGGCTCCTCGCGGGTGTGGACCGAGGCCGACGGCTTCTACTCCGGCCAGGTCGGCAACGTCTCCGTGGTGAAGGACACCCCGTCCGGCAGCGCGGTCGCGACCTGGGCCACCAAGTGCCAGACCGCCACCGGCAGCACGGTCGCGGTCGGCGGCACCACCAGCTCGGTCGGCGTGTTCGCCGCGGGCACCGGCACCGTGGACACCGCGGCCGGCACCGCGTCGATCGCCTGGGACGGCGACCTGACCGTCAGCTTCTACGGCGGCATGACCTACTGGACGCTGTCCGACCCGATCCTCACCGTGGCGGACGGCTCCGGGCAGCTCACCGCCACCGCCACCGGCTACGGCACCTCGATGGAGGACCAGTCGCAGTGGGTCGAGCTCGCCCCCGAGCAGATCGTGCTCGCGGACCTGAGCGACGTCACCGTGGACGCCGACGGCTTCGTCTCCACCCCGGACTACCTGGGCGTCGAGGTCACTCCGGCCTCCGGCGAGCAGACCCGGACCGGCGAGAACTGGGGCGCGTTCCCGCAGTCCTTCGTCGACTTCCAGGCCAAGACCGGGCAGTCGTCGTACTGGTACTCCTCCGGTGGCGCCGCGGACCCGCGCAAGGTCACGACGCCGTTGTCGGTCAGCTGGACCGTGGACGAGGGCACCGAGCCGGGCACCGGCACCGGGACCGGCGAGGACATCGACCTCGGCGTGACCATCCCGGAGGACACCGACCCGGGCACCCCCGGCGACGGTGAGCTGACCTGGACCGTGCAGAACCCGGACACCCGGGTGAACCTCGGCACCGCCCAGGCGACCGCCAGCGCGTTCGTCGCCTCCGGCACTCTGAACCGGGTCACCGTCTCCGACACCCGCACCACCGTGGGGGCGTGGACCGTGAACGGCTCCGCCGGTGCGTTCAGCTCCGCCGGCGCCACCTTCCCCGGGTCCGCCCTGGGCTGGGCCCCGGCGCTGGTCGACAACACCGTCGGCGCGGTGGCCGGTCCGGCCGTCTCCGCCGGTTCGGGTTCCGGCCTGTCCGCCGCCAGCACCCTGGTGTCGGCGGCCGACGGTCACACCGCGGGCAGCGTCTCCGTGGACGCCGCGCTGCAGCTCTCCGTGCCGCGGGACACCGCGGCGGGTGACTACACCGGTGTGCTGACCCTCACCCTGGTGGGCTGAGCCACCGTGGACGCCCTCGTCTCCCCCTCTCGTCGTCGCGGTGGCGCGGCACTGGTCCTCGGGCTGCTGCTCGGACTGGTGTCGCCCGGCGCGGCGGTGGCGCCGGCCGCCCCCACCGCCGACACCTCCTCGGTCACCTGGGGCGTGGTCCCCGGCGACACCGAGTACGGCGCCGACCGCGCGAACTACGCCTATGACCTGGACCCGGGTGACGTGGTGCGGGACGTGCTGGATGTGACCAACCGCGGCAGCACCGATCTGCACCTGACCGTCTACGGTGCCGACGGACTGACCACGACCTCCGGTCAGCTCGACCTGCTGCCCGCCGATCAGCCCTCGGTGGACCTGGGCACCTGGATCGTCCCGGACGCCGGGGAGATCGACGTGCCGGCCGGGCAGACCGTGGCGGTCCCGTTCACGGTGACCGTGCCCGCCGACGCCGCACCCGGCGACCACTCCGGCGGCATCCTCACCTCGCTGTCCGCGGCCTCCGGCGACGACGGCACCGTCCGGCTCGACCGTCGACTGGCGCTCCGGATGCACGTCCGGGTCTCCGGCGAGCTGACCCCGGGCCTGAGCGTCACCGGCCTCACCGTCGACCGCGAATCCTCCGCCAACCCGTTCGCCGGGGACACCCTGGTGATCCGCTACCGGCTGACCAACTCCGGCAACACCCGCCTGCTGCCGACCGACGCGGTCGCGGTGGCGGGCCTGGTCGGTGCCGCGCGCGTCGTCGACGTCTCCGGCGCCGATCCGGTCGAGGTGCTGGCCGGGTCCGCACTGGACCGCGAGATCACCGTGACCGGCGTGCACACCTGGGGCCGGGCCGACGTCCGGGTGCAGGCCCAGGGCACCGCGGTCGGTGCGGGCAACGGCGCGGCCGTGACCGCCTCGGCCGAGCTCAGGATGATCGCCCTGCCGTGGGCGGCCCTGATCGGCCTGCTGGTCCTGGTCGCCGCGGTCGTGACCGTCGTCCTCCTGCTCCGCCGCCGTTCCGCCGCCTCCCGTGGCAAGGTGGCCTCCGGCCCCGCCGCGGGCCGCACTCCCGCACCGCCCAGCACCGCTTCCTGAGGACCGCCATGACCTCCCCGCAGCACCCGACCGCGCCGGCCGACGGACACGGCGGTCCCGAGCCGGCCCCGGCCGGCCGGGGGACCGGTCACCCGAGC